>CAZJHO010000004.1:0-24055 GCA_964546015.1 uncultured Paludibacter sp.
AGTAGCACCTGACTCATAATCAGGGGGTCACAGGTTCAAGCCCTGTTGGGCCCACTTTTTTATAAGAAGCTTTGCAGGATTTTGCAGAGCTTTTTTTAAAAAGAAGAAATTGCTTGATAAATAAGCAATTAAGATTATATATGTAAAGTGTTTTTTTAATTTTATTTTATTATTAGTTGAATATTATTAATTAAAAAAATCCATATTTTTTTCAGCATAGAAAAATTCGATTTAAGAACATGAATATTTTAGTTACCGGAGCGAGTGGTTTTTTAGGCAGTAATTTGGTTCATAAAGCTGTTACTGAAAATTTTGAATGCTTTGCAGGTGTCCGAAATGGTAGTAATATTGGTCAATTTTCTGATTTAGAGTCACTTCGTTTTGTTAACCTTCCTTATAAAAGTAAAGACAGACTTGTACAATTATTACTTGATTATAAAGCACAATACGGAAAGTTCGATTACATTATTCATAATGCCGGACTGACTAAATGTAAAAAAAAATCGGATTTTGACGAGGTTAATTTTCAATTTACTAAAACTTTTGTTGAGGCTTTGATAGAAGCAGATTGTGTCCCTAAAAAGTTTATCTACATAAGTAGTTTAAGTGCTGTCGGACCTGGTCGTATAAATCCTTTCCAACCGATAAAACATACTGATGCTCCATGTCCGAATACACTCTATGGAAAAAGTAAACGGAAAGCAGAAGAGTTTTTAGAATCCACTTCAAATACATTTCCTTACATAATTGTTCGCTCTACCGGAATTTACGGTCCTGGTGATAAAGAATACAATATTTATATTTCAACTATTGATAAAGGTATAGAGGTACAGATGGGATTTGAAGACCAATATCTTTCGTTTATTTACATTGAAGATTTGGTTAATGTTATTTTTAGTTTATTGGAAAGTTCGATAGAACGGAAAGCTTATTTCGTTTCCGATGGTAGAACATATACTCAAAAACAATATATTCATATTGTAAGAAATCATTTTTCAGGTTCGACAGTGAAGGTAATACTTCCGATGTCTTTGTTCAAAATATTGTGTTATACATTTGATTTTATCGGAGGATTGTTTGGGCGGGTTCCTGTGCTTAACTCGGATAAGTATAAGATAATGAGTGCCCGTAATTGGGTATGCGATATTTCGGAATTAGAAAAAGACATTGATTTTACTCCCCGATATTATTTGGAAGATGGGATTCGAGATACTATTGTTTGGTATTTGGAACAAAAACTGCAGAAACAACATAAAAGAAGGCAAAAAAGAATTATCCATAATCTTCAAATGTTATGTTGAATGCATCCTCCGGAAGTTGTTAAAACGATGGATTATTTGGATATTCATTTCAAAGAGAAAAAAGAATTTGCATAATTCCTTTGCCTGCCATGCATTTTTATTTTGAATAAAACCTATTCCCACCATCAGATAACTTCTTGGGCGTTTAGCAATTTTATTACTTCGGCGATACCTACTATGAATTTTCTGGTATTAAATTAGGATTAATTTATTTCTTAGGATCGTGCTTATGCCTAAGGTAAGTTCAGAGCATAAAACTCATTACTTTATCTGAAGCCGAATATCGTTTCCCACTTGACAAAATAGTTCTTATTTTGTATTACTTTTGCAATCTTATTTGAATCGAAAATGGATCAAAACATATATATCAAAGGTGCAAGGGTAAATAACCTAAAGAACATAGATGTAACAATACCTCGCGATAAATTGATTGTTATTACCGGATTATCGGGATCCGGAAAATCGTCATTGGCCTTCGATACACTATATGCCGAGGGACAACGCCGGTATGTAGAAAGTCTGTCGGCTTATGCTCGTCAGTTTTTAGGGCGTATGTCTAAGCCTGAGGTAGATTATATTAAAGGCATTCCGCCCGCTATAGCCATCCAACAAAAAGTAATCACACAAAATCCTCGTTCTACCGTTGGTACGAGTTCCGAGATATACGAATATATTAAGCTGCTTTTTGCGCGTGTAGGCAAAACCTATTCACCTATTTCGGGTGAGAAGGTGAAAAAACATACAGCCGAAGATGTCGCACACTATATTGTCTCCCTGCCCGAAGATACTTCGGCTATTATCCTTGTACCGAAATCATTTAATGAAAAAGAGGTAAGCCAGCAGTTGCTATTATTGCAACAACAGGGATTTACCCGTATTGAGGCAAATGGAGAAATTTTTCGGATTCAGGATGCGTTAACCCAGACTGATTCTTTCTCGGGCAAAACCAAATTTTTTTTAGTAATAGACCGTATTGCAGCGCGTAATGATAAAGAAACATTTAGTCGTGCGGTTGATTCTGCCGAAACGGCTTTTTTTGAAGGAAAAGGCAACTGCATCGTTCATGTTTTGGGCGAAAAGGAGGTACGCAAACGATTCTCCAATCAGTTCGAAGCTGACGGCATTACCTTCGAAACACCTTCGGAACAATTGTTCAGCTTTAATAGTCCGTTAGGCGCTTGTCCTAAGTGCGAAGGCTTCGGTAAAGTGATCGGAATCGATGAAGACTTGGTAATTCCCGATAAAAGTTTGTCTGTTTATCAGGATGCTATTGTTTGCTGGAGAGGCGAGGTGATGGGCGAATGGAAAAAAGAACTTATTCGTACAGCCGGTAAATTCGGATTTCCAGTTCATAAACCGATTAGTCAACTAACACCGGAACAACTAAAATTGTTGTGGACAGGAAATGAATATTTCAGAGGAATCAATGATTTTTTCCGTTTTATAGAAGAAAATCAGTATAAAATTCAATATCGCGTATTGTTAGCACGCTATCGTGGAAAAACGCTTTGTCCCGAATGTGAGGGTGCCCGTTTGCGCAAAGAAGCTTTTTGGGTAAAGATAGATGGTAAATCGATAAAAGATTTGGTTGATTTACCTATTAAAAATTTAAGACTCTTTTTCGAAAATCTGCAGTTGGACGATGTACAGGAAAAATCGGCCAAACGATTGCTGAAGGAGATTTTCAATCGCATTCAATTCCTGCAAAATGTCGGCTTGGGTTATCTTACGCTCAATCGTGCTGCCAATACTCTTTCTGGTGGCGAAAGCCAGCGTATTAATCTGGCAACTTCTATTGGCAGTAGTTTGGTTGGGTCGTTGTATATTCTGGACGAGCCGAGCATAGGGCTTCATTCGCGCGATACACAATTGTTGATCAAAGTGCTTCGCCAATTACAAGCTTTAGGTAATACGGTTGTGGTGGTAGAGCATGACGAAGAAATTATTCGTGCAGCCGATTATATTATAGATATTGGTCCGATGGCAGGTCGTTTAGGAGGTGGGATCGTTTTTGAAGGGAATTTTAAAGACATTGCACCGTACACTTCGAGAACCTCAGTGTCCGGTAAGGTGGCTGAGGCTCTCGAAGCCACCAGTCGTTCATTCACGGTGAAATATCTTACCGGAGAAGATAAAATAGAAGTACCCAAGACACGCCGCAAGTGGTCTAATTATATTTTGGTGAAAGATGCGCACATCAATAATCTGAAAAATATCGAGGTAAAATTTCCACTGAATGTGATGACGGTGGTTACTGGTGTAAGCGGGTCGGGCAAATCGTCGTTGGTGCGCGATGTGTTTTACAAAAATGTAAAACGCCATTATGATAGTTTTTCTGAAAAAGAAGAAGCTTCGGGACCAATTAGCGGTAGTTTACATTTGGCAAAAAACATCGAGTTTGTCGATCAAAATCCTATTGGTCGATCGTCACGCTCCAATCCTGTAACTTATATCAAGGCTTACGATGAGGTACGCAAGTTATTTGCCGATCAACAATTATCCAAACAAATGGGATATACACCTTCCTATTTTTCATTTAATATGGAAGGTGGTCGTTGCGAAGAGTGTCAAGGCGACGGTACGATAACTGTCGAAATGCAATTTATGGCAGATTTGGTGCTGGAATGTGAAAGCTGTCATGGCAAGCGTTTCAAAGATGATATTTTGGAAGTGCAATATAAAGGTGTAAATATTTACGATGTGCTGCAAATGACAGTAGATCAGGCGATAGAATTTTTCTCTCAAGATAAACAAAATTCTACGGCACAAAAAATTGCCAAACGCATTAAACCTTTGCAAGATGTTGGTTTAGGCTATATTCAGATGGGGCAATCATCCAGCACACTATCGGGAGGAGAAAATCAGCGTGTAAAATTAGCTTCTTTTCTTTCGGGAGAAAAAATGGATCCTACTATCTTTGTGTTTGATGAGCCTACAACCGGTCTTCATTTTCACGATATAAATACTTTGTTGAAAGCCTTTAATGCGTTGATAGATAGAGGGCATACGGTAATTATTATCGAACATAATATGGATGTAATTAAATGTGCTGATCATATTATTGATATAGGTCCCGAAGGCGGTGATGAGGGTGGGAATATCGTTTTCGCAGGTACACCCGAAGATCTTATCCATTGTGAAAATAATTATACAGGAAAATATTTGTGTGAGAAATTAAAAAAATAAATGCTACATACACTTAAAAAGAAAACAACATCAGCGCTTGTTTGGAATGGTATCGACAAAGCCGGATTTCAATTTATAGCTTTGTTGGTAGGTATCATTACTGCTCGTTTGCTTAGCCCGAAAGACTTTGGTCTTATCGGAGCCTTGGCTGTTTTTACCATGTTGAGCAATATATTGGTCGAAAGCGGTTTTACGGCAGCCCTTATTCGTCGCAAGAACAATACTTCAGCAGAATATACTGCTTTGTTGTTTTTTCATGTGGCACTGAGCGTGTTTATTTATTTAATTCTTTTCTTTTGTGCTCCTCTGATTGCAGCCTATTTCCGAATGCCCGAATTGCTTAATCTGTCCAGGGTTCTGTTTTTAGCAATTATTTTTAATTCGTTCGGCATTGTACAAAATATTGTGTTGAGCAAAGAATTGGCTTTTCGCCCCATGATGCTTGCTAATATTATTTCTGCCATTGTTTCGGGGGTTGTTACTGTAGTAATGGTGCTATATGGATTAGAGTATTGGGCGTTGGTATGGCAACAATTGTTGCAAATGGGACTCAAAGCAATGTTGTTGTGGGTATTCAGTTCTTGGCGACCTGTGAAGAAAACCGATTTCAGGGTGATAAAAGAAGTATTTTCCTTTAGTGTGTTCCTGTTGTTTACTTCATTTGTTAATGCTGTGGTTAAGAATATTTATAATCTTATTATCGGACGAATGTACTCTGTACAGGATTTGGGGTATTATACTCAAGCTAATAAATTTCAGCAAATACCCAGCAGTGTGATAACACAAACGCAAAGCGGTGTAGCTTATCCTGTCCTTTCGCATTTGAATCAAGAACCGGAGCGTCAACGGAATTATTTTCGTAAAATAATACGCATCACGGCTTTCCTTATTTTTCCGGTAATGGTAGGACTTTTTGCCTTAGCCGAAGAGTTAGTAACTATTGTGCTTACCGACAAGTGGCTTCCTGCTGTGCCATATTTCCGTATTCTTGTTATTGCAGCTATTGTTGCACCTTTTCATACACTTAATCTTAATGCCCTTACTGTGCATGGTTTTTCCAAATTGAATTTTAATCTGGAAATGCTTCGTAACGGGTTGATTATTTTATCACTTTTTATGGGATTAGATAATATTGAGCGGATGTTGATAGGGTTTTCTATAGCAAATATTCTCTCTTTATTGGTCGATTTGGTTGTGGTACAGGCTAAATTGAAATATTCGCTTTGGGAACAATTGAAAGATATTGCACCTTACGCCGTTATTTCATTTGGAATATTAGCAATTGTTTGGTTGGGTAATATGTTACAATTAAATATTTATCTGCTCACTTTTCTACAAATAATTTTGAGTGGATTATTTTATTTTGTCTGCTTAAAAATATTAGGTTCGAAGATTTTTGAAGAAGTGATCAGCTTATTCAAAAAATAGTAAATTGAAAAAATAGCAAATAGAGATATGGCACATATTTTAGTAATAGACGATGAACGAAGTATCCGCAATACACTGAAGGATATTCTCGAGTTTGAAAAACATACTGTTGATTTGGCAGAAAATGGTCATCAAGGATTGGATTTAGTGAAAACCAATAGATACGACCTGATTTTTTCCGATATTAAAATGCCCGAAATGGATGGGATAGAAGTGCTCGGAAAAATTAAAGAAGTGGGGGTTGATTCTCCTGTAGTAATTATTTCGGGACACGGAAATATCGAAACTGCTGTAGAATGCTTAAAAAAAGGAGCTTTTGATTTTATTGAAAAACCGATTGACCTGAATCGTCTGTTGGTGACCGTTCGTAATGCGTTGGATAAAACAAATCTGATTGCCGAAACCAAAATTCTGAAAAAGAAGATCGATAAAAAATACGAAATGATAGGCGAATCGGCTGCTTTGGAAAGAGTGCGCGAAATGATAAGTCGTGTAGCTCCTACCGAAGCCCGTGTACTCATTACCGGACCCAACGGTACGGGAAAAGAGGTAGTTGCCCGTCAGATATATTCGCTGAGCTTTCGTTGCACTAAGCCTTTTGTGGAAGTGAATTGTGCTGCAATTCCTTCCGAGCTTATCGAAAGCGAACTATTCGGGCACGAAAAGGGTTCGTTTACTTCAGCAATCAAACAGCGCATTGGTAAATTCGAGCAAGCGAATGGTGGAACTATTTTTTTGGACGAAATAGGTGATATGAGCTTATCGGCACAAGCAAAAGTATTGCGGTGTTTGCAAGAAAATGTCATTTCTCCTATTGGCAGCGATAAGGATATTAAAATCAATGTTCGTGTAATTGCTGCGACTAATAAAAACCTGAAAGCCGAAATAGAAAAAGGTACTTTTCGCGAAGATTTATATCATCGCCTGAGTGTTATATTGATTGATGTGCCGGCTTTGGATCAGCGTAAAGAAGATATTCCGCTTTTAGTAAATTATTTTGCAACTCAAATCTGCGAAGAACAAGGTATTGCATTTAAAACTTTTACTGCCGATGCTTTTACAGCCCTTCAAGGTCGTTCTTGGACAGGTAATATCCGCGAACTGCGCAATGTAGTGGAGCGTCTCATTATCTTAAGTGGACAAACTATCACGGAGAAGGATGTAAAGCAGTTTGCTTAGTCTGCATCATCATACAACAAATAATTGGTCCTTAATTCTTTATAGAAATTCAGTTCATTTTGCCATGCAGATCGAATTTCGGCTTCGTTTTTTCCGGCAATAATGTCTTTGCGTATTTGGTCTGTACCGGCTAATCGGTCGAAAAAGCTCGGTTGCGTAAAGAATTTGTCGCCTTGTCCTGATTTTTTATAGAAATCGATCAAATATTTTAAGCTGAAACCTCTTGTGGTAGAGTCATTTCTCAAGTCGATTCCATAGCATTTTTTGCCTTGCTGTAGGATAAGAGAATTGTCTTTGGCGGCTTGTGGTATAAAGGTAAAACTGCCGAATTTCGGGTCGGGATAACCGATTGCTTGAAAAGGAAAATCTGTTCCACGACCTACACTTACGCCCGTTCCCTCAAATAAACAAAGCGAAGGATAAAGTTGAATAGCTCTGTCGTTAGGCAAATTAGGCGATGGCGCAACCGGAAGGCTGTAAGGCTGTCTGTGTTGCCAACCGGCAACAGTAACAATTCTTAAATTACATAGCTTTTCGCCAATCCAGCCCTCGTTGTTTGCCATCAGAGCCAGTTCGCCAACTGTACAGCCGTGTAATACCGGAACAGGGTACATTCCCACAAAAGATTGAAAGCCCATTTTTAGCATCGGCCCATCAATGAAATCATTCGGATTTGGTCTGTCGAGCACCAGCAATTCTACATCGTTTTCGGCGCAAGCCTGCATCACATAATACAGAGTGCTGATGTATGTGTAGAATCGTGTTCCGACATCTTGTATATCAAATACAACTATATCAATATCTTTCAATTGTTCGGCGGTTGGTTTTTTATTTTTTCCATAGATAGAAATTATTTGAATGCCCGAATCTTTATCGGTACCCGAATCGATTTCTTTGCCTGCTCCGGCATCGCCTTTCAATCCGTGTTCAGGGGCAAAAACGGTTTGCACATTAACACCTTTATCCAACAAATAATATAATAAGTGTGTATCTTTTACCATCGAAGTTTGGTTTACGACCAAGGCTACTTTTTTATTTTCGAGCAAAGGAAGATATTGCTCTCCTTGTTCTGCCCCGACTGTAATTGCATGAATATTTAGGGGAAAAATAATTGCCGATAATATAGAAAATAATGCCCGTTTCATCTGTCTGAAATTTATGTTACTCAATACTAGTTTAATTTTATTGTAGTTCGTAATTTGCAACTCGTAACTATTTACATTTACTTTGCACAAAACTACACAAAAAATATGCAGCCGATTACGATTATCGAAAAATATTATTCTCCATCGAGCAAAGCTTATCATATCTTAGTTGAACATAGTCGTCTGGTAGCTGAAAAGGCAGTAGATATAGCACGCAATAAACCGGAACTGAATGCCGATATTTCGTTTATTAAGGAAGCAGCATGGCTACACGATATTGGTATTTTTCTGACACAAGCCGAAGCTATTGATTGTCACGGTGAGTATCCTTATATTTGTCATGGTTTTTTAGGAGCAAATTTGCTCCGTTCCGAAGGTCTTCCACGCCATGCTTTGGTTGCTGAGCGGCATACTGGAACAGGAATTTCCCTCAAAGAAATTGAGCTTCGCGATCTTCCGTTGCCTCATAGGGATATGCAACCCGTTTCTATCGAAGAAAAAATAATCTGTTTTGCCGATAAATTTTATTCTAAGACTAGAGTTGGAGAGCGAACAATAGAAGAAATACACCAATCATTAATAAAGCATGGGATTAGTAGTGTCGAAAAATTTGACGAATGGTGTGCATTATTTTTGTAATCGATTTTTCTGGTGGTAATGACAATAATTAAATTGCCAAAGTTTCTGTCAAAAATCAGATAACACATTATTAATATCTAAAAGGATTGAAGAATCATGAAATTCTTCTTGTATCAATATTTAGAAAAAAGCGAGTACATTATAGCTCGCTTTTTTTCATTTTAGTAAAAAATATGTTCCGATTGCCTGAAGGATAAATAGTAAAGGAATGAAAATTATAAAAGACCAATGTTTTGTTTTATGTCTGAAAAGATACATACCAATCCAAGCTCCTGCAGCTCCTCCAACAATTACCAATATAAATAAATTTTGCTCTGAAATTCTCATAGTGTTTTTTCGGGCACACCGTTTATCAATTCCAAACACTAGAAAAGTTATTAAATTAATACAGATAAAATAAAAGAGTATTATTTTTTCTATACTCATATTTCAGATTTCTTTACACACACTATACTATTTAGAACAAACTCATCTGTCCCGTAATTTCATCAATTACTTTATTGGGGTCTTCATCAAGAATTTCTTTGGTTGTTGGGATGAGGGTTTCTACCGGAGTTTCGTCTGCCGATTCATTGATTTCATCTTCGTTTTCGTCTTCAGGTTCCTTTTCTGGCAAGCGTGTTGGTTCCAGTTCGATCATTTCTTTTATTTCGTAGGTACTTATGCGTTTACCTTTAGCTTTATAGCTTTTTACGCCGATAAATTCTTCTACATCTATTTCGAGCAGATCGCGTTTAGCGTCGTCGCCACCAAATATAGCTTGGAATCGTGGATATATTTGGTCAGAAATAAGCAATAAACGGCTATCCGGATTTTCGCCCAAAAAATTTACTCGTTTTTGTGATGTTTCCAGTGTAAAGCGTTTGATGTAAGGATAACCTTGTTCGGCATCAAATAAGGCTACGCTCCATATTTTGTCGGGATTGAATTTTTCGATGCGTAATAAATCATTTTCGTAATGATTTGTAGGGTCGAAATTAGTAGTGTAATATTCACCTTCTTTGGTAATAACGAGGATTAAATCGTCACTGTGGAATTCTCCCAAATATTCACCGCGTGAATCATAGTTAAGACGAAGTACATCATGGTCGAACCAGATTTGCCGACCACCTAATGTTGAACCTCCTTTTTGTTTTAATTGTATTTTGAAAATATCATTTTTGGTCAAAATATTTCCCATCGACTGACGACCTTTGATGGCAATATCGCAGAAATCTTTTTCTAACACCAATACTTTTAGGCGTGGTTTTGGCTTGAGGGTAACGCGAATAACTTCTGCTTCGCCGTTTGGGTTGGCTGTGAAATAAACCACTTTTGAACTGGGAGAACCTTTAGTAAGGTCATATTCAGTATTGCGTGTAATACTTGACACAACAAAGCGTTTGATGTAATAAGCACCCGCTTTTCCATCACGGTAAACAGCGTTGTACACAGTGCGTTTATCATTCTTTTTAAATACGGCAAGGTGCATAATGTTTTTCCCCACATACAGCTTGTCGGACACTTTCACCACCTTATATTTTCCGTCTTTGAAGAAAACAATAATATCGTCCATATCCGAACAATTGCATATGTACTCGTCCTTTTTCAAGCCGGTACCAATAAAACCTTCTTCGCGATTTACATATAATTTTTCATTGGCTTCTACTACTTTGGCAGCTACAATAGTTTCAAAGTTACGGATTTCGGTACGGCGTGGAAAATTCTTGCTATAACGCGCCTGCAAACCGGTAAACCAAGTAATGGTAAATTCGACTAAATGTGCCAAATGATAATCAATTTCTTCTATATTATCTTTCATCAAAGCAATTTGTTCGTCGGCTTTTTCGGTGTTAAAACGCAATATGCGTCCCATTTTTATTTCCATCAATCGACCGATATCTTCACGAGTTATTTCACGAATGAAATCTTTTTTGAAAGGTTCTAATCGTTTGTCAATATGTGTGATAGCGTCTTCGATAGAAGCACTTTCTTCGAATTTTTTATCTTTATAAATGCGTTCTTCGATAAATATTTTTTCTAAAGATGAAAAGTGTAATTGCTCCAATAATTCGGTTTTTTGGATTTCGAGTTCTTGTCGCAATAATTCTTTGGTAAAATCTACATTATGGCGTAGTACATCGCTCACACCTATAAACAGTGGTTTGTTGTCCTTGATTATACAACAATTGGGCGAAACGCTCGTTTCGCAAGCGGTGAAAGCATAAAGAGCATCAATCGTTTTGTCTGATGAAGTACTGGGCAGCAAATGAACTAAAATTTCTACATTGGCAGCCGTATTATCATCCACTTTTCGAATTTTGATTTTTCCACGCTCATTAGCTTTAACAATAGAGTCGATAAGCGTTACGGTATTTGTACCATAAGGAATTTCGGTGATAGCAAGTGTCTTTTGGTCTATTTTATTGATTTTGGCACGGATCTTCACCGCACCCCCACGCTGACCGTCATTATAGCGACTTACATCGATAGAACCACCTGTGAGGAAATCTGGTAAAAGAGTAAATTCTTCACCTTTGAGATACGCCACGGCGGCATCTATCAATTCATTAAAATTATGTGGTAGTATTTTTGAATTTAATCCTACACCAATTCCTTCGGTTCCCTGTGCCAGCAGAAGCGGAAATTTTACCGGTAAGTAAATAGGTTCTTTGTTTCGACCATCGTATGATGGTTTCCAAGGAGTAATTTTATTATTATATAAAACTTCGAGGGCAAATTTAGATAAGCGAGCTTCTATATAACGGGGAGCGGCAGCACCATCACCGGTAAGGATGTTTCCCCAGTTCCCTTGGCAATCGATTAGCATTTCCTTTTGCCCTAAGGTAACCAGTGCATCGCCGATAGAAACATCACCATGCGGATGAAACTGCATTGTATGCCCTACAATATTTGCCACCTTGTTATAACGCCCGTCGTCCATACGCTTCATGGAATGAAGAATGCGTCGTTGTACAGGTTTCAGTCCGTCGTTGATATGTGGTACTGCACGCTCGAGGTTCACATACGAAGCATAGTCCAAAAACCAAATTTGGTACATGCCCGAAAGGTGATGTTTGGTATTTTCATCGTTCAGGATGGGTACTTTGTAAGATGAATGTAATTCCGGCATGGGATTTTCTGTTATTTCATCAGCAGGAATTTCTTCTGTTTGAATTTCGTCTTGTTCGTCTTTGTTCTCTGGTGTTTCGAGGATTTCGTCTTGGTCTTCGGGTCTCATTATAGCGATGTGTTTTGTTCTCTGAAAGATGCAAAAGTAATAAAAATTTTGAAGGAATTTTTGAGTCATTACTCGAAAATGTCAGATATACTTCTTGTATAAAGTTTAGTTATATCATGTAAAGCATGCTTTTATTAAGATTTTTACATAAAAGAAATTTTATTTAAAAAGGAAAAGCAAACTGTCTTTAAAATTGCTACTAGAGTCATCAAGTTAAGGAAAAATAGCTTTTTCTGAAAAATAAATAAGAAAACCATTGCACAACAAAAAACTTTATCTATCTTTGCAGCCCATTTTGGACAAAGTATACTAAAAAAATAAAGTTTAATTTATTAATAGAAATGCCTACAATTCAGCAATTAGTAAGAAAAGGGCGCCAAGATTTGGAGTACACAAGTAAGTCTCCCGCGTTGGATTCATGTCCACAACGCCGTGGTGTTTGTGTGCGTGTGTACACTACAACACCAAAGAAACCAAATTCGGCTATGCGTAAAGTAGCGCGTGTTCGCCTTACCAATAAAAAAGAGGTGAATGCCTATATTCCAGGTGAAGGACACAACTTGCAAGAACACTCTATCGTATTAGTGCGTGGTGGTCGTGTAAAAGATCTTCCGGGAGTTCGTTATCACATCGTTCGCGGAACTTTGGATACAGCCGGTGTAAACGGTCGTACGCAACGCCGTTCTAAATATGGTGCTAAACGCCCAAAACCGGGACAAGCTCCGGCAAAGAAATAGTTTAAAGTTGATTGAAAAGACTTTAAACTTGACAAAAGAAACAAGTTTTTTGACGCGGTTGAAGGTTGAGTAAACCATTCCAACGGGAATAGTTGAAGCATACAAACAACCAAAATTATTTTAACAAAAATGAGAAAAGCTAAACCAAAAAAACGGATTATCCTTCCGGACCCCGTATTTAACGAAGTGGCAGTAAGCCGTTTTGTTAACCATTTAATGCTAAGTGGTAAAAAAAGCATTGCTTATAATATCTTCTACAGCTCACTCGAAGTTGTAAAAGCAAAGCTATCTAATGAGCAACAAGCTCCCCTAGATATTTGGAAAAAAGCGCTTGACAACATCACACCGCAAGTAGAGGTTAAATCTCGTCGTATCGGTGGTGCTACTTTCCAAGTTCCTACTGAAATCCGTCCTGAACGCAAGGAATCAGTATCCATGAAAAACCTTATTATTTTTGCTCGCAAACGCAGCGGTCGTTCGATGGCTGAAAAATTAGCCGCCGAAATCGTTGATGCGTATAATAATCAAGGAGGAGCGTTCAAGCGTAAAGAAGACATGCACCGTATGGCTGAAGCGAACCGTGCTTTTGCTCAATTCAAATTTTAAATTATTTTAAGAGAGATATAAAAAATGGCAAAAGGCGATTTAGGTTATACACGGAATATTGGTATCATGGCGCATATCGACGCCGGAAAGACAACAACTTCGGAGCGTATTCTTTTCTATACAGGTCTTACGCACAAAATCGGTGAAGTACACGATGGAGCTGCTACTATGGACTGGATGGAGCAAGAGCAAGAACGCGGTATTACTATTACATCCGCAGCAACAACAGCTCGCTGGAAATATAATAATGACGAATATAAAATCAATTTAATTGATACCCCGGGGCATGTGGACTTTACCGTAGAAGTAGAGCGTTCTCTTCGTATTTTGGACGGAGCTGTAGCCGCATTCTGTGCCGTAGGCGGTGTGGAACCTCAGTCGGAGACTGTTTGGCGTCAAGCTGATAAATACGAAGTGCCTCGTATTTGTTATGTAAATAAAATGGACCGTTCGGGAGCTAACTTTTTTGAAGTAGCTCGCCAAATCAAAGAAGTATTAGGTGCAAATCCATGTCCGATTCAAATTCCGATCGGAGCCGAAGAAAAATTCAAAGGGATCATTGATTTGGTAACCATGAAAGCTTATTATTGGCACGATGAAACAATGGGTGCGGATTACTCTATCGAAGAAGTCCCTGCCGAATTCAAAGCAGAAGCCGAAGAATGGAGAGATAAAATGTTGGAGAAAATCGCAGAATGCGATGATGTTTTGATGGAAAAATATTTTGAAGATCCGTCAACCATCACTGAAGCTGAAATTATGACAGCTATCCGCAAAGGAACAATTACGATGCAAATTAATCCGATGATTTGTGGTTCTTCATTCAAGAATAAAGGTGTTCAATGTTTGCTTGATGCAGTATGTAAGTACTTGCCAAGTCCGCTTGACATCGATGCAATCAAAGGAACAGATCCTCGTAACCCTGAAAAAGTAATCACACGCAAACCTGATATTAATGAGCCTTTAACAGCTCTTGCATTTAAAATTGCAACCGATCCATTCGTAGGTCGTTTGTGTTTTTTCCGTGTATATGCAGGAAAATTAGAAGCAGGTTCGTATGTATATAATACCCGTTCCGACAAAAAGGAGCGTATCTCACGCATTTTCCAAATGCACTCAAATAAACAAAATCCGGTTGATTTTATCGGTGCCGGAGATATTGGTGCTGGAGTAGGTTTTAAAGATATCCGCACAGGAGATACTCTTTGCGACGAAAAAGCGCCAATCGTCCTTGAGTCTATGGACTTCCCAGAACCGGTAATCGGTATTTCGGTTGAGCCAAAAACTCAAAAGGACCTCGATAAATTAGGTATGGGTCTTTCTAAATTGGCTGAAGAAGATCCGACATTCCGCGTAAAAACAAACGAAGAAACAGGTCAAACTGTAATCGAAGGTATGGGTGAACTTCACTTGGAAATCATCATTGACCGTTTGAAGCGTGAATTTAAAGTAGAATGTAATCAAGGTCGTCCGCAAGTTGCCTACAAAGAAGCTATCACTAAGGAAGTAGAGCTCCGCGAAGTATACAAAAAACAAACCGGAGGTCGTGGTAAATTTGCCGATATTATTGTTAAAGTTGGTCCTATTGACGAAGGTTTCGAAGGTAACTTACAATTTGTTGATGAAGTAAAAGGTGGTAACATTCCTAAAGAATTTATCCCTTCTGTTCAAAAAGGTTTCGCTGCCGCTATGAAAAATGGAGTGTTAGCAGGCTTTACAGTTGAGCATTTAAAAGTTGTTTTGGTTGATGGTTCGTTCCACCCTGTGGATTCAGACCAGTTATCATTTGAAATTTGTGCTCAAATAGCATTCAAGAACGCTTGTGCTAAAGCACGCCCAGTATTGATGGAGCCAATCATGAAATTGGAAGTAGTTACTCCTGAAGAAAATATGGGTGATGTAATCGGTGATTTGAACAAACGCCGTGGTCAAGTAGAAGGAATGGAATCAAGCCGTTCAGGTGCTCGTATCGTAAAAGCAAAAGTGCCTTTGGCAGAATTATTCGGATATGTTACTGCACTTCGTACTATTACTTCAGGTCGTGCTACTTCATCGATGGAGTTCTCGCACTATGCAGAAGTCTCCACTTCAATTGCTAAAGAAGTAGTTGCCGAAGCTAAAGGAAAAGTCGAACTTCTATAAATCACAAATTAAACATTTACAATTTACTATTGGTCTCTTTTGATAAAAATACTAAATTGTAAATAATAAAATAGTAAATAATGTTGGGTTAGCGAATGACTCTTAACCCGATAAAATAAATAATGTATAATTAAAAACAAAGATGAGTCAAAAAATCAGAATTAAATTAAAATCTTACGATCACAATTTGGTTGATAAATCAGCTGAGAAAATCGTAAAAACAGTAAAAGCTACTGGAGCAGTAGTAAGTGGTCCAATTCCGTTGCCAACACACAAACGCGTTTTCACAGTATTGCGGGCAACATTCGTAAACAAAAAATCGCGCGAGCAATTCCAATTGTCATCTTATAAAAGATTAATTGACATCTATAGCTCAACAGCAAAAACAGTAGATGCTTTGATGAAGCTTGAATTACCAAGTGGTGTAGAAGTAGAAATCAAAGTGTAAAACCCCTAATCCCCAAAAGGGGAATTTAGGAAAACAAAGTAAAATAACACAAAATTAATAATATGCTCTTTTAAATTTCTCCTTTGGGGGATTAGGGGGCTAAATAAAAATTGAAATGCCAGGATTATTAGGAAAAAAAATCGGAATGACATCCGTTTTCAGTGCTGATGGGAAAAATATTCCATGCACTGTTATCGAAGCTGGTCCTTGTGTTGTTACACAGATTAAAACCGTTGAAAATGATGGCTATTCATCGCTTCAGTTGGGTTTCATCGAAAAGAAAGAGAAACACACAGTTAAGCCTGAGTTAGGTCATGCAAAAAAAGCGGGTGTAGCACCTCAACGCCACTTGGCCGAGTTCAAAGGTTTCGAAGGCGAATTCAAATTAGGTCAAGAGATTTCTGTTATTGACCTTTTTGAAGAAGCAGATTGGGTAGATGTAGTAGGTACATCTAAAGGTAAAGGTTTTCAAGGAGTTGTAAAACGCCACGGTTTTGGCGGAGTAGGTCAATCTACTCATGGTCAACACAATCGTTTGCGTGCTCCGGGTTCGCTTGGTGCATCTTCTTATCCTTCTAAAGTAGTAAAAGGTATGCGAATGGCAGGTCGTACGGGTGGCGACAGAGTAACCGTTCAAAATCTTCAAGTGTTAAAAGTGATTCCGGAACATAATCTTATTTTAGTTAAAGGTTCTGTACCCGGAGCAAAAGGTTCAATCGTAACTATTAATAAATAAGCATGGAACTTAATATATATAACATTAAAGGAGAAGCTACCGGCAAAAAAGTTTCGTTAAATGACGCTATCTATGGTTTGGAGCCTAATGATCACGCAATATATTTGGATGTAAAACAATATCTTGCTAACCAACGCCAAGGCACTCATAAAGCGAAACAACGCAACGAAATTTCAGGTAGTACTAAAAAGCTTGGTCGTCAAAAAGGTGGTGGCGGTGCTCGGCGTGGTGATATCAACTCGCCATTATTAAGAGGTGGTGCTCGCGTATTCGGACCTGTTCCACGCGATTATGGCTTCAAATTGAATAAAAAAGTAAAACAGTTAGCTCGTAAATCCGCTCTTTCGTACAAAGCTAAAGATGGAAGTATTACAGTGATTGAAAATTTCAGTTTTGAAGCACCAAAAACAAAAGAATTCGTTAGTTTGACAAATAATTTAAAAGTTGCTGATAAAAAGTTACTTATTGTTTTATCAGAACCAAATAAAAATGTATATTTGTCGGCTCGTAATTTGAAGAACGCAGAGGTTGTAACCGTTTCTGAATTAAATACTTATAAAATTTTGAATGCAAAATTTTTAGTGCTTACTGAAGGTTCTGTCGCTGCAATTGAACAAATTTTTAACGCATAAGGAGGTAAACAGATGGGAATTATCATTAAACCTATTGTTACAGAAAAAATGACCATGCTTACCGATAAGCTTAATAGATACGGTTTTCGTGTAGATAAAAACGCTAACAAGATTGAAATCAAAAAAGCTATCCAAGACATGTATAATGTAACTGTAGTAGCAGTAAATACCTCTATCATTCCGGGAAAGAAAAAATCTCGTTATACAAAAAGCGGTATTATTAAAGGAGCAATGAGCGATTACAAGAAAGCAATCGTTACATTGAAAGAAGGTGAAACAATAGATTTTTATAGCAATATTTAGAAAATGGCTGTACGCAAACTAAAGCCCACAACACCGGGGCAGAGACATAAAATTATCGGTACATTTGACACGATTACAACTAATGTACCGGAAAAATCTCTTTTGAAAGGGACTAATAAGTCTGGTGGACGCAATAGTGATGGTAAAATGACTATGCGTTACATCGGAGGTGGTCACAAGAGAAAATATCGTGTAATCGATTTCAAAAGAAATAAAGACGGTGTTCCTGCAGTAGTAAAAACAATTGAGTACGATCCAAACCGTTCGGCTCGTATCGCTCTTTTGTTCTATGCCGATGGAGAAAAACGCTATATTTTAGCTCCAAACGGACTACAAGTAGGTCAAGCAATCATGTCAGGTGCAGAAGCTGCTCCTGAAGTAGGTAACGCACTTCCTTTGCAAAACATTCCACTCGGAACGATTATTCATAATATTGAATTAAATCCGGGACAAGGTGCTGCATTGGTTCGCTCGGCAGGTACATTTGCACAGTTGACTTCCCGCGAAGACAATTATGCGATTATAAAATTACCTTCAGGCGAAATCCGTAAAATCCTTTGCGCATGTAAAGCAACAATTGGTAGTGTAGGTAATTCAGACCATGCTCTTGAAAGATCGGGTAAAGCTGGTCGTTCGCGCTGGTTAGGACGACGCCCACGCGTTCGTGGTGTAGTGATGAACCCTGTAGATCATCCAATGGGTGGTGGAGAAGGTCGTGCATCCGGAGGACACCCACGCTCTCGTAAAGGCTTGCTGGCTAAAGGATACAAAACTCGTGCTCCTAAAAAAGGTTCTAGCAAGTATATTATTGAAAGAAGAAAAAAATAATCGATTAAAAATTAAGTAGATAATATGAGTCGTTCACTAAAAAAAGGACCTTACATTAATTTGAAATTGGAAAAAAAGGTATTAGCCATGAATGAATCAGGTAAAAAAGCCGTGGTTAAAACATGGGCTCGTGCCTCTATGATTTCTCCTGATTTTGTAGGTCATACAATTGCAGTTCATAACGGAAACAAATTTATCCCTGTTTATATCACCGAAAATATGGTTGGACATAAATTAGGCGAATTCTCACCAACACGCAAATTTGGCGGACACGGTGGTAACAAGAAAAAATAATCCGTTTAATCGTCTATAAAAAATAAAAAATAGCTAAATAAAATGGGTAAAAGAAAAAGAATTGCTGCCGAAGCAAGAAAAGAAGCCCAAAAGTCTCTTTACTTTGCAAAACTAAACAGCGTGCCGACATCGCCTCGTAAAATGCGTTTAGTTGCTGATATGATTCGTGGTATGGAAGTAAGCAAGGCTCTTGGTGTGTTGAAGTTCTCTACTAAAGAAGCTTCAGGCAGATTGGAAAAATTATTGCGTTCAGCAATTTCCAACTGGGAACAAAAAACAGGTCAAAAAGCAGAAGACGCTACTTTATATGTAAGCTCAATTTCAGTAGATTCGGCTACTATGCTGAAACGCCTTCGTCCTGCACCACAAGGTCGTGGATATCGCATTCGTAAGCGTTCGAACCATGTTACATTAATAGTTGATACTAAAAATACTAACGAACAAAATTAATAGTTAAATGGGACAAAAAGTTAATCCGATAAGTAATCGTTTAGGAATTATCAAAGGTTGGGATTCCAATTGGTTTGGAGGGAACAACTACGGAGATACATTACTTGAAGACAGCAAAATCAGAAAATATCTGAATGTTCGTTTAGCTAAAGCAAGTGTTTCTCGTATCATAATTGAAAGAACTTTGAAGCTTGTAACTATCACAGTTTGTACAGCTCGTCCGGGTATTATCATCGGTAAAGGCGGTCAAGAAGTGGACAAGTTGAAAGAAGAGCTTAAAAAAATCACAGACAAAGATATTCAAATCAATATTTTTGAAATCAAACGCCCTGAACTTGATGCCGTTATCACAGCAAATAATATTGCCCGTCAGGTAGAAGGAAAAATTGCATACCGTCGTGCTATCAAAATGGCTATTGCTTCTACAATGCGTATGGGAGCCGAAGGTATTAAAGTTCTGATTTCGGGTCGTTTGAATGGAGCAGAAATGGCTCGCTCTGAAATGTATAAAGAAGGAAGAACTCCTCTTCATACACTTCGTGCAGACATTGATTATGCTCACGCTGAAGCCCTTACGAAAGTAGGTTTAATTGGTATCAAAGTTTGGATTTGTCGTGGAGAAATCTATGGTAAAAAAGACTTGTCTCCATCATTTGTTGCTGAAAAAGGCGGATCTTCACATTCCTCAGGTGGTGGTCGCTCGGAAGGCAAAGGCTTCAAGAAAAAAAGAAAATAATAACAAATTGAATTGTAAAGAATTATGTTACAACCAAAGAAAACAAAGTTCAGAAGACAACAGAAAGGTCGCATGAAGGGTAATGCCCAACGCGGTCATCAGTTGGCTTTTGGTTCTTTTGCTATAAAATCGTTAGAGTCAAAATGGATCACCGGTCGTCAGATTGAGGCTGCCCGTATTGCTGTAACTCGTTATATGCAAAGACAAGGACAAATTTGGATTCGAATTTTCCCTGATAAGCCGATTACTAAAAAACCTGCCGAAGTACGGATGGGTAAGGGTAAAGGTGCTCCCGAAGGTTTTGTGGCTCCGGTAACTCCGGGTCGTATTATCATTGAGGTAGAAGGCGTAAGCTATGACATTGCAAAAGAAGCATTGCGTTTAGCGGCTCAAAAATTGCCTGTTACTACTAAGTTTGTGATGAGAAGAGATTATGACACAACTGCTTTAAATGCATAAGGATATGAAAATCAGAGAAATTAAAGAATTATCAACCAAAGAGATTCAAGAACGCATGGCAATTGAAAAAGAGTTGCTTGATCGTATGGTTTTGAATCACAGTATTTCACCTCTTGACAATCCAATGCAAATCAAAAACACTCGCAAAACTATTGCTCGTTTAGCTACGGAGTTGCGTCAGAGGGAAATTAACCAACAATAATATTGTGATGGAAAAAAGAAATTTAAGAAAAGAAAGATCGGGTATCGTTTTCAGCAATAAAATGGATAAAACCATTACTGTTGCCGTGAAATGGAAAGAAAAGCACCCGATTTATGGAAAATTCGTTAATAAAACGAAGAAATACCATGCTCATGACGAAAAGAACGAGTGTAACATCGGTGACTTTGTGCGCATTATGGAAACTCGTCCGTTGAGCAAAACAAAAAGATGGAGATTAGTAGAAATCATCGAAAGAGTTAAGTAATTATGATACAACCAGAATCAAGATTAACCGTAGCCGACAACAGTGGAGCTAAAACTGTCCTCTGTATTCGTGTGCTTGGAGGAACCGGCAAGCGTTATGCTACTGTGGGTGATGTGATTGTAGTAACTGTAAAAAGTACAATCCCTTCGAGCGATGTAAAAAAAGGGACAGTTTCAAAAGCCGTTATTGTTCGCACAAAAAAAGAAATCCGTCGTCCGGACGGTTCTTATATTCGTTTTGATGATAACGCTTGTGTTCTTTTAAATAATGCCGGCGAAATCCGCGGTAGCCGTATATTCGGACCAGTAGCGCGCGAACTTCGTGCATCAAACATGAAAATTATATCACTTGCACCGGAAGTGCTTTAATCTTTGTAAAAAATTAAAGAGTAATGAGTAAATTACATATTAAAAAAGGTGACACAGTAATCGTATTAGCAGGCGATGACAAAGGTACTACAGGACGCGTGTTGCAAGTGCTTGTAAAACAAAGTCGTGCTGTTGTCGAAGGTGTCAACATGGTGTCAAAGCACACTAAGCCTAATTCGAAAAATCCTCAAGGAGGAATTGTGAAAAAAGAAGCGCCAATTCATCTTTCGAACTTGAACTTGGTGGATACTAAATCAGGCAAAGCAACTCGTATAGGTCGTAAAAAAGATGCGGCTGGTAAATTGGTCCGCTTTGCTAAAAAATCAGGGGAGGTAATCAAATGATCAACACAGTTAGCTTAAAAATCGATTACAAAGAGCGTATTGCACCTGCTTTGATGAAAGAATTTGGTTATACCTCAATTATGCAAGTACCAAAATTGGAGAAAATTGTTTTGAACCAAGGGCTGGGTATTGCTGTTGCCGATAAAAAAATTATCGAAAATGCAATCAATGAAATGACCGCAGTTGCAGGTCAGAAAGCTGTAGCAACCGTTTCTAAAAAAGATATTTCCAACTTCAAATTGCGTAAAAAAATGCCTATTGGTGTTCGTGTAACGCTTCGTGGAGACAGAATGTACGAATTTTTGGAAAGATTAGTTCGAGTAGCGCTTCCTCGTATCCGTGATTTCAAAGGGATTGAGAGCAAATTGGATGGTCGAGGTAACTATACTTTCGGTATCCAAGAACAAATCATTTTCCCTGAAATCAACATCGAAAGCGTAGCTCGTATCTTGGGTATGAACATTACTCTTGTTACTTCAGCGAAAACCGACGAAGAAGGTTTTGCTTTGTTGAAAGAATTCGGTTTACCATTTAAGAAAAACTAATAAAAGGAAAGATACAATGGCTAAAGAATCAATGAAAGCCCGCGAGGTAAAACGCGCAAAGATGGTTGCTAAATATGCAGCAAAACGCGCTCAAATGCTTGCCGAAGGAAACTATGAAGGACTACAGAGTATTCCAAAAAATGCTTCTCCAGTTCGTTTACACAACCGTTGTAAAATAACAGGTCGTCCTAAAGGGTATATGCGTCAATTTGGTATTTCGCGTATTCAATTCCGCGAAATGGCTTCGAAAGGTTTGATCCCAGGCGTGAAAAAGGCATCTTGGTAAAAACAAATTACAATTTTACGATTTACAATTAAATAGAACTATTTTAAAGATAGTTGATTGTATAAAGTTTAATTTGTAAATAGAAAAATAGTAAATTATTAAATATTGTTCCGGTAGTCGGAATCAATTTAAATCATTTTAATATGACAGATCCAATAGCAGATTACTTAACCCGATTGCGTAATGCGATCAAAGCAAACCATCGGGTGGTAGAAATTCCTGCTTCAAATTTGAAGAAGGAAATCACAAGAATATTGCATGAAAAAGGCTATATTCTTAATTATAAATTTGTTGAAGATGGTCCTCAAGGCTCAATCAAAATCGCTTTGAAATACGACCCTATTAACAAAGTAAATTCGATTAAGAAACTGATTCGTATTTCTACCCCCGGCTTGCGTAAATATGTCGGGCACAAAGAAATTCCATCGGTTCTTAATGGTTTGGGAATAGCTATTCTTTCAACTTCAAAAGGTGTGATGACTGATAAGGAAGCACGCAATTTGAATGTGGGTGGCGAAGTTTTATGTTTTGTTTATTAATGAAGAGGAGGAACTAAGCATGTCAAGAATAGGAAAATTACCCATCAACTTACCTAAAGGCGTTACAATTTCTGTAGATAATTCAATTGTAACTGTAAAAGGTCCTAAAGGAGAACTTACACAACCAATTAATCCAAATATTACTGTTGAAGTGGATAATGGTATTTGTACCGTATCTCGCCCAAATGACGAAAAGCAAAATCGTGCAATGCATGGATTATATCGTTCGTTGATCAATAATATGGTAATCGGTGTTTCCGAAGGTTACAAAAAAGAATTGGAATTAGTCGGAGTTGGTTATCGTGTATCTAATCAAGGTCAAATACTTGAGTTTTCTTTGGGATATACGCACCAAATCTTTTTAGCATTACCAAAAGAAATCAAGGTAGAAACTAAAATGGAGCGTAATCAAAACCCTCTTGTAATCCTTGAAAGTTGCGACAAGCAGCTTATTGGTCAAGTATGTGCAAAGATTCGTTCTTTCCGCAAACCAGAACCATACAAAGGAAAAGGTGTTAAGTTTGTTGGCGAAGTTATTCGTCGTAAAGCAGGTAAATCTGCAGGTGCTAAATAATAAATTTTAGAGCTATGTCAGTAAAATTAGAAAGAAGACAAAAAATAAAATTGCATATCCGGAATAAAATCTCGGGTACCACAGCAAAGCCTCGCTTGACTGTATTTAGAAGCAATTCTCAAATCTATGCTCAAGTAATCGATGATGTACAAGGCAAAACTTTAGCCGCCGCTTCTTCATTAGGCTTAAAAGATAAAGTAACTAAAAAAGAGCAAGCTGCTAAAGTTGGTGAATTAATTGCAAAAGCAGCTATCGGCACAGGTATCAGTGAAGTAGTTTTTGACCGTAACGGTTACCTATATCATGGTCGTGTTAAAGAATTAGCTGAGGGTGCTCGTAAAGGAGGTTTAAAATTTTAAGAGATTATGGAAAATAATAATAGAGTAAAAACCACTAACGATTTAGAGCTAAAAGACCGTTTGGTAGCTATTAATCGTGTTACTAAAGTAACCAAAGGTGGTCG
>CAZJHO010000004.1:24065-29197 GCA_964546015.1 uncultured Paludibacter sp.
CCCATCATCACTTTTTCACTTGTTTCATAATCCACATTCAGCTTTTCGGCAATTGTTGTTGTAGGTAACGAAGACGGAATCGTTGGCTGGGGATTAGGTAAGGCAGGTGAAGTAACTGCTGCTATCGCGAAAGGTGTTGAAGCAGCAAAGAAAAACTTGGTGAAAGTGCCTGTTCGCAAAGGAACTATTCCTCACGAACAAATTGCTAAATTTGGTGGTGCACAAGTATTTTTAAAACCAGCTTCACACGGTACCGGAGTAAAAGCCGGTGGTGCGATGCGTGCGGTACTCGAAAGTGTTGGTGTAACCGATGTGTTGGCTAAGTCAAAAGGTTCTTCAAATCCTCACAACTTGGTAAAAGCAACCATTGAAGCATTGAGTCAAATGCGTGATGCTTATACAGTTGCTCAAAATCGTGGCGTTAGTTTAGAAAAAGTGTTTAACGGTTAAAAAGATATTTATGGCAACTATAAAAATTAAACAAGTACGCAGCAAAATTAAGTGTCCTAAAGTTCAAAAGTTAACTTTGGAAGCACTTGGTTTACGCAAAATAAATGCCGTTGTTGAGCACGAAGCTACTCCTCAAATTTTGGGAATGGTAGAAAAAGTGAAACATTTGGTAGAAGTTCAAAAATAATTGTAGTCTAAAAAAATAAATTTGATATGAACTTAAGTAATTTAACACCGGCAGAAGGCTCCGTAAAAACAAGAAAACGAATTGGTCGTGGTACAGGCTCTGGTATGGGAGGTACTTCTACTCGTGGTCATAAAGGAGCTAAATCTCGCTCTGGTTACTCAAGAAAAGATGGTTTCGAAGGAGGTCAGATGCCTTTACAACGCCGTTTGCCTAAATTTGGTTTCAAAAATGTAAATCGTGTAGAATATAAAGCAATTAACCTTTCTACTATTCAAACTTTGGCTGATTCGGCTAAATTGGATAAAGTAGGAATTGAAGAATTGCGTAATGCCGGTTTGATTTCGAAGAAACACTTAGTAAAGGTTTTGAATGCTGGAGCTATTTCTTCAAAACTCACAGTTGAAGCTCATGCTTTTTCAAAATCAGCTGAAGAAGCTATTACAGCATTAGGTGGAACTGTAGTAAAATTATAATGCCATGAAAATTATAGAGACAATTAAGAATATATGGAAAATTGAAGAACTCAAAACGAGACTTTTTACAACTTTTTTGTTTGTGTTGATTTATCGTTTTGGTTCATTCATAGTACTTCCGGGTATTAATCCTGCTCATTTGACAGATTTGAAAGCTCAAACTGAAGGTGGTTTGATGGCTGTGATTGATATGTTCTCGGGAGGTGCTTTTTCTAATGCCTCTATATTTGCCTTGGGAATCATGCCTTACATTTCGGCGTCTATCGTGGTGCAATTATTGACAATAGCTGTGCCTTATTTCCAAAAAATGCAGAAAGAAGGTGAAAGCGGTCGTCGTAAAATGAATCAAATCACTCGTTACTTGACCGTAATTATTTTGTTAGTACAAGGTCCTACTTATTTAATCAACCTTGGGCAAAAAATGGCAAGTGCCGGACATGCTTTACCTTCTATTTGGTGGTTTTCTATTTCGTCAACCATTATTCTTTGTGCAGGAAGTATGTTTGTTATGTGGTTAGGTGAGCGTATCACAGATAAAGGCGTTGGAAACGGTATTTCTTTTATTATTTTGGTGGGTATTATTGCCCGACTACCTGGAGCGTTTGTTCAAGAATTTGCCTCTCGCTTAGGTGATGCAGGTGGTGGTTTAATTATGTTCTTGGGAGAAATCATTTTATTATTTATTGTTGTATCTGCTTGTATTTTATTAGTACAAGGTACTCGTAAGATTCCTGTACAGTATGCAAAGAGAGTAGTTGGCAATAAACAATATGGTGGTGTTCGCCAGTACATTCCATTGAAAGTCAATGCTGCAGGTGTGATGCCGATCATCTTTGCACAAGCAATCATGTTTATTCCGATTACTGTTGTTGGCTTTGCCAAATCAGAAACTGCAAGTGCATTTGCACAAGCTTTTATGGATAATACAGGATTTTGGTATAACTTTGTGTTCGCATTTTTGATTATTGCATTTACTTATTTTTATACAGCTATTACTGTTAATCCGACACAAATGGCTGAAGATATGAAACGCAACAACGGATTTATTCCTGGTGTGAAACCTGGAAAACGCACAGCAGAATATTTAGATGTGATTATGTCTCGCATTACATTGCCCGGTTCTATTTTCTTGGCAATTGTAGCAATTCTTCCGGCTTTTGCTGAATTATTGAGTATTGACCATCAATTTGCGCAGTTCTTTGGAGGTACATCTCTTTTGATTTTGGTAGGTGTTGTTCTTGATACTTTACAGCAAATTGAAAGTCACCTTCTAATGCGTCATTATGATGGATTATTAAAAACCGGTAGAATAAAAGGACGCTCAGGTCAGATTGCAGCATATTAAGATGATATTCTTAAAAACAGAAGAAGAAATTGAACTTCAACGCGAAAGTTGTCTGATTGTGGCAAAAGCTTTGGCAGAAGTGGCCAAAATAATTGCTCCGGGTGTTTCAACCAAACACTTAGACAAAGTTGCTGAAGAATTTATACGAGATAACGCAGCTGTACCGAGTTTTCTAAATTACAACGGATTTCCGGCAACGCTTTGTACTTCTGTTAACGAACAGGTTGTACACGGAATTCCTTCTGAAAAAGTTATTTTACAAGATGGCGATATAGTTTCTGTAGATTGTGGCGCTTTTAAGAATAATTTTCATGGAGATTCAGCTTATACATTTTCTGTAGGAGAAGTAAATGAAGAAGTAAGAAAACTTCTTCAAACAACGAAAGAAGCTTTACATAAAGGTATAGAACAAGCTGTGGAAGGTAAACGAATAGGAGATATTGGTTTTGCCGTTCAGCAATATTGTGAAGAAAGAGGTTTTTCTGTGGTTCGAGAGATGGTTGGGCATGGTGTCGGCCAAAAATTACACGAAGCTCCGGAAGTGCCTAATTATGGGAAACGAGGTTTCGGTCCTAAATTAAAATCGGGTATGGTTTTGGCTATTGAACCGATGATAAACCAAGGTAAAAAAGAGATTGTTATTGAACGGGACGGTTGGACTGCTCGTACTGCCGATAGAAAAGTGTCTGCACATTTTGAGCATACAGTCGCAGTTCGTAAAGGAAAGGCTGATATTTTATCAAGTTTCCAATATATAGAACAAGTGCTAAATGTCTAAGAAGAAATAAAGAATGGCAAAACAAGTAGCTATAGAACAAGACGGCATTATAACAGAAGCATTATCAAATGCAATGTTTCGTGTAGAGTTGGAAAATGGACACGAGATTATAGCCCATATTTCAGGAAAGATGCGTATGCACTATATTAAAATATTACCGGGTGATAAAGTGAAAGTAGAAATGTCTCCTTACGATTTATCGAAAGGTCGTATTTCGTTCCGTTATAAATAAGAAGTTTAAAGTTTCATGTTCAAAGTTTTAAGTTGTTAAGCCTTGAACTAGAAAATGATTACACAAAAAATAAAAAAATATGAAAGTCAGAGCTTCAATTAAAAAGCGTACTGCAGATTGTAAAATCGTGCGAAGAAAAGGTCGCTTGTATGTTATTAATAAGAAAAACCCTAAGTATAAACAGCGTCAAGGATAATTATTATCTTTGCAGAAAATTAATTTATGGCTATAAGAATTGCAGGAGTAGATTTGCCTCAAAATAAAAGAGGTGAGGTTGGATTAACTTACATCTACGGAATAGGTCGCAGCAACGCGAAAAAAGTTTTAGAACTCGCAGGAGTTGATGTTAATATCAAAGTAAAAGATTGGACAGATGACCAAGCTTCTAAAATCCGTGAAATTATTGGAGCGGAATTTAAAGTGGAAGGTGATCTTCGTTCGGAAGTACAATTGAACATCAAACGATTGATGGACATTGGTTGTTATCGTGGTGTACGCCACCGTATTGGTTTGCCACTTCGTGGTCAAAGTACTAAAAATAATGCGCGTACTCGTAAAGGTAAAAAGAAAACAGTTGCCAACAAGAAAAAAGCAACTAAATAACAACTAAATTGTTAGTAAAAACTAGAATTTATTATGGCAAAGAAAACAGTTGCAGCGAAAAAAAGAGTCGTTAAAGTTGACGGAGTAGGACAATTACATGTTCACTCATCATTTAATAATATCATTGTTACTCTTACAAACGGAGAAGGTCAAGTAATTTCTTGGTCTTCAGCAGGTAAAATGGGCTTTCGTGGCTCTAAAAAGAATACTCCTTATGCTGCTCAAATGGCAGCTCAAGATTGCGCAAAAGTAGCATATGACTTAGGTTTGCGTAAAGTAAAAGCGTATGTAAAAGGTCCGGGTAACGGTCGTGAGTCAGCAATTCGTACAGTGCATGGTGCAGGTATCGAAGTGGCTGAAATCGTTGATGTTACTCCACTTCCGCACAACGGATGTCGTCCTCCAAAACGCCGTAGAGTATAAGAAATTTTTCCAAAGATTTTTTCGGAAAAACGAATGGTTTGTGTATGGATTACAATTCAAACCTCTCTGTAATATGCGGCAACACAAAGTGTTTAGTTTTTTCGGAGTTTCTTTTTAAAGTTAATTAATAAAAAAAACAATTACTAAAAAAATGGCAAAATATATTGGACCAAAAACGAGAATTGCTCGTAAATTCGGTGAAGCTATTTTTGGACCGGATAAAAATCTTACTCGTAGAAATTATCCTCCTGGACAGCATGGAGCAAACAAACGCAAAAAGATTTCGGAATACGGTATCCAGCTAAAAGAAAAGCAAAAAGCAAAGTACACTTATGGTGTGCTGGAAAGACAATTCTGTAATTTGTTCGAAAAAGCTTCTCGTACAAAAGGTATCAAAGGTGAAGTATTGCTTCAATTATTAGAGTCTCGTTTGGATAATGTAGTATATCGTTTGGGTATTGCTCCGACACGCGCTGCGGCACGCCAAATCGTTAACCACCGTCATATCACTGTAGATGGGAAAGTGGTAAATATTCCTTCATTCCAAGTAAAAGCAGGTATGGTTGTAGCTGTTCGCGAAAGAGATAAATCAATGGAAGTGATTGTAAATTCGTTGAATGGATTTAATCATAGCAAATATC
>CAZJHO010000004.1:29207-124968 GCA_964546015.1 uncultured Paludibacter sp.
CTTGGATTGAATGGGACGAAAGCATAATGGGAGGTAAATTCCTTCATATGCCTGATCGCGCAGATATTCCAGAGAACATTAAAGAACAACTTATCGTTGAATTGTATTCTAAATAATAAATACATGGCTATATTAGCATTTCAAAAACCAGACAAGGTAATCATGTTGGAAGCTAACGATTTTCAAGGTAAATTTGAATTTCGTCCGCTCGAACCCGGGTATGGTATTACTGTTGGTAATGCACTTCGTCGCATTTTATTGTCTTCTTTAGAAGGTTTTGCGATTTCTTCAATCAAAATTGAAGGTGTTGAGCATGAATTTTCAGTAGTTCCCGGAGTAAAAGAAGATGTGACCAACATTATTCTTAACCTAAAACAAGTTCGATTCAAACAAACTGATTCTGAAATAGAAGCTGAAAAAGCTACTATAACAGTTACAAAAAAAGAGGTTTTAACAGCCGGAGATCTTAGTAAGGTGTTGAACGGTTTTGCCGTTTTGAATCCAGAGTTAGTGATTTGTAATTTAGATCCATCTGCAAAATTGCAGCTTGAAATAAATATCACTAAAGGTAGAGGATATGTTCCTGCAGAAGAAAATAAATTGGTAAACTCAGCAGATGTACAATTGATACCAATTGATGCGATTTATACTCCTATTCGTAATGTAAAATATACGATTGAAAACTATCGTGTGGAGCAAAAAACCGACTATGAGAAACTAGTGTTGGAAATCTTGACAGATGGTTCAATTCATCCGAAAGAAGCATTAAAAGAAGCTGCTAAAATCTTGATTTATCATTTCATGTTATTCTCTGATGAAAAAATTACACTGGAAGTGGCAGAACAAGAAACAAACGATGAGTTTGATGAAGAAGTACTTCATATGCGCCAATTATTGAAAACAAAATTGACTGATTTGGATCTTTCTGTTCGTGCTTTGAATTGTTTGAAATCGGCAGATGTAGAAACACTTGGCGAGCTTTGTGCTTTCAATCGAAATGATTTACTCAAGTTCCGTAATTTTGGGAAGAAATCATTGACTGAGTTAGACGCAAAATTAGCAAGTTTAAACTTGTCTTTCGGGATGGATATTGCAAAATATAAATTAGATAAAGAGTAAAAAAAGCAATGAGACATAATAAAAAATTCAATCATTTGGGTAGAACAGCTTCGCATCGTAATGCAATGTTATCAAATATGGCTTGTTCACTTATCAAGCATAAAAGAATTGCAACTACGGTAGCAAAGGCTAAGGCTTTGAAAATATATGTAGAGCCACTTATCAATAAATCAAAAGATGACTCTACTCATTCTCGCAGAACTGTTTTTGCTTATTTAAAAGATAAAGAAGTTGTTTCGGAATTATTTCGTGATGTGGCGGTAAAAGTTGCTAACCGTCCAGGAGGCTACACTCGTATCTTGAAAACAGGTTTTCGTTTAGGTGATGCAGCAGAAATGTGTATCATTGAATTGGTAGATTATAATGAAAACATGCTGAAAGAAAAAACAGCTAAGAAAAAAGCTACTCGTCGTTCTACAACTAAAAAATCAGCAACTCCTAAAGCTCAATCATCAGAACAATCTGTGGCTGAAGTTGCTCCTGAAGTAGAAGCTACTTCAGAAATTAAAACCGAAGAGTAATAGTTTTTTTATATGACTTTTGTTTAAAAAAGGAAACAGATTAATCTGTTTCCTTTTTTATTTCAAGATGCTTGCTCCGAAAATCTTATTACCTTTGTAGATGTAATTTAAAATTCATGTCATGAAAATAGAAAAAGTTATAGCTCGTCAAATCCTTGATTCTAGAGGATTTCCTACCGTAGAGGTAGATATATATTTGGAGTGTGGCATAATGGGTAGAGCATCGGTGCCTTCGGGTGCATCAACAGGAATACATGAAGCTTTGGAGCTTCGCGATGGAGATTCAAAAAAGTATTTAGGTAAAGGAGTGCTTAACGCCGTACAAAATGTGAATGAGAAAATTGCTTTAGCAATTGAAGGAATGTCTGTCCTACGGCAAAGAGAAATTGATGCTAGAATGATAAAACTGGATGGAACTGCTACTAAATCTAATCTAGGTGCAAATGCCATACTGGGTGTTTCGTTAGCTGTTGCCAAAGCTGCTGCTATGTATTTAGATATGCCTCTTTATCGTTATATTGGTGGGGTTAATACATATGTTATGCCGGTTCCGATGATGAATATTATTAATGGTGGAGCTCATTCGGATGCTCCTATCGCATTTCAGGAGTTTATGATTCGTCCGGTAGGAGCTAACTCTTTTGCCGAAGGATTACAAATAGGAGCTGAGGTTTTTCATCATTTGAAAAAAATATTTCATGAACGCAAGCTTAGTACGGCAGTAGGAGATGAGGGCGGTTTTGCTCCTTCTTTATCGGGAACGACAGATGCTTTGGATAGTATTGTTCTTGCCATAAAAAATGCAGGTTATGAGCCGGGAAAACAAGTTAAGATTGGTTTGGATTGTGCCTCGTCGGAATTTTATGAAAATGATGTTTACAATTATAAAAAATATGAAGGAGATGTCGGTTTGCAATTAACTTCAGAGCAACAAGTTGATTATTTAGAATCTTTGATAGATAAGTATCCCATTGATTCAATAGAAGATGGAATGGCTGAAGAAGACTGGAATGGATGGAGATTATTAACACAACGCATAGGAAATCGTTGCCAGTTGGTTGGTGACGATTTGTTTGTGACAAATGTAAAATTTCTTCAAAAAGGGATTAATGAAAGTTGTGCTAATGCGATTTTGATAAAAGTAAATCAAATAGGATCGTTATCGGAAACTTTAGATGCAATAGAGCTGGCACATCGGAATGGATATAAAGCGGTTATATCTCATCGATCCGGAGAAACCGAAGATACTACAATTGCGGATATTGCTGTGGCAACTAATGCAGGACAAATAAAAACAGGTTCACTAAGTCGTTCGGAGCGTATTGCGAAATATAATCAGTTACTTCGTATAGAGGAAGAGTTAGGTGGAGTTGTAAAGTACGGTTATTAAATAAGGAAAGTACAAAAATATGTTTGAAAAATAAAAACAAATTCGTACCTTTGCGAGCCTTATTAAGATTTGTATACTAACAATATAAAGAAATAGTAAAATGAAACAAGGAATTCATCCGGAAACTTATCGTCCGGTCGTGTTTAAAGACATGTCTAACGGTGATACCTTTATCTCTCGTTCAACGGCGGTGGCAAAGGAAACAATTGAAATTAACGGCGAAAAATTGCCACTTATCAAATTAGATATCTCAAGCTCGTCACACCCTTTTTATACAGGAAAATCGAACTTGGTGGATACAGCCGGTCGTGTAGATAAGTTTAACTCTCGTTACGCAAACAGAAACAAAAAATAAAAGTTATTTTTTGTTAAAAATTAAACCTCGCTAAATTTTTGGCGAGGTTTTTGTTTTTAAAAAATAAAGATTTAAGGTTATGATTGGTTTGAAAAGAAAATACCCCAAAGTCGTGTTTATTGGTTTTCTTATATTTGGGGTATTTTCTTCTTGCATTGAAGATGTTGATTTCTGTGAAAATGCGCAAATACAAGTAACCAATAATTCGGATAGAGATATTTGGTTTTCGTGGAATGGCAATTTATGTGAGGAGTGTTTGGAACCTGGACAATCAACTGTTTATATTTATGGTGCAGCTGATTTGGGGAAAGACTCTAAAGTATTTAAGTATTGTTATGATGAAGATGGAACTTACACCAATTCGCGGACTATTAAAATTGAAGATTGTATGAATTATTTTTCTTTGTGAGATTATAAATTTTTGTTTTTTGAATTCAGAAAAAGAGCGTCGTAGCAACCGACGCTCTTTTTCTATTGATGGTATTTGATTAGTCCATTCATTGGATTTTTAATAATCTCATGAAGATTTATATTACAATCATTAGCAGCTTTTTTTAATATTTCTTCGAAACAGACAGCAATTGATCCTATACAAGAAACAGGATAAGCTTGATAATCGTATTGATGGATATTTCTTGTAAAAAAATCGAAAAAACATTGATACACTAAGTCTTTCAAAGCAGAGGAGCTTTTTATGTGTGTTGCTATAAATGTAGTGAACTGAGCTAGATAACGATTAGGAAAAGGTTTTTTATATACATTTTCCATTATTTCTTCTGTTGAGATTTTATAATGCTCAAAAAATTGTTTTTGAATCTTTTCTGGAAATTGATTTTTTAGCAAATCACCAATAAAACGCTTACCTAAAACTGCGCCACTTCCTTCATCTCCTAAAATAAATCCAAGAGGAGATACATTCCGTATAATTTCTCTTCCATTATAAAGGCATGAATTTGAACCTGTTCCAAGAATGCATACAATTCCTTCTTGGTTTCCGAAAAGAGATCTTGCCGCTGCTAATAAATCATTATTTATTTCAACGGTGCTATTGGGAAAGAAATTCTGGATGGCATTTTCGACCATCTTTTTTTTTGTGTCAAATGAACAGCCTGCTCCATAAAAATAAATATTCGTGATAGGATCTTTTATTTTTGGAAATACTGAGGATTTTATTTCTTTGGCAATATCATTTGTTGTTTGGTAAAATGGATTTATACCCATAGAGAAAAATTCAGTTATAATAGTTTTCTCTTTTACCACACACCAATGCGTTTTTGTTGAACCACTGTCTGCTATTAGAATCATTTTTTATAAAAAAAAATTGAAAACAAAAATACGATTTCGCTTTCAACTTTTCATATGATTTGAATAAAAATCAAGCTTTGTATGTTAAATATTGGATCAATATTATGATTTGAAGAATATAAAAGCTTCAATTAATATCCGATTAAAAACAAGTAGTGACATTTTTAGATACCAGATAAAATCAGTTTTTTCAATGATTGTTACTATGATGCAGGTTGTCGAACTAGTATTTATAACTCCGTCAACAAATATCTGATAATTATTGTGTTAATAGTTAATTTAAAAAAACAAAATACAAATAAAAGTTAAAAGTATGTTTTATAACATACTTTTTCTTTCGTGAATATACTAAAAATATAGGTACAGCGTTTTAATACTAAAATAAATCAAAAAAATGTGCCTATGAAAAGAAATTTAACACCTCGATTTAAAGATTATTTAAGATCAAAATTAGGTCCTCGTCAATCTACGATTGATTTTATTCTTCGTTTTTCGGCAACTTATCAGGTTGCTAATCTTAGTACTTTGTCAAAATCATTACCAGGATTTGTACTAAATTAATGATAAAAAAATCCCTTGCAATTTAGCAAGGGATTTTTCAATCTTATTAATTGTATTTTCCTACATCATACCACCCATACCACCACCCATTGGAGGCATAGCCGGCATTGGGTTTTCTTCTTTTTTATCAGCAATTACACACTCGGTAGTAAGGAACATACCAGCAATAGATGCTGCATTTTCTAACGCTACACGAGTTACTTTAGCAGGATCGATAACACCCGCTGCGTAGAAGTTTTCGTACACATCGGTGCGGGCATTGTACCCGAAGTCATCTTTGCCTTCTTTTACTTTTTGTACAATAACGGCACCTTCTTTACCTGCATTATCTACAATTTGACGAAGAGGTTCTTCTATGGCTCGTTTTACGATTTCGATACCGGTTGTTTCATCTTCATTATCACCTTTTAGGTTTTCCAAAGCACTGATAGCACGAATATATGCTACACCTCCTCCCGGAACAGTACCTTCTTCGATGGCTGCACGAGTAGCACAAAGAGCATCATCCGCTCGGTCTTTTTTCTCTTTCATTTCAATCTCAGATGCTGCTCCTACATAAAGTACTGCTACACCGCCTGCCAATTTAGCCAAGCGTTCTTGTAATTTTTCTTTATCGTAGCTTGAAGTTGTGGTTTCGATTTGTGCTTTAATTTGTCCTATACGAGCTGTAATAGCATCTTTTGTGCCGCCACCGTTTACAATAGTTGTGTTATCTTTATTAACAGTGATTTTTTCAGCTTTACCAAGCATTTCGATGGTAGTTGCATCTAATTTCAAACCTTTTTCTTCACTGATAACTACACCACCTGTAAGTACGGCAATATCTTCTAGCATTTCTTTGCGACGATCGCCAAAGCCCGGAGCTTTTACTGCACAGATTTTCAATGACCCACGCAAACGGTTAACCACCAATGTTGTCAATGCTTCGCTATCTACATCTTCGGCAATAATCAATAAAGGACGACCTGTTTGTACGGCTGCTTCAAGGATTGGAAGCATTTCTTTAAGTGAAGATATCTTTTTGTCATGAAGTAATACTAATGGATTTTCCATTTCTACTTCCATTTTTTCAGTATTAGTTACAAAATATGGAGAAAGATATCCACGGTCAAATTGCATACCTTCAACTACTTCAATTGTAGTATCGGTTCCTTTAGCTTCTTCGATAGTGATAACACCATCTTTAGACACTTTGCGCATAGCATCAGCGATCAACTTACCAATCACAGCATCGTTATTTGCTGAGATTGAAGCTACTTGCTCAATTTTGTTATAGTCGTCACCCACCATTTGCGATTGTGTTTTGATACTTTTCACAACTTTGGTTACGGCTTTGTCAATACCGCGTTTCAAATCCATTGGGTTAGCTCCGGCAGTAACATTTTTTAGACCCACTGAAACGATAGCTTGTGCTAACACAGTTGCAGTGGTTGTTCCGTCACCTGCATCGTCACTGGTTTTAGAAGCAACTTCTTTTACCATTTGTGCACCCATATTTTGGAATGAGTTCGGTAATTCGATTTCTTTTGCTACTGTTACACCGTCTTTTGTGATGTGCGGTGCACCGAATTTTTTCTCAATAATTACATTACGACCTTTTGGTCCAAGGGTTATTTTTACGGCATCTGCCAATTGATCAATCCCTTTCTTAAGCTCATCGCGAGCATCGATATTAAATTTAATTTCTTTTGCCATGATAATATTTATTATTTAACAGTTTATTATTTACAATTTGTCAAAATCTCGAATTTTTGAATCTTGAATTAAATAATTGCAAGTATATCCGATTGACGCATGATAAGGTATTTTTCACCATCAAGGTCAAGTTCTGTTCCGGCATATTTCCCGTAGAGGACTATATCACCTTTTTTTACAATCATTTCTTCGTCTTTAGTTCCATTACCTGTGGCAATTACTTCGCCTTTTAATGGTTTTTCTTTTGCTGTGTCAGGAATAATGATTCCACTCGCTGTTTTTTCTTCTGCAGCTGCCGGTCTTACCAGCACACGATCTGCTAATGGTTTGATGTTCATTTCTTATCAAATTTTTATGTTAATAATATTGTTAAATTAATTTCCGAAAGCGCCATTCTACCAATTTTGTGCCAAAGGAGTTTTTGTGTCAAAAATTCCATAAAAAATAGTTATAAGTGTCGAAGGGTGCCAGAATGTCATGTTTATTGCAAAGTACACCAATAGGTTAATTTATAGATATCCAATATGAATAAGGAAGGATAAGAACTTTTTAATTGTTTTTCAAGTAAAGGTTTTGTGACTTTATGTAAGAAGGCAAATGTATTTATCAGATGTAATTTTTTTAAAATTAATCCATATTTTAATATACGGATATCTTTACTTAATACCTCAATTTGTTCAAATCTTGAAATAAGTTGAAGATTTTCAATACTTTTTTGCTCTTTTTCTATGAAAAGATCTGAAGATTGTAAACCAGAGTGTATAACCGGATTATCTATATGTAAAATAGTAAATTTTTGTTTTTTTAATTCAATACCGAATAAAGTATCTTCATGACCATATTCTATTATTTCTTCATTAAAACAAATTTGTAAAAATACAGACTTGTTTATTAAAAAGTTACTGCTTAAGAAACTCTGATAAGGTTTTCTTTTTCGTTCTTGTATTGATTTTACTTCTCTTTTGTGTCCATACTTCCAATGAAGATATAGATTTTTCCGGGCAGGAGGAGTCTCGGAATATATTAATCCTCCGCAAATGATAGTTTCTTTTTCTGTATAAGATAAAATATATTTACTTATAAATTTTTTTGAGATTAATTCCAAATCACAATCCATAAAAAGTAAGCAATCGTACTGGGCTTTTTTTGCCAACAAATTACGGATTTTAGAGCGTCCTATATTTTGTTTTAATTCTGCGTACTGACAATGGGAAAGTGAATTTATTTTTTGATTTTCCGGCTCTTTTTCAGTTGAAGCATCGTCTATTACAATTATTTCGTATGGAACAGCACAAGCTTCAGCTTGTTTATGCAATGATTCAACAAGTCGGAAGCAATTGTAATTGTAGGTTGGTATAAGAATAGAGATCACTTTTATTTTATTGTTTTATTTTTTGCAACAAATACGGCATAAATTAGGATGAATGTTAGACAGGCTACACCAGTCCAATAGCTGTTTACAAATCCAAAGAGATCCACTAACTTACCTTGTAAAACAGGTATAATACCTCCACCACAAACCATCATAATAAAAATTCCAGAGGCAATATTGGTTTGTTTGCCTAATCCTTCTGTAGCTATGATGAAAATGCAAGTCCAAAGCACAGATGTAAACAGTCCGATACAAACAAATAGCAATACATTTATAGGAACAGCCGCCGAGAATGTATTGAAAGTAATGTTTATGGTAAATGTTTCCGGCAAAAATATTCCTATCAAATACATAATTAATGCACATGCAGATGCTCCGATTAATTGTGGTCGGCTTGATATTTTTCTCCCAATTACGCCTCCGAGTAAACGACCGATAAGCATTGTGATAGAATAAAAACTAACAATAAAACCTGCAATCTCAGGATTCATATTAAGCCCTCCTTTAGCATGATTTGTTATGTATAAAAAAGAAATGGTACCTGTAGCTACTTCGACCCCGACATAAAGGAATACAGCAATAATTCCGACGATAAATTTAGGATTTAATAATACCGAATAATTTTTTTCTTCATTGCCAATTTGACGGATGCCTGTTTCCGGAAGTTGAACAAGAGAAATAATAATGAACACCATTAAAGCTAATCCTATCATTGTATATAATAATGGATTTACATCAGCTATTGATAATGTTTCAATAGCTACATTTCCAATTATTAAACCGGTAACTACCGGAGCCAAAATCCCTCCAACAGCAAAAGCGGCACCACCAAAATTCATCCGACTATTGGATCTTTGAGGACTTCCTAAAGATGCGATCATTGGATTTACTACTATTTGTACAATGGTAATACTACATCCAACAACAAACATTCCTGCTAAGTATAGCCATATTAAACCTAAATTTCCCCCGGCAAAAACGATTCCGATACCTACAACTAATGTAACTATAGCATATAGCGTTGCTTTTTTATATCCGAACTTATTAATAATGATAGAGGCTGGAATCCCCATAAAAAAATAAGCTATGAAAAATGCCAAATTACCAAATTGCGATTCGAATGTAGAAAGAATAAACTGTGTTTGGATTACTTTTGAAAATGGGCTATTAAGTCCTGTTGTAAAAGCCAAAAGGAAGTATAGCAAGTACATCGAAACGAGAGGAACAAGGTAAACATTTTTTTTCATAGCAAAATGACTTTAGTTCAATTCCTTACTTCAAATTCTCTATAAAGAAATTCAATATCCGTTGATAGACATGCGCTTTTGTTTTTGCATCGAAATCATGTTCTTGGTCAGGATAAATTTGCATGTCAAATTGCTTGTCGGCACTAATTAATGCACTTGTATAAACATATGTTTGTTGTATATGTATTTTTTTATCAGCAGTACCTTGTATAAGGAGTAACTTGCCATTCAGTTTAGATGCCGAAGCTATTGGTGAATTTTCATATCCTTTAGCGTTTTCTTGTGGACGCTTCAAATAACGCTCGATACTTGCCGATGCAGCTAATTTATAATCCGTAACAGGAGCCATCACTACACCTGCCGTAAAGATTTTTTCACCAGTACTCATAGCCAATAATGCTGTTGATGCGGTGTAAGCATCTCCATAAATGCCGATCTTATTTTTATCAGCATAGGGTAGTGCTGCTACATATTTGGCTGCCGAAACTATATCCGTGGGAGCTTGTACAAAATTTTTTGAGTCAATGCCGATTACAACAAAACCATTCGCAGCGAAGATTTGTTCAAGACCTACTTTGAAATAATCAATGGAGCAGCTTTGCATCATTATTACCCGATATTTAGAGGTTTCGGAAAAATTGAGCGGTTTCACAATCCATGCCGGAAGATTATTGATGGTGGTAAATTCTTTTTTCGGTAAAGATGATATTTGTTTGGATAATTCATCATTGTTTTCCAATACCTTTATTTCTTTTCCGGAAGTACTGCAAATAGTATAAATAGGTGCAGCATTAACTGTTGAATATTTTTTTACAAAGTAAGAATAATTATTGCCAAAATTTCCACAAGATACACCATTTTTATTGTCAGTAATGCATGTTTGCTTGCCTTTTAAATCGACAGTGTAAATTTCGCGACTCGTAGGAGAGATACCTGCCGCTTGAAAATATACCAGTTTCTTGATAGAATCATACCCATAAAATTCGGTAGCATCATATTTTCCGGCAGTAAGTTGTTTGTTCAAGATCCCGTTGGCATTGTAAAGGTAAAGTTGCCGGAATCCGTCTTTTTTACTGGCAAAGGTAAATTTACCGTCGTTGAGGAATTGTACAAAATCAAGATTTTTATAGTCGAAATAATCTTTTGCTGTTTCGGTTAGAATTACTTTCGCAATCATCGATTTACAGTTTACACTGTACATTTTTACTTGATCTTGATTACGGTTAAGCGTAAAGATAGCGACATTCTCAAGGTCGTTTGCCCACATTATGCGTGGAATATAAAAATCTTCTTCAGGTAAATCTACCTTTTTTGTCGATTTATAATAAGTGTCGAAAATATAAATTGCTGGTTTTGGGTTATTGGTGCCTGCTTTCGGATATTTTAGAGTGAGCGTTTGCGGATAGATATTTTGTCCGAAAATATCGAACGAAGATGAAGCGACTTCTTTTTCGTCTAACGCTACATAAGCAATTTGACGGCTATCGGGCGACCAAGTGATCAGGCCTGTTTTGCCGAAAGCTTCTTCATATAGCCAATCGGTAATACCGTTTACAAAAAACTCATCGAGTTTGTTTACGCTCGATTCTGTTTCGTACGCCAACTTTTTAAGGAAAAGATTATTGCCACGAGCAAAAATCACATTCTGTCCGTCCGGAGAAAAGACTGGATCGCGTTGCTTTCCTATGCTATCGGATAAGGCATCTAAGCGATTACGGTCGATGTCGAACACATAATATTCGGCTTCGAATGAGCTGCTATATTTCTTCTCGGAATTGGTATAAACCAGCATTTTTTTCTCGCGGGGACAAAAACTAAATCCTTCAATACTTTTCAGTTTGACATTTTTTGTCTTGTCTGCTTCGAAAAGAACTTGCTCTTCTTTACCCGATTTAAAAGATGTTTTGATAATCTTTTTCCCATCAGAAGAGAGTTGTGCGTAAGATTCACCACCTTTCATGGCAACTATTTGTACAGGTTTTTTCGGTTCGTATTTACCGGCAGCTATGTCTTTAGACAAATTATTTTGAGCAAAAGTAAATGTTATACCCCAAAAAAGGAGCAACAGCCCTATTAGTAATCGTTTCATAAGAATGATATTTATTATGCTTTGCAAATGTACAAAAAGTTTATAATGTTCAAAGTTTAAAGTTTAAACTCTCCGTACTCAATTGTTTCCATTGGTCGTGGTCTTCTGTCCTCAATAATTATCTACGCTTAAATTTTTTCTTTATCATTAAAAAAATATAAACTATCGTTACTGTCCGTAAAATATTATTACTTTTGCTCAATATAAAGTTGAAAAATAAAGAATCTATGCCTGACAGCATTGTAATTATTCCTACCTACAACGAAAAGGAAAATGTGGAAAACATTATCCGTGCTGTATTTGCTTTGCCAAAAGCTTTCGATGTTTTGATTATTGATGATGCTTCTCCGGATGGTACTGCTAATATTGTAAAATCGTTGCAGGAAGAATTTCCTGATCGCCTATACCTTGTGGAGCGTACCGGAAAGTTGGGGTTGGGTACTGCCTATATTGCCGGATTTCGTTGGGCAATGCAAAAGGAGTACGATTATGTGTTCGAAATGGATGCCGATTTTTCACATAATCCGAATGATCTGATTAAGTTGTACGAGGCTTGTGAAGAAAAGGGAGCCGACCTCTCTATCGGTTCGCGTTACTTGACAGGTGTAAATGTAGTTAACTGGCCTATAGGACGGGTACTGATGTCATATTTTGCTTCGAAATATGTACGCTGCGTATTGGGTATGAAGGTAGCCGATACTACTGCGGGTTTTGTTTGCTACCGCCGTGCAGTACTTGAAGCTATCGACTTCGATAAAATTAAATTTAAAGGTTATGCTTTTCAGATAGAAATGAAATTTACCGCGTACAAACTTGGTTTTAAACTAATGGAAATTCCTATTGTGTTTGTAAACCGTGTGTTGGGTATATCTAAAATGAGTGGCGGTGTTTTTGCCGAAGGCGTTCTGGGGGTACTTCGCCTGAAAGTGAAAAGTATTTTTTGTCCTTATAAGAAAAAGTAAATGGTGCTATTAAAACAACAAACCCCTCTTGTATTACAAGAGGGGTTTGTTATAATCTCTATTATGTTTTTTTCTTAAAATTAATACACACCCATTATACGACTGGTACGCGATCCGTTTTCATGGATACAGCTTTCTATATAAAAACCTTTGGTTGGTTTGCCGTTTAGTTTTTTTCCATTTATATCAAAATATTCATAGCGAATGATGTTGTTATCAGCATTTGGATTATAAACACCGCTTGTTCCTGTTACACTGAGTAACGGTGCAATATAATTTTGATATGATAGTGAGTATGAACTACCTTCTTTTAATGGGGTGGTTGCAGCGGTGAAAGGGTTTCCACAGTCAGAATGTTGTCCATTATCACCAATCACATATTGTAATTGATAATCTCCATTTGCGTCGGTAGAGGTTTTTACATATATCTTACACACAACCGAATCAAGGACAGTATAGTGTGCATAATCATATGCAGTTTTGGATTTAAGACCTATCCAAGTATATTCTCCTGTTGTAGTCAAATTATCATTACATAAATTTGTATAATCTGCATCAAATTCCATATCTTCAGTATGGATAACAGCATTATCTTTCCAAATAGAATAGGTACATTTATTTGTTGAAGAAAGACTCCAATCAGCAGGAAGCATAATACCAGCTAAAGCGTTAGCCTCATTATTTGGCTGTTCATTTGTTTGTTGTATTCCTGCTTTAATAACAACCTCAAACTCACTTCCGGGGGAGACAGAAGCCGGTTGTCTGATTTCTGTAATGTTATAGCAAGATGCTAGGAACAAAACAATAGATGTGAGAAGTAAGTTCTTCGCACTTTTGGTAGTAAAATTTTTCATAAAAATTGTTGGTTTTGATTTTGCCTACTCTATTTTCAGTTTTCGGCTTCCCTTCTTTTTAAGATTTTTTCTGTTTGTAGCTTTTTTATTTCCACGCTGAAGCAGACAAATGTAAAAATCTTTTAATTAAAAACAAAAACAATGATAATTAAATTTTAATAAATGGGTAAATGTTTCATTTCCAGTTTGTTTTGTTTAGAACAACCAATTCTAGGGGAAGAATTTTTTTTCTTTTTCCCCCTTTCTAAGCTTTTAAAAACTTTACAAACTTGACAAACTATCGGAACTTCTTTTGTACATTTGCTATGCTTAAAAAAATAAATACAAAATATGATTCTCCTACACAACGCTATTATAGTAAATGAACGCAAGATTCTCACAGGTTCGGTCCTTATAGAAAATGAAAAAATAAGTAAGGTATTTGTCGGTGAAGTACCACAAGATATACTACAACAAACCCAAGTGATTGATGCTAAGGGTAAATACCTGCTGCCGGGTGTGATAGACGACCATGTGCATTTTCGTCAACCCGGACTTACCCATAAAGGCGATATTGCAAGTGAAAGCCGTGCTGCCGTTGCCGGAGGAATAACATCATACATGGATATGCCTAACACTGTGCCGCAAACTACTACCATAGAATTGTTAGAAGAAAAAATGAACTTAGCTGCCGAAAGTTCACTGGCTAATTACAGTTTCTTTTTTGGAGCAACGAACGATAATCTGAAAGAAATAAAAAAGATAAATTCGAAAGCAATTTGTGGGTTAAAGCTATTTATGGGTTCCTCCACCGGTAATATGCTGGTAAACGAGTTGTCTGTTTTGGAGAAGATTTTTGCCGAAAGCCCTGTCTTGTTGATGATTCATGCCGAAGATGATACCGTAATCAAAACTAATGCCGAATACTATAAACAACAGTTTGGCGATGCGCTTCCTATGTTTTATCATCCGCTTATCCGCACAGCAGAGGCTTGTTATCGAGCTACGGCACAAGCTGTTGAGTTAGCCAAAAAGCATAATACACGCATTCATATTGCCCATATTTCTACTGAAAAAGAATTATCCCTTTTCGATGCCAAAATGCCGCTTGCCGATAAACACATCACGATCGAAACATGTCCGCAATACCTTTGGTTCGACGAAGAAGCGTACAACGAACTTGGCTCTCGGGTAAAATGCAATCCTGCTATTAAAACAGCTCACGACAGGGAAGCGTTGGTTGAGGCTCTTTCGTCGGGCAAGATAGATATAATCGGCACTGATCATGCACCACATCTACTTTCCGAAAAAGAAGGAAGTTATTGGCAAGCTGCATCCGGTATGCCACAAGTACAACATTCTTTGCCACTTATGTTAGAGCTTTCTATACAAGGAAAAATAGATATTGAAACAGTGGTAGAAAAAATGTGTCATGCACCGGCAGAATTATTCCGCATAGAAAGGCGGGGATATATCCGCGATGGTTATTTTGCTGACCTTGTGCTGGTAGATAAAAAGGATTGGAGGGTTGCTCGAAATAATATTTTGAGCAAATGCGGTTGGTCGCCTTACGAGGGGGTAACTTTCTCTCATCAAATTTCGCACACTTTTATTAATGGCAATTTGGTGTATGAGAATGGTAAGTTTAACGATACCCGAAAGGGGCAACGATTGAGTTTTAACTAATAAAATTTTGTATGTTTAGAAGATCTATGTTGATATGGCTTTCTATCATTCCGCTTGCTATACTCAATGGAGTATTAAGGGATGAAATGCTGACTCCGTTAATTGGGTCATTGGCATTGCCGTTGAGCGGTATTATTCTTTGCGGTTTGATTTTTATAGTAGCCTTATTATTTATACCGCTTCTGGGAAAGAATAAACCGAAAAATTATGTCCAAATTGGTATTTTATGGGTAATAGCAACAGTTGTTTTTGAGATAATGTTTGCTTTTGTGTCAGGAGATACACTTGTAAATGTATTGCACGCTTATAACATAACAACGGGCAACCTATGGGCAATAGTAGTTATCTTTGTCGGCCTTGCACCATGGTTGGCTGCAAAAATCAAACGAATTATTTAAGAAAATGAATATATATTATGATTCGCCTGTAGGGCTATTGGAAATAACCGGAGAATCGGATTTTATTACCCGAATACGACCAGTCAAAACTAAAAGTAGCGAAACTACCGGTTGGGTATTAGGAAACAATTGTGTACAACAACTAGAGGAATATTTCACAAAAAAAAGAACGCAATTCGATTTGCCATTAAAACCACAAGGAACGAATTTTCAGCAAACTGTCTGGCAGGCGTTGCAACAAATTCCTTATGGTAAAAGTATTTCGTACGGCGAGTTGGCGAAATCTATCGGTAATCCTAAAGCCTGTCGTGCAGTCGGCGGTGCCAACAATCGTAATCCTATACCAATTATTATTCCTTGTCATCGGGTAGTGGGCTCCCATGGAAGCTTAACGGGATATGCTTTAGGCTTAGATATGAAAGAATTTTTACTGAACATAGAAAAATAACTTATGAAAAACAAAAAATGGATTTTCCCATTGATAATTATTGCAGTTGGAGCTTTCTTCTTGTTTTTTAATTTTGATAAAAATAAAGAAGAACAATTACAAACAGTAACTTTTAACGGATTTGTGCAAGGTACTACATATCGGATTACTTATTTGGATAAAAACGGCACAAATTATCAACAGGAAATTATGGCTGAATTGCGTAAGATAGACAAGTCCATGTCTGTTTTTGATAGTACTTCCATTATTTCGTGCATCAATAGAAATGAAGAGGTTGAGGTAGATTCATTATTCAAAGTTGTATTTATTCGAGCACAAAAAATAGCAGCTGAAACCGATGGCACATTCGACATGACGGTTGGTCCTCTGGTTCGTTTATGGGGTTTTAATAAAGGGAAAAGACAAACTGTGACACAAGCTATGATTGATAGCCTGAAACCTTTTATAGGTTACCAAAAAGTAAAGTTGGAAGGCAATCGGATTATCAAACAAAGTCCGCAAATACAACTTGATGCCAATGCTATTGCACAAGGTTTCTCCAGCGATGTAATTGGCAATTTCCTTGAGTCGAAAGGGATAAGTAATTATATGGTGGAAGTTGGAGGTGAAATTATGACCAAAGGTAACAGCCCGCGTGGCGATAGTTGGCGTGTGGGTATTAATAAACCGATTGAAGATAGTACCAGCACCATTAATGAGATTGAAGTGGTAATAGAAATAAAAAATACGGGACTTGCCACTTCCGGCAATTATCATAAATATTATTACCATAATGGTAAAAAATATGTACATGAGATAAATCCGGCTACAGGTTATCCTGTCGAACATAATTTACTTAGTGTTACTGTTGTAGCACCTAATGCTACCGATGCTGATGCGTATGCTACGGCGTGTATGGTATTCGGATTGGAAAAGAGCAAACAGTTTATTGAAAAACTACCGAATGTAGAAGCATATTTTATTTTCCTGAACAAAGAAGGAAAATTTGAAACTATTTGGACAAAAGGGTTTGAAAAATATTTTGTAAAGTAATTTATTTTTTTGCAATATCGTCGAATAAGTATTGCAGATAGGCTTTCCCTTCTTGCAGTGCTTTTTCATTATTGCTTCCTGTTTGAAAAATTACTTTTTCGGAAGTGTTGTCAAAGACGATTGCACCATCCGGATTTATCATTCCAAAGCCATCTTTAAAAGTATAGAAAGCGAACTCGGGTGCAGTGGGATTTAGAATATCTTTACTAAAAGGAAAATCGCTGTAATCGATATGTAACTGTGAAAGTAATGTGGCTGCAATATCTGTTTGCGAGCAAAATTTATCCACACGCATTGGTTTCTTGATAGTGCCTCCTGCCCAAATCATAAAAATATTATGTCGTTCGGGGCTGTAATGTGGAATATTTTCGGGATACCCCATATCGTGGTCAGGTATCAGAATGAGTAATGTATTTTCCCAATGTTTAGATTTTCTCAAATCACGAATAAAAACACCCAAACAACTATCCGTATAAGCTACCGAGTTCACATACGGATGTTTGAACTTTTGGTAAGGAACATCAAACGGTTCGTGACTACTTAATGTGAGAAACATTTTAAAATAGGGTTCTTCTTCTTGTTTGGTAATTTGTTGGTAAAAACGATTAAAACCGAAATGATCTGGAACACCCCAACGAGCTATTCGCTCATTATTGGGGAAATTATAATAGCTGGTAATGTCAGTTACTTTTTGCGAGACAAGATAGGTTTTCATTCCGGCGAAATCGACATCGCCACCATACAAGAACGATGCTTTATAACCTTTTTCGATAAGCGTTTGCGGGATAGATTTAAGCGAATTACATTTGTTGGCATTGCGGATAATCGACATGCTCGGCTGTGCGGGATAACCCCCTGTAGCTGCCACTAAGCCTCTGTCGGTACGAAAGCTATTGGCGTACATTTTGGTGAAAAATATACTTTCTTCAGCCAATTGATTCAGATTCGGAGTGACACCTTTTTCGCCACCGAGTGATTCCATTATATCTGCTCCGAAACTTTCCAGAAGGATAAAGATAATATTCGGACGAGTATTTGTAAGGCAAGATTCTACTGCTATCGTTTTATCATAACTCATTAATTGACTGAAAATTTCGTGTGCTTCCTTATTATCCATAAAACGATATTGTCCGGCAAAATTCTCGGCATGATCTATCGAATATACTAAGCTGAAAACCGGATTTACGGCAGCTTGATTCAGGTACATGTTTTCACTGAAATACACACGACCCATATTCATCGTAGAATCGAATACACCACCTCGAATAGCGATAAACATTACTCCTGCAAGCAAAACGACGATAATTGATTCGGCAATTCGTTGCGTCGATTTTTGTAATATGAGAAATGGTTTAATTACCCAACACTTAAGCAAGTAATATTGTCCGTAACCAATCGCACCCATGGCTGCAAAGCCTATCAGAAGCATCCAATACGGTACACTTGCCATTGATTCCTTGGGTTTAATGATATAACCAAGAACGGTATCATCTATACGAAAACCCCAGTAAGAATACAATACCATATCGCTGATAAAAATAATGGCAAGTAATGCTGAAATTAATCCGAAATATCCTTGCAGCACGCGTGCAAACCATCTGCCCGTGAAACAAACAGACAGCAGCAAAATAAGCAAAGGAAGTATGGTAACATATCCGGCAACTGTTAAGTCCATTTCAAATCCGTGAGCAATTACGCCCCACAGATTACCCAAACTTTCTTTACTGCTTTCACCCCAGTGATAGATCAGAAAAATTATTTTTTGAAAAATAAAAAAGAGAACAAATAAGAAGTATGTCGTAAGCAATAGTTTAACGCGTTTCATATAATGTGTAATAAAATTCGGCACAAAGGTAATAATTAGCCAATTAGTAAATTCGAGAATTAGCTAATTATTTTGCTGCATTTGTTGATTATTTGCTACATTTGCCGATTATCGAATTTGCTAATTAGCACATATATACATGGAAACTACCAGACAACAAAAAATAGGTCGTCTTTTGCAAAAAGACCTGAGTGATATTTTCTTAACTTATGCCCGGCAATTTCGAGGAGTATTACTTAGTGTAACACGCGTGAATGTCAGTCCCGATTTGAGTATAGCGCATGTAAATATCAGTATTTTTCCCAGCGAGAAAGCCGAAGAGATTCTTGCCGGTATTAAAGAGCAAAGCAAAGCTATTCGTTTTGAATTGGGCAACCGTGTACGAAATCAGTTGCGTATTATTCCCGAACTGGTTTTTCATATTGATGATACGCTTAATTATCTGGAACGAATTGATGAACTGCTTAAAAAATAATTAGCCAATTCGGGAATTAGCAGATTTGGAAATGATTTTTATTTGCTAATTATCCATTTGCTAATTTGCTAATAAAAAAATGAACCTCGCTCTATATATATCCCGCCGATATCTTTTCTCGAAGAAATCGCACAATGTAATCAATATTATTTCAGCTATTTCGGTTTGTGGAGTTGCTGTGGGAACATTGGCGTTAGTGTGTGTATTGTCCGTATTTAATGGTTTTGGCTCGCTAATCGAAAATTTATTCAGCGCTTTCGATCCCGACTTAAAAATAATATTGGTCGAAGGAAAATCATTTTCCGTGCAACAAAAAGAAATTGCTTCGCTACGCCAAAATCCGAATGTGATTTGTTTTAGTGAAGTATTACAAGAAAATGCCATGCTTCGATTTGGAGAACGACAAACACCGGCTTTGGTAAAAGGAGTGAGCGATGATTTTGCCCGGATGGTCGATCTGAAGCGCCTTATCCTAAATGGGGAATTTTTGTTGAAAGATAATGCTTTTAATTACGCTGTTCCCGGTATTGGTTTAGCTGCAAAGTTGGGTGTAGCTCCTTATTTTAATCAACCGATTTATATTTATGCACCTCGCCGCATGGAACGGGTAAATCTTTCCCGTCCGGAAGAAAGTTTTACGCTCGACTATGTTTTCTGCTCTGCCGTTTTTGCCGTGCAGCAAGACGAATATGATTCGAAAGTGATACTTATTCCAATTCAATTGGCGCGCGAGCTTTTTCAATATGATTCGACTTTTGTTACTTCGGTCGAACTTAAAATTTCTGATAAAGTTGATTTCAATAAAGTGAAACAAGAAATACAAACTTCGTTAGGAAGTAATTTTAAGGTGCTCGACCGTTACGAACAACAAGAAGATTATTTCAAGATAATGAAAATAGAAAAGTGGATTACTTATTTGATTCTCAGCTTTATTCTTCTGATAGCGGTATTTAATGTGATCGGTTCTTTGTCAATGTTGATAATTGATAAAAAAGACGATATACAAACGCTGCGTAATATGGGTGCCGATGAACAGTTAATTCGTAGGATATTTTTGTTCGAAGGTTGGTTGATTTCAGCTTTAGGAGCATTGGTAGGAATTATATTGGGCTCTTTGATTTGCATTTTGCAAGAACAATTCGGATTTATTTCCTTACCGGGAGGGGTTAACGCTATTGTAACAGCTTATCCGGTTCATTTAGAGATGTTGGATGTTTTGTTGGTATTTGTTACCGTTCTTATTATGGGATTTTTTGCAGCATGGTATCCGGCGAGTAAAATAAAAATAGAAAACTAAAAATAATACGGTGGTACACAAATTTGATTTTTTGGTAATAGGGAGCGGCATTGCCGGTATGAGCTTTGCCCTCAAGGTCGCCGATAAAGGTAAAGTAGCACTTGTTTGTAAAGAAAAATTAGACGAGGCAAACACCTATTATGCCCAAGGTGGAATTGCTTCGGTTACCGATACGGCGGATAATTTTCAGAAACATATTGAAGATACGCTTATTTGTGGCGACGGACATTGTGATCCTTCAGTCGTAGAAAAGGTTGTGCGTGAAGCGCCTGCGCAGATTGAGGAATTGCTTCGTTGGGGAGTCGTTTTTGACAAAAATCAAGAAGGCGATTTTGATTTGCATCGAGAAGGTGGTCATTCCGAGCATCGTATTCTTCATCATAAAGACAGTACGGGGGCGGAAATACAAATGTCGTTGGTGAAAAAAGTGTTGGCACATCCTAATATTACTGTTTTCGAACATCATTTCACCATCGAAATACTTACTCAGCACCATTTAGGACAACGAATTACCCGTCAGACAAAAGATGTGGAGTGCTATGGTGCTTACATCATGAATCAAAAAAACAGGAATATTTACACTTTCTTGTCAAAAGTGACTATGTTGGCTACCGGAGGTATTGGTAATGTTTATCTAAATACATCTAATCCGCTGATTGCTACGGGTGATGGTATCGCTATGGTGCATCGCGCACGCGGCGTGATTCGCGATATGGAGTTTGTGCAGTTTCACCCGACAGTTTTATATAATCCGAACGAACGCCCTTCTTTCCTTATTACCGAAGCCATGCGTGGCTATGGAGCTGTTTTGCGTAATATCAAGGGGAAAGAATTTATGCACAAATACGATGAACGAGGTTCCTTAGCTCCGCGTGATATTGTAGCCCGGGCAATCGATAATGAAATGAAGTTGAGCGGATCTGATTTTGTGTATTTAGATGTGCGCTACAAAGATCCGGAAGCAACCAAGGCTCATTTTCCTACCATTTACGAAAAATGCCTTACCGTAGGTATTGATATAACTAAAGACTTGATACCTGTAGCTCCGGCAGCTCATTACTTGTGTGGCGGAATTGTGGTGGATAAAAATGCGCTTTCATCTATTAATCGTTTGTATGCAGCGGGCGAATGTTCGTGTACGGGTTTGCACGGAGCTAATCGTTTGGCGTCCAATTCGCTTATTGAGGCTGTGGTGTATGCCGATTCGGCGGCACGACATTCATTGCAACATTTCAATAATTATTCTTTTCAGGAGAATATTCCGAGTTGGAATGACGACGGTACTTCACTGAACGAAGAAATGATACTTATTACTCAGAGTACCAAAGAGGTGGAACAATTAATGAGTGCGTATGTGGGGATTGTTCGTTCGAATCTTCGTTTAAAAAGAGCTATGGCACGCTTGGAAATATTGTATCGCGAAACGGAAGAATTATTCGATCGTTCTATTGTTTCGCGCGAAATATGCGAATTGCGCAACATTATCAGTGTCGCTTATCTGATTATCAAACAAGCCGGATTACGCAAAGAAAGTCGCGGTTTACACTATACAATCGATTATCCGGAAAAGAATGGCGAGTAATTTTATCCTTTTGCTTTGAATGCCAATGCGTATAATTTCATTTGTTTCATCATCGCTAACATTCCGTTGGATCGGGTAGGAGACAAATGCTCCTTTAATCCGATTTGATCTATGAAATATAAGTCTGAATCCACAATTTCGTCAGGTGTGTGTCCGGATAAAATCTCGACTAACATAGCGGCAATACCTCCGGCGATATCCGTGTTACTTTCGGCTTGATAATATACTTTTCCATCGCATAGTTCTGCCACTACCCATACTTTGCTTTGACAGCCTTCTATCAAATATTCGGGTGTTTTATATTTAGGGTCGATACCTTTGGCAGACATTCCTTTGTCTATAATTTGCTGATATTTATCCAACCAGTCTTCTAAAAATTCGAACTCGGCGATAATCTCATCTTGTTTTTCGTTGATTGTCATATTCTTAAGTCCAATTATAAATTATATAGAAATAGCCCGCAAAACAACTTCGGCAGCTTTTTCCGATGGAAGTTTATCTGCCGGTTTTAGTTTTTGTAGATAGGTTTTAGCTTCGGCTATTTGGGCATTTCTCTTGTCTTTATTTTGTAAAAACTCCAATGCTACTGGAGCAATTTTTTCTGCTTTGCATGTTTGCAATACAAATTCCGGAATCACCAATTTATCGGCTAAAATATTAATCAGATTGGCGTATTTTGTAGTAGCCAATAAATCGACCATTATATTTGTAACCGAGTTAAATGTGTATGCAATAAGGTGAGAAGTACCGCATGCGGTAAGTTCTAAAGATACAGTTCCTGATGCGGCAATAGCAAATTCCGACATACGAAATGCTTCATAGCGGGCTTGTTGTCCTGTTACTAATTTATAGGATATGCCAATGTTTTTGAAATAGTTATTTATCTCATTTTTCATTGCTTCTACAGATGGTATCAACAAAAATAAATTGGGAATTTCTTTTTGTAACCGGTGTATCGATTCTACAAAGACAGGTGCCAGTTTTTTTATTTCGGTGTTCCTGCTGCCTGGAAGAACGCAAAGTACTCGGGCATTTTCAGGAATATCGTTTTGTTTTTTCAGCGCAACTATATCGCTTGGCAGATCAACGGTATTTTCGATAACCGGATGTCCAACAAAAGTACATGCTAAGCCGTGTTTTTCGAAATAAGGAGGTTCGTAAGGCAGCAGTGTCATTAAATGATCCATTAATCGGGCGGCTTTTTTGGCCCGACCTTTTTTCCATGCCCATACTTGCGGTGCTACATAATGTACTTTGGGGGTTTTAATTCCTTTCTTTTTTAGGCTTTTTAGAATTGAGTTAACAAAACCCCAGCTGTCCACCGTAACAATTACATCAGGTTGTACTTTTTCTATATCGGTCATTACCTCTTTTCTATGCCGTAAAATAGCAGGCAGTTTCGGAATTACTTCCATAACACCCATTACTGAAAGATCTTTTATGTTGAATAAAGATTTAAAACCTTCGGCAATCATAGTTTCTCCTCCTGTTCCAAAAAATTCGGCTTCGGGATATTTTTTCCGGATAGCGATCATCAAACGGGATGCTAAAATATCTCCCGAAGGTTCACCTGCTATAATGTAAATTTTCATCTCTATCAAATATTGTCGGTTTTCATTTCGTAATTATGCAAACTGATATCATTTCCATCAAAAACAGCATATGAAAATTCATACATCCATTCGCCGATAATCAGTACCCGGCTTTTATTCTTCAATTGTAAGTCGAGTAAAATATGGCGATGTCCGAATATGAAATAATCAATGTCGTGATTTTTAATATATTCTTTTGAAAATTGAACGAGTGTTTCTTTTTCCTCTCCTTCGTATTTATAGCCCTTTTGATTGTCGGAAAGGCGATTGTGTTTAGCCCACCAATAACCGAATTTTAATCCCAAACGAGGGGGGAAGCATGTAAACAATTCTTGCAGAAGACGATTACGGAATATTTTTTTGATAAGAAATCCTCCAAATCCGTCTTTTTGAAACATATCACCATGTGCAAGGAAAAATCTTTTCCCATGAATAGTAATTTCTTCTTCCTTTTTATGTACAGTCAGTCCGATTTCTTTTTCCAAATAACCGAAAGTCCACATATCGTGATTTCCGGTAAAAAAATGAATTTGGATACCACAGTCTGATAATTCCGCCAATTTTCCTAAAAAACGCACAAAGCCTTTCGGAACAACCATCTTGTATTCGTACCAAAAGTCGAACATATCGCCTAAAAAATAAATGGCTTCGGCATCATTTTTTATTGAATCCAGAAAACTAACCAAATGTTTTTCGTGAGCGCGATTGTCTGCTATAGCAAGCGAGCCCAAATGAGCATCGGATAAAAAATAAGTTTTTTTCATTTTATAAAAATCCTAATTCTAATTTGGCTTCTTCGCTCATCATGTCTTTATCCCATGCCGGCTCAAAAGTAATTTGTACATCTACTTCTTTAACGCCTTCCACTGCCCCTACTTTAAATTTTACATCTTCTACGATAAAATCGGCAGCCGGACAATTTGGTGCGGTTAGCGTCATAATAATTGTTGCGATGCCGTCATCATGCACTTCGATGCCATAAACTAACCCTAAATCGTAAATGTTTACAGGAATCTCGGGGTCAAACACGGTTTTGAGAGCTTTTACTATTTGTGATTCTAATTCTAACATAATCTTTTATCAATTAAAAATTACGAATTACAAAACTTGTAACTCGTGGCTTGTCGCTTATAGTTTATTTTGCGCTCTGCGGGCTAACTCTTCCAGTTCTTCACAAATGCTGAGTTTGCCGTTAACAATAGCAACAGTATCGACGGTTGCTTTGATACACAATTTTTCGTCGGGAAGGCGGAAAATAGCTTGGTGAAAAGTATATTTGATGCCTTCCTTTTTTATATATAAACGAGATACACATTCGTCGCCCGGTCGAAGCGAGTGTTTAAAACTCATATTTATACGAGCAACAACGGCATCGATTCCTTTGTTATGCAGGTCGGCAAAACTCACATTTTCACTCAACATAAATTCGTGACGCGTGTGTTCCAAATAGTTTTGATACACTGAGTTATTCACTATTCCTTGAATATCACACTCGTAGTCGCGCACTTTGATTTTTAATTCGTAGATATATTTTTCCATGCCGGCAAAGGTAATAATTATGGATTGAAAATAATTGATAAAAGTTCAAGGGTCAAAGATTCTCTTATAGAATGCAATTTTTAATTAATTTTGTAACTTTTTAATATATTTCATAATATTGTAACTCATAACTTATATCTGAATAATTCAGAAAAAAAGATTTTCTTTGTAAACGAATTTTAGAAACATATTTCAATGAAAAATTTAAAGTTAAAATTACTATTTGTCACAATTATTTTATCTGTGACAGTTCATGCACAACAAGTAAAAAATGTAATTTTTCTTATTGGAGATGGGATGGGGTTGGCACAAATGTATGTAGGTTTGGTTTGTAATCTCGAAATTTCCAATTTCGAACGCTTTACCAATATAGGTTTGTCCAAAACATATTCAGCAAACGATTTTACTACCGATTCGGCTGCCGGAGGCACAGCTTTGGCTTGTGGTGTAAAGACAAATAACGGCATGCTGGGAATGACACCTGATTCTATTGCTGTAAATTCAATAATGCAATTGGCTAAAAATAAAGGATTATCTACAGGGTTGGTTGTTTCGTGCAATGTTACTCATGCTACTCCTGCGGCTTTTGTCGCGCATCAACCAAGCCGTAAAATGACAGAACATATAGCAGCTGATTATTTACAGTCGGATATTGATGTTTTCATCGGTGGTGGCAAAAATGATTTTGAGAAACGGAAAGATAAACGAAACATCAGTGATGAATTGCGTAAAAAAGGATATGTAATAGTTTATTCTCAAGAAGAAATGAATCGGGTAAAATCAGGAAAAATGGGAGCATTATTAGCTGAAGATCACCCTGAAAAAGCTTCGAAAAGAGAAAATCTGTTATCTAATGGAATTTCTAAAGCACTAGAGTTGTTGTCTCAAAATGAAGATGGATTTTTCTTAATGGTCGAAGGCTCTCAGATTGATTGGGCTTGTCATGCCAACCAAAAAGATTATTTAATCGAAGAAGTAATCGATTTTGATAAAACAATCGGTATAGCCCTTGATTTTGCCGAAAGAAACGACAACACCCTTGTAGTAGTTACTGCCGACCATGAAACCGGCGCCTTGTCACTTCCTAAAGGAAATATTGCCGAACATAAAGTTGAGACGGATTTTGATAATTTAAACCATACCGGAGTACTTGTTCCGATTTATAGTTATGGTGTTGGAAGCGAAAGTTTTAGAGGTATTATGCAAAATATTTCTATTCATGCTAAAATGAAGAAGTTATTATTAGGCGATTAACGATAACACTTTCTAATTACTTTTGCATAAAATTTTGATGCAAATGACACTTCCTCCTTTGTTTATTGAATGTACAAAGAATTTGTTAGGTACAGATTGGGACCAATTTCTTCAGGTTTTACAAGCAGAAACGCCTGTCAGCATTCGATTAAACAAAGCTAAAATACCGGAAAATCTTTCGTATGAAAAAGTACTTTGGTGTGAGACCGGATACTATCTTCCTGAGCGTCCTGTTTTTACTTTAGATCCTTTGTTTCATGCGGGAACTTATTATGTGCAAGAGGCTTCGTCCATGTTCTTGGAGCATGTTATTCGTCAATATGTTGACTCTCCGGTTCGAGTACTCGATTTGTGTGCAGCTCCCGGAGGAAAATCCACGCACCTCGCTTCGCTTTTATCGGAAAGAAGCTTGTTAGTAAGTAATGAATATGTTCGTCCAAGAGCTCATATCCTTTCTGAGAATTTGATTAAATGGGGGTTTAATAATAATCTTGTTTGCAATAATAAACCCGAGGAGCTTGGCAAATTATTTTCTTTTTTTGATGTCATGTTGGTCGATGCTCCTTGTTCCGGCGAAGGCATGTTTCGAAAAGATAGAGGTGCTATTGATGAATGGTCTGTGGAAAATGTAGATAATTGTGTGGTGCGTCAACACAAATTACTATCAGAAGTTTGGAGTGCTCTGAAAAAAGATGGAATATTGATTTATAGTACTTGTACTTATAATCGAAAAGAAAATGAAGAGACCGTTCGATGGATAATTAATGAGTTAGGAGCGGAATTGCTTCCTGTGACGATAGATGATTCTTGGGGTATAACTTCTACTGATGGAGGTTATCGTTTTTATCCGCACAAAATAAAAGGGGAAGGTTTTTTTATTTCTGTTTTACGAAAAACTACTGAAGAGCAGGTAGTAAAGATAAAGTCTGGAAAATTGGCAGAGAAAGCTTCGAAAGAGCAACAAGGGTTAAAAGAATACATTCGACAAGATACTGATTTTAAAATTATTTCTCATATAGAGAAATTTATTTTTATTCAACAAAACTTTGTTGATGAATTCTCTTTTTTAGCAAAAAAATTACGAGTTTTGCATTTCGGAACAACTATAGGCGAATGGAAAGGTAAACAATTTATTCCTGATGCGGCTTTAGCTTTGTCCGTTCATTTAAATAAGGAATCTTGTTTGGTCGCAGATGTAGATCGGCTGACGGCTTTATCTTTTTTGCGAACCGAAAATATTGTTTTGCCGAATGTACCTCAAGGAATGGTATTGATTACATATAAAAATCAACCTTTAGGTTGGGTAAAGAATTTGGGAAATAGGTGTAATTCGCTGTTTCCCGATAATTGGCGAATAAGAATGAATATTCCTGCCAATACAAAGGAAAATCAAATAATTTCTTAATAATTTAATATATAGTTTTCATCTGACCATTAAAACAAAATTATAAAAAATGAAATGCATAGGAGTCCTTACATCCGGCGGTGATGCCCCGGGCATGAATGCTGCCATACGCGCAGTGACACGAACCGCTATTTTTAATCATTTAGAAGTAAAAGCTATTTATCATGGTTATAATGGCTTAATAAAAGGGAATATAAATTCGCTTCAAACAGAAAGTGTAAGTAATATTATACAGCGTGGAGGGACAATATTAAAAACAGCCCGGAGTACGGAATTCCTTACACTGGACGGAAGACAGCTAGCTTATCAAAATTTACGCAGTCATGGTATTGACGGATTGGTGGTGATTGGTGGTGACGGAACATTTACCGGAGCCGAGATTTTCGGCAAGGAATTTAATATTCCGATAGTTGGCATTCCGGGAACTATTGATAATGATTTATATGGAACAGACACAACTATCGGCTATGATACAGCCCTAAATACAATCGTTCAAGCTGTTGATAAAATTAGAGATACGGCGAGTTCGCACGAACGACTTTTTGTCGTTGAAGTAATGGGAAGAGATGCCGGATTTTTAGCTCTTTACGGAGGTATTGCTTCGGGAGCCGAAGCCGCTATTATACCCGAAAGTACAGAAGAAGAATTGCTTAAAAGCTTAGTAGAAAACGGATTGCGAAAATCAAAAAACAGTGGTATAGTCCTTGTTTCCGAAAGTGGAAAAACGGGTGGTGCTTTTGTTGTGGCTAATCGCTTAAAAGAGAGTGGATATACACCTCATGTTACAATATTAGGGCATGTTCAACGAGGAGGATCGCCTACTGCTGCCGATCGTATTTTGGCAAGCCGTTGCGGTGTAGCTGCGGTTGATGCTTTGATTGCAGGTAAGCGTAACATTATGATCGGAGAAATTAATAACCTTATAGTGCATGTTCCTTTCGAAAAAGCTATCAAAGACGAGAAACCGATTGATAGCCATATGATTGATGTATTACGCATATTATCAATATAATGATGAAAAAAGCACGCTTGTTTCTGTTGTTTCTTTGTATGCCGATGTTTTTATATGCTCAGTTAGAAACCGATGCAAGTCGTGCTATTCAGTATAAATCTAATCCGAAATATAGGGCTGCTTTATTTTCTATAGGGAGCGTTTATCTTAAAAATTCTTATTTATCGCCGTTGAGTTATTCCGGTATTTCTGTAGGATTAAGCACCAATACTACATCATATCATAAATGGGGTGCGTATGATTGGGCTTTCTATGGACAGTTTGATTTAGCCGGAGATTCGGACGAGATGATGGGCGGTCAGTTAAAATATGAATCCTATTGGCATTGGATTTTGTATTCAAGTAAAAAACTGTTTCTATATGCCGGAATAGGAGCTCAGGTTGATGGAGTAGCTATGCTGAATAATAACAGTGTAGGATACAACCAATTTTCGGCAAATATGGATATTAATGCATTACCGTCATTGATGCTTAAATATCGTTTTCAGATTTTTAACCAGTCGTTTGATTTTTCTCAACAAATATCTACTCCCGTTTTAGGGTTTGGAATATATCCCCGTTATGGTCACGCAGTTTATGGTTCATTATCCGATTCGGATGATTTAGAGTTAGGAACCGCTTTTTCTTCTTTAAATAACTGTTGGGGATTAAGCGGCCGTACCTATGTTGATTGGAGAATAAAAAATAAGACCGGCGCAGAGAATAATACCTTTGTGCGTATCGGTTATCAGTATGATGGTTTTCACTTGAATTACGATGAGAATACATTTCAATATAGTAGAGGTCTTTTTATAATAGGTTTGGTACATAAATTTTGATAAAAACTTTTTTAGTTTAAGAAAAAATATCGGATGAAGTTTTTTTATCTAAAGCAGATGTTGTAACTTTGCGCCGTTTTATCTGTATTTACCGGTGGGAAAATTCGATTTGTATAAAATACCACTCAGAACCATATCAGAAGGGATACACATTTTTGATTATGAATTGGATAATGGTTTTTTTGAGAAAATAGACAGCCTTGAAGTAAAAAAAGGAACTGTAAAAGTTACTGTTACTTTAAAGAAAACACCAGATATTTTTGAATTGAGTTTTAACCTTAATGGCATTGTATATGTTCCTTGTGACAGGTGTTTGGATGACATGCAGCAGCCTGTTGCATATAAAGGAAAATTATATATCAGATTCGGGAATGATTTTTCTCAGGAAAGTGATGAAGTTGTAATTATCCCTGAAAGTGAAGGTGAAATAAATATTGCTTGGTTTTTATATGAGTTTATTATTTTGAGTATTCCGCCCAAGCATGTTCATCCCTCCGGAAAGTGCAATAAAACAATATCATCAAAATTGCGTAAACATTTAATAAGGAACAGTGACGAAGATGATGAATTTGAAATGTCCGATGAAGAATTTGTTGATGAAGTTGAAGATGAAGAACCGGAATCTGACCCCAGATGGAATAAATTAAAAGATATTATAGTATAATAATTTAAAATAAAATGGCACATCCAAAAAGAAAACATTCAAACAAAAGAACTGCTACCAGAAGGACTCACGACAAGGCAGTAGCGCCAACATTAGCGGTATGTACAAATTGCGGTGCAATGCATATTTATCACACAGTGTGCGGCGAGTGTGGTTACTACAGAGGAAAATTGGCGATCGAAAAATTAGCAACTACTTAAAAATGATAATTAGGCAAATTAACTGATTGATATTGATTTTCCATTAGTTGATTTTCCGTTTTGTTTCTATTCGTAAAAATCAGATAATATGATACATGCTGCAATTACCGGAGTAGGAGGCTATGTGCCTGATTATGTGCTCACCAATGAAGAGTTAAGCACAATGGTAGATACCTCCGACGAATGGATAATGAGTAGAGTCGGTATCAAAGAAAGGCGTATTTTAAAAGCTGAAGGATTAGGATCTTCTTTCATGGGAGGAAAAGCAATCAGAGAATTGTTACAAAAAACCAATACTAAGCCTGAAGAGATTGATGTAGTTGTTTGTGCAACTACTACGCCAGACCATTTCTTTCCTAATACGGCATCAATTTGTGCAGAAAAAAACGGCATTAAAAATGCATTCTGTTTTGATATGTCGGCAGCTTGTTGTGGCTTCCTGTTTGCATTAGAAATGGGTGCCTCTCTGGTAATGTCCGGAAGATACAAAAAAGTGATTGTTGTAGCAGCCGAAAAGATGTCTTCTATTACAGATTATACAGATCGTACTACTTGTCCTCTTTTTGGAGATGGAGCTGGAGCTGTTTTACTTGAACCTTCGTCCGAAGGCTATGGTTTAATCGATTCTGATCTGCATACTGATGGGGTAGGGTACTCTCATTTGATTATGAAAGCAGGTGGTTCGGCTTATCCGAGTTCTGCTGAAACAGTTGCAAAACGCCAACATTTTGTTTATCAAGAGGGACAAGCTGTGTATAAATATGCCGTAACCAATATGGCAAATTCTGCTGTAACAATAGTTGAACGCAATAAGTTGAATAAAGATACTATTGATTGGTTAGTTCCTCATCAGGCGAACTTGCGTATAATCGATTCTGTTGTGAGCCGAACCGGAGTTAGTTATGATAAAGTGATGATTAATATTCAAAACTATGGAAATACTTCGGGAGCAAGCCTTGTACTTTGTTTATGGGATTGGGAATCGAAGCTGAGAAAAGGCGATAATATTATTTTTGCAGCTTTTGGAGCAGGTTTTACTTGGGGTGCATCTTATTTGAGATGGGCTTATGATGGAAATAAATAAAGTAAAAATGTAACAAAGAAAACGCCAAAAGATATATTTGATTCTTTTGGCGTTTTTTTGTTTGTGTACAGTATAAGTATGTTTTTGTACTTTTGTAAATCTTTTTATTGAATAATGGATAAGCAAACACTTTTGGATATTAGATATCTACGAATGGCTCAAATATGGGCTGAAAATTCCTATTGTGAACGCCGAAAAGTAGGTGCATTACTTGTTAAAGACAAAATGATTATCTCTGATGGATATAATGGAACGCCATCAGGATTTGAAAATTGTTGTGAAGATGAAAATTTTGTTTCAAAACCGTATGTACTTCATGCAGAGGCAAACGCAATAACAAAAATAGCCCGCTCACATAATAGTAGTGATGGAGCTACTCTATATATAACAGCTTCTCCTTGTATTGAGTGTGCTAAGTTGATTATTCAATCAGGAATAAAACGCGTTGTTTTTAGCGAACAATATAGAATTCTTGATGGTATAGAATTACTTCAAAAAGCCGGTATCGAAACTGTTTTCATTCAAATATCTGATTTTTGCGAATAAATATGAAAAATAAATGGAAGGCATTATTGCCAATACTTTTTGCTGCTGCTATTGCTATAGGAATCATTCTTGGAAGCCAAATAACTCATTATGTATTTACAAAAAATCAGAAGAGGATATCGGCTGATTATATGTTTCCTTTTTCAACTTCAAAATTACAATCAATCATTGATCTGATTGATTACGAGTATATTGATCCTATAGATATTGATTCTATAAATGAGAAATTAATACCGGAGCTAATGAATCAATTAGATCCGCATTCTGTTTATATTCCTGCTAAAGATCGAATGCTAGGAAGCGATGATTTGAACGGAAGCTTTAGTGGAATAGGAGTACAGTTTAATATACAATCGGATACGGTAACGGTAATTTCAGTTATAAATGGAGGTCCATCACAAAGGCAAGGTTTGCAGGCTGGAGATAGAATTATATCGGTGGATGATTCTGTTTTTGTTGGAAAAACTATAAATAATGAAAAAGTGGTTCGTACACTCCGTGGAGAAAAAGGTACGAAGGTAAAACTCGGGATTAAACGATGGACTTCGGATAAAATACTCTATTATACAATCACTCGAGGTGATGTTCCTGTAAAAACCGTAGATGTAGCATATATGATTGCTCCTCAGATAGGATATGTGAAAATAGGAGGTTTCGGAGCTCAGACTTATAGTGAGTTTATTGCTGCCATGAAAGAGCTGAAAAAGCAACAAGCAACAAAATTTATTTTTGATTTACGCGGAAACCCCGGAGGTTATTTACAAGCAGCCATACAGATGGTTAATGAGTTTTTACCTAAAAAAAGTTTAATTGTTTATACCGAAGGTCGTGCTTTTGCGCGCGAAGATTATTTTGCCGATGGAAAAGGGTTATTTCAGAGGGAAGAGTTTGTTGTATTGATTGATGAATGGTCTGCTTCTGCCAGTGAGATTTTTGCCGGAGCCATGCAAGATAATGATAGAGCGATTATAATAGGTCGCCGTTCTTTTGGTAAAGGATTAGTGCAAGAGGAAGTACCTTTGGCTGATGGTTCGGCTGTGCGGTTAACCGTAGCCAAATATTATACACCTTCGGGTCGTTGTATCCAGAAGCCTTATAAGAAAGGAGATGCTGAAGGTTATCAAAAAGATATTGTGAATCGATATTTGCATGGTGAGTTTTCGAATAAAGACAGCATAAAACAAATTGATACAGTTACTTATAAAACAAAATCAGGGCGTGTCGTCTATGGTGGCGGTGGAATTTTGGCTGACATTTTTATTCCTCGAGATACGATAAACCAAACTCCATATTATAATAAGCTTGTAAATGAAGGATATATATATGAATTTGCATTTCGTTTTACAGATAATCATAGGGCTCAATTAAGACAATTCAAAGATTGGAAGAGTTTGTTAAGTTATCTGGAACAACAACCGCTACTTGAAGATTTGATTGCATTTAGTGAAAAAAAAGGAGTTAAGAAAAATATTCAGCAGATAACAAAATCGGAACCTCTATTAAAAAAGCTATTGTATTCATTTATTGCAAATAATACTATAGGAGATAGTGCATATTATCCGATAATGAATATGCAAGATGAAATGCTGAAAGAAGCGATTTATCAATTGAAAAAAAAATAAAAATGTATTTGGAGTTTGTTAATAATGTGAAATAACAAAAAAAAGCAATATATTTGCCAAAATTAAAAAAGCTTATAACAAACCACATTCTAACCGGATGATAAAGAAATATATACAGGTATTTTTATTTTCGATTTTAATGTTTTCTTGTGTGACTCCAAAGAAAACAAATTATCTGCAAGAACCTGGTCGTGGAGTATCCTCCTATCAAAAGTTTGTTGATACAACAGAATATAAACTTCAGGAAGGAGATCAACTTTATATACAAGTATCGTCATTAGATGAAGCTACGGTTTCGTTGTTTAATGGTTCATCTTCAGATATCCAACAAAATCCGGAACTTTTATATTATTATACAATCTATCCTGATGGATATATAAATTATCCTTTTTTAGCACCAATAAAATTAATAGGACTTACTACTCGTCAGGCAAAAGATGTTCTTAAATCTGAGTTGCAAGTAATTGCGCCGGATTGTGATGTGGATATTCGTTTGGCTAATGGTTTTTTCACTGTCGTTGGTAACGCAGGTAATGGGAAGTATGCTATACCTAAGGAGCGACTAACTGTTTTTCAAGCACTAGCTCTTTCTGGCGATTTGAAACCATTTTCCGATAGAGCAAAGATTCATGTTCTACGAACAACCCCGGAAGGAACACAAGTGAAAACTTTTGATGTAAGAAGTAAGGAAATTATAGACTCCGAATATTATTACATACAACCTAATGATGTTATATATGTGCAATCTTTCAAAGGTCAGTTTTGGGGATTCAGCTCATTTGCAACTATTATTACAGCGGCAGCAAGTACTTTCACATTAGGATATTTAATTGTTCATACATTTGTTAAATAGACACATCATGAGGTCAAATATAAAATATTTAATCCTGTTTATTCTAACTCTTTTTGGCTTTTCTTCATGTATAACCAATAAAGATACCACATATTTACAAGATGTGAAATATGCATATCCTAAGTATCAGCCTAAAGAATATTTAATAAAGCCCGGAGATGAGATAGCTATTCAAATATTCTCTACAAATCCTGATGTTACAAGAATATTTTCTAGGAATATTAATACAATAAATCCTGTTTTAAGAAACTTTTCTACTTATATAGTGTATTCTGATGGAACAGTTGATTTGCCTTTTATTTCAAAAGTTAATGTAGCTGGGAAAACTTTGAGAGAAGCACAAGAATTAATTGTATTTCTACTTCGTGATTATATAAATACAGAATTTGCTGTTAATATGATCATCAGTAATAGATACTTTTATGTGATAGGAAAAAGTGCCAAAAAAGGTCAATATACTTTTTATAAAGATAAACTAAATATTTTTGAAGCAATAGCTTTAGCAGGTGATTTAGATGTTGTTGCGGATAGAAGTAAAGTTAAAATAATACGCAAGACCGAGAACCAAGAACAAGTATTTAAATTTGATTTGCGTTCTAAAGATATTTTAGACTCAGAATATTATTACATACAACCTGATGATGTTATTTATATAGGAGAGTCAACAAATAGTTTCTTTAAAATAACTTCATACACTACATTTTTAACAACAATAACCTCAACATTAAGCTTTATACTTTTAGTTTTTCAATAAAAAAATTTATGGAAGAGAAAGAATATATCCCAGCTAATAATAATTCAGAAAATCAATTAGGAGAAGAGAATACTTCATCGTTTGATTTGCGTTTTTGGTTGATGCGAATTTTTCGGAATTGGTATTTATTTGCTTTTTCTATTACTTTAGCTTTAGGCATTGCTTATTTTCAAAATCGAAAATGGCAACCTACATACCAGACATCGGCCAGGGTAATGATCGAAGAAGGTAAAACTCAAACATTTAGTTCCAGCCAGAATTTAATGCAAGGTTTTGGGGTTCAAGCAAGTTATCGCAATGTTAATAATCAAATTATTATGCTTGGTTCTTATGATCTTATAAAAACTGTTGTAAATAAACTTCCCCTTACCGTAGAGTGTTATAAACAAGGAAAATTTAAACAAAACAGTTTATATAATAAGGAACCAATTCGGATAATTCCTGTGGAAATACTACCAGAAGGGTATGGTATACCTTATTCTATAGAAGATAAAGATATTAATAGTTATATCGTTTCATGGGAGTATAACGATAAAAAATATTCTAAAATAGGTAATTATGAAATGCCTTTAAAAACAGACTTTTTTACTATTGTTTGTTCAAAGACAAAGCATTATCTCCCTAAAACTCAATTTTATTTTTCTTTTAAAAGTGAAGATAAGTTAGTAAACTATTATAGTAATCGTCTTGCTATTAATTTTGTTATGACTTCCTCTTCTGTAGTATCTGTTTCTCTTGTAGGAAAAGTTGCAGAGAGCGATATTGATTTCGTTAATGCGTTATGTGAAACTTTTATTGAGCAAAATTTAGAAAGAAAAAATGAGGCAGCAATCAAGACTATTAGTTTTATAGACCAGCAACTTTCTGAAATTACGGACTCGATAAGTGTCTCTGAAAGAAAGCTCAAATCATACCGGATTAGTAATCAGATTATAGATGTTCAGAGTTATACTGCTCAATTATTAGGAGATATAAAAAATATAGAAAATAATGCTGCGGCATTTAAGCTGAAAGAGGCTTATTTTACATATTTGTCGAATTACTTAGATAAAAGTGTTCAGGATGAAATTATCGTTGTTCCATCTACTTTGGGTATAAATGATCCGACATTAATGCGTTTGGTTACCGAGTTTAACGATTTACAAAATAAAAAACGCGATGTAGGAAAACTCAGTCCGTATTATTCTAAATATACATCCAGTATTGAAGTGATTAAAAACTCACTAAAAGAGGTACTGAAAGGGTTAAAAGCATCAATGGATATTGAACGACGGAATTTAAAAGATAAAACATTAGAGATTAATCAACGAATAGCTCAGTTACCTGATCAAGAAAGTCAGATGAGTAATTATCAACGGAAATATAAAATAAATGATAATTATTACACTTATTTGCTACAGAAACGAGCAGAATCTCAGATTCAAAAAGCTTCTAACTCGGCAGACAATATACTTTTAGAAAGAGCTCGTGTTATGAGCATAACTAATGCCGAGAAGCCTAAAAAAACAAGGATGCTATATTTTATGATAGGTCTGCTTTTGCCAATAGGGTTTCTTTTACTGAAAGATTTCTTGAATGATAAAATTGTGACCAGAAAAGATATAGAGAGGTATTCTCCATATCCATATTTAGGTTCAGTACAGCATTCTAAGTCGTCAAATCCGTATTTTATCCAACGAAATCCTCGATCCGCTTTTGCAGAGTCGTATAGAATTATTCGAACCAGGGCAGAATTTTTGGTTAAACGCCAATCTCCAATTGTTATGTTAGTTTCTTCGGCACAATCTGCTGATGGAAAAACTGCCTTCTGTGTTAATATGGCATCTATGTATTCGTTGACAGGCAAAAAGACTATTTTGGTCGATTTGGATTTGCGTAAACCAAGTATTAAAAATCGGTTAAATATTCATGTTGATAAGAATAAAGGAGTATCAAATTATCTTGCTAACCAGATTGACGATATTAATGAATTAATTATAAAAGACACAAAACATAAGTTCGATATTATACCGGGAGGTTCTGTTCCTCCAAATCCGGGAGAATTAGTTCGCTCTGAGAGACTAAAAAACTTATTTAAAGAATTAAGTTCGATGTATGATTATGTAATAATTGACACATCTCCGATAGGATTAGTTTCTGATACTTATGTAATGATGCATTGGACAGATATTAATTTGTTTATTGTACGAAGTGAAAAAACAAGAAAATTGTTCTTTAAAAATGTTATACAACAACTTAGAGTAGATAAAGTACCAAACATTAGTATTGTACTTAATGATGTTGATGAAAGAAAAGCAAGTTATTATTCAACATATGTTGAGTATGGTAGAAAAGGCTACTATATGAAGAATGTTGATTATCAGGCATATATTTCAAAGTATTTCGAAGAAGAAGAAACTGTAGAAACAGTTAAAAAAAGCTTCAAAGAAAAAGTTGTGGAAAAATTAAAAGATTTATTAAGTAGATAAATTTTGGTTCAGGATAGTTTAAGGGATTCGATATCTTTATAAATTATTTAAGAAATCAAGTTTGCTAATGGACGAAATCATATCATGGTATAAAGAATTTATAAAGTCTACCTAAGTTGCGCTTAGTTAAGTTTAGAGGTATAATATAAAAACAAATTTTATTTACATTTTAAAAAAGAGTATAATTTCAGTAACAAAATATGTTCTTTATTTGATAAAATTATTAAAAGTTTTCCTCATAAGCTACTTTGAATCTAAATTTTACAATATGGAAATAAAAAAAATAGCAGTTATAGGATTAGGCTATGTAGGTTTACCTTTAGCAATTGAATTTGGCAAAAAATATAGCGTTTTAGGGTTTGATATTAATTTTGATAGGATTGATGAGCTGAAAAAAGGAGAAGATCATACCTTAGAAGCTAATATTGAAGACTTAAAATATGTTATAGATTTAGCTAACACAGGAAAAGGAATTGGTCTTGATTTCTCTAGTAACGAGGCGGACTTGTCCGATTGTAATATTTACATAGTGACGGTTCCAACTCCAATTGACGATTTTAATAATCCGGATTTGACCCCATTGAAAAAAGCCAGTCAAATGGTAGGAAAAATATTATCTAAAGGTGATCTCGTTATTTATGAATCAACTGTTTATCCAGGTTGTACGGAAGAAGAATGTGTTCCGGAATTAGAAAAAGCTTCCGGACTGAAATTCAATGCAGATTTCTTCTGTGGATATTCTCCTGAGCGTATTAATCCGGGTGATAAAGTAAATACTTTGACTAAAATTGTGAAAGTAACCTCAGGCTCTACACCTGAAATTGCTGATTTTGTCGATTCCTTATATAATTCGATTCTTGAGAACGGTACTTTCAGAGCAGCTTCTATTAAAGTGGCAGAAGCATCAAAAGCTATTGAGAATGCACAACGGGATGTAAATATTTCGTTTATGAATGAATTAGCTTTAATTTTTGATCGTATCGGGATAGATACAAATGATGTGATTGATGCCGCCGGTTCTAAATGGAATTTTTTAAAATATCGTCCGGGCTTAGTAGGAGGACATTGTATTGGTGTTGACCCGTATTATCTAGTACATAAGGCAAAAGCTGTTGGTTACGATCCTGAAGTAATTTCTTCCGGTCGTCATGTTAATAACAGTATTGCTAAGCATATCGCTCATAAAGTCGTTAAATTACTGATTAACAATGATGTAAGAGTTAGGGCTTCAAATGTCTTATTGATGGGTGTAACTTTTAAAGAAGATTGTCCGGATATTCGGAATACCAAAGTGGTAAATATTTATTCTGAATTAAAAGATTTTGGACTTAATGTAGATATTTATGATCCATGTGTTTGCAAAGAAGAAGTTTTGCGCGAGTATGGATTGGAGATTATTTCGGAGATTGATGAATCGAAAAATTATCAAGCGGTTATTTTGGCTGTAGCTCATGAACAATTCAAATCGTTCGACTTTAAAAAGCACAAAGAGCAAGGAGCTGTTATTTATGATGCTAAAAATGTGATAGATAGAAAATATGTAGATGCAAGGTTGTAGATTGTATTTTCTCAGATAAAAAAGCGAAGTTTTACTTTGCTTTTTTGTTTTTGTCATTTTGTGTTTAATAATGTTTTTAGCATATTTATTTTTGTTTCTCTTTCGAATGAAAATGTTTTATCTTTTGTAATAAGAAATTCTAGCGTTTGTAGAGATTTCTTATAAAAAACAATTGATACAGGACTTTGCTGTTTTTCATATACTTTTCCTGTTTGAAAAAGTATCTCTGCTAAATATTCTAAATACGACGCATTAATATTTTTATCTGTTAGAAGCTCTTGAAATTCTTTTTCAGATAAACTTCCCAAGCTTGCTAAATCTACTGAAAGCATTTCAGAATAAGCTTCTTGAGCTAACCGTAAAGCATCTTCCGGGAATCCTTTTTCTTGAAATCCTATCATCGCTGCAATAACACGATTTAGTTTTTCTATAAATTTCAATAAATAGTCTTCTTTTGGCATTTCTTTTAAAAAAATAGAACTTTTTTACTTTGTTGGATAATTTGATAAAAATCAGCTAACGAAGAAATTGTACACATGCTGATTTCTTCAGTTTCTCGTATTTTAGCACAAGAACCGCAGGCTATGATTTGTCCTCCATTTCCTACAAATAAATCTTTTAAATTTTCGAGAGGGAATTTTTCATTTTCGCTTTGGAAGCCGTCTAATCCTTTACCCAACAAGAAAATAACGACCGTATCTTTTTGGCTTTGAGCATAGGTAGCTAAACGAAGCACATTCCAAACTGTTTCTGCATCATCTGTATAAATTACAATACCAAGGTCGGGAGAAGAGTTTACATTAAAAACAGTGTACTTTTCGCAATTACTTATATATTGTTGAGAAATTGCAAATGAAGATAACACAATCAAACCAAAAAATAAAATTACTTTTTTCATTATTTAATACCGGATTTACTTAATTCATTTCTATAACGAGCTGCATTTTTTTTATGTTCGTTAAAAGTTCTGGTAAAATCGTGCCCAGCATCGCCATTTCCTTTGGCGCACATATATAGATAAGGATGGGTTACATGATTTAGTACTGCATCAATGCTTTCTTTGCTTGGTATTCGTATTGGTCCCGGAGGTAAGCCCTCATGTTGATAGGTGTTGTACGGAGAATCTTTTGTTTTCTCGATATGACCGAACATGATTCGTTTAATACTGAAATCACCCACAGCAAATTTTATGGTTGGGTCGGCTTGCAGTTTCATTCCTTTATTCAACCGATTTAGGTATAAACCTGTTACAATAGGCTTTTCGCTCGATAAATTTGTTTCTTCTTCCACAATCGAAGCTAATGTGCCTACTTGCCAAGGTGTCAGGTTTATTTTTTTTGCTTTATCCATGCGTTGTGGAGTCCAGAATGCAAGATAAGATTTATAAATTTTATCCATAAAGTTTTCCGGCGATATGGTCCAATAAACCTCATAAGTGTCAGGGATGAAGATACTTACTGCATTATAGGAGTTTGTTTCGTATCTTTTTAGGAATTGATTATCATTCAGTAAATTATAAATATCATCATAGCTAAAAGCTAATTCGTCCGAGAGGCGTTTACAAAGTTGTTCTTTGGTTCGGATATTGTTAAAAGTGATACGAATAGGGGTTTGTCTGCCTTTTCGCAAATTATTAATTAAGCGGAGGTTATTTATACCACTTTTTAATTCGTAGCGTCCGGATTTTAGTTTATCACTCGAAAAAGATAATCGTACAGTAAGATTAAAAGTAAAAGTGCTTATAACGCTTTCTTTTGTTCTTAGAGAGTCCAAAACAGCATCAAACGAGGTATTTTTATGGATTAATAAATATTCTGTTTTTCCCTTATTTTTGACATTCGGCAATAAAAAAACGACAGAAATACAGACTGCTGCAAATAAAATAACCGCAGAAACAGAGATGATTATTTTCTTTATCATTTGTTTGAGTTTTATGAGCAAACATACAAAAAAACGCCGAATTTATATCGGCGTTTTCTTTTTTTAGCGTTTATAGTCTTTCAAATGATTTCTCAAGCGATGTCTGGCGGAGAAGATACGACTTTTTACCGTACCCACCGGAATTTGTATTTTCTCTGCGATTTCGTGGTATTTAAACCCATCCACATACATCGAAATTGGAAGTCGGTATTCTTCCGAAAAACTATTAATACACTTGTTTATTTCATTCATTGTGCACGCTCCTTCAGGTGTGTCAAAACCTGATGATTTGGCTGGTGTTTGGAATAAATATGAATTATTTGCTTGCTCGTTTACTGTCTGATTTCGAGACTCGCGACGATAATTATTAATGAAAATATTTTTCATTATAGTAAGTACCCAGCCTTTAAAATTTTTATCATCAGTAAATTTTTCTTTGTTAGTCAATACTTTAAGCGTTGTTTCTTGTAATAGGTCTAAACTCTCATCGCGATTGCTTGTTAGCGTACGCGCAAATTGAAGCATATTGCCTTGAAGTTGGATTAATTTTTCCTCTAAATTATTTTTTTTCATAAAGTTCCTCCTTGTTTTAACACTTATTTTTGATAGCTGCTTGATGGGGTTAATAAATAAAAATACGGTTTTAAAGACTTCTTAAACAATTCAATCAGCTTATACTAAGTTACTAAAAATATCGCAAAATATTTCTATATTCGCAAAGTTTTTAATTTTTTTGTTTTCCAAAAATTTTGTATATTATGTCGAAATTTTTTCTCGAATTATTAAAAAAAAGACGGAGTTTTCGTCGATTTACATCGCAAGCCGTTGAACCTGAAAAAATAGAGCTATTAAAAAGAGCCGTTTTAATGTCTCCGGCAGGCAAACGCTCAAACCCGTGGGAATTTATTATCGTTCAGGATAAAGAAATACTTGAAAAACTTTCGACTTGTCGTGAACATGGTGCCGAGTTTGTAGCTCGTGCGCCTTTGGCTTTTGTTATTATTGGCGATACCGAAAAAACAGACACTTGGATAGAAGATTGTTCTATTGCTGCGATTATTTTGCAACTTGCTGCAACCGATCTCGGTTTGGGTTCATGTTGGGCACATTGTCGTAATCGTAAAAAAGCCGATGGTACGCTTGCTGAGGATTTTGTCCGGCAAACGCTCAATATTCCCTCTAAATATGGTGTGCTCAATATGATTGCTATTGGTTATAAAGACGAAGAGCGAAAGCCATTTGAAGAAGAAAAACTTCAGTTTGAGAAAATTCATAACGAAAAATTTTAATCTTGACTTTTAGTTCTTGATTCTAATACTAAAAAAAATGAAAAAAGACGACAAACTTTCATGGGGAATTACGCTGCTGTTTTTCGGTATCCTGTTTTTGCTCAAAGTATGGGGGCAAGCTCCCGCCGAGTTGGCACGCTATGCATTCGATGTTCGGAACTACCCAATTATTATTGGTATTATTTTTTTGATTTTTAACGATACTCGAAGCATCGGGATTACGCTATTGGTACTTGGGCTTTTTATGCGGATAGAATACCTGATTCATTTAACCAAACCATTTTCGGTATATATTATCCCTGTGTTGATGATTGTGATTGGGGTGATTTTCGTAGTTAGAAAAGGAAAATAAACGATGAAAATAGTAATTATTGGTGCGGGAAACCTTGCTACGCAACTTGGTTTAAATCTGAAGCAAAGAGGAAGTGATGTCGTACAGATTTACAGTCATACGGAAGCTTCGGCAAAAGTTTTAAGCGAATTGCTTCAAGTGCCTTATACCACCGATATTACAACGATTTTATCCCAAGCTGATATTTATTTATATGCTATAAAAGATGATATTTTGCCGGAAATAGTAAAGCAAATGCCTATTCAAGCAGGCTTGCATGCGCATACTGCAGGAAGTATTGATGTTTCTGTCTTTAAAGGAATAAAAGAAAACTTTGGAGTATTCTACCCTATGCAAACTTTCTCGAAAAATAAGAAAGTTGATTTTTCAGAAATTCCGATTTTTATTGAAGCCAACACAGATGTAAATTTACAAATTCTGCGAGATTTTGCTGCGCAGCTTTCCGACAATGTAATTGATTGCGATTCGAAACAGCGAATGGCTCTGCATCTAGCAGCTGTTTTTAGTTGTAATTTTATCAATCATTTATTTCATATCGCAAATAATATTTTACAAGAAAACGAGTTAGATTTTAAACTTATGTTGCCATTAATTAACGAAACAATAGAGAAATTACGATTTCTTTCACCCTCAGAGGCACAAACCGGTCCTGCTGTCCGTAACGACCAAACTATTATGAAAAAGCATATGGACTATTTAAAAAATATGCATGAAGAAAAGAAGATTTACAAAATTTTGAGTGAAAATATTTTGAAATTGAGAGAGAAAAATTATGAGAGATAAAAACTTTAAAGAACTATTGACAGAAGTAAAAGCCATGGTTTTTGATGTAGATGGTGTGCTTTCTACTACTGCTATTCCGCTTTACCCTAATGGAGAGCCGATGCGCGTAATCAATACAAAGGACGGATATGCCCTGAATTTAGCTTGCCGCCGAGGTTTTCCTATGGCTATTATCACAGGTGGTGCTGCCGATTCGGTGCGTGTTCGTTTCGAAGGACTGGGCTTTAAAGATGTGCATTTAAAAGTACACAAGAAAAAAGAAAAATTGCAAGAATTTTTAGAAAAATACAATTTAAAGCCGGAAGAAGTACTTTTTATGGGCGACGATATCCCCGACTACGAATGTATGAAAATAGTGGGCATTCCGGTTTGTCCGGCAGATGCAGTGCCTGAAATTAAAAAAATTTCTGTTTATGTTTCGGACAAAAGCGGGGGTCATGGTTGTGCACGCGATGTTGTAGAACAGGTGCTTAAAGCACAAGGTCTCTGGATGAACGATGTGGAAGCATTTGGTTGGTAAAAATTCATATCTAAAAAATATTATATGAACTATCTAAATCTTATTCGGTACAAAAATCTGCTTTTTATTGCAGGTTTTCAGTTGTTATTGTTTTACTGCATCTGTTCTCCGGTATTAGAAGTATTTCAAATAGATGCAGCCCTAAGTAATACAATGCTTGTTTTATTGATTGCTTCTTCTGTTTTGATAGCTGCAGGAGGATTTGTTATAAATGATTATTTTGATACCCGGATAGACCAGCTGAACCGTCCGGACAAGGTAATTGTTGGTAATTCGGTATCAAAGCGTTGTGCATCATTGCTTCATCAAATCTTTACTATAGTAGGTGTTTTGATGGGACTTCTTGTGGCGTATTATGTGCGAAGTATTACATTAGGGCTTATAATTGTTTTTATTCCAGGTTTATTGTGGTTTTATTCAGCCAGTTACAAGCGTCAATTTTTGTTAGGGAATATTGTTGTAGCATTTATGGCAGCTTTTGTACCTTTGGTTGTGCTTATTGCTCAAAGTGCTTTTTTGTTTAAACAATATGGTGATTTAATTCAACAAACTCCTGTTAATGTGATTCTATACGGTTGGTTTTGTGGATTTACTTTATTTATCTTCCTTACTGTTTTGATTCGTTCGATAATTAAAAACATGGTAAACGAATATGGCGAACGCGAAATGGAATCTCGGACATTACCTATAGTTATTGGAATGCCAAAAACTAAGATTTTGCTTTATGCGTTAATCGGACTGGTAATAGCTTTAGCTATATGGTTTTATTTCGTGTTTATAGATAGATTTATTCTTTTCCAAGAAGCAAACAGCTCATTAGCTATTCGATATATTATTTTCGGCATTCTACTGCCTTTCGGTATTTTGGTTTATCTTTTGATAAAAGCAAAAGAACCAGACGATTACGAACAAGCAGCCATATTTGTAGGTTTTATCCTCATTCTTGAAGCATTATTTAGTTTTGTGTTTTATTTTTTATTGGCAAAGGCATGGGGTTTACCTCTATTTGGTATCTTTTTAATACAATAAATTCATGCTCGATAATCTTAAAAAATACAATATTATACTCGGATCACAATCACCTCGAAGGTTGGAATTACTCAAAGGTATTGATATACCATTTACGGTAAAAGTAATGGATGGTTTAGAGGAAATTTATCCTGAAGAATTGAAAGCGGAAGAAATTCCGCTTTTTTTAGCCGAACTGAAGGCGTCGGCATACCTGCCTGAAATGAATGACGATACTTTGGTTATTACTGCTGATACTATTGTGTGGAATGATGGAAATATACTTGGAAAACCTGTAGATTTAGAGGATGCCCGGAAAATAATCCGACAACTTTCCGGAAAAACACACGAAGTTTTCACAGGTGTTTGTGTGCGAACAAAAGCAAAAAAAGTCTGTTTTTCGGCAGCTTCTCGTGTAACTTTTGCAAATTTGCAAGAAGATGAAATTGATTATTATCTTAAACATTATCATCCATTGGATAAAGCTGGGGCGTATGGTGTACAAGAATGGATTGGCTATATTGCAGTAGAGCATATTGAAGGTTCGTATTTCAATGTAATGGGATTACCTATACAGCGGCTTTATAGAGTATTAAAGGAGTTTTAATCTTTTGTGGAACAAGATTTTTTGACGACCTTTGCAATCTATTTATAAAAAATTAAAATGAAATCCAGAAAAAGTCAAAGACAGAGTCAACCTGGGAGAGGCAAGTCTGTCGGAAATGCGAGTAGTTCGAAGCGTATGGACACTCCTAAAACAGGTAGTTATAAAGAAAAAAAAGAATCTTTCGATAAGCCGGAACAAACTCGAAGCTTTAAAAGAAAGGTTGATGATGAATCGTTTCAAAAGCCTACTTATGGAGAAAAACCTGCTCGTAGTTCCCGAAAAAGCGATAATTTTTATTCTTCAAATCGTTTTGAAAAAGAAAAAGGAGGGAATTTCGAGAATGTAGGGAGAAAACGCAATTTCAATAAACAATCGGACAATAATTTTACAGATAAGCGTAACTATAGCGAAAAACAAGCTTATAATCCACGAAGGAATGAAGAATCTTTTGTAGAAACCCGTTTTGAATCAGGAGTAAAGATGCGTTCGCGTAAGCTTACACCATCAAATACTGACTATAATCCCAATGACAAGTACTCTAAAAAGAAACAATTAGAGTTTAACAAGAAAAAAATAGACCTCAACGCTCCGATGCGTCTGAATCGCTTTCTAGCTAATGCAGGTCTTTGTTCTCGTCGTGAAGCAGATGAATATATCGCAGCCGGAGTGGTATCTGTAAATGGAGAAATAATTACCGAAATGGGCGCCCGAATTATCCCTGCCACTGACCGTATTTTATTCCATGATCAATTAGTGCGTTCCGAGAAAAAAGTATATCTTTTACTCAATAAACCCAAAGATTGCGTTACTACAACCGATGATCCGAATGCACGCCTCACAGTGATGGATTTAGTAAAAAATGCTTGTTCGGAACGCATTTATCCGGTGGGTAGATTAGACAGAAATACTACTGGCGTACTACTGCTTACCAACGATGGTGACATGGCTGCGCGTCTTACTCATCCAAAGTATAACAAGAAAAAAATATATCATGTGTTTTTGAATAAACCCGTAACAAAGGCTGATATGGAAAAAATAGCCAAAGGCATTATACTTGAAGACGGTGAAATTCATGCCGACCATGTGGAGTATGTTGATATGGATGATAAAAAACAAGTAGGTATTGAAATTCACTCAGGTCGGAACCGTATTGTGCGCCGTATTTTCGAGCATTTGGGATACACTGTTGTTCGTTTGGATAGAGTATATTTTGCCGGATTGACAAAGAAAAAGCTTGCAAGAGGTAAATGGCGTTTCCTTACCGAAAAAGAAATCAATATACTTCGGATGGGAGCTTATGAATAATTAAGGATTTTTTAATTAGTACATTCATTGAAAATTGAAGAAATGAATCTTGAACAACAAATAACTACTTGCGTTATTGAAGCAATAGAAAAACTATATAATACTACTGTAACTACCGAACAAGTACAGTTGCAAAAAACTAAAAAAGAATTTAAAGGCGATATTACGGTCGTTATTTTTCCATTTGTAAAGACTGCACGCAAATCGCCCGAGCAAGTCGGACAAGAAATTGGCGAATATCTGCAAAAAAATACTCCTCTTGTTGACGGATTCAATGTAATTAAAGGATTTCTGAATCTTTCTATTACTGGTGAATACTGGGTTTCACAGTTGAACGAAATCAATAAAAATAAATCATTCGGCATAAAAAAAGCTGCTGAAAATTCACCGTTGACGATGATAGAATATTCGTCGCCAAATACAAATAAGCCACTGCATTTGGGGCATATCCGCAATAATTTATTGGGCTATAGTTTGTCCGAAATAATGAAAGCTACCGGCAACAAGGTGGTGAAAACCAACATTGTAAATGACCGTGGTATTCATATTTGTAAATCTATGTTAGCTTGGCAAAAATGGGGTAATGGAGAAACCCCTCAATCATCGGGCATGAAGGGAGACCATCTGGTGGGGAAATATTATGTTATTTTCGACCAAGAATATAAGGAGGAAATTAAAAACCTGATAATGCAAGGTCAATCCGAAGATGATGCCAAACGAAATGCTCCGCTTATGCTCCAAGCGCAAGAAATGCTCCGTAAATGGGAAGCCGGTGATTTGGCAACTGTTGCTCTTTGGGAAAAGATGAATAGCTGGGTTTATGCCGGATTCGACGAAACTTATAAAGCCCTCGGGGTTGATTTCGATTGCATTTATTATGAATCAGAAACATATCTGCTCGGCAAAAAAAAAGTAGAAGAAGGCTTGACAAAAGGTATCTTCTACCAAAAAGAAGATGGCTCTGTATGGGCAGATCTTACTGCTGATGGTTTGGACGAAAAACTATTACTTCGTTCTGACGGAACTTCGGTGTATATGACACAAGACATTGGTACAGCAGCTCTCCGATTTGAAAAATATCCTATCGATAAAATGGTGTATGTAGTTGGTAATGAGCAAAATTATCACTTTCAAGTGTTGTCTGTCTTGTTGGATAAATTAGGGTTCAAGTGGGGCAAGGATTTGGTGCACTTTTCCTATGGAATGGTAGAATTGCCCGAAGGTAAAATGAAAAGTCGCGAAGGTACTGTTGTAGATGCCGATGATTTGATAAAAGAAATGATAGATACTGCTCGAGAAACATCTCACGAACTTGGTAAATTAGATAGTTGTACTCCTGAAGAAGCTGCTGATATAATTTGCATGGTAGGACTTGGAGCATTGAAATATTTTATTCTAAAAGTAGATCCTCGAAAAAATATGACCTTTAATCCGAAAGAATCGATTGATTTTAACGGAAATACAGGTCCGTTTATTCAATATACGCATGCTCGTATTAAATCGGTGCTTCGTAAAGCTATCGAGCAAGGTATAACATTGCCGGTAGGCATCAATAAATCTGTTGTGATTAATGAAAAGGAAACAGCATTGATTCAATTAATTGACGGATTTCCTACTATTGTACAGCAAGCTGCCGATGAATGTAGTCCGGCTGTAGTAGCCAACTATATTTATGAATTGGTAAAAGAATACAACCAGTTTTATCATGATTTTTCTATCTTAAAAGAAGAAAATCAAGCAGTGAAAGAAATGCGTTTGTTGCTTTCTGCCAATATTGCTAAAGTAATTAAAACCGGTATGAGTTTACTTGGAATTGAAGTGCCGGAAAGAATGTAGCAATCTTTTCCCAATTCTTTTAAAAGATAGACTTTAGCTATATGGAGAATTAAAAATAGATAGAAATTATGAAGTGTGAATAAATCATAATTTATAATCGTTCTTTATAACTCATAATTCGTATGATCTTTTCCATGATTTTGACCGTGGTCGGTCTATGTATTTTCGAAATTATTTGTAGTATCGACAATGCCATAATCAATGCCGATGTGTTACATACCATGGGTGAGAAAGCTCGTCGATGGTTTTTGATATACGGTATTTTCTTTGCCGTATTTTTTGCGCGTGGATTTATGCCCCTAATAATTATCTGGGCATTAAATCCCGAATATAGTTTGATACAAGTCTTTATGGCAACATTTAGCGGTGATCCTGCCGTGTCGGAATCTATTAAATCGACAGCACCTATTTTATTTATGGGAGGAGGCAGTTTTTTGGTTTTGTTATTTGTACATTGGTTATTTTTGGAAAAAAAAAATTATGGTTTCTTTATTGAGAGGCATATCGAAAAAGCCGGAGTTTGGTTTTATGCAATATCTGCGATTTTTTTGGCTGCAATTGTGTGGTATTCGCTTAAGTTGAGCCCTTATGTGGCTTTTGGTGCAGTAGTCGGTTCTACAGCCTTTTTTATCACACACGGATTTAAGCAAAATGCCGAAAAAGAAGAGAAAAAATTAGCCTCAGGTAGCAGTAATTTATCAGATATTTCTAAAATATTATATTTAGAAATTATCGATTTAACTTTCTCCATTGATGGGGTTTTAGGGGCTTTTGCCTTTACTCTTGTTATTCCTTTGATATTGATTGGAAACGGGATTGGAGCCTTTGTGGTGCGTGAGATTACTATTTCAAATGTGAAAAATATAAAGAAATACCGTTACTTGAAAAACGGAGCTATGTATTCTATTTTTATACTCGGGGTAGTAATGGTAGCTGATGGTTTGGGTGCTCATGTCCCTGAATGGTTCTCACCGATAGCTACTATCAGTATTGTTTCTTATTTTTTCATAAAATCCAAAAAAGAAATAAAAGCAGAAGTTTAATTTTGGTGTAATAATTATTGAGATGAAAATCCTCGTCATTTTATGATGGGGATTTTTTTATTCTTTTATAAAAGCAGATAAAATGAAAATAAATTTTATTTTTTATGATAAATTCGGAATTATCAACAAAATATTTATTCCAATATAAATTTCCCCACGAATCAAAAAGAATTACCAACAAACTGTTCAATAGATATTTATGCTAAAAGTTTTGTTGATAGTATTTCTGAAAAAATGTTTATAATTTGTTGATAATCTGATTTGTTTTTGTTTATAAATATTTGTGGGGAAAAGTGGGGAAATTAAAAATTATTTATACTTTTACATTGTCAAAAACTATAAATCAAACAAATGGCTGCTTTTATCGGAAATATTGACGCAAAACTTGACGAAAAAGGACGAGTATTTATACCTGTTTCATTTCGTAAGGTGCTTGGTTTGGATGATAAACGCTTGAAATCTACAACAGAAGATCGTCCGGTTGTGTATATGCGCAAGGATCCCGATAGGAAGTGTCTGGTTGTTTATCCCGATATTGTATGGGAAAAAAAATTGAATGATTTGAATTCGCGTCTTGATGAATGGAGCCCTGACGATCAGGAAATTTTAACTCAATTTGTGAAAGATGCGGCTGAACTTTCTTTCGATACGCAAGGGCGCGTGCTGATTCCTAAACGCCATTTGGAACAAATCGGATCGACAGGTGAATTACTTTTTATTGGTGGTGTAGATAGATTTACGGTTTGGGCAAAAGACGAATATGAAAAAGTAGAATTATCTCCTGCAGATTTTGCACGGAAGTTACGCGAAAAGATGACTCGGAAATCCGAAAATGAAAATAATCAATAATGAATCAGCCATATCACATACCGGCATTGCTTGAGGAAACAATTGAAGGTTTACATATAAAACCTGATGGTGTTTATGTGGATGTGACATTTGGGGGAGGCGGTCATTCACGAGAGATTCTGTCAAAATTGAGTCCGAAAGGAAAATTAATCGCTTTTGATCAAGATGAAGATGCATATGCAAATCGTATTGATGATGAGCGATTCGTTTTTGTGAGAAGTAATTTTCGATTTTTGAAAAATTTCCTTCAATACCACAACATACAAAAAATAGATGGATTGTTGGCTGATTTGGGTGTTTCGTTTCATCATTTTGATGCAGTTCAACGAGGGTTTTCGTTTCGTTTCGATGGTAAATTGGATATGCGAATGAATCAACAGGCTTCATTTACGGCGGCTTCGGTATTGAATTCGTATAGTGAGGAAAAGTTGGCTGATATTTTTTATTTATATGGAGAGTTGAGAGAAGCGCGAAAAATTGCACGAAAAATCTGTCAGGTGCGTGCTGAAGAACCTCTTGAAACTACCGGTCAGTTGTTGGATATTTTGCAGTCGTTTTTTTTTAGAGAAAAAGAAAAAAAAGAAATGGCAAAAGTATTTCAGGCTTTGCGAATTGAAGTAAATAAAGAGATGGAAACATTGAAATCACTTTTGTTACAAGCTGTTGAGGTGCTTAATCCGGGTGGGCGTTTGGTTGTATTGACTTATCACTCATTGGAAGATCGTTTAGTGAAGAATTTCTTTAAATCAGGCAATTTTGAAGGTAAGCAAGAAAAAGATTTTTATGGCAATCTGATTACAGATTTAAAATTAATAAACACAAAACCCATTGTTGCTTCGGATGATGAAGTGAAGAGGAATCCACGCTCCCGAAGTGCAAAATTGCGAATAGCAGAAAGGAAATAATCGTATGGGTAAGTTTCAAAAATGGGCTAAGGAGCTGAGCTCGAATCCTAATTTTTCGAAAGTAGGAAGCGTACTTCAAGATTTTATAGATGGCAATATTCTGGTTCGCAAGTCCATACGAAAACAGTATGTGCTTATCTTGATGGTGGCAGCCTTTTGTATTGTGTACATAGGCAATCGTTACACTTGCGATAAAGCTATGCGTCATCAGCGCGAGCTGACGAAAGAAATAGAAAATCTTCGTTTTGAGTTATTGAGTGTTTCTGCCGAATTAACTGAGAAATCACGCGGTTCGGTTGTCGAAGATTCTGTCCGTATTTATTTGCCTGAAATGGAAATTTCGCGTGTTCCAATCATAGTTATCGAATAATAAAAAACGAATAAAAAAGAGTGGCCTCTTCCAAAAATCAACATATGATTCTGCGTTTTGCTTTGGTATATATTGTCATTGTAATAGCTTTTGTGTTGGTGGTATCCAGGATATGGCATATTCAACATCCCGAACGCGAGCGTTGGTTACAGTTGAGCGATAGTTTGCGCAAAATAAATAAGGAATATACAATTGAGCCTATTCGTGGAAATATTTATTCGGATGATAATCGTTTGTTGGCTTCGAGTGTGCCTGTCTATTATTTGTATATTGATTTCAGAACCCCGGGTTTACGCGATAAAGAAGGCAAAATCTTTTTCGAGAACCTTGATACACTATCTATTTGTCTGGCAAATAAATTCAGAGATCGTAGTGCGTCCGGATATAAAGAATACCTGAAAAAAGGATATAAAGATAAAAAGGGCAATTATCCGCTTTATCCGAAAAAGATTTCTCATGCAGATTATAATGAAATTAAAAAATTTCCATTGTTTAAATTAGGTAGTCGTAGCGGTTTGGTGGATAAAATGCAGGTGAAACGCGTGAAACCATATGGTTCGTTGGCTGCTATTACGGTAGGTGATTTATTCGGTGAAAAAAATAAAGGAGCTAAATATGGAATAGAAGCTTCGTATGACGAATATTTAAAAGGAAAACCGGGTAAGGCTCATATAGAGCGTCGGGCGGGAGTAAATATTTTGACGGCAGATGAAGCTGCAGAAAATGGTTCGGATGTAATAAGCACTATCAATATCGGCATACAGGATGCTGCCGAGAAAGCGTTACGCCAAAAATTATTTGAAATTGATGCTGATTGGGGTTGTGCTGTGGTAATGGAGGTTGAAACCGGACAGGTAAAAGCAATCGTGAATTTGAAACGGAATGCTCCTGGCGATTATCGGGAGATAGAAAGTATCGTCTTGCGCACACATTTGGAGCCGGGTTCTACATTTAAAATTCCGGCAATGATGGCAGCTCTCGAAGAAGGTTTGGATACAACTGAAATTGTGGATTGCGGTAACGGGATATGGAAATTCAACGAAAAAATAACGATTACCGACCACAATGCAAATAAAGGTGGAAATGGTAAAATAGCTGTTGCTCAAGCTATTGTTCGTTCGTCAAATGTTGGTTTGGCAAAAATTATTTACAAAACTTATAAAGATAATCCGCAAAAGTATGTGGACAGGCTTAAACGAATGGGTGTAGGTATGTCGATGGATGTAGGCATGAAAGGCGCTTTGCAGGCGTCTATCCGTGGGCCGAAAGAAAATCCGAAATGGGCTCCGTCCGATTTAGTATCAATGGCTTATGGTTATACGGTCGATATGCCGATTCTATACACACTTTCTTTTTATAATGCAATTGCCAATAACGGAAAAATGATGCAACCGTATTTAGTAAAAGAAATACGCAAAAACGGAATGGTCGAAAAAAGCTTTACACCGGTAGTGCTTAAAAACTCAATTTGTTCTGCTCGAACACTGAATATAATACGGGATATGATGCGTCAGGTCATCGAAGACCCTGAACACGCTACAGGAAAGCCTGTTCGCTCTAAATATGTGCGCATTGCCGGAAAAACAGGTACAGCTCGTTTTGGTTATAAAGACGGATCTATTCAACATCAAGTGTCGTTTTGTGGATTTTATCCGTATGACAGTCCTAAATACAGTACTATTGTATTTATTCGGAATCCTCGTGTAGGAATACCTTCGGGGGGAGGCATGGCGGGTGTTGTTTTCAAAGAAATTGCCGAACGGGTTATGGCGCTTCATTCTTTTCTTTCGGTAGAAAGTTTTCCGGAAGATTCGCTTCGTTCAATTAATCCAAGTGTTAGTTCGGGAAATAAAACAGCGACCGAAATTGTACTGAAGAATTTAAAGCAACCTTACAATAAGATAAAAGATGTTGCCGAATGGGGCACAATCAAAAAGGACAGTAATAATGTATTTCAATTTGTTCCTTACGAAAATAAAAATAATACAGTCCCTTCGGTAATTGGAATGGGATTGAAAGATGCTATTTATTTACTTGAAAGCAATGGTTTGAAAACACGGGTGTCAGGTCGAGGGAAAGTTGTTTACCAATCTATCATAGCCGGTTCGTTATTACATAAGGGACAAATTATTGAATTGGTTCTACAATAGTTAGAGCAGAGTCTCAGAATATTTGTAATCAAGGATATAAATGCATTTTAAGGTACATAGCACCGAAATATCGAGATTTTTAATCACAAACGAAAAGAAGTAGAAATCATGAAACTATCTGAATTATTAAAAGAGATAAAAGTCGTTGCTCAAACAGGAATGACTGATGTCGAAATTAATTCGATCCAATTCGATTCGCGAAAAATAACTCCCGGCGATTTGTTTGTTGCCGTACGCGGAACATCTTCTGATGGTCATGATTTTATTCCCATGGCATTAGAAAAAGGTGCCGTGGCAATTGTTTGTGAAGAAATTCTCAATAATTTGGTAGAAGTGCCCGATAGCGTTTTCCCGACTTTGACAATCGGAATGGCGGATACGCAACATGCTTTTATCCAGGTGGAAGATAGCGCTGATGCATTAGCCTTGTTGGCTTCGGCATGGTTCGATTTCCCTTCTCGTAAACTGACCCTGGTAGGTGTTACCGGAACAAACGGAAAAACAACGACAGCAACATTGTTATATGAAATGTTCCGAAAGTTCGGACACAAGGTAGGTTTACTTTCTACTGTTTGTAATTATATTGATGGAATAGCTGTTGAAGCTACTCACACTACCCCCGATCCGTTGGAAATCAATAGTTTATTGAATCAAATGGTAAAAATCGGTTGTGAATATGCTTTCATGGAGGTAAGCTCACACTCGGTAGTTCAAAAACGAATTGTAGGCTTGGAGTTCAATGGAACTATTTTTACCAATATCACCCGCGACCACATTGATTATCATGGAACATTCGATAATTATCTGGCAGCTAAAAAAACATTCTTTGATAATTTATCTTCCGATGCTTTTGCATTAACTAATATTGATGACAAGAATGGTTTAGTGATGCTCCAAAATTCCAGAGCTACCAAGAAAACCTATTCTACCCGCACATTGGCTGATTTTAAAGCAAAAATTCTGGAAGAGTCATTTGATGGCATGTTGCTCGAAATGAATGGGAAAGAGATTGTTGTATCATTTATTGGACGCTTTAATGTGTACAATCTTTTGGCAGTATTTGGTACAGCCCTTTTGTTGGGTAAAGATGAGTTGGAAGTGCTTCGTATTATTAGCACATTACATTCGGTTTCGGGTCGTTTTGAAACATTGCAATCGCCAACGGGATATACTGCCATCGTGGATTATGCTCATACACCTGATGCGCTGAAGAATGTATTATCGACTATCAATGAAATTCGTGAAGGAGCAGGAAAACTCATTACGGTTGTAGGTTGCGGCGGAAACCGCGATAAAGGGAAACGCCCGATGATGGCGCGCGAAGCTGTCGGAGCAAGTGACCAAGTAATTATCACTTCGGATAACCCACGCAACGAAGACCCGCAAGATATCATTAATGACATGGTTGCCGGACTTTCCGCAGAAGAAATGCGCAAGGTGATTGTTATTGTTGATCGTCGCCAAGCTATAAAGACGGCTTGTGCGTTGGCGCAAAAAGGCGATGTGTTGCTTGTTGCCGGCAAAGGACACGAGGATTATCAAATTATTGGTACCGAAAAACATCATTTTGATGACCGTGAAGAAATAAAAGCGTGTTTCTAATAAATTCTACGGATTCTGAAAAACAGTTTAAAATATAAGCTTATGTTTTATTATCTATTCAACTATCTCGACCAACTCGATTTTCCAGGTGCCGGAATGTTTCAATACATTTCGTTTCGTGCCGGATTGGTTTTTATCCTTTCGTTGCTCATAAGCACGCTTTACGGACGCAGAGTCATTAATTATTTGCAAAAAAAGCAAATCGGCGAAGTTATTCGTGATCTCGGTTTGGAAGGACAAATGACTAAAAAAGGAACTCCTACCATGGGTGGGATAATTATCATTTTGGCAATTTTGGTGCCTGTACTTTTGTTAGCTCGTCTGGATAATATTTATATCATTTTGATGCTAATAACTACCGTTTGGCTTGGTTTAATAGGTTTTTCAGACGATTATATTAAAGTTTTCCGTAAAAATAAAGATGGACTTAAAGGTAAATTTAAAATAGTAGGACAAGTCGGATTGGGTTGTATTGTAGGTTTAACTCTTTATTTGAGTCCTGATGCGGTAATTCGCGAGAATGTAGGCAAAACAACTAATCAACGCACACAGACTGAAATAGTGCATTATGCTAAAAAAGATGTAAAGTCAACCACAACGACTATTCCATTTTTTAAGAATAATAATTTGGATTATGCTGACGCTTTCAATTGGTTGGGTGAACATAAGCAAGCTGCCGGTTGGGTGTTTTTTGTTTTGGTAGTGATTTTTATTGTAACAGCTGTTTCAAATGGTGCAAACCTTACCGATGGGTTAGACGGTTTAGCTACCGGTTCTTCGGCAATACAGGGTGTGGCGTTAGGTATTTTGGCGTATGTGTCGGGTAATGTGAACTACGCCGGATTTCTCAATATTATGTACATCCCGGGTTCGGGAGAATTGATGGTATTTGCAGCAGCATTTATCGGTGCGACTATCGGTTTCTTGTGGTATAATTCTTTCCCGGCACAAATATTTATGGGAGATACAGGTAGTTTGACTTTGGGGGGAATTATTGCCGTATTTGCAATCGCGATTCATAAAGAATTATTAATACCGATACTTTGTGGTGTATTTTTAGTTGAGAATTTATCGGTTATTATGCAAACGGCGTATTTCAAATTTACTAAAAAGAAATATGGCGAAGGTCGCCGAATATTTAAAATGTCGCCATTGCATCATCATTTTCAAAAACCAGGCGATGATAGTATTACGGCTAAAATTCAATTTCCCAAGATACCTGTTCCCGAGTCGAAAATCGTAGTTCGTTTTTGGATTGTAGGGATGATTTTAGCCGCGTTGACAATTATTACATTAAAAATGAGATAATCAACATGAAAAAGTTAGTTGTTCTTGGAGCAGGCGAAAGTGGTGTTGGAGCTGCTATTTTGGCAAAGAAAAAAGGATACGAAGTCTTTGTGTCTGAAGCTTCGGCTATTAAGCCAAAATATAAGGAAATGTTGATGAAGTACAAGATTGTGTGGGAAGAGAATCAACATACCGAAGATTTAATTTTAGATGCAACAGAAGTAATAAAAAGTCCGGGTATTCCGGATAAGGCTCCGCTTATTCAGAAGTTAAAAGCCCAAGGCACACCAATTATTTCGGAAATAGAATTTGCCGGACGATATACTTCGGCTAAGATGATTTGTATTACCGGAAGCAATGGTAAAACTACTACTACTATGTTGACTTACCATATACTGAAATCGGCTGGTTTGAATGTTGGTTTGGCCGGCAATGTAGGGCATAGTTTAGCTTATCAAGTAGCGGAAATGAATTTTGATTATTTTGTATTGGAATTGAGTAGTTTTCAATTAGATAACATGTATAAGTTTAAGGCAGATATTGCTATTTTGCTCAATATTACGCCTGACCATTTGGACCGTTATGGTTATGAAATTCAAAATTATATCAATTCAAAATTTCGTATTACACAAAATCAAACCGAAAAAGACGCTTTCATTTATTGGAATGATGATCCTGTAATTCAGGCTGAATTAGCAAAAAGAGACTTAAAAGCAAAGCCTTATCCGTTTTCCTTAGAGAAAAAAGAAGGTGTGCGTGCGTTTATTGAAAATCTGGAATTGGTTATTCATTCGTTGAAAGATGAATTTCGTATGCCGGTTGAAGAATTGGCACTCGAAGGTGTACATAATACTTATAATTCTATGGCAGCAGGACTTTCGGCAAATATTATGGAGTTGCGTAAAGATAAAATACGCCAAGCTTTGTCTGATTTTCAAGGTGTAGAACATCGTTTAGAATATGTGGCTACGGTGCGCGGTGTGCGTTTTATCAATGACTCGAAGGCAACTAATGTGAATTCGTGCTGGTATGCATTGCAATGCATGAAAACGCCTACTATACTTATTTTGGGCGGAACAGACAAGGGGAATGACTACACTGAAATAGAAAAATTAGTAAAAGAAAAAGTGCGCGCATTGGTGTTTTTAGGTGTGGATAACAGTAAGTTGAAAGAATTCTTTGGCGATAAGATAGAACACATTGTTGAAGTGCAAAGCATGCAAGACGCTGTAAATGAAGGCTTCCGTTTGTCCGAAAAAGGTGATACGGTATTACTTTCGCCATGCTGTGCAAGTTTTGATTTGTTTCAAAATTACGAAGAACGAGGAGAACAATTTAAAATCTATGTAAAAAACTTATAACTTAAAAATAATTCTTGCCATGTCGAATTTTATCCGAAAATATTTGAAAGGAGACTTACCTATATGGAGTATTTTTCTTTTTCTATGCTTGATTTCTGTGATAGAAATTTACAGTGCGGGAAGTTTTTTTGTTAATAACAAAGAAAATCATACTTCAGAACTTATTAAGCATAGCTTATTCCTGCTTTCAGGAGGGGCACTTGCATTTGCGATACATCGAATGCCTTTTAAGTGGGTGCGGGTACTGGGTTATTTCTTTTTAATAGTTTCTGTTTTCTTCTTGCTTATTTTGGCTATTATTCCGGCATCTTATTTGCCGAATTTAACTATTGCAGGAATACCTCTTTTGGGTGTTGTTGTAGAAAATGATGCCGCTCGTTGGATTGCTATTTTCGGTATAAAATTTCAACCTTCCGAGTTTGCAAAATTGGCTGTAATTATTTATTTGGCAAGTTTATTTGCCGGAGAACCTAAAAAATCTTTGTTGTTAACTTCCATTGCCAAATGGAGGAAAAAAGAACTGACCGACGAATATGCCGAAAAACTTAAATTCTTTGTTGGAGGAACTGTTTTATTATTAGTTTGTGCATTAATTTTTCCGGAAAACTTATCTACTTCGGTACTGCTTTTCAGCGTAGGTGTTACTTTGTTTTTTATAGCCAGAATATCTTTAAAAAGATTATTTATTGGTATTTTTTCTGTTCTGACAATAGTAGTATTAGTTTTTTTATTGGTAAAAAGTATCCCTACCGATTCAATGGAGAAAGTAGGTCTGAGCCGTGCTAAAACATGGGAGAATCGTATAGAAAGTTTTTTAGGAGAAGATGAAAACTCAAAGTATATATATAATGATGCTACTGCACAAGTAGTTCATTCACAAATAGCTATAGCTCGTGGTGGATGGTTTGGCGTATTTCCGGGAAATAGTGTTCAGCGCGATTATTTACCACAAGCCTATGCCGATTTTATATATGCCATTATTATTGAAGAGATGGGATTGATAGGTGGTGTGGTAGTCATTCTTCTTTACTTGATGTTTTTATATCGTGCCGGTATTTTGGCTAAAAAAAGCCAATATGATTTTCCTGCTTTATTAGTGCTTGGATTAGCAATAATGATTGTTAGCCAAGCGTTTGTAAGTATGGCTGTTTCGGTTCATTTAGGACCGGTTACCGGACAACCGCTTCCATTGCTTAGTCGTGGAGGTACCTCTGTTATAATTACTTGGATCTATATTGGGATAATTCAGTGTGTGGCGCGCTCTATCAATGAAGCCAATCAGAAAAATGCAGCTGTAACAGCTCAAGATTATGAAACTCCATATGATTTGCCTGAAGTTGAAGAACCTGCAGAAAATCAAACAGAACACCTTGTAAATGCATAATGTTATGAAAACAAATCCAAAAATAATCATCAGTGGTGGAGGTACAGGTGGACATATTTTCCCGGCTATTTCTATAGCCAACGCGTTAAAAGCGAAGTTGCCCGAAAGTGAAATTCTTTTTGTAGGAGCCGAAGGTCGCATGGAGATGGAACGCGTTCCGGCAGCAGGTTATAAAATTATCGGTTTACCTATTATGGGCTTCGACCGTAAAAATATGCTGAAAAACTTTAAAGTATTGTATTATTTAGCAAAAAGTTTGTTGAAAGCCCGCAAAATAATAAAAGATTTCAAACCCGATGTAGCGGTTGGAGTGGGTGGTTATGCCAGCGGACCTACTCTAAAAGCAGCTAATAGAGCCGGAGTACCAACTGTGCTGCAAGAGCAAAATTCATATGCTGGAGTTACTAATAAACTGTTGGCAAAAAAGGCAGCGAAAATTTGTGTAGCATACGAGGGTATGGAACGCTTTTTCCCAAAAGAAAATATTATTTTGACCGGAAATCCCGTTCGTCAGGATTTAGCTGCCGGACTTGATAAGAAACAAGAAGCTTATGAGTTTTTCAATTTTTCTCCAGGGGAAAAAACAGTTCTCATTGTGGGTGGAAGCCTTGGTGCCCGCACTATTAATCAAAGCGTGATGGCAGGCATCGAGGATTTAGCAAAATCGGGCGTGCAAGTTATTTGGCAAGTTGGGAAAATATATTTTGATACTGTAAAAGAAAACTTAAATGCGAAAGAAGAAGAATTGAAACAAAATGATTCTCAGTTCTCAGTTCTCAGTTCTCAGTTCTGTGTTACCGATTTTGTGAATCGTATGGATTTAGCGTATGCTATTGCCGATTTGGTGATTGCGCGTGCCGGAGCCAGTTCTATCTCGGAACTTTGTTTGCTTCGGAAACCTGTTATTTTAGTACCTTCGCCCAATGTGAGTGAAGATCACCAAACACAAAACGCCTTAGCGCTTGTAAACAAAGATGCCGCTATCATGATAACCGATGCCGAAGCGAAACAAAAGCTTATTCCTAAAGCATTGAGTTTGATTATTGATGACACAAAATTAGCTTTGTTAGCTGAGAATATTGGAAAATTAGCACAACAAGATTCTGCGAATCGAATTGCAGATGAGATAATTAGATTGATAAAATAAGGTGGAATTTGGAATTTTATTTTTAGGGATTCTTGCCGGCATTCTTTCGGGCATGTTTGGTATAGGTGGAGGTATCGTAATGGTTCCTACACTTATTGCTTTTTTCGGTATGGAAATGCTTGATGCTAATGCGGTTTCGTTAGCAGCAATGCTTTTGCCGGTCGGGATTTTGGGTGTAATTAACTATTATAAAGCCGGGTACATAAAAATAAAAGAATCGCTTTGGATTGCGTTGGGGTTATTTGTCGGTTCCTTTGGAGGTGCTGAAATAGCCGTTTCAATAGATGTTAGTTGGTTATCGAAACTATATGCAATATTTTTGTTGTATGTAGCTATTCAATTTTTGAATATTCCACAATTAATTTTTAGAAAAAAGAAAAAGACGATAACCATTAATGTCCCACAATTTGAAACTCATTGTTCTTTGTGGCAGTTCTTGATCGTCGGATTATTTGCCGGAGTAATTGCCGGTATGTTTGGTAAGGGTGGTGGAATAATTATCGTTCCTATTTTAATAAAACTGTTTCACTACGACCCTCGTTCTGCTTCGGCAACCTCATTAGCAGCTTTGCAATTGCCTGTCGGACTACCAAGTGTGATTGTATATGCCAATGATGGATATCTCAATTATTTATATGCTGTTTTATTGGCAGTAGGTATTGTACTTGGTGCTTTTTTGGGGTCAAAAGCTGCGTTAAAACTGTCGGGTATGATGTTTAAACGAATTTATGCTGTTTTTTTGGTCGGCGTAGCAGGTTATATGGTTTATAAATATTTGTAAAATGCAGGCATACACAACATATTATTTTCTGGGAATTGGCGGAATCGGTATGAGTGCGCTGGCTCGTTATTACAAGGCAAAAGGTTTTACGGTTGCCGGATACGATCGTACATGCACACAACTTACACAAGAAATGGAAAGCGAAGGAATCGTCATTTTTTACGAAGATAAAATAGACCTTATCCCTGCTGAATATCGCAATGTTGAAAGTTGTTTAGTGGTGTTTACTCCTGCTATTCCAAATGATAATAAGCAATGGACTTGGTTTCGCGAAAATGGATTTACCATTATGAAGCGGGCGCAAGTGTTGGGTGAAGTTACCCGTCATGCTCGTGGATTGTGTATTGCCGGCACGCATGGAAAAACAACCACCTCTACACTCACAGCTCATTTGCTGCATAGTTCGCATGTAGGTTGCAATGCTTTTTTGGGCGGAGTTTCGAAGAACTTCGACAAAAATATTTTGCTTAATAATGCTACCGATTTGGTGGTTATCGAGGCGGATGAATTTGACCGCTCGTTTCATCAGCTTTCACCGTATATGGCAGTAATTACGGCAGCAGATCCCGATCATTTGGATATTTATGGCAGTGTCGAAGCTTTTCGTGAGAGTTTTGAGTATTTTACTTCGTTAATACAAAAAGGCGGTTGTTTAGTAATGCGTAAAGACGCACCTCTAACACCTCGGTTACAAGAAGGAGTAAAGCTGTATACCTATTCAGGTAGCGATGGCGGTGATTTTCATGCTGAAAATATTCGCATTGGTGATGGAGAAATCATGTTCGATTTTGTTACACCAATCGAAACCATCAAAGATATGCAACTTGGTGTACCAGTGTTGATTAATGTGGAGAACTCAGTGGCAGCGATGGCTATTGCTTATTTGAATGGAGTTTCGGCAGAAGAATTAAAAAAAGGATTACCATCATTCAGAGGTATTCGTCGCCGTTTCGACTTTCATGTGAAAAATACAAAGGTTTCTTATTTAGATGATTATGCACATCATCCTCAAGAATTACAGGCAAGTATTCGTTCTGTAAATGCTTTGTTTCCTGATAGAAAAGTGTGTGGTATTTTTCAACCGCATTTATACACGAGGACACGCGATTTCGCTAATGAATTTGCACAAGCTTTGTCTTTATTAGATGAAGTAATTTTATTGGATATTTATCCGGCACGCGAATTACCGATTGAAGGAGTTTCGTCAAAAATTATTTTTGATAAAATAACAACACGGAAAACACTTTGTACTAAAGAAGAGTTATTGTCAGAATTGCCTAAGCATCAGTTTGATGTATTGGTAACAATGGGCGCAGGCGATATTGATAAACTGATACCGGAAATAACTGAATATTGTGAAAAATTATGAAAACTTGGCAAAAAATAGGAATAGGTGTTTTGATAACCACATTATTAGCTTGTTTAGCATTGGTCATGTTCGAATTTTCCGGAAAAGATGATGAAAAATCTTGTAATCAAATAGTTGTAAAAATAAAGGATAGGGAACAATTACAGTTTATTGATGAGGAAAAAGTATTGAAAATACTTCAACGAAGTAATTTGAAGCTTAAAGGAGAAAAGATAAAAAGTATAAAGATCAGTGAAATAGAAAATGCTCTTTTAAGTAATTCGATGATAAAAAAAGCCGATTGTTATGTAACGCCATCAGGCGATCTGAATATTGATATTTGGCAGCGAAAACCTATTTTTAGAGTTGTAGCTACTCCCGATTATTATGTTGATGCAGAAGGAAAAATGATGCAGGTTTCGAGTGAGTTTGTGGTTTATGTTCCGGTTGTTACAGGTACTGTTTCTCAGAGAATGGCTACAACCAATTTACTTCAATTTATGTTATTTTTACAGAAAAATGAGTTTTGGAATGCACAAATAGAACAAATTGATGTAACTCCTGCAAAAGAAATTATTCTTATACCTCGTGTTGGAGATCATGAGATAGAGTTAGGCACTTTAGATAATTATGAATCGAAACTGAAAAAACTCGAAACATTTTATCTCAATGGATTGAATAAAATAGGTTGGGGAAACTACAAAACTATTAGCCTTAAATATAAGGATCAGGTAATCTGTACGAAAAAGTAAAAAATAGTTGCAAGTAACGAGTTACAAGTATCTCGCGGCTTGTACATTAATTCGGTTGTTTGTAACTAAAAAAAATATAAATATTATGCCAAATTACATTGTAGCCATAGACTTAGGAAGCTCAAAGATAGCCGGAATGGTAGCTGAGCGGACAGAAGAAGGCTTGTTGCGCATTGTGGCAATGGAAGAGGAGCCTTCACAAGGAATAAAGCGTGGATCAATAATTAATCACAGTGAGGCTGCTAATTGTGTGAGCAAGATTGTGAAGAAGCTTCAGAACCGTATTAATCTGGATATTGAGAAAGTTTATGTGAGTTTGGGAGGAAATACGCTCCGAAGTATTGTGAATACAGTTCAACAAAATTATGCTACAGAGAAAGAATTGACCGAAGATGATCTAAAAGATTTATTTAATCAAAATACATCATTGCTTTTTCCCGAAGAATCGATATATGAAATTTCAGAGCTGGATTTTTTTCTGGATAAAGATATTTTACGCTTCGACCCGAAAGAATGTATTTGTTCTCAAATTGAAGGACGATATTTACTGACTTTAGGAAAAAAAGGAATGAATGATAATATTTGTCGTTGTTTAGAGCGTATTCCGCAAAAATTGGCAAGTATGTATGTGGCGCCTTTTGCCATTAGCGAGGCAGTGGTAACACCTAAAGAAAAAGAGTTGGGTTCTGTTGTTATTGATTTCGGATCCGAGACGACTTCAGTAATTGTTTATGCTGACAATTGTATTCGTTCGATGCGTGTAATTCCTATCGGAGGTGCTGCTGTTACTAAAGATCTGTGTTCATTACATCTTACTCAAACTGATGCCGAACAGATTAAGAAACAGTATGCTTGTGCTTTAGTTTCGTTGGAGAAACCTCAGAATATTACTCGAAAAACAAATGAAGTAGTGGCTCTGAAATTAAATTTGCAAGATGTGAATGCAGTAGTAGAAGCTCGTATGGACGAAACCATGAATATGATTTGTGAAGAGATATATAAGTCCGGCTATTGGGGAAAATTGGGTGGAAATGTTATTATTACTGGTGGTGCTTCCAAATTACGCGGATTATCACAATTGATAGAAATTAAGACGGGAATACCTGTTCGTCACGGTGAAGCCTCTCATTTATTAGAAGGGGAGACCGAAAAAAAATATCTTTTTCCCGAGTATATATTATTAATAGGGTTACTTAATTTTGGTACAGAAAATTGTTGTGCCGATAAAAATATAAAATTAAAAGAAGTAGTTAATCCTGTGACAGTCCCTCCAATACCTAAAAGGAATCGTGGTAAGAATCCATTCAAAGAAATTGGAGAAAAACTCATGGGTTCTCTTTTTAACGAACGAGAATTTGAGGGATAAATGTAATCATAAAAATAAACGATTATGGAAGAAATGGATTTAATAGATTTCAATATACCGATTGAAGAAACATCTTATATCAAGGTAATAGGTGTCGGAGGGGGTGGTTGTAATGCTGTAAACCATATGTTCAGTGAAGGGATTAAAGATGTTTCCTTTATTGTCTGCAATACGGATAATCAGGCTTTGAAAAAATCTCCTGTTCCTAAGAAAGTTCAACTAGGACCTCTTGTAACTCAAGGATTGGGAGCTGGAAACGATCCGGATAAAGCTCGTCGAGCAGCCGAGGAATCAGTAGATGAAATTAAATCCGTATTGTCGAATAATACCAAAATGGTGTTTATCACAGCTGGAATGGGTGGAGGAACAGGAACAGGTGCCGCTCCTGTTATAGCTCGTGTAGCTAAAGAGTTGGGTATTCTTACGGTGGGTATTGTTACCATTCCTTTTGTATTCGAAGGTCCTAAAAAGATTAATCAGGCAAAAGCCGGCATAAAGCTTATGAGTGAGCATGTGGATGCTTTGTTGGTGATAAACAATGAATTGTTGCGTGATATTTATGGTGAGTTGGATGTTATTACCGGATTTGCAAAGGCCGACGATATACTTAAAGATGCAGCCAAAGGAATAGCCGAAACCATCACTATCCACGGACGGATAAATCTTGACTTTGCCGATGTTGAAAAAGTGATGAAAGATAGTGGCGTCGCGATTATGAATACAGGGTATGCTTCGGGTGAAAATCGTTTAAGCAAAGCGATAGAAGATGCCCTCCATTCTCCTTTATTGAAGCATCGCGATGTGCGTGGAGCCAAACGAATATTGCTTAATTTCTATTGCAGGGAAGATGAAACAGCTATTAAAATGTCCGAAATAGAGGAAGTCAACCGATTTATGGAAACCATTGGGCAACAACGCGAAGTAATTTGGGGACTTTGTATCGACAATGATTTAAAAGAAGAAGTAAAAATAACACTTATAGCTACAGGCTTTACAGTCGAAGATATTCATTCAGGCGAGAAAGAAGAAACTCCGGCAGTAGTTGAAAATCAACAACAGACTATTTTCTCTCAACCGGAAAGTCAACCTGTGCAACAACAAGAGGAAAAAGGGGAGATAATCGATAAAGATTTTTACGAGGAACACTATGGAAATACTGTTGTAGCTAAACAACAAAAATTAGAGATGATTTACCATTTGGACGATGAAAAAGTAATTGATGAACTGGAAAACAAACCTGCCTACACACGCAGGATCGATTCTGTACCTCAACCTTACCGCCCTAAAGATTTAATTAAATAATTGACAATAAAAACAATACCCTCTTTTTGAAAGAGGCGTTGTCATATTTTATTCAGTGATTTCTTTTGTTCTTTCGGGTTTGATGCAGACTTTTTCACCATTAAGTCGAACAATGCGTCCGGGTGCACCAACTACAGTACAATTAGATGGAATATCGTGCATGATAATAACACATTCAGCCCCTATTTTTACATTGTCTCCTACTGTGATGGGTCCTAATAAAGTGGCTCCGGTTCCGATAAAAACATTGTTCCCGATCGAGGGGTGTCGTTTGCCCGCATGTTTGCCGGTTCCACCGATCGTCACATTATGGAATAAAGTACAGTTATTGCCAATTTCAGCTGTTTCGCCGATAACAATGGCACTGCCATGGTCGATAAAAAAACCTTTGCCTATTTTTGCACCCGGATGTATCTCTATCTGAGTAAAAAAACGGCTTACTTGCGAAATGAAGCGTGCCAAGAATGGTAATCCGACTTTGTATAAAGGATGAGCGATGTAACGATGCATAATTACAGCATGTAAACCCGGGTATAATATCCATTGCAAACCTTTATTAGCAGGGTCGTTTTGTAAAATAGCTTTTATATCTTCAAACATAATGGCACTTTTTTCTGAATCGCAAAAATACAGATAAGTATTCAAATATAACGAGTTTTTATAAAAGAATTATTCTGCGATGTTAGCAGCGATTAACAATACAAGTATTTTTTATACAATTAAAGGCGAAGGTGAAAACTTAATTTTATTGCACGGAAACGGAGAAGATTCGAGTATTTTCGAGCAACAAATAAACTATTTTTCCCGAAAATATAAAGTAATTGCCATAGATACCCGTGCTCACGGACGATCAGAACAGGGAAAAGAATCTTTAACTTTTTATCTTTTTGCAAAGGATGTTATTGGTTTGTTAGATTTTTTGAATATAAAACAAACTTATGTTATTGGCTTTTCCGATGGTGGTAATACAGCTTTGCATTTAGTTTTGCAATACCCTGATAGAATAAAAAGAATGGTTATTGTTGGTGCTAATATTTTTCCTGCAGGATTAAAAAAATTTGTTCGAATAGGTTTATGGTTAAACTATGCTTGGCTTTGCATTCATTCATATTTAAATAAAAAAAATCGAAAGGAAAAAGAAATTTGGTCGTTGATGCTTTTTCAACCTCGCTTAAGTTTTTCTGAATTATCAAAAATTAGAACTCCTATATTAGTGATGGCTGGTGAACATGATGTGGTTAAAACCACTCATACCAAGCAAATTGTTCATGCAATCCCAAATGCCCAATTGGAGATTTTACCGCAAACAGGACATACCTTTCTTTTTACACAGAGCGAAAAAGCAAATCGGTCAATTGAATGTTTTTTCGCTTAGAATAAACGGTAGTTCAACTTCTGATAATGCTAATTCTTTATTTAATAATATGTTGATTTCAGCCCTGATTCTATCCCATCTGTCATTATCCATTTTAGCTCCAACAATTTCAACTACATTGCCGGAAGTGAGCGAACCTATTTTTCCGCAAATATTGGGAGGGTATCCTTTGCTAAGCCCGAATAGGAAACCGGAGGCGAACAAATCACCTGCACCGGTAGTATCAATGCACTTCGCCTGAATAGCATCAATTTTATAATTTTTACCGTTAGCCCGCACATGCGACCCTTCTTTCCCGACTTTTACAATCGCAATATCGCACATAGAGCTGATTTTAATCAAAGCTTCTTCAACCGGAAAGCCGGTTAATGCTTGTGCTTCTTCTTCATTGGCAAAAACGATATCTACATAATTTATGATGAGCTCTGTGAGGAAGTTCAGATTTTCAGCAACAACATTAAAACTGGCTAAATCAATAGAGACTTTCAGACCGTTTTGTTTGGCAAGATGTGTTGCTTTGCAGATTAATTCACGGTTCTGCACTAAATATCCTTCAATGTGGAAATAGTCGTATTCTTTGAAAAGATGTATATCTATATCATTTGCTTCTAATTGACACGAAGCTCCCAGAAAAGTGTTCATGGTTCGTTCTCCATCGGGTGAAACAAGCACCATACATTGCCCCGAAAGCAGATCTGAAGTGTGCATATGTGCTTTTATGCCGTGATTATTAAGTTCGTCATAATAAAATTTGCCTAATTTATCTTTTCCTATTTTACCCGAAAAGCCTGTTTTTACACCCAATTTTGCTAAGCCGGAGATAGTGTTCGAAGCCGAACCTCCGGTTACCATTACATGATTATTGTCAGATAAAAGAGATTTGATAGATAAGATTCTGTTATTATCAATCAAGCTCATACTTCCTTTTGTAATATTTAGTTTATCAAGCAGAAGGTCATTTTCGATAAAAGCGAAGATATCTGTAATTGCATTTCCTAACCCCAAGATTTTTTTCATAATAAAATTTTATTCGATATTTTTTGCAAAGATATTGCATATTTGAAAACAACGGCTTACCTTTGCAGCGCGAAAAGAGAAAAGGTCTTTTTGTTTTCATAATAGTAGTTTTAATTCTTCAGTAGCTCAGTCGGTTAGAGCACCTGACTGTTAATCAGGGGGTCCTAGGTTCAAGTCCTAGCTGAAGAGCAAAAAGCCAACTTAAGTAGTTGGCTTTTTTGTTTTTATCTTTATCTTTGTTGTCGAACTTAATAAATTAAAAAAATGAAAGCAATCATTTCAGTTTTGTTTTTTATTTATCAATGGTTAATTCTTTTTCCTTTGGCAATTATAGTGACAATACTAACTTGTTTGTTTACCATATTGTTTGCTTATACATCAAAGAGTTCGTATGTCAAGAGTTTTCCGGCTGTCTGTTGGTCTAAATTTATGTGTTATGCCTCTTTTATGCGTGTAACAGTAGAAGGGCAAGAATTAGTCGACAAAGAATCTTCTTATGTTTTTGCAGCCAATCATCAGAGTGCATTTGATATCTGGTTAATTAATGGTTTTTTAGGACAACCTTTCAGTTGGGTCATAAAGAAAGAATTAGGCAAGATTCCTTTACTGGGAAGTGCATGTAGAGCTATCGGTCATATCTTTGTGGATAGAAGTAATCCTGTTGAAGCGAGAAAAAGTATAGCGAATGCAGAAAAAAACTTAGGAAAAGGATATAGTATTGTTATATTTCCCGAAGGAACCCGTTCTAAAACAGGGAAGGTGGGTTCATTTAAGCGTGGTGCGTTTACGCTGGCATCCGATTTGAAAATACCTATAGTTCCCGTGACTATAGTTGGTTCGCATGGGCGTATTTCCAGAAGTTTTCCTCGTGTTGTACCCGGACGGATAAAAATGATAATACACAAACCGATTCCCATAGCGGGAGGACTAACAGAGCAGGAAATGCGTCAGCTTTCTGTTGAAGTTCGAGATATTGTTATTTCGGCATTGGATAAATAAAAAAAGCAACACTTAGTGTTGCTTTTTTTATATTTTGTGGATTAATTCTTTCATTATTAAAGTCATCAGAGGTTGTACTTTGTTAGCTATCGCTTGTACTTCTTCGTGTGATACTTCTACAATTCTATTTGGTACACCTAAATCCGTAACAATAGAAAGGGCGAAACACTTTATGCCGGCATGGTTTGCGACAATCACTTCGGGTACAGTGCTCATTCCAACGGTGTCTCCTCCTATAATACGGAAATATTTATATTCGGCAGGAGTTTCATAAGTCGGTCCTTGTGTACCTACATATACTCCTTGTTGTACTTTTATGCTGTTTTCTTTGGCGATTTGTAGAGCTTTCTCAATAAGTTCCTTAGAATATGCTTCACTCATATCAGGGAATCGTACTCCGAGTTCTTTGTAATTTTTACCGTGTAAAGGATGTTCGGGGAAAAGGTTAATATGGTCGTTAATAATCATAATATCACCAATTTCAAAATCAGGATTTATACCTCCGGCAGCATTCGATAGCAATAAAGTTTTAATCCCTAAAGCAGCCATAACTCTTACCGGAAAGGTTACTTGTTTCATGTCATATCCTTCGTAATAATGGAATCGACCTTGCATTGCCAATATAAATGTTTCACCTAGTTTACCTAAAATAAGTTTCCCGCTATGTCCTTCTACTGTTGATACCGGGAAATTAGGAATTATTTCGTACGAAATTTCTGTCTTCTCTGTGATTTGTGTAGCCAATTCACCAAGACCTGTTCCTAAAATTATTGCTGTTTGTGGTATTAATGGCAATTTACTTTTTAGAAATTCTGCTGTTTGGTTTATTTTTTCTAACATAGCTTGTAATTATTTCATTAAACTTTTGTTCTTTGTCAAGTAAAAATTCTACTTTGATAGGAATATAGTATAATGATTTTTTTATACTTTTAGGTAAATCAGGAGTAGAAACAAGACGAGCCGCATCTTTCTCTGTAGTAATTATAATTTTGTTTTTATTAGGTAACGCAACAAATACTTCTTCTATTTCCAAGATATTTTTTTGTGTAAAATTATGATGGTCAGGATAGTTTATAGAATGAATATGCTTGGTGAATTTTTTCAGGTGAGATTTCAATTGTCTTGGGGATACAATCCCTGTTACCAATACAATCTCAAATGATTCTTTATGAAGTTTTTCTTTTGTTAGTGGTTTAGCCCATTCTTCACCAAAAACAGGATTTAGTTCAAGATAAACATACTTGGTAAAAAATAAAGTTTGGTATGGAAATAAATTTAATTCTTTAGTTATAATCCTAAAATCAATTGGTTTAACTGTTTCGGGGCATTTTGTAACAATCACGATATTTGCTCTTTTTTTGTTGTAGGCAGGTTCGCGTAGGTTACCCATCGGAAGCATATGATCTTTTGATATTAAGCGGGAATAATCTACAAGCAGAATATTTATATCCGGTTTTACATAGCGGTGCTGAAAAGCATCATCAAGTACGATAACATCAATTTTTTTTTCAGGAATGGTTAATAAATTTTCAATGCCTCGCACTCGTTTTTTATCTACAGCAACAATTATATCTTTAAATTTTGTTTTGATTTGAAAGGGTTCATCTCCTATGGTTGTACTATCGCTATTGTTATCAGCTAAGATAAAGCCTTTTGTTTGTCTTTTGTAACCTTGGCTAAGCATAGCCACAGAGAAATTATTATTGACAAGAATTGATATAATATGTTCTGTATGAGGAGTTTTTCCTGTTCCTCCGACTGTAATATTCCCTACTGAGATAATTGGAATGTTAAAGTGTTTGCTTTTCAAGATACCTATATTGAATAACCAGTTGCGTATATCAACAATCATCCGATAGACTACAGCTAATGGAAATAGTGCAATTTTGATAAGAGGATGGTTGCGACTCATAGGTGTATTATGAATTTTTAGTTAAGTGCAAAGCAAATATAATGCTTTTTTAGGAACAAACTAATTTTCAGTAAAATAATATCTTTTTTTAACACAAGAAAGCTTTTTTAATTTCGCAAAAATTAAAAAAGCTTTCTTGTTGTGATCCGGTTGAGATTCGAACTCAAGACCCACAGCTTAGAAGGCTGTTGCTCTATCCAACTGAGCTACCGGACCCCTTTTATTAGAGGCTGCAAAATAAGCTATTTTTTACTTGGTGTGCAAATCTTTATAAAATAAATTATGTTTCCCAAGCTGTTTTTTATAACTTTACGCCCGTTTTTAGATGGCCAAATGGTGAGCAAGTGAGATAGGGAGAAATCCAAAAAATGCTATATGCTGCTCATCATCTCTCTATCTCACCATCTCACAAACTAAAATGTATGAAAGTATTAAAATTTGGAGGAACATCCGTAGGTTCCGTAAGCAGTATTTTAACTGTAAAAAAGATAGTTGAAAATCAGACTGAAGATTGTATTGTGGTAGTTTCTGCTTTGGGTGGAATTACAGATAAATTAATTTTAGTTGAAGATTTAGCCATTGCCGGAGATATAACTTGGCAAAACGAATTTGCTGAAATTTGTAATCGGCACCATGAAGTAATTTCAGGAGTTATCTCTATTGGCAAAGCCAATGAAATATCCGGTAAAGTGAATGCTTTACTTAATGAGCTTGCTGAGATTTATAACAAAGTATTCCAAAGTAAACAATACTCGCTTGAAATACATGACAATATCGTAAGCTATGGAGAACGCATTTCATCTGTTATTGTTGCCAATGCAATTGATGGTGCTGTGTATGCGTATTCGCCGGATTTTATCAAAACTACAACCAATTTTGGAAAACATACTTTGAGTCTGAATCTTACTAACTCATTGATTCAGAAAAGTTTATCTACCAAAAATAAAATTACTCTTTGCCCCGGGTTTATTTCTACCGATGAAAAAACAGGTACAATAACTAATTTAGGTCGTGGTGGTTCTGATTATACGGCAGCTATTATTGCTGCTGCATTGGATGCATCTATACTTGAAATTTGGACTGATGTAGATGGTTTTATGACAGCTGATCCTCGTGTTATTCGTAAAGCGTATGTGATTGAAAAGTTGAGCTTTGTAGAAGCTATGGAGCTTTGTAATTTTGGTGCCAGAGTAATATATCCTCCAACTATCTTCCCTGTTTATCATAAAAATATTCCTATTCTTATTAAAAATACTTTTAATCCTGATGCTCCGGGCACACTTATCGAGCGCAAAAAAGACGGAGGAGAGAAAAGCATTAAAGGTATTTCGTCTATTGATGACACCGCTTTAATTACTATGGAAGGTTTGGGAATGGTAGGTGTTATCGGTGTTAGTAAACGCTTGTTTGCTGCGTTGGCAGAGAAAGGAATCAATGTATTTTTTATTTCGCAAGCAGCTTCTGAGAACACGATTTCAATTGGTGTAAGAAATAATGAAGTCGACATTGCTGTAGAAGCTATCAGTAAAGAGTTTGAACTTGAGCTGAGCATGGGTGAAATAAATCATATAAAAGCCGAAAAAGATTTAGCTACTGTCGCCATTGTGGGCGATAATATGAAACGGATCCCGGGTATTTCGGGTAAATTATTTGGCACTTTGGGTAGAAATGGCATCAATGTAATTGCTATTGCACAAGGAGCTTCGGAAACTAATATTTCGTTTGTAATTAACGCACAATCATTGCGTAAAGCATTGAATGTGATACATGAGTCATTTTTCTTGTCCGAATATCAGGAATTAAATATTTTCTTGGTAGGAACCGGAACTGTGGGCGGCGATTTGTTGGAACAGATTCATCAACAACAACCAAAATTATTAGAACAAAATCGCTTGAAAATAAAAGTAGTAGGAATTGCCAACGAGCATAAAGTGTTATTTGAGCGTGATGGAATTGACTTGTCAAACCACAAAACTTTGGTAATGGAAAAAGGTATTCCTACTTCGCCGGAAATAATTCGTGATGGTATTTTCGAGATGAATATTTATAACTCTGTTTTTGTTGATTGTACGGCAAGTTATCAAATAGCAACACTTTATAAAGATTTACTTTCTCATAATGTTTCGGTTGTGGCAGCCAATAAGGTTGCAGCTTCGGGCGATTATGAAACTTATGCCGGATTGAAAGAAATTTCGCGTAAGAAAGAAGCAAAATATCTTTTTGAAACTAATGTAGGAGCAGGTTTGCCGATTATCAACACAATTAATAACTTGATAAATTCGGGTGATAAAATTCTGAAAATGGAAGCAGTTCTTTCAGGAACTTTGAACTTTATTTTCAATACAATTAGCGAAGATATTCCCTTCAGTAAAGCAATTTTCATGGCTAAGGAAGCTCGTTTTGCCGAACCTGATCCACGCATCGATTTGAGCGGAACAGATGTTATTCGTAAGCTCGTAATCCTTTCTCGCGAAGCAGGTTACAAAGTAGAACAAAGTGATGTAATCAAAAATTTGTTTGTTCCCGACAAATATTTCCAAGGTTCACTGGACGATTTTTGGAATACAATCAACGAGCTTGATACCGAATTTGAACAAAAACGCCAACGCCTCGAAGCCGAACAAAAGAAATACCGTTTCGTAGCAAAGATGGAAAATGGTGTATGTTCGGTCGGTTTGCAAGAAGTAGATATGCGGCATCCGTTCTATGACCTCGAAGGTAGCAACAATATTATCATGATTACTACCGAGCGATATGATCACCCGATGATTATCAAAGGCTATGGTGCAGGTGCTAGTGTGACTGCTGCCGGTGTATTTGGTGATATTATGAGTTTAGCGAATATTCGTTGATTTATCGACTTTTCAAATTTTGAACTTTGAATTATTGAATCTTTATTTTACAATCAAAAATTTACCGATGCCGGTTTGGGTGTTGTCTGAACTATCGGTAGAAGATACCATTACAAAATAAACTCCAGAAGAGGCTTTTTTGCCATTTTTACAAATACCATTCCATGTTGCCATGCCACCATTGGAGGAAGTTTGATAAACTATACTTCCGGCGGCATCAGTAATTTTTACCGTAGTATTTTCCTTTAGCCCTTTAATTGTTATCACTCCTTGAAAGTTTTCACGCACAGGATTAGGGAATACTATTATTGACGAAAAAACTGCCTCTTGAGGGTTCGGAATGGTGGCATCGCTTTGGTACGAGATCAACCCCATGCTGGTTGCAAAAAATACTTCACCTGTATTATCATTAACTTTAATAGCCATAATATCATTTGAAAGTAGCGGACTATTTTCGGCAGTAAAGTGATGAACTGTTTTAAGACCATCCGGGGAAACCAAATAAACACCGGCACCAAAAGTTCCAATCCATTTTCTATTACCACCATCGACAGCAATTGACTTTACATTCACTCCGTTAAGTAAATAATCTGCATAATCTGTTCCGTCATTGCGTGGTATTTTAGGTCTGGTTACTGTATAATTACTATTAAAAACATTCGCAACATTTTTAAATATAACAGGTCCCATGCTGGTTCCTGCCCATATATTTCCATCTGTATCTTCTGCAAAACAATATGTTGGTGCTAACGATATTGTTTCTCCATCTTGATCCTGAATTGAGTTATAATAAATGTATTGATGATTACTTTTGTCGGAAGGATCATTATTATCATTAATAACAAATATACCGCCATGGGCTTCTTTCCGAAGAAAATTAAACCATTTGTAGTTATTCTTTTTTGCTACGATGATATTATCAAATGTTGCTCGATTCATCATATCAGATCCATTTACTGAAGTTCCCCTATAAATAAGTTTTACCGGAGAAGTAACATCTCCGTTGAGGAATACCTTTATTGATGCTCCAGTAAGCATATTGTTAAACCACAAGTGTCCGTTTTTATCAAAACAAACGCCATCAGTATTATTATAATCGTCGATAGTTCCTCCGTCACTTCGTTCAATTGCACTATTAATTTCTGAATAGCGGTTATAAAAAGCGTCATTTCGGAATTCATACATTCCATCTCGCCAAGAAGAAACAAAATAATGTTTTGAGTCTTTAGGATCAACAGCTATGCTTGTTAATCCTATAAAATCCTTTCCTGAAGAAACGAGATCTTTTTTTATAAAATTCTTCCATTTTTCAGCCTCAAAAATCATTAATGCACCGGTTACAGCTTGATTATCAGGAGTTGTTACATCCCAAGGAGCTCCTGTTATGGCAAATAAGCGAGAATCTTGAAATGCAAGTCCTAAAATCTTATTCGTAGCCGGACCTTGAGGTTTAAATTGCTGGATCATACTTCCTTTTTTTATCATAATCAATCCATTTGTATTTGAAGCTACCGAATAAGTTTGGGATGATTGATTATAAAGTGCATCTAATATTTCAATTTCGGATAATTGTTCTGAAACCATATTTGCACTATAAAGCGTATATAGAATCTCGATTGCAGATAAATGTTCCGGAACCATATACGAATTATATCGAACAATATTAGTAGAAGAACTGAGAATTAAATTATTATCTGACACTCTGATATTTTTATAAGAAGCACTTTCATCAAATAAATTCCAAGTTTGAGCATCTACAGAAGAATAAACTTTACCTGAGTTTTTTAACAAAAACAATTGATTGTTAAAAACAACTAATTTTTCATTATCAGGTTGCTTATCATTATCAGGTTGTTCTGTATTGAATTTCCAATCATTATTATTGCGAAATTCCCAGTTATTATAATCTACTAAGAATTTATTACCGGCAGAAGCCGAATAAATACCTTTGGTCGTAATGGCATAAATAGAGTCCTTAAAAATAACCGTTGATTTAACATTTACAGATGTATTGTTTTCTCCGATGATATAAGTATCAACCACCTCTTTTTTGTTCATATTGACAACAACAATCCCAATAGCAGAAGATATATATCCGAACTCATCTTTGAAAAAAATATCGTTAGGAGTTTTTGCTACACTGATAATCTTATTTTTTATATCAGGTATATTATAACTGTCGCCATCATCTGATAATAAATCGATATTCCCGTTGCTGTATGCAAGAAGTAATAGTTTTGTTTGAGGATTATATGCCATCAAAGTAATGGAAAAATCATTTAATCCATTTATTTTCGAATAAGTTTCCAATAAATTATCGACTTTGTCAACCGAAAACAAAGCCCCATCGCTAAGTGCATATGTTTTTTTATTTGTTTGTTCAACTTTAGAAACTTCGTTATACGAGAAGTGGGTACGCCAACTACCCATAGCCATTTGCCCCCAAGCTATGGTGGACAAAAAAGAGAAAAAGAGCAACTTAATTTTAATTTTCATGCAAATAAAAATTTAAACCAAACCTTATTCGATTAAGCAATTATTCAAAGAATAAGTTCAATAATTCATTTTCAAAAAGAAGATAAAAAGTCTATTAGTTTTTTCACTGCTATAGCTCTATGGCTAATCGTATTTTTATCGGCTAACGGAAGTTCTGCAAAAGTTTTCGAATAACCGTCCGGCAAAAAAACAGGATCATACCCAAAGCCTTCCGTTCCTCTTTTTTCTTCAATAATTTCACCTGTTACCTCGCCCTCAAAAACAAATTCTTTTCCATCCAGAATCAAAGCAATTACAGTTCGAAAGCGTGCTTTACGATTTGTTTTATTGTTTAATTCAGCCAATAATTTTAATATATTATCCTCGGAATTTTTGCTTTCACCTGCATAACGAGCTGAGTGTACTCCGGGAGCATTATTAAGAACCTCGACTTCTAAACCGGTATCATCCGAGAAACAGTTTTTGCCATATTTTTCGAACACATAACGAGATTTTAATAGTGCATTTCCTTCTAAAGTATCGGCTGTTTCAGGAATATCCTCTGTACATCCGATATCTTTTAAATTTAAAAGATAAAATTTATCTCCGAGCAAATCTGATACTTCGTGCAATTTATGTTGATTATTTGTGGCAAAAACAAGTTCTTTTTTCTGCATTTTATTTTTCTCAAAAAGCTGTTCTAGCAAGAAATGGTTTACTAAATTTGTTTCACAAAAGTAATTGTTTTTTCTTACTTTTGTCGTTTCAATAAATATAAACAAGCCAAAAATGAAACAATTATTTTGTGGAATAATTTTTTTGAGTTTCACCTTTTTTTCTGTACTTGCACAAAAGAGTTCTCTCACAAGTGCAGATATGAATAAATTATTGGAAGCAACAGCCAAAATCAATAGCCTTTATGTCGATACAATTAATGGTCAGAAACAAATTGAGAACGCAATTGTCGGCATGTTGACAAAATTAGACCCGCACTCTGTTTATATCCCCGAAAAAGAAGTAAAAGAGATGAATGAACCTTTGGAAGGAAATTTCGAGGGAATCGGGGTTCAGTTTCAAATGATTGATGATTCGCTTTTTGTCGATAATGTAATTTCAAACGGACCATCCGAAAAAGTTGGTATCCTACCCGGCGATCGTATTGTAATAGTGAATGATTCCGTTATTGCTGGTGTAAAGATGACATCAACTGCAATTGTAAAAAAACTTCGTGGCAAAAAAGGGACAATGGTACGAGTAAAAGTTTATCGTAGAGGAGTGCCTGAGCTTATCGAATTCAAAATCGTTCGCGACAAAATTCCTTTGTACAGTGTTGATGCTTCATACATGATTGCTCCTGGAATCGGCTACATCAAACTCAATAAATTTAGTGCTACCACTATGGAAGAATTTGATGCGGCTATGAAAAAACTTCAAAAAGAAGGAATGAAAGACCTTATTTTGGATTTACAATCTAATGGCGGAGGCTATCTTAAAGCTACTACCCAGATCGCCAACGATTTGCTGGGAGATAAAAAGCTCATTGTTTATACCGAGGGGCGTGAAGGAAGAAAGAATTACAAAGCCTTATCGAAAGGAGATTTTGAAACAGGACGATTAATTATTCTTATCAATGAATATTCAGCTTCGGCAAGCGAAATTCTGGCAGGGGCCGTACAAGACTGGGATAGGGGATTAATTATCGGTCGTCGCAGTTACGGAAAAGGGTTGGTACAGCAACCGGTTCCGCTTAGTGATGGCTCTATGATGCGTCTTACTACTGCTCGCTATTATACACCATCTGGGCGTTGCATACAGCGTCCTTATAAGGATGGAATAGAAAAATACAATGCCGATTTGATGGATCGTTATCTCCACGGTGAGTTTACTTCGGCAGATAGTATTCACTTCTCCGATTCGTTGAAGTATGAAACACTCGTGTTGAAAAGAACTGTTTATGGGGGAGGAGGGATTATGCCTGATTGTTTTGTTCCTCTTGATACCATCTATAACACTAAATATTTGACTAAAATAATAGCTAAAGGAATTGTGAGCAATTTTGTATCGAAATATTCGGAAACACACATGGCACAATGGAAAAAGACATATCCTTCCTTCGAAAAATTCAACACTGAGTTTAAGTTGACCGAAGCCATGTTTGACGAGTTGATTCAAATGGCAGAAAATGAGAAAATTCCTTTCAATAAAGAAGAGTTTACCAAATCGAAACCATTTTTATCCATACAAATTAAAGCTCTTTTTGCCCGCAGGATGTGGAGTAATGAAGAATTTTTCCAAGTAATAAATAAAGATAATAAAACTTGTCAGAAAGCGCTCGAGATATTGCAAACCAAAGAAATGTACGAATCTTTTCTCACTAAAAAATAAATCCGGTTATGATTTCTTTTTTATTAGAAAATGCCGAAATAATCGGGGCTATTTTAAGTGCCATCTATCTTTTGCTCTGTATTTTACAAAATAATTGGTGCTGGCTTTTTGGTGGATTAGGAGCTGCGCTTTATGTATTGGTGTTTTTTGAAAGTAAGTTTTATGCTGATATGAGCTTGCAATTCTACTATATTTTCATCAGTTTTTACGGATGGTATAATTGGAAATACGGCAAGCATACAAAAGAGGAAAAACAAATTCCGGTTACACAAACACCCAGAAAGCAATGGATATTCTTGTCAATCCTGACTTTTCTTATTTTTTCAGGATATGCAGCTATTCTTTCTCAAACAGATTCACCTGTAGTTATTGGAGATTCTTTTACGACGGCAACAGCGATTTTAGCTACTTATATGCTCTCTCGCAAATATATTGAAGCATGGCTGATTTTTGTCCTGTCGGATGGGGTTTGTATCGGACTTTACATATATAAGGAACTATATATAACTGCGGCTTTATTTATTTTCTACACAACGGTGGCTTTTTTAGGTTATTTGGATTGGCGCAAAGAAATGCGAAAACAAATCGGTTTATTCGCGGAAGATTGCAAAGATGCAAGGACGCTTGCTTAAATCAGGATGTTGTTTTTTCCAGTCAGCAATGGTTTTGGTTTTGATAAACTCAGTATCAAGAGTAATATCGGCAGCAATACAAAGTAAAGTATTTGCATTGCAATTCTTCAAAATATCTTCCAACATCTTATTATTGCGATAAGGAGTTTCGATAAATAATTGCGTTTGATATTCATTCAAAGCTCTGTTTTCCAATTGTTTTAAGCGGTTGGATCTTTCTTTGGCATCAATAGGCAAATAACCTATAAACGCAAAACTTTGCCCGTTAAACCCCGAAGCCATCAATGCTAGGAGAATAGACGAAGGACCTACTAAAGGTACTATTTTATAGTTTTTTGCTTGTGCTATTTTTACAATATCTGCTCCGGGGTCAGCAACTGCCGGACAACCTGCTTCCGAAATAACACCCATATCAAATCCTTTTGACAATGGTTCTAAGAAGAGGCTTATATCTTCGGTCTTTGTATGTTTATTCAACTCAAAAAAGGTAGTCTCATCAATAGGGAATTGTTTGTCTATTTGTCGCAGGAATCGTCTTGCTGTACGCACATCTTCGACTATAAAATGACGAATTTTTCCTGTAATAATATGATTATTGGACGGCAAAATGTTATTTAAATCACATTCGCCAAGAGAGGTTGGTATAAGGTAAAGTGCAGGCATATTAGTTTATTTTCAATATCTTTTTCCCCATAACCGTCGTAACCATTCAAGTAATTTCGTTTCAGCCGGATTGTTTTGAGGTTTCCAGAAGCGTTTATTTTTAACTTCATCAGGCAAATATTGTTGCTCTACAAAATTGTTGGCAAAGTCGTGAGCATATTGATATTCTTTTCCGTAACCTAGTTCGTTCATTAATTTAGTCGGAGCATTGCGTAGATGCAAAGGTATTGGCAAATCGCCAGTTTCGTTGATAAATGCGATAGCCTCATCAATAGAAAGATACGCCGAATTACTTTTTGGACTTGAAGCCAGATAAACAGTTGCTTCTGCCAACAAAATGCGTCCTTCTGGCCAACCGATTTTATGTAAGGCATCAAAACAAGCATTAGCAATAAGCAATGCATTGGGATTTGCCAAACCTATGTCTTCGGCAGCAGAAATAACCAAACGACGGGCAATGAATTTAGGATCTTCGCCACCGGCTACCATGCGTGCCAGCCAATAAATGGCAGCATCTGGGTCGCTGCCGCGAATGGATTTAATAAAAGCAGAAACAATATCGTAGTGTAATTCGCCGTTTTTGTCGTATGCCGAAGGGTTCTGTTGCAGTCGTTCGGTTATGATTTCGTTATTGATAATAACTTTTCCTTCGGCAGCATTGGCTACTAATTCCAAAATATTGAGCAATTTTCGTGCGTCGCCTCCCGAGAAACGCAACAACGCGTCAGTTTCTTGTACTTCAATTTCTCGGTTTTTTAATTCAATATCAGTAGTGATAGCTCGTTGCATGAGTTCGAGCAAATCTTCTTTTTCCAATGGTTTAAGCACATATACCTGACAACGCGAAAGTAGGGGCGTTATAACTTCAAACGAAGGGTTTTCGGTGGTTGCGCCGATAAGCGTAACAATGCCTTGTTCTACCGCACCGAGCAATGAATCTTGTTGCGATTTGCTAAAACGGTGAATTTCATCAATAAACAAGATAGGATTAGCAGAATTAAAAAAGCGGTTGTTTTTTGCTTTTTCGATTACTTCGCGTACATCTTTTACCCCAGAAGTTACGGCGCTAAGAGTATAAAAAGGTCGCTCAAGTTGATTGGCAATGATTTTTGCTAAAGTTGTTTTGCCCACACCGGGAGGTCCCCATAGAATAAACGACGAAATGGCTCCTGAATCAATCATTCGGCGCAACACGGCGTTTTGTCCGACAAGATGTTTTTGTCCGATATATTCATCCAAAGTTTTTGGGCGGAGGCGTTCGGCGAGGGGAGACATAATTTACAATTTAACTATTTACAATTTACTATTTAACTACCCTGATTCCTCAAAGATAGTAAATAGTAAATTGTCAGATAGTAAATATTTTTATAAAGCTGCTAAAGCGTTTGTGTAATTTGGTTCTTCGGTAATTTCGGAAACAAGTTCGGTATATTTTACTATTCCATTTTCGTCTATTACTACCACAGCACGGGCTAATAAACCTTGTAACGGTCCATCAATTTGGAGAACTCCGTAAGCTGACGAAAAATTACTGTCGCGAAATTCTGAGAGTGTGATTACATTTTCGATACCTTCGGCTCCACAGAAACGACTTTGTGCAAACGGCAAATCGCGCGAAATGCACAAAACAACAGTGTTCTGAAGTGTAGCGGCTTCTTTGTTGAAACGGCGTACAGATGTAGCACAAATACTTGTATCTATACTAGGAAATATATTTAAAACAACTTTCTTCCCTTTTAAATCGGAAAGAGAAAAGGTGCTTAAATCATTCTTTACCAGAGTAAAATTTGGTGCTTGAGCACCGATTGCAGGTAGGTTCCCTTTTGTGTTTACAGGATTGCCTTTGAAATTAGTTATCATAATCGTATATTTTTTTGTATTTGCAAATATCTAAAATTTATCAGTAAGTTTTACAAAATTAAAAAATAAAGATTTGTCGGATAAAAAACTCTTTCTATATTTGCACTCGCAAAATGAGCTTTTTGCAGAAAGTCACGAGATTTCAGGTGAGATGGGTGAGTGGCTGAAACCAACAGTTTGCTAAACTGTCGAACGGGTAACTGTTCCGCGAGTTCGAATCTCGCTCTCACCGCAGAATATAGGCTGTACATTTGTACGGCTTTTTTGTTTTTTTAACATGTAGATAAAAACAACAAAACCATTTTATTATTTTTGCAATAAAATTCGGAATTTATGATTACATATATAGTTGACGATATAAAACTACCCGCATTCTCAAAAAGAGAAATGAATGTGTGGATTAAACAAATAGCTGCAATAGAAGGTTATAAGGTGGGCGATGTAAGTTATATTTTTTGTTCGGATAAAAAGATATTGGAAATGAACCGGACATACTTGCAGCATGATTATTATACAGACATCATTACTTTTGATTATACCGAAAATAAAAAAATCGGAGGAGATATTTTTGTGAGCATCGATACTGTCCGTTCAAACGCTGAAAAATATAATGTACCTTTCGAACAGGAACTGCGGCGAGTAATAATTCATGGCATTTTGCATTTATGCGGACAAAAAGATAAATCAGCGGAGGATAGGGATGAAATGATACGAAAAGAAGATGCGGCTTTAAATATTTATAAAATAAAAAACCGATAAATTCGAAGACGAATCCATCGGTTTTTTATTAATTCCCCTGTTAAACAGGGGAATTAGATTAATTTTGTTGAAGCAATAATGCTTCTAATTTATTTGCCGAAATGTTTTTGGCAATAACTACACCTTGAGCGTCGATTAATACATTCCCAAAATCTTTCTTCGTAAGATAAACTTTGGCGACATCAGACTCAAAGCCTTTTTCTACAAAAATGTTTTCGTCAGCTTGGGTTTCGTCTCGTTTCAAAGTTTCGGTAAAAACCGATTGGAATATATCCAATGATAATGAAACCATCGCAAAACCTTTTGCTTTCTCAAATTGTTTTCCCTTGTATTTTTCATTTATATGAGCCATTTTGATGTTTTCCATGTGAGATTTTGCATCGTAAGTAGCCCAAAAATTAATCAATACAAGTGATCCGTCGTACTTTTGCAAAGCTTGCTGTAAAAGCGAACTGTTGCTCGATATTAATTTATCTCCTTTATCAATTCCACCTTTTTTATCTGCTGGAGCAAGTGACAAAATTGCTAATAAACTAATTAACGAAACGACTGTTTTAATTTTTAGCATAAAAAAGTTTTTAGTTACTACTGGGTCAAATTCTACTTTAAAAAAGTACTTTGACCAATAACTTCTCCCACTCCGTTGAGCAAGGAGTTTTGTTGTTTTTTAATTGTAAATAATTGATAAACAACGCTGCAAAGATACTAACTATATACTTGACTACCAAATAAAACTGTCTATTTTTATGTTTTACAACATATTTTTGCCTTACTAACAGTGATTTATACATAAATTTTTTAACTTGCTTGAAACAAAAAACAACTACATTTGCATCAAATCCGAATAATCCATGCAAACTATTAAGATAAATCAATTAGTGCCTAAACCTATTGAAGATATTGTGTCTGAAACTTCATCAATATGGTTTCAGGAAAAATGTTTCGAACAAGGAAAGCACTATTTGATTCATGCCGAATCTGGGATAGGAAAATCATCGTTTTTTGATTTTTTATATGGCAGACGAAGTGACTATAAAGGTGATATATTTTTTGACAAAACAAATATCCGCCAATATAAAACAAGCAATTGGAACAAAATCCGACAAAAAGAACTGAGCCTTGTTTTTCAAGGCTTTCGGTTATTTTCGGAACTTACCGTTTGGGAAAATATTCAACTGAAAAATAAGCTCAACCACCATTTTTTGACGGATAAGAAAATACGCAGTCTTTTAGAACAACTGGGCATTGCCGACAAAGAAAAAACTTTACTGCAATTTCTTTCTTACGGGCAGCAACAGCGTGTAGCGGTTTTGCGTGGATTGGTACAACCTTTCGATTTTTTGCTATTAGATGAGCCTTTCAGTCATTTAGACAAACAAAATCAACAGTTAATTTGTCAAATTATTACTAACGAATTAAAAGAACGCGAAGCCGGATTAATGATTTGTTCTCTCGGCGATGAGTATTTTTTTGATTATGATGAAATATTAAAAATGTGAAATCAGCCTCCCCAATCCCGATTTATCGGGATTGGGGAGGCTTAATAAATTAAAATGATGTTACTTTGGCGTTTGTTACGAAAAAATATTGTAGCAGGACAGTTACTCGGATATGTGTTTGCCACTTTAGTAGGACTGACGATTGTTTTATTTTCAATTCAATTTTACACAGATATAAAATCTGTTTTTTCTTCCGAAAAAGGAGTTTTTGGACGCGATTTTTTGGTCATTAGTAAAAAAGTTTCCATATTCAACACTCTAAAATTCGGTTCTACAGGATTTACCGAAAAGGAACTCGAAAATCTTAAAAATCAACCGTTCGTAAAACGAATGGCAGGTTTTACGACTTCATCGTATCAGGTATATGCTTCGGCATCGGTTGGTAAAGGGAAACGATTTTCTACACTGCTTTTTTTCGAATCGGTCCCTGATGAGTTTCTTGATATTGATTCTGACGATTGGACTTGGGATTACCGCCAAAATTTTATTCCGATTGTTTTACCCAAATCTTATTTGACCCTATACAATTTCGGCTTTGCTCCCGGACAAGGTCTTCCCCAATTATCCGAAAGCACCATCAGTATGCTTACGCTAAATATTGAGATTACAGGGCGTGGACAAGCTACTTTCCAAAGCCGCATCGTTGGTTTTACGGATAGGGTTAACACGATTCTTGTACCGCAAAGTTTTATGAATTGGGCTAATGATGAATTTGGCGTAGGAGAAACCACCGTTTCGCGTGTCATTGTAGAACCTTATAATTTAACCGACCCAGCCATTAGCACCTATTTTTCGAAACATAATTATGATGTTGCCAACGACAAAGCTGCAGCAGGCGAAGCTTCTTCTTTTCTTCGCACACTTATATTCATTGTGATGGGTATTGGAGGAATCATCACTATTTTGGCTTTAGGATTAATGTTGTTAAGTATCAATCTGTTAATCCAAAAAAATCATACAAAAATAGAAAACTTGTCTCTGATAGGTTATTCAATGCGAAAAATTGCATTCCCTTATCAATTATTAGTAATAATGCTTAATGCCGTAATTTTAACAAGTGCATTATTTATAGTAAATTATTTGCACCAATATTATTTAAATAGCTTTAGCTTCTTCCAATTGAACGATGGTCAGTTTGCGTGGAGTTTTATTTTGTGGGGAATAGTTATCATTGTGGCTTTGAGCATCATTAACATAAGTTGGATTTGGCTAAAAGTAAGAGAAATAAGGCGATGAAAAAACAATCAACATCTTCAAATAAAGGGTTATTGGTACTTTGTATAGCAGCTTTTTTAGTGCCTTTCATGGGCTCGTCGCTCAACTTGGCGTTGCCTCAAATAAGCGAAGATTTTTCTATGAAAGCTGTTACTCTTACTTGGATGTCAACAGCTTATCTTATATCAACAGCTGTTTTTCAAGTACCTTTTGCGAAAATTGGCGATATGGTTGGGCGGAAAAAGATTTTTCGTAGTGGGGTTTTTGTTTTCTCTCTTTGCACCTTTTTAAGCAGTTTTGCTCCCAATGAAAATATACTCATTCTTTTAAGATTTCTTTCAGGTATCGGTAGTGCTATGCTATTCAGTACCAGTATGGCTATACTCACTTCTCTTTTCCCACTAAATAAACGAGGTACTGCATTAGGAATAAATTCGGCTGTCGTGTATGCTGCATTAGCTGTTGGCCCGTTCTTAGGTGGCATATTAACTAAATATCTTGGATGGCAAAGCATTTTCATAGTTAGTGCGACTATCGGATTTTCTGTAATTATTCTTAGTTATTTTTTCTTGAAGGGAGAATGGATAGAATCTAAAGGTGAAAAATTTGATGCGATCGGAGCATTGGTTTATGCATTTGCATTATTTGCGTTGATTTACGGTTTTTCTAATCTACCTAAAATTTATGGAATTTTATGGTTGATAACAGGGGTTACTTCATTTACTTTTTTTATTTATTGGGAGAGAAAAATTCCTTATCCGGTTTTCAATATCAGATTATTCAGTGGAAATCGTGTGTTCACGCTCTCTTCTTTAGCGGCTCTGATAAATTATGCTGCTACTTCTGCCATTGCTTTTATGCTTAGTCTTTATTTGCAGTTTGTTAGAGGATTTGAACCTAGTACGGCAGGATTTATTCTTATCTCACAAGCATCTGTCCAGTCTATTTTTGCATTATGGGCAGGGAAATTATCTGACCATATTCCGCCTTCACGCTTAGCCACAATAGGAATGATGATTATTGTATTCACTCTTGTCGGATTAATAACGCTCTCTCCTGTTACTCCGATGTGGATGGTTATCTTGCTGCTTGTTTTCTTAGGAGTCGGATTTGGTATCTTTTCTTCTCCTAACACTAATGTAATAATGAGTTCTGTTGATAAGAAGTATTACGGACAAGCATCAGCAACTACCGGTACTGTAAGGCTTACAGGGCAAGCGTTCAGTATGGGTATAGCCGGAATGGCATTTTCGATGCAAATGGGGAATGCACGCATTACACCGGAAGTTTATCCTTTGTTTATGAAAAGTCTTCAAATCACTTTTATTATATTTTTGGTATTGTGTATCATAGGAGTTTACGCTTCATCTGTTCGTAATAAAAAATAATTTTGTTATAATTAGTCCTTTTTATTGACATTAAAAGTCAATTCATTAACTTTTAATTTTTTTACTATTTAATATTAGCATAAGTTTGTTCAATGTTTTTCTGATTAAACAACAAAAATTATTTTATGCAAAGAATATTTTTATCCATATTATTCGCCATGTTTTCTGTTTTGGCAATAGGACAACAATCGATTTATAAATTCACGCTTGAACAATGTTTGGATTATGCTTTTCGTAATAATTACAATTATCAAAGCATGAAGTTGAATGAAGAGACAAAAGAAGACTCTTACAAACAATCCAAGCAAGAAAGGCTTCCTAATTTAAACGCTTCGTTTAGTGAAAGTCTGAGTAGCAATAAAACGAATTCTTCTTCATGGGATGGAAATTATGGGTTGACAGCCAGCGTGCCTATTTATCAAGGTGGAACGATCTCTAATACGATTGAGAAAAGCAAACTGGAAAAAGAACAAACTACTTATCAAACATCACAATATGAAAACGAACTGACGATACAAATTTTACAAGCTTTTCTTACAGTGCTCGGTAACGAAGAATTATTAAAATATCAAGATGCAGTAGTAAAAGCAAGTGAAGAACAAATGAAACAGGGAAAGATACGCTTCGATGCCGGACAAATTCTTGAGAGCGATTATCTGTTACTCAATGCCCAATATGCCAGCGACAAAAATAATATTGTTGACACACAAATTGCTCGCGATAACAGTTTACTTACCTTAAAAAGCCTGTTGTCAATGGATCCTCTGCAAGAATTGGAAATTATTTATCCTGATACTTCGGCTATAGCGGCAATGGCTTTACTACCATCACAAGATTATGCATTAGATCGGGCAATGCAAACGATGCCGACGCTCAAAATCTCTGATTACAATATTAATATTGCCAAAACAAGCCTGAAAATTTCCAAATCAGGTTATTATCCTACGCTAAATTTAAATGGAAGTATCGGCACGGGACATAGAGATGATTTTAATAACTTCGGCACGCAGTTGTCCGATGGACTGAACGAGCAAATCGGGTTTTCGCTTAGTATCCCTATTTATGACAGAGGACGAAACCGATCAAAAGTAACCCAAAGTAAGATAGCTCTTCGTCAAGCTGAAAATGACCGTAAACAAACCGAATTGATCATTCGTCAAACAATATTGCAAGAATATCAAAATGTGGTGTCGGCGTACAATAAATATGAAGCTTCAAACATTAAACAAAATGCTTATTTAAAATCTTTTGAAGCCTACCGGGTGCAATTCGATGCAGGAGCAATTACGGCTGTCGATTTACTCCAACAACAAAACAATTACATCAGTGCGCTGAATGATTTTCTTCAAGCGAAATACGGATTCATCCTTAAACGCAAAGTATTAGATGTATATATGGGCGAAAAAATAAAAATGTAAAAGCCCCACCAACCTTCCGCCAATTGGCGGAGAGGATCTTGTTCATTATTTAGAATAAAGGTGGGATAATTTCTTTACGAATAAATAGATATTTTTAATTATTAATACAGATTAAAAGCTCCTCCTTCAGAGGAGTTGGGGAGGCTTCTTATGAAAAAGAAAACGATAATTATAATCATCGCTGCTGTAGTTGTTTTAGCGGTTTTGGCAATTATTTTATTCTCTTCTCGCAATGGTGAATGGAAAATAAACACAGCTCAAGCGGAAGAAAAAGAGGTAGAAATGACTGTAACCGCTACCGGTTATGTACAGCCGGTAGATAAAGTAGATGTGGGTACACAAGTTTCGGGTGTTATCGAGAAGATATTTGTCGATTTTAATTCTCAGGTAAAAAAAGGACAATTACTTGCCGAATTAGATAAATCCACTTTAACGGAAAAAGTGTCACAAGCACAGGCTTCATTAAGTAGTGCACAAAGTGAGCTTACTTATGCACAACAAAACTACGACCGCATAAAAATGATGTACGATGCCAAAGCTGCAGCACAAGCCTCGTACGAAGATGCAGTCAATAAATTAGCCCAGGCTAAAACAGCACTTGTCAATGCAAAAGCTAATCTGCATCAAGCTCAGGTAAATTTATCGTATGCCGAAATCTATTCACCTATAGATGGTGTAGTTCTTAATCGGGCAGTTGACCAGGGCCAAACAGTAGCTGCTTCGTTCAACACACCAACCTTATTTACTATTGCAAACGACTTGACTAAAATGCAAGTGGAAGCCGATGTAGACGAAGCTGACATAGGTCAGGTAAAAATAGGACAAAAAGTAACTTTTACAGTGGACGCTTATCCTGATTTGGTCTTTGACGGTAAAGTGAATCAAATACGCATGCAACCAACTGTTACCAGCAATGTGGTAACCTATACGGTTATTGTTGAGGCGCCTAATCCCGATGAAAAGCTATTTCCGGGTATGACAGCCAATATTACCATTACAACACAAATAGAAAAAGGACTTACTGTGCCAACGGAAGCATTAAGTTTTAATCCTACGGAAGAAGTAATGAAAGGATTACGCATTAAACCGATTCAAGCTGCAGGAGAAAATACCAGATTGTTTAAATCTGCTGTTTGGTTGAAATCGAACGACAAAATTTTTAAGAAAGCAGTAAAAGTTGGTTTGAATGATGGTATCTCAACCATTATTAATGACGGACTAAAATCCGGAGATACAGTTATTCTATCTGTTTCGAAAGTAGATAAAACCGATAAAGCTAATAACGAACCGACAAAAAATCCGTTAGTACCACAGCGCCCGGGAAGAAGAAGATAGTTTAAAGATTTAAAGTTCAAAAATTGCTTTGATTGTAGCTTTTGGCTTAAAATCAGTTTGTGATCTTTGTATTTTTATAAAATGAGATTATGGGAAAAATATTAGAAATATTGGATCTTCGGCGGGTGTTTCTGGTTGGTAGCGAAGAAGTACACGCTCTTAGAGGTATTTCTTTCAGTATCGAAAATGGCGAGTTTGTAAGTATAATGGGTGCCAGCGGTAGTGGGAAATCAACCTTGCTTAATATTTTAGGCTGTTTAGATAAACCTACTTCGGGCGAATATTACATTGATGGTATTGCTGTCAGTCAGCGTTCAAAAGATGAACTTTCAACTATCCGCAATCGTAAAATCGGTTTTGTTTTTCAATCGTACAATTTGCTTTCGCGTACATCGGCACTCGAAAATGTAGAATTGCCTTTGCTTTACAATAACACAATTTCATCTAAGGAACGCCTCGAGCTGGCTAAATATGCTTTAGAACAAGTTGGGTTGCAAGATCGTATGTATCATATGCCCAATCAGCTTTCGGGAGGGCAACAACAACGCGTAGCCATAGCTCGTGCCTTGGTAGGAAATCCGGTTATTTTACTGGCCGATGAAGCTACCGGAAATCTTGATACGCGAACTTCGTACGAAATCATGAGTTTGTTTCAAAAACTCAACTCAGAAGGAAAAACTATTGCCTTTGTAACACACGAACCCGATATTGCTGCGTTTACAGGTCGTACTATTTCCTTGCGTGACGGGCATATTATTAAAGATGAAAAAGTAGATACGAAATCAGCCAAAGAAGCCTTAGATGCTTTGCCTGTTTTTGATGATTATTAAATTGTAAATAGTAAAATTGTCAAAATACATATGAATATTCTCGATTTACTAAAAATAGCCTACAAAGCTTTACTGCGTAATAAAACGCGGGCTTTGCTTACTATGCTGGGAATTATTATTGGTATTGCGTCCGTAATTGCCATGGTAAGTTTGGGACAAAGTTCTTCCAAAAGCATCAGCGATCAAGTGTCAAGCATGGGCACTAATCTCATCATGGTAATGCGTGCCAGCCAACGGCAAGGAGGGGTGAATATCGGTTCGGGGAATGTACAAACGCTTGTTGAGAAAGATGTGGATGCCATTCTGCAAAAAGCGAATTATATTGCCGAAGCTTCACCTGTAGTAAATACTGGAGGACAATTAGTATACGGAGCAAATAACTGGCCAGGCAGTGTTCGCGGCGGAAATATAAAGTATCTTTCCATTAATAAATATGAAGTAGAAGTCGGTACAAACTTTACTGAGCGCGATGTGCGTACTTCGGCTAAAGTTTGTTTAGTAGGAAAAACTGTGGTTGATAATCTTTTTCCCAATGGCGAAGATCCTATCGGAAAAAGTATTCGTTTTAATAAGATTCCATTTAAAATTATTGGCGTACTCGCTTCCAAAGGGCAAAATCAAATGGGGCAAGACCAAGATGATATAGTAATTGCTCCTTTTACAACTGTACAAAAACGGATTTTGGCAATTAATTTTATACATATGATAGTAGCCTCAGCTGTCTCGGAAGACAAAGTTGAATTGGCTACCGAACAAATCTCGAATATTTTACGCGAACAACACAAGCTGCAAGTAGGACAAGAAGATGACTTTCAGGTGCGTACACAACAAGAAATGCTTAGTATGATGGATTCTATCAGTGGTTTTCTTACCACATTATTGGCAGCCATTGCTTCCATTTCACTTATTGTTGGGGGGATCGGAATCATGAATATCATGTATGTAACCGTAACCGAACGCACGAAGGAAATCGGACTACGCATGTCGATCGGGGCGCACAATAAAGATATTTTGCTGCAATTTCTTTGTGAAAGTACTATTTTAAGTCTTATTGGGGGGATAATAGGTATTTTGTTTGGATTGCTTCTTTCCTATATTGCTTCCAGTGCGCTCAATTGGCCCTTTATTGTAAGTACATCGGCAGTAGGTATTTCGTTTCTGGTATGTGCTTTCACAGGTATTTTCTTTGGCTGGTATCCGGCTAAAAAAGCAGCTTCTCTTGATCCGATTAATGCATTAAGATATGAATAAGAAAAAGAAAAATTCAATAGATATTTCTTGTTTCTTTAACTCCTTATGATTTAGATATCAAAATTTTATTATCTTTGTGCCCGCTAAAAATTATGTCTAACCCGTCGGTCAAGTTTTAGCGGTTGATCGGCATAAAAAAACAAACGACAATAATGTCAGAAGAAAAAAACAAGGTGGAAGAAGAAGTTGTTTCTCCATCTCAAGAAGTAATTGAAGAAACACCTTCGAAAACTAAAAAACAAAAAGCGACTGTTGCAGACAATGTTGAATTTGATTGGGATGCCTATGAAAAAGGGGAAACAGTTCGCGGTATAAGCAAAGACAAGCTTGAAAAAGCGTATGACAATACTCTAAATCAAGTAAAAGACCACGAAGTAGTAGAAGGAATTATTATTTCGATGAACAAACGCGAAGTAGTTGTTAACATCGGTTTCAAATCGGATGGCGTTATCCCTATGAGTGAATTTCGTTATGATCCTGATTTAAAAGTTGGTGACAAAATCGAAGTATATATAGAAAGCCAAGAAGATAAAAAAGGACAATTACTCCTTTCTCACAAACAAGCCCGTGCTACTCGTTCTTGGGATCGTGTTAACGAAGCCCTTAACAATAGCGAAATTATCAAAGGTTATGTAAAATGCCGTACTAAGGGTGGCATGATTGTAGATGTATTCAGTATCGAAGCGTTCTTACCAGGCTCACAAATCGATGTTAAGCCAATACGCGACTATGATGTATTTGTTGGAAAAACCATGGAATTCAAAGTGGTTAAAATCAATCACGAATTCAAAAATGTGGTTGTTTCTCACAAAGCACTTATCGAAGCTGAATTGGAAGCTCAAAAGAAAGAAATTATCTCACACCTTGAAAAAGGACAGGTATTGGAAGGTATCGTTAAAAACATCACTTCATACGGTGTGTTTATTGACCTTGGCGGGGTAGATGGATTGATTCATATCACAGACCTTTCTTGGGGTCGTGTAAATCATCCTGAAGAGGTTGTTAAGTTAGATGAGAAACTGAATGTAGTTATTCTTGATTTCGATAACGAGAAAAAACGCATTGCTCTTGGTTTGAAACAACTTACTCCTCATCCATGGGATGCATTAGATGCAAACCTTGCTATTGGCGATAAAGTAAAAGGTAAAGTGGTTGTTATGGCCGACTATGGTGCATTTGTAGAAATTGCTCCAGGTGTAGAAGGTTTAATCCATGTTTCTGAAATGTCATGGTCACAACACTTGCGTTCAGCTCAAGATTTCTTAAAAGTAGGAGACGAAATAGAAGCTGTTGTTTTGACCCTTGACCGTGAAGAACGCAAAATGTCTTTGGGTATCAAACAATTGAAAGCTGATCCATGGGAAACCATCGAAACTAAATATGCTGTTGGTACTAAACACAAAGCAAAAGTTCGCAACTTTACTAACTTTGGTGTGTTTGTAGAAATTGAAGAAGGTGTTGACGGATTAATCCATATCAGCGACTTGTCTTGGACTAAAAAAATCAAACATCCATCAGAATTCACTCAAATAGGTGCTGAAATCGATGTAGTTGTTTTAGACATTGACAAGGAAAACCGTCGTTTAAGTTTAGGGCACAAACAATTGGAAGAAAATCCATGGGATGTATTCGAAACATTGTTTATTGTTGACTCTATCCACGAAGGAACTATTGTCGAAATGCAAGACAGAGGTGCTGTAATCGCTCTTCCTTACGGTGTAGAAGGATTTGCTACTCCAAAGCATTTAGTAAAAGAAGATGGAACACAAGCCAAAGTTGATGAAAAACTTCAATTCAAAGTAATTGAGTTTAACAAAGATGCAAAACGCATTATCCTTTCTCACAGCCGTATCCACGAAGATTTGCAAAAAACTGCAAACGAAGGAGAAGAAGTGAAAAAAGAAAAAGCAAAAAAATCGAAAAAGGAATCAACATCATCAACTCCGGTTATCGAAAAAACAACTTTAGGCGACATTCAATCATTAGTTGATTTAAAAGACCAAATGGAAAATGCCGCAGTTGAAGAAAAACCTAAAAAGAAAGCTTCAACCAAAAAAGTGAAAGAAAACAAATCAGAAGAAAGTGCTGAATAAATTATTAACAAAAGGGTAAAAATCTTTTTTACCCTTTTGTTGTTCTAATTATTTATTTATATTTGCCAAAGATTTTATAAACCAATAATAATTTTAAATTTATGAAAAAGACAATTCTTTTATCAGCAATCGTAGCTTTATTCATTGCTACAGGATGCTCAAGTTCAAAAGTTAACAATGATCTTGCTGCACAACGCCAATCAATTGGTCAACTTCAACAACAATTAGCTCAACAAGAAGAGCAAATTAAACAATTACAAGGATGCGACAATATCGATGGTGTTCCTGTAAAAGAAATCATTGCCGGATTGCAATATCAAGTAGATCAAAATGCTAATGTAATGAACAAAGCTCGCAAAGATTTGTATGACCACTTGAATAATTTAAGCGGAGAGTGCTCAAAATCAGCTAAAGCTGAAGGTGTTGTAACTTTCGCTAATGCTTCTTCTAAAGTTACTGCAAACGCTGCTCTTGATGGTATCGCAGCTAAATTGAAAGCAGATAAAAGCTTAAAAGCAAAAGCAATTGGTTATACAGACTGTGTTGGTAATGATTCTTTTAACTTAAAACTTTCTAAAGAAAGAGCTGAAGCTGTAAAAAAATATTTAGTAAGCAAAGGTGCTAGCGCTGATCAAATCACAACTGATGGTTTAGGTTCTAAAAATCCGATTTCAGAGGATAAAGCTAAAAACCGTCGCGTAGAAGTAACTATCGTAAAATAATAAGGATTAGTTATAAAAACAAGAAAAAGAGTGAGGCAAATTACCTCACTTTTTTTGTACCTACTATTTTGCTTTCATTGGATTTCGTAGGCTGTGTGCAATTTGTGTGCAACAGCAATAAAAAAGTCGTTATGGAAATGTCCATAACGACTTGATTTTCTTCTAGTAGCGAGGGGTGGGACTTGAACCCCCGACCTCCCCGATTATAATCGGGACACTCTAACCAAGCCACTAACTAACGCTTCAATATATT
>CAZJHO010000004.1:125068-200531 GCA_964546015.1 uncultured Paludibacter sp.
TTATAACTGCCTGAAAATTATTTAGTAGCGAGGGGGGGACTTGAACCCCCGACCTTCCCGATTATAATCGGGACACTCTAACCAAGCCACTAACTAACGCTTCAATATATTTTCTGCTTTTCATTTGTTTTATTTGTAATTCACGCTTTAGCGCGTTACTTTTTTCACTAAACTGTTCTGTATAGGCGATCTTCCATGGTCGTCCGTGTTTGGTTGATGTTGTTGCTCCGGCATTGTGCCGAGCTAATCGAGTTTGTAAGTCCGATGTTGAACCGATGTAATATCGATCTGTTGTTTCGCTGTAAAGGATATAAGTATAATACATAAAAACTTTTTGTTATTCACTTTGTTGCCACCGCAAACAAAAAAGCAGCTATAAATCTCTTTATAACTGCCTGAAAATTATTTAGTAGCGAGGGGGGGACTTGAACCCCCGACCTCATGATTATGAATCATGCGCTCTAACCAGCTGAGCTACCTCGCCATCGCTTTTGCGGGTGCAAAGATAAACATTTAATATGTTTTTGCAAGTACTTACTTGAAAATTACTAAATATTTGCAATTCTCTTTATTTCATTCATAATCGCTTGAGCAAATTTATCTGCCTGCTCTTTTGTAGGTGCTTCGGAATATATGCGGATAATCGGCTCAGTGTTTGACTTGCGAAGGTGTACCCAGCCTTGTGGGAAGTCAATCTTTACGCCATCAATGTCATTGATTTGATATTGTTTGTAGAGACTTTTTATCACTGTTAGAATACCATCTACATCAATTTGTGGAGTAAGTTCTATTTTATTTTTCGAAATATAATATTCCGGATAAGTAGCACGCAATTCGGATGCTTTTTTGCCCGATTTTGCCAAATGTGTTAAAAACAACGCAATACCTACCAACGCATCCCGCCCATAATGGCTCGCAGGATAAATAACACCACCATTACCTTCGCCTCCTATTACACAGTTGGTTTTCTTCATGGCAGTAACCACATTTACCTCTCCAACAGCCGCTGCGGTATATTTACAACCATATTTCTCGGTAATATCTCGAAGCGCACGAGTCGAACTAAGGTTTGACGCCGTATTGCCCGGAGTATGAGAAAGCACATAATCGGCAATGGAAACCAATGTATATTCTTCACCAAACATAGAGCCGTCTTCGTTGATAATAGCTAAACGATCCACATCGGGATCAACTACGAAACCAACATCGGCTTTATTATTTTTTATTAAAGATGAGATTTCAGTCAAATGTTCCGGAAGCGGCTCCGGATTATGAGGAAATTGTCCGTTAGGCATACAATACAATTCTTCGATTTGTGTTACCCCTAAAGCTTTTAATAAAGCAGGGATAGCTATCCCACCGACTGAATTAACACAATCGATAGCTACTTTGAAATTCGCTTTTTTAATAGCTTCTACATCTACTAACTCAAGCTTTAGTACGCTATCAATATGCTTTTGTGTATAAGTAAAATCTTCGGTCAACTTACCGATTTTATCTACCGATGCAAAAGTAAAATCGCTTGTTGAAGCTAACCGGAGAACTTCTTCTCCTTCTTTTGCGTCAAGGAATTCACCTTTATCGTTTAATAGTTTCAGGGCATTCCATTGCTTGGGATTATGGCTGGCAGTGAGGATAATTCCACCTCGAGCATTCTCCATAGTTACTGCTATTTCGGTTGTTGGTGTACTTGCCAATCCGATATTAACCACATCGAAGCCCATTCCGAGTAAAGAGCCGATAACAACATGACTCACCATTTCGCCGGAGATACGAGCATCTCGTCCAACAACAATTTTATTTGATGTACTTTTTATCGCATTTTTATTCCAAGCGGCGTAGGCTGCTGTAAATTTCGCTATGTCAAGCGGATTTAATCCTTCTTCGATCTTTCCTCCAATAGTTCCGCGAATTCCGGAGATAGATTTAATTAATGTCATAGTTAATAAATGGTGAGATGGTGAGATGGTGAGATGGTGAGATGAGCTCTTACTCTCTTCTCGCCTACTCACTATTTCACCATCTATTTTTTAGTCTGCTAATTTTATTTTTAATGTATATGCATAAGGAATTACAGCATTAATATCAGTTTGATCCCCTAATTTTGAGGGTACAATCAATTTTGCAACAGAGTTATGATTTTTCATCAAAGAAACAGCTTCTTGAAATGCCGGAGTTATCTCCCCGGACACATTATATTGAAATCCTTCTGAGTAAGGATAATCGACCGTACTCCAATTACGATAAACAGTATCCGGCTGTACATCAAGCGTTATTTTATAATAGCGCGGAATAATTGTCAACCCATCAAACAACTCTGTTCCATCACCTGTGCCGGGTGCTTCTCCCGGATCAACCAAATGAAAATATAATCCGGACGATGTCTTATAATAATCGTTCTCACCCCACACATCATCAGCCGGTAGTGATGATATTACTCGTATATTATTACGAAAAATATATGCTGATATTGCTTTTTCTTCATCTTCAAGCATGCTGGCATAATCTGAATCACTTGAACAAGCAATAAGTAAAATCGATAAAAAAGAGATTAATAATAATCGTTTCATTTGAATTTTATTTTATTTATTCGATAAAGTAAAGTGGATCTCGGAGAAATTTTATTTCTGTCTCCAAGCACGCCATATGCTAGGTTAGAAGGAACTATTATTATAGCTTGACTCCCGGCTTTTAACAAAGTAAGAGCTTGATCAAATCCTCTTTCTTTTGATTGCGTCCCTACTTTTAACTCTTTAGAAGCTTTTCCTGTAAAAGTGTACAATGTATCACCATACAAGGATTCTACCTGATAATCTATTATCACTATATTATTCTTATTTATTCTATCCCCTTTCCCGTGGTTTTTTATAGCATAGAAAAAACCAGTAGGCGATTCTTCAAATTTTAACGAAGATGTATCTATATATGACTTAATATCACGCTGTTCTACTTCTACCATCAATATATTGAGTTTCATCATTTCGGTAGAAATACTATCTTTTTCGGTGTATTTGTTCGATGGGATTTGCGGCTTTTTCTCACACGAAAGTAAAAACAATACAAATCCAAAAGGAAGTAATAATAATTTTATTTTTTTCATAAAAATATTACAAAATAAATCGCCTAATTAAGGGAATTTTACTTAGCAACATTGTAAGCAGCAAAGATAATCCTAAAATTACAATTATCATAATGGGTATCATCACGATAGGATTAAAGGTCGTATTAATGATTCCGAATTTATACAGCAGTGAGATAAAAATAACATGTACACCGTAAATTCCTAACGAATATTTAGATATAATGTTGACAATCTTTATTTTAGAAATAATATTTTCAATTCGATAATAATTATTTTTTACCAAGATAAATAATGCCGCACTTACTGTAAAACATTGAATCGAAATATAATTATACAGTGTATTATCGGGTTTTCCTTTTTGCAGAGAAAGATAAGAACTTCCTAATATAGTGAATAAAACAGCGATTAATCCAATCATATACAATCCTTTCTTGTGTGAAAAATTATACATATCCAAGTATCTGCCTAATAAAAAATAAAAAACAAATCCGGAGATTGTTGGAAGTTTCAGATTATCAATAATTATTGCTGCTTCTTTGGAAAAATGCGTTTTGAATAAAGGCAATAAAAATGCCAATAAGAACAATAATACCAAACAATATTCAAACTGTTCTTTAGAAGTATATTTTGTTATAACTTTGAGTATTGGAGTTAATAAATATAATCCAATTATCATGTACAGATACCAGAGGTGATAAAAATTGATGTAATCAAACAAATTGTTTAAGCTATGCCAAACATTTTTCTTCGCCGAAATAGATTCAAACAAATAAATCAACACACCAAAAAGCAAAATCACAATTAAAATTCGAAAAATATATTTAGTAAAAATCAGTTTAATCGGAATTTCTTTTTGCGGATTAAGAAAAAGGGTTCCGCTAATCATTACAAAAATAGGTACACACCAGCGTACTACCGAATCGAAAAAATTGAGTGTTTGCCACTCAAAAGAATCGACTTTGAGCAAAAACCAATTACTTGCACTTACATGTATTTGAATTACACCAATACAGGCAATACAACGCAAAAAATCTAGATATGGTTTTCGATTAGACAAGATTCTGTATTTATTTTCTATATTTTAAAAATTCAGGATTAGATATTTGAATTTTCAATTATTAAACTAAACAGAAATCTAACTGTTTTTTGTCTAAATTAGCTTTTAATACTTTCACGGTAACATCATCGCCTAATTGGAATTTTTTATGGTTTCGGCGTCCGGTGAGGCAATAATTTTTTTCATCGAAAATATAATAATCATCGTCTAAAGTTCGAATCGGAATCATTCCTTCGCACTTATTTTCGTTCAGTTCTACATAAATACCCCATTCGGTAATACCCGAAATTACACCATCGTACGCCATTCCGATTTTGTCGGACATAAATTCTACTTGTTTGTACTTAATAGAAGCTCGTTCTGCATTAGCGGCAATTTGCTCCATATTCGAGCTATGGTCACATTTTTCTTCCCATTCGTCTCTGTTTACACTTCGTCCACCGGCTAAATAGCGTTCTAATAGTCGGTGTACCATCATATCCGGATACCGGCGGATAGGAGAGGTGAAATGTGTATAATATTCAAAAGCTAATCCGTAGTGACCTATATTGGTTGTGCTGTACACTGCTTTTGCCATAGAGCGGATAGCGATGGTTTCAATCAAGTTTTGTTCTTTGTGTCCTTGCACTTCGTCTAACAAATGATTGATAGAGGATGAAATTTCGGTCTTTTTACCGGTAACTTTAAGTTTGTATCCGAATTTGCGGATAAAATCCGAAAATGTTTTCAGTTTGTCCGGATTTGGTTCATCGTGTATCCGATATACAAAAGTTTTAGGTTTAGTATCTTTTTTGTCAGATTTTCCTATGTGTGTAGCTACAGTTCTGTTTGCCAGTAACATAAATTCTTCTATCAACTTATTTGAATCTTTGGCTTCCTTAAAGAAAACATTGATGGGTTTTCCTTTGTCATCAATTTCAAAACGGATTTCAGTGCGCTCAAATGCAATAGCTCCTTTGGCAAAGCGCTGTGTGCGAAAAATTTTAGCTAGTTCGTTTAATTTTAAAATCTCATTTTTTAAATCACCTTCTTCGGTTTCGATGATTTGTTGCGCTTCTTCGTAAGTAAAACGGCGATTTGAACGAATTACGGTACGGGAAATGTCATATTTTTTTACATTAGCAAAATCATCCATATGAAAAATAACGGAAAAGCATAATTTATCTTCATCCGGACGAAGAGAACAAAGCTTATTGCTCAATCGTTCGGGAAGCATTGGAATGGTTCTATCCACCAGATAAATAGAAGTGGCGCGTTTTTCGGCTTCTTGTTCAATGATGCTATCCGGTTTTACATAGTGTGTAACATCGGCAATATGTACACCCACTTCCCAAAGTCCGTTTTCTATTGGTTTGATAGAAAGTGCATCATCGAAATCCTTGGCATCTCGCGGATCGATAGTAAAAGTTGGTGTACCACGCATATCTGTGCGTTTAGCGATTTCTTCGGGTGTGATATCATCAGAAATTTCGTCGGCAGCTCTTTCTACCGCTTTCGGATATTTGTATGGCAAACCGAATTCAGCCAGAATAGCGTGCATTTCAGTATTATTGTTGCCGGCATCACCCAGTATATCAATTACTTTTCCTATAGGATTCCTGTCATTAGGATCCCATTCTACAATTTTTACAATAGCTTTTTGTCCATCTTTCCCTCCATGCAAATTATCCATCGGGATAAAAATGTCATTAGTCAGAATCTTGTTATCTACCCTAAGAAAAGCGTAATTGTGTGAAACATGCAGTGTGCCGACAAATTCTTCGCGAGCTCGTTTTACTATTTCTACTACTTCACCTTCTGGTTCGCTTCCAGGGCGTTTGGCATATAGGAATACTTTCACGCGATCATTCTGCATAGCTTGTCTCAGACGGCGTTCAGCAATAAAAACAGCTTCGGCACCATCATCAGGAATAAGGTAACTTTTCCCATTCGATTGTCGTTCAATAATACCTTCGATAAATCCACTCCGCATATTGAATTTGTATTTGCCGCGATCTACCTCAGTAATATTCTCTTGAAAATGCAAATCGTCCAAAACGGCAATCAACAATTGTTTTTCGGGCGTGGTTTTCAGTCCGATTCTGGCAGCTAACTGTTTATAATTAAAAGCTTCATTCGGATTTGTATGCATAATATCCAATACCGTATTGACTAGCGTACTTTTTTTTGTGCGTTGTTGTTTGAAGTTTTTGAGTTTCTTTTTAGTCATGATAATTTCTTTTTAATTTTTTCACCAAAAATCTTTTTTCCAAAAGATGCCAAGACAGAAATGAAATTACAGTAATTGAAAATAAGCATACAATAAATAAGCTTAAAGGCGATTTTTTAAAAATATTTAAAGAAATAAATAATTGTATTATTGGGAAATGCCATAAATACATGCCATACGATATATCTCCGAATTTCCCGAAATTGTTTAACCATCTAAAATTGTAAGCAAAACCGATAATAACTACAGCAAAAGAAATTGGATATAAAAATTGTAAAAGAAGTACATCGAAAATTCGGCTTATAATAACAATTAAAAGTGCTGCAGGGAAAAGGAATTTTAAATTTTTCTTTAAAAAATCAAAGCTATAAAAAAGAAAGACACCGGATATGAAAAACCTGAATTGTCCTAAAAATTGACGAGATAAAATTTCATAAATATTTTTTCCGGTATCCGAGTACAGCTTGTTCATTATTATAAAAAACACAAAAGAAATAAGATAAATCATAAAACACGACCAATAAAACTTGTTCTTTTGAGAAATAAATATGATAAACGGGGTTAATAAATAAAATGCTATTTCAATTTTTATTGTCCATAATGAACCATTGACGGCATTAAAATAATTCTTGTCAAAAACTCCCGGTAAAGTTGGTTCTAAAAAATTTAAAAATCCGATATTTGAAAACAAATATTTGAAAAAGTGTTGTGAAAAAAAATATTCATTAAAACGAAATGAACTTACAGCTACTAAGCAGACAGCACATATTAAAACAACTGCTAAGTAAGCCGGCAAAATTCGTTTTGCTCTTTTAATTAAATAATCCGATACTTTTTGTGAAGAAATAAAACTTTTACTAATAAGAAATCCACTGATGACAAAAAAACCTCCTACTGCCATCGGTGGCGAAATAAAAAAACTAAATTTGTTTTGAGACAGTATTCCAAAATGTCCGATCAAGACACTAAAAGAAAACAGTAAGCGAAGAAAATCAAAGCAATTTGAATTGTGTTTGTATGAACTTATTTCGATTTTATTTTCTATCATAAGGTTAAATAATACGCTGCTAAATTACAATATAATTTTCCAAAAATAGAGTTTCGCTTTAAATAAAATAAGGATAAAAAAACAATCGGCTAATTATTTTAAAAGCTCCTTTTTCTTTTATTAAAAAATAACAAAACTGGTTGTTATTTTTTATCTTTGCGATTTCAATTATAAAATTCATTTATGCACGAAAAAATCATTATTCTTGATTTTGGTTCTCAAACCACACAACTTATCGGTCGCCGTGTACGCGAACTCAATACTTATTGCGAAATAGTTCCTTATAACAAATTTCCTTTTGGCGATGCTTCTGTAAAAGGAGTAATCTTCTCGGGCAGCCCATTTTCGGTGTACGACGAAAAAGCTTTTAAAGTAAACTTGTCTGAGATTCGAGGTAGATATCCTGTTTTGGGTATTTGTTATGGAGCACAATATATTGCTCATATTTCCGGAGGGAAAGTTGAACCTGCAAATTCTCGTGAATATGGAAGAGCTCATCTAACGGTTACAGATTCAAATGACTTATTGCTGAAAAATATCTATAAAGATTGTCAAATTTGGATGTCGCATGGTGATACTATTACTCAGGTTCCATCATCATTCGAAGTTATTGCTTCTACGCCGGGAGTGAAAATTGCTGCATACAAAATAAGTGGGGAACAAACTTGGGGCGTTCAATTTCATCCGGAGGTATTCCATACCGAATGTGGTTTTCAATTGCTAGATAATTTTTTGGACATTTGTGGTTGTAAAAAAGATTGGAGTTCGGCTTCGTTTATCGAAGAAACTGTAAAGGAATTGAAAGAAGCATTGGGTAATGACAAAGTTATTTTAGCACTTTCAGGAGGTGTCGATTCTTCCGTTACAGCCGTTTTATTAAATAAAGCTATAGGCAAGAATCTTACTTGTATTTTTGTGGATCACGGTTTGTTGCGTAAAAATGAATTTGAAAAAGTTTTAGCTGATTATGAACATCTCGGTCTGAATGTAATCGGGATAGATGCCAAAGCTAAATTTTATAGCGAATTAACTGGTATTTCCGATCCGGAAGCTAAGCGCAAAATCATTGGCAAGGGCTTTATTGATGTATTTAATGAAGAAGCTCGGAAACAAAAAGATGTAAAATGGCTCGGGCAAGGAACCATTTATCCTGATATTATCGAATCGCTTTCCATCACAGGGACTGTCATTAAATCGCATCACAATGTCGGAGGATTGCCTAAAGAAATGAACTTGAAACTGGTAGAACCGCTTCGTCTATTATTCAAAGATGAAGTGCGTGCTGTGGGTAGGGAGTTAGGTATGATGTCACATTTGATAAAACGCCATCCATTCCCGGGTCCGGGCTTAGGTATTCGTATTTTGGGGGATATTACTCCAGAGAAAGTACAAATTCTGCAAGAAGCTGACGATATATATATACAAGCCCTTCGTGATTGGGATTTGTATGACAAAGTATGGCAAGCCGGAGCTATCTTATTACCCGTCCGATCGGTAGGTGTGATGGGTGATGAGCGTACTTATGAAAATACGGTTGCATTGCGTGCAGTAACTTCTACTGATGCCATGACAGCCGACTGGGCACACCTTCCTCATGAATTTTTGGCAAAAGTTTCGAATGAAATCATTAACAAAGTAAAAGGTGTGAATCGGGTGGTGTATGATATCAGCTCAAAACCCCCTGCAACTATTGAGTGGGAATAACTTGGTTTTTTTACTAATTAAAATTTGGGTATATGAAAGTTTATGATTTGTCTGAGAATAACTCTTTGTTAACCAATTTTTTACGAGAAATCAGAGATATAAACATACAAAAGGATTCATTCCGGTTTCGCCGAAATTTTGAAAGAGTAGGAGAAATAATGGCTTACGAAATCAGTAAAACTTTGAATTACGAAATTGAAAATGTACAAACACCACTTGCCATGGCTCCAACTGCAATAATTACCGATAAAATTGTTCTTGCAACCGTATTCAGGGCAGGTTTGCCTTTTCATCAAGGTTTTTTGAATTATTTCGATAAAGCTGAGAACGCTTTTGTTTCTGCCTATAGAAAATATAAAGATTCTTTGAAATTCGAAGTAATGGTTGAATATATCGCAGCACCTTCCATTGAGGGTAAAATATTGATCATTGTTGATCCGATGTTGGCAAGCGGAAGTTCTATGGAGCTGGCATTTAAGGCAGTATTACAGCGTGGAGAGCCGGCTCATATTCATGTAGCGTCTATTATTGCCAGCAGAACCGGAATAGATTATGTAAAAAATCATTTTCCAGAAGATAAAACTACCATTTGGGCAGGAGCTATTGATCCGGATTTAAACGAACATGCTTACATAGTGCCGGGTTTAGGCGATGCCGGTGATTTAGCTTTTGGAGCTAAAATTTAAGCTTATGAGAGTTTTTTTCTTACGGTTTTGGAAGACATTACTTGTTGCTATTCTGATTTTATATGCTTGTATCATTCGTATTCCTAAAATAGGATCGTTACCTGAGATTCCTAATTTGGATAAGTTGATTCATTTTTTGTTTTATTTCGTTTTTTCTATTGTTTTTTTTATCGATTTTACTAAAAATAAAACCAATTTTTCATTTCTTAAAACAGTATTAATTATAGTCTTTATTACAACTTTGCATGGTGGAATAATAGAAATTTTTCAAGAAAAATTCTTTCCTCCCCGCAATGGTAATTTTACGGATCTTTTTGCCGATTTTATCGGTGTGATAGCGGGGTTGGTAGTTATCTATTTTTTTAGAAAATATAAATCTGTTTTGAAATAAGGCAATTATAGTTTGATTGTTGTATTAGAAGATTGTAATAAAGAAAGGCTGTCTGTCAGACAGCCTTTCTTTATTTCTGGCGAATAAATATTTGTATTGGCGTACCATGAAAATTCCATTCAGCACGGATTTTGTTCTCTAAATAACGGCGGTAAGGTTCTTTTACATATTGCGGCAGGTTGGCAAAAAACACAAAAGTCGGCACTTGTGTATTAGGTAATTGTGTTACATATTTTATTTTGATGTATTTTCCTTTAATTGCAGGAGGAGGATAATGTTCAATTGCAGGTAATAAAAACTCATTGAGTTTAGCTGTTGGCACTTTCCTTTTTTTGTTTTCGTACACGGCAACGGCTGTTTCTGTCACTTTGAAAATGCGTTGTTTGGTAAGTGCTGAAGTGAAAATAATCGGGAAATCGACAAAAGGCGCTAATCGTTCGCGAATGCTTTTCTCGAAATGCTTAATGTCTTTTGCTTCTTTCGCTTCAATTAAATCCCATTTATTGACGCAGACAACCAAACCTTTTTTATTTTTTTGAATAATAGAAAAAATATTCAAATCCTGACTTTCGATTCCCCGCGTGGCGTCAATCATCAATATACATACATCGGAGCTTTCGATGGCGCGAATGGAACGGATAACGGAATAATATTCCAAATCCTCGTTTACTTTCGCTTTTTTACGGATTCCGGCAGTATCCACGAGGTAGAAATCGTGTCCGAATTTATTGTAGCGAGTGTAAATTGAATCGCGCGTTGTGCCTGCAATATCCGTTACAATGGTGCGTTCGTCGTCAAGGAAAGCATTGAGCAATGACGATTTTCCCGCATTCGGTCGTCCAACAATGGCGAAGCGAGGGAGCGTGTTGTCCAGCTCATCTTCTTCGTCGGTGGCTGTACCGTCTTTTTTGAAGTGTTTAATAACCTCGTCTAACAAATCGCCCGAACCTAAGCCGTTGATTGCCGAAACGACAAACGGATCGCCCAAACCGAGCGCATAAAATTCGGAGGCTTGATATTGGTATTCGAAGGTGTCGGCTTTGTTGGTTATTAAAACGACAGGCTTCTTGGCGCGGCGGAGCATGGCGGCAATCGCTTCGTCGTAATCGGTAATGCCGTTGAGCAAATCGACTACAAAAAGGAGCACATCGGCTTCTTCGATGGCTAACGCTACTTGGCGTTTGATTTTGGATTCGAATACATCGTCCGAATTGACCACCCAACCGCCGGTATCGATAACGGAAAACTCAATGCCTTCCCAATCGGACTTGCCGTATTGGCGGTCACGCGTAGTACCAGCCTCGTCCGACACAATGGCACGGCGGCTTTTCGTCAGTCGATTAAACAAGGTTGATTTTCCCACATTAGGGCGGCCTACTATGGCTACTATGTTGCTTTGCATAAAATTTATTTACTATTTTTCCATTAATGTTTCACAATTAAAAAACCTTTACTCCAAATTATACCCAAACCCCTTCAATTTCCTATCCGAATTTCGCCAATCCTTTTCCACTTTGACAAAGAGTTCGAGGTACACTTTTTTCTCAAAAAACGCTTCGATATCTTTGCGGGCTTCGGTGCCTACTTTTTTAAGCGATTTGCCACCATGTCCGATGATGATGCCTTTTTGCGAATCGCGCTCCACATAAATCACAGCGTTGATACGAATTAGGTTTGCTTCTTCTTTAAATTGTTCGACTAACACTTCAACCGAATACGGTATTTCTTTTTCGTAATTCAACAAAATTTTTTCACGGATAATTTCGGTAACGAAAAAGCGAGCCGGTTTGTCGGTTAGCGAATCTTTGTCGAAAAACGGCGGCGACTCGGGCAATAGTTCCTTGATGCGTTTCAATAATGGTTCGAGGTTGAATTTGTGCATTGCCGACACAGGCAAAATCTCCGCTTGAGGCAAAAGTTCTTTCCAATAATCGACCAATTCTTCTAAACGAGACTGATCTATCAAATCTATCTTATTGATGATAAGAATAATTGGCGCGCCGTTTTTTTTTACCATTTCGACAAAGTCGGCATTACGGTCGCTTTTGTCGAACACATCGGTGACATAGAGCAACACATCGGCATCGCTCAACGCCGAACGCGAAAACCCAAGCATCGACTCTTGCAAGCGGTAATTCGGTTTTAACACCCCCGGTGTGTCGGAATACACGATTTGGAAATCATCGCCATTGACGATACCCATAATCCGATGGCGTGTGGTTTGCGCTTTAGATGTGATAATAGAAATACGCTCGCCCACCAAGGCATTCATCAAGGTCGATTTCCCTACATTAGGGTTGCCTACTATATTTACAAATCCGGCTTTATGCATGGTTTTGTTCAGTTTTTTATTTTTGCAAAGATAGGAAAAAGTTACTATTTTGGGGAATAGAGAGCAAAGTCCGATCCAATCGGAACTAAGCATTAGAAAGGATATCCGATTGCAATATGGAAGGCGTAATCACTGCCGGTGATTCTTTTTTTCCACCGATTGGCGCCTTCTTGTGCAGGGTCGTATAGTTTAAGTCCTCCATCCAAACGCAGTACAAAAAATGAAAAATCGAGCCGTAATCCTGCCCCATAACTTAGGGCAATTTCTTTGTAGAAAGAATCAAATTTGAATAATCCTCCGGGTTGCGAATCATAATCGCGGATAGTCCAGATATTACCTGCATCGGCAAAAAGCGCACCTTCCAATAACCAGAATAGTTTAAAGCGATATTCCACATTTAGGTCCAAACGAATATCTCCGGCTTGCATCAAATCGGTATCCGAAGTGGTCGATTTATAGGTTCCGGGACCTAAAGTGCGCACTGACCATCCTCTTACGCTATTGGCTCCACCGGAATAAAAGCGTTCTTCAAATGGTACGACATTAGCATTTCCGTAAGGATAAGCAATTCCAAAACCAGCATGATATACCATTGTATTTCGCTTATTCAGAACTATATAATGCGAGAAATCGAATTCTCCTTTGGTATATTGAGCATACTGGATACCCGCAATTTTATAAATACCCGAATCTTTGGGCGCATTAAATAAATTATTCAATGCGGTAAGCAGATTTCCTCCAGTTTCTAAACTGGTACGGTAGTTTCTGTAGCTGTAAGGTGTTTCTAATACTTGTTTGGTCGTTTTGGCAAAAGAAAAACCGGTACTAATGATTAAGTGATCTTCGTAGCTGTATTTGGTTATAGATGATGTGTTTATGTATTTTTCTCTGTACTCATCCGATATTTTGGGTAGATATACATAATTAATGTTGATCAGATCGAATGTATAGCGTTTATTATTTGTTGCTCCTGTCAGCCAATTGTACTTTAATCCGGCTCCAAGTATTGTGCGCACATACCAAGGGTTAGTTTGGTAATTGAATGAGGTGAACAATTCGGTAGATGCTTTGGTGCGCAATTTAAAATCTCTTGGTATAAACGGGAAAAAAAATTGAGGAAATGAAATAGAAATTTCGCCGCTGTAATCTAATGATTTGTCTGATAATAATTCAGTAACATCGCCCATAGGTTGGTAAGCAAGTCGTTGTTTTATATTGAGCTGTTCGGCACCATCAAACAAGTTCCGGTGTTGGTATGTGCCACTCACGGCAGCACCGATATCACCTTCGGTATTAGTCCCTTCTACCGAAATAGAGAAATTTTGTAGCTTATTAGGCGACATTAAAATTAAACAATCTAAATACTCACCATTTTCTTGCTCACGAAAAACGATGTTTATATACTTTGTTGTACCTAAGCTATTCAGTGCCGCATAAGTTTTTTCTACATCTTTTTCATTATAGTAACTTTCCGGTGTGATGTATGTTTTTCCGACTAAAAGAGACGGACGCAATTTTTCTTTTGTACCGTCATAGAAGAATTTATATCCGAGATATTCTACCGTATCGGAAATTTGTTCACGGAGTCGTTTATCTGTCGAATACCATGGAACAAATGATACACGACCTATTTTCATTCGCCTGTAAGGAGATCTTTTGTCTACAAGCGAAAGTTCTTCAACCGGAAAAGCTTTTAAAGTAACATCTACTTGATTGTTTCGCAGAGTGCTGTCTGCTTCGTATTGTAGATAATCTTTAGTGAAATAATAGAATCCTTCTGTCCGCAAATAATTAGTTATGCGTTGTCTTTCTTTGTCTAATACATCAATATCGAATAAATTATTTTTCTTAATAGTAGAATTGATTGTGTCATTAAAAATAAATCCGCTGATAGAGTCATTATTTATGCTATATTCAAAATTATGAATGCGGTAGGGAGCGTTACCTTGTACTGTGTATATTAAATTTGCTTTCTTTTTACTTAAAGTAACATCAACTGTAACATCAGCATTAACATATCCTTTGTTGGATAAAAATTTTTGCATTTGCAAACGAGTTGTTTCCGTTATGTCATTGTTAAAAATGACAGGTGGTTCGCCCATTTTTCGAAGAGTTCTGTTGCGCCATTTGGTAGTATCTCTGCCGGATAAGCTATATATCTTTAGAGATAAACGATATTTCCCAAAAATCCCTTGATTAGGTATTTGTCGCAAGTAAGGTTTTAGTTTTTCATCATTTAGTGAAGGTATATCGGATTTAATTTTTACAGTGTTGAGCAAGTATTCGTTGTCCGGCACATATTTAGTTATGCTGCAGGACATAAAAGAGAGGAGAAAGATAGGTAATATAAGAAATCGAAATTTCATCTATAATGATATCGCATGAATATAAAGACTTTGCAAATATAGGTGATATATTTTTATTAAAGATTTAACTGCTTTCATTTCTTCGTTTTTATAAAAAATCGGATAATTGTTCGTTTGTCAATTATCCGATTTTTTATAAAAATTATTTTGTTGGTATTATCAGCAGACATATCAAGTAAGCTATGATGCCAGCTCCACCCAAGCAACTGAATATAATCCAGGCTAATCGAATAATGGTTGGATCTAATGAGAAATAATCGGCAATACCGGCACAAACGCCTCCAATCATACGCTTATTCAAATTGCGTTTTAATCGTTTAGGTTCTGTAGTCATAATGATTCTTTTTTTGTTTTATAATAAAACTCGAAGCGTTCTGACTCCGAGTTTTTATTGTTTTGGGGTTAATGAACAATAGCATTAACCGTAGAAGAATCTTTTACTTTAACAATATAATATCCTTGAGGTAATGAAACCGTATTTGCTCCTGCATTTCCTTTAATTGTTTGTATCGTTCCTTGTGCATTGATTACTTGAATAGGTGCGGCTTCAGGTAAATTGATAGTTAATTGTCCTTTTCCGGAAATAACAGAGAAATCGGCAGTAGAAGCTTTTTTTGCTTTGGTGCCGGGATCGTAGGCGTCCAAATTAGCCCAAGCTAATGCAGAAGTTTCTCCAAAGCCTATTCTAATACCGTCAATACTTCCGGCAGGTCCTCGGGTAGAGGCATTTTGCCAAATAAAATCGCTTATGGCAGTAGGATCATTTCCTGTTGATGTAGATACTTCTGCATTTGTAGTTAAAGGCTCGGTTGAAATATCAGGATTAATCCATAATTCTACAACATCATTACCACTACCTGATACAACAGTATGTCGAAGTACAATTAAATAGGTTTGCCCAAATGTACATTCTGTAGGAGTAGAGGCATAAGCAAAATTACCGGCATTTTTTGAAACTCCTATAGCATAACCGGAACCGGATTGTTTTACAATAAGTCTATCATAATATGTAGTTCCACCATTATTTGTAATTCCGGTAAAATAGCTGTCGTTAGTACTAACTTCTGTTGTCGAGGCTATGTTCAGTAATAAAGATACATAATAAACAGAATCTCCTGCTAAAGTTTTTTGTGTAAATGATTTGTACACTCTATTCGAAGTTGAACTTCCTTTAGGAAAGGAAATATAGTTGCCTCCACCCCCTTTATAGTTGGTGTATGTAAGAAGGCTCGTATTAGCTATTATAGGGTTTACCGTACCACTTCCAGCCGCGACCCAATCGCTTTGTCCGGCTAAATTGTCACCTACTGTAAGTCCTGTAAAGTCTTCAGAAAACAAAGGAGTTGCCGATAAACTTAAACTTCCGACTGTCAAACCGGCAATCAGAAGCACTGATTTAAAAGTGATTTTTTCCATGATAATAATTTTTAATAAGTTTTTATAAACAAAAATGACCTACAAAAAGGCAGGTCACTTATTTTACAGATATTTTTTTAGTGAAATCGTTAACCCGTACAATGTAATATCCTTTTTTCAGGTCTATTGTGAAATATTGTTTGGATTCTGAAGTAGAAGCGTTAAAAATACTAACACCTAACATACTGAAAATTTCAACTGAAGAATTTATCGGCGCATTTTCAATAATAAGTCTATTGTTATAATAAGAAATTAAGATTGAAGAAGATTGTTCCGTAGAAAATCGTTCATACGAATCACTTTTGCCATCTTGAGAAGCAAAAACAAACAGCGTACAGGATAGACTTATAAGTAATATGAGTAATTTTTGTTTCATAGTATGCAGCAGAAAAAAACACTTTCCACTTTTAAGTAAGTCCAAAAATACAAAATATTTCTGAAAAAAAAATATTTAATGTGTAAAAAAGAGTGAACTATAATATTTATGTTCACTCCTTCTGTAGTTTTTATGATTTATGGAAATCAGGTGTTCATGCCTCCGCAAACATTGATTACTTGCCCATTTACATAGCTAGATAAATCAGAAGCAAGGAATAATGTTACTTTAGCTACTTCTTCAGGTGAGCCTCCTCGACGCATAGGAATTACTTCTGCCCATTTTTTGCGTTGTTCTTCAGTTAAAGCATGTGTCATTTCTGTTTCGATAAAACCTGGAGCAATGGCATTGGCACGAATACCACGCGAACCAAGTTCTTTTGCTATTGATTTAGCTAAACCAATCATTCCTGCTTTTGATGCAGAATAGTTTGCTTGTCCGGCATTACCCGAAACACCCACAACAGAACTCATATTGATAATAGAGCCTGATTTTTGTTTCATCATGATGGGTGTACATGCATTTATAAAGTTAAAAGCCGATTTCAGGTTGACATTAATAACTGCATCCCATTGTAATTCGCTCATGCGCATCATCAAACCATCTTTTGTGATACCTGCATTATTAACCAGTACATCAATGTGACCGAAATCATTTACAATTTCGGCAACGACTTTGTGGGTGTCTTCAAAAAGAGCCGCATTTGATGCGTATCCTTTAGCCTTGACTCCTAATGCCTTTAATTCTTTTTCGGTAGCTTTTGCATTTTCATCAATATTTAAATCAGTAAATGCAATGTTTGCTCCTTCGCTGGCTAATTTTAAAGCAATCGCTTTTCCGATACCGCGTGCAGCACCGGTTACAATAGCTACTTTTCCTTCTAATAGTTTCATAAACTTTATAATTAAAAATTTTAACGCCGCAAAAATACGCTTTTTTTGTCTAAATAGTTCAATTTTTTTAGAATAGGATATCTGCATAAAAAATGTAATTTTGCAGAATTAATTTGAAAATGAAAATTAAAAGTATGAAAGGAATTATTCTTGCAGGTGGTTCGGGAACGCGCCTTTACCCCGTTACTAAAAGTATATCTAAACAAATTGTGCCGGTTTATGATAAACCAATGATTTATTATCCGATGTCGGTTTTAATGCTTTCGGGTATTCGCGAAATATTAATTATTTCTACGCCGCAAGATATTCATTTGTATGAGAATTTATTTGGTAATGGTTCCGATTTAGGTTTAAAATTGGAGTATGCCATTCAACCTTCGCCCGATGGTTTAGCACAAGCTTTTATTATCGGTGAGAAATTTATTGGAAACGATAGCGTTTGTATGGTGCTTGGCGATAATATTTTTTATGGTTTAAATTTTTCAAAACAATTAGAAACAGCCGCCGAGCTAAAAGATGGTGCAACAGTCTTCGGCTACTATGTAAATGACCCTGAACGCTATGGTGTTGCTGAATTTGATGAAACAGGTAAAGTGCTTAGTTTGGAAGAAAAACCGTTGAAGCCAAAATCGAATTGGGCAGTGACCGGGTTATATTTTTATAGTAATGATGTGGTTGTAAAAGCTAAAAGCTTGAAACCGTCAGCTCGTGGCGAATTGGAAATAACAGATCTCAACCGTTTGTATCTTGAAGAAGGTCGTTTAAATGTAGAATTGTTCGGGCGAGGTATGGCTTGGCTTGATACCGGTACGCACGACAGTTTGCTCGAAGCATCCAATTTTATTTCTACTATTCAAAACCGTCAAGGCTTGCAAGTGGCTTGCTTGGAAGAAATAGCTTATCATAAAGGTTATATTTCCCGCGAAAAAATACTCGAATTGGCTGAACCGTTAAAGAAAAATCAATACGGTCAATATTTAATTAAAATTGCTAACGATAAAAATTTAAAATAGAATCAGGATACAAGAGCCAAGAATCAAGATTTCAGATCTTCTTCTTGACTCTTGATTCTTGACTCTTGATTCTGAATTATGGAAATTATAAAAACAGAAATCCCTGATTTATTTATTATTAAAAATAGAGTTTTTGAAGATGCTCGCGGCTATTTTACCGAATCGTACAACGAAAAAACTTTCGAAGCCAACGGCATTAATATTCATTTTTGCCAAGATAATCGTTCAAAATCATCGTATGGCGTGATTCGCGGATTACATTACCAGCTCAACCCTGCAAGTCAATCAAAGTTGGTTTCGGTAATAATAGGTAAAGTGTATGATGTGGCTGTTGATATACGCAAAGGTTCTCCTACATTCGGGAAATGGGTCGGTGTAGAGCTTTCGGACGAAAATCATTTGCAGTTCCTTATCCCTCAAGGATTTGCACATGGTTTCTCAGTATTGAGCGAAACAGCTATTTTCAGTTATAAATGTGATAATTTTTATACTCCCGAATTTGACCGAGGGATTATGTACAACGACCCAGCGCTGAATATTGATTGGAAAATCCCTGCAGACAAAGCTGTTATTTCGGAAAAAGACCTTAAACATCCGCTTTTGGCTGATGCTGAAATGAATTTTTAAAGCCCCCTAAATCCCCGCCAGCTGGCGGGAGACTTTAGCACAGGCTATATGTAATGAATCTCAAAGAAAAAATCTCAATAATGAATACTAACGCAAAATCTCCCTTTCGGGGGGTGGGAGGGCGTATCCTCATAACTGGAGCTAACGGACAATTAGGAAACGAAATGCGTGCGCTTTCGACGCAATATCCACAATATGAGTATATTTTTACCGATGTCGCCGAATTGGATATTTGCAATAAAATGGCTGTTTTTAACTTTATTTCGGCTCAAAAGCCTGATTTCATTGTGAATTGTGCTGCCTATACAGCAGTAACTAAAGCTGAGGAAGAAACCGAACTCAGTTATGCGATTAACCGAGATGCAGTACAAAACCTCGGTGAAGCAGTTGCAAAAATAGGTGCAAAAATGATTCATGTTTCAACCGATTATGTTTTTAATGGAAAAGGCTATTTGCCTTACACCGAAGATATGCCGATTAATCCTGAATCTGTTTACGGCAAATCAAAAGCTGAAGGGGAAAAGGCATTGAAGAGTGTTTGTAAAGAAAGTATTATTCTGCGTACATCATGGTTGTATTCAAGTTTTGGAAATAATTTTGTGAAAACCATGATTAAACTTGGTCGAGAAAAGGAAGAATTAACCGTAATTTTCGATCAAATAGGTACACCGACCTATGCTGCCGATTTAGCTTCGACTATTATGCAGATTATTAGTAGCGGTAAGTTTGAAGTAGGTATTTATCATTACTCTAATGAAGGTGTTTGCAGTTGGTATGATTTTGCCAAATCAATTCACAAATTATCGGGAATTGTTTCGTGTAAGGTATTGCCGTTGGAAACCAAAGATTATTCGGATAGAACACCACGCCCTTTTTACAGCATACTAAATAAAGCAAAAATAAAAGCTGTTTATGGAATTGAAATTCCGCATTGGGAAGAAAGTTTGATCAAATGTTTGGAAAAACTCAATTAAGTTAAGAATAAAAGTCTCCTTGAAGAAAGCAACAAAGAGGCTTTTTTTATTGGATTTTTTGACTTTGTTCGAAAGTTTCGAGAAGTTTTAAGGTTCGAAGGATTTCGCCTATACTCATTGCAAAGGAAATTGCTCCTTGACCTTTATATGGAGGGTTTCCATCAAATAACTCATTTAATGTACCAATACAAAATTCACTCATTTCGCTTTCAAATCCGATAGTCATGCGTTCTAGGAATGACAATCCACTCATTTTTCGTATTTTGAGATAAGCTTCGGCAAAAGGTCCGATAAGCCATGGCCAAACGGTTCCGTTATGGTAAGCATAACTGCGTTCTATCTCATTCCCTCGATATTCCGGCTTGTAGTATCCGCTTTTAGGACTAAGTGTTCTTAGTCCTTTCGGTGTAAGTAGTTCGCGTGTTACAATATCTAAAACAGCTTTTTGTTGAGTCTTATCAAGAGGAGAATAAGGTAAAGAAACAGCAAAAATCATATTAGGACGAATTTCCTTATCTTGAAAATTTCCATCAACATAGTCGTATAAATAAGTACCGTTCCAAAATAAATTCAGAAATGATTGCTTTGTCATTTCGTCTGCTTGATAATCAAGCACATCAGCATTATATTCGTCTTTGAATCGAGTTTTCGAAGCCGCAAATTTTAAAGCATTATACCAAAGGGCATTTATTTCGACTAAATAACCACTACGAGGATTTGTAGGCATACCGTATGCAATTCCGTTCATCCAACTTACAGGATTGTCATATCCATTTGTATAGAGCAATCCGTTGTCATGTAAAAATAAGTTCGGATGCTTTTGTCGGCGGATAAAATATAAAATCTCCGAAATAATTTCTTCATATTTTTCCGAAGCTTTCTCTATTGATGTATAGGCCGCATATTGTTGTATTGTCCAAATGAACCACAAGAGAACATCCGGTTTTTCTATTTCATGTATTTCGGAAATATTAGGTTTACCATTCATAAAGTCTCGAATGGCTTTTATGGATGTTTCCATTATATGTTCAAACAGGTCTAAGTTGCCTATGCTTAATGTGATACCCGGTAATGAGATAAATTGATCGCGGGCTCGGCATTTAAACCAAGGGTAACCTGCCATTATATAATGACCATCATTGATTTTATTATAGAACTGTTGGGCGGAGTTCCTTAAACAATTGAAAAAATCAAGTCGAGAGGTGCGTTTTCTTAATTCATCATCATAAATGGATTTGAATTTTTTTGTATCTGCAGCATTTACACCTGCAGAAAAAATAACAGCTTCACCTTTCTTCATCGGGAACTCAAAATAGCCGGGCACAAACAAATCTTCTTTGTATTCATATCCTCTTTCTTGTTCTCGAATATATTCTATTCCTTTGTACCAATCCGGTTTTGATACAAAGTTTACTTTTTTAGAAAATTGCATGGCTAAATTCGGATAACCTTCGTACAGGCACATCGAAATACCATTTTCTATTTCTTGATAATTTTTATTAATCACATTGTTTTCTACACAAAGTTTATTCACGCTTCGGAATGCCATAAATGGTTTTAGGCGAATCAGGGTAGGAGAATGGGTTTCGAGTAGAGTGTATTTTATTAGAATACGATTTTCGTGCGAGATAAAAACTCTTTCGCGTGAAAAAATAACGCCGCCAACTCTATAAATTGTGCTGGCAACAGTTTCGATATTAAACTCGCGAATATATTTATGTCCTTTAGGATGATAATTATCTCCTTCGTATTTATGAACACCCATGTCAAACTCAGTTCCATGTTGTATTACTGTTTCATCCAACGAAGAAAGTAAAACATGGTTATCTCCATCTAATTCAGGTATTGGCACAACAACTAGCCCATGATATTTGCGTGTGTTGCAATCTACAATCGTTGTTAAGCTGTATGCTCCGGAGCGATTAGTGCGTAACATTTCTTTAGTTAACGATTTTTCTAGATTGACCAATAGTGTTCTGTCGAATTTCAAATAACTCATAATGTGCAGATTATAGGTTAATTTTCTTCTAGCCTTTTGATGGATTTTATATCTTGAAGCTTGGCTATTTTGGCACAAAGGATATTTAAATCTTCAGTATTATGTACATATACATTTATTTTTCCTTTAAAAATTCCGTCTTTTGCTTCTATATCAATTTTCTGAATATTTACAGCATACTCTTGCGATATTACTTGGAGTATTTTTAGTAATAAACCTTGCCTGTCAAATCCTGTAATTTCAAGGGTAGCAAGAAAAGACATGATTTTTTTACTTTTCCATTCGGCAGAAATGATACGCTCTCCGAATTTGGCATTTAATTGTACGGCAACCGGACATTGTCGTTTATGAAGAATTATGGTTTCGTCATTATCAATATAACCGAGTACATCATCGCCCGGAATAGGATTACAACAATCGGCAACTTTATAATGTATTTGACTTTCTTCGTCGGTTAATTTAATCGTTTTTTTTCTGTCAATTTTAGTTTGGGATATTTCAACTCCTTGCTTTGAGTTGCTTTTTCCGAAACCGAATTGTAATCCCCAAAAATTTCGCCATCCGGTTCCGTTTTGCTGTCTGAAAACGGTTTTTTCAATATTATCCAAACTGATTTTTCCTTCAGCTATATCGAGTACAAGTTCAAGCTTTTCTTTTTTCTTAAAATGGTCAAGCACTAATTGGAGGTTTTCTTTGTTAAGAGGAATCCCTATTTCGGCAAATTTTTTCTCGATTATTTCATTTCCGGTATTGATATGTGATTTTTTTTCTTTGCGAAAAAAAACTTTTAACCTTGATTTAGCCCGAGCTGTGGTTACATAATTGAGCCATTCGGGTTCGGGAAAGCGCGAGCGTGAAGTCAAAATTTCTACTTGATCGCCACTGTTGAGCTCTTGACTGATTGGAATTAATTTATGATTTGCTTTAGCACCAATACAATGTAGTCCTAAGTCGGAGTGTAATGAGAATGCAAAATCTAAAGCAGTAGAACCTTGTGGAAGAACACGAATGTCTCCTTTAGGAGTAAATACAAAGATTTCATTTGAAAATAAATTGAGTTTGAAAGTATCTAGAAAATCAATAGCATCCGGTTCCGGATTTTCGATGATTTCTTTAATGGTTTTAAGCCAATTATCAAGCTCGTTTTCTTGAGCTTCTTCTCCGCCTACTTTGTATTTCCAGTGTGCCGAGAGCCCTCTCTCGGCAATATCGTGCATTCGTTCGCTTCGTATTTGTACCTCAATCCATTGCCCGATATCTTTTCCATGAGCAGGTACCATTACAGTGCAGTGCAATGCTTCGTATCCATTTGCTTTAGGTTGGCTTACCCAATCGCGGGTACGATTAGGGTGTGGCATGTAGAGACTTGTAATGGCAGTATAGATCATAAAACATTGTTCTTTTTCACTTATGTCCTCACGCGCTTTGAAAATAATCCGTACAGCCAATAAATCATATACATCCTCGAAAGAAATATGTTTAGTTTGCATTTTATTCCAAATAGAAAATGGTGTTTTTACCCGTTTTTCAATCTGGAATTCATATCCTTTATTTCTAAGTTTTTCTTCTATTGGAGTGATGAACTTTTTATAAACTTCTTCTTGTTTTTCTGCTCCTTCTAATAATTTTTGATTAATTTCATTGTAGATTTCAGGATGTTCGTACTTGAAACTGAGATTTTCGAGTTCGGTTTTTATTTTGAATAAACCTAATCTATAGGCGAGTGGGGCGTATAAATAAAGTGTTTCTCCTGAGATTTTATATTGTTTGGCAGGAGACATAGAGCTTAATGTACGCATGTTATGCAGACGGTCTGCAATTTTTATCATCAAAACCCGTACATCGTTAGAAATGCTGAGTAATAATTTTCGGAAGTTTTCAGCTTGAGATGAGGCATGCGCACCAAATACACCTCCTGAAATTTTTGTTAATCCATCCACAATCAACGCAATGCGTTTCCCGAAAAGATTCTCAATATCTTCGACTGTATAATCGGTGTCTTCAACAACATCGTGGAGTAACGCGGCACAAATGGAAGTTGTTCCCAATCCGATTTCGCGCACAACAATCCGGGCTACAGATAATGGATGCAGCATATAAGGCTCTCCAGATTGACGCTTTACGCCTTGATGAGCGGTATTGGCAAAGTTGAACGCTTTATCGACTAATTCAAAATCAATTCGATGACCTGAATTTTTATAATCTTCAACCAGATAATAATACTCTTTCTGAATGAGTTCGTTGTCTGTTAGAGAATTTTCCATTGCTTACCCTCTCTGTTTATTAATCGAATACTTGCGCCGAATTGTTTGTAAACTGTAACATTTTATCATATTCTTCAGGTGAAAGATCTCGGAAATAATAGTTTTGCGGATTGACAGGTTGTCCTTTATAATGTACTTCATAATGAAGATGAGGTCCTGTTGATTTTCCTGTGTTACCTACAAATCCGATTACATCTCCTCGTTTTACTTTTTGTCCGGCACGCACATTGGTTTTGTGCATATGTCCGTAAAGTGTTTGATATGAAAATCCGTGATCTATCATTACACAATTACCATATCCTTGCTTCCATCCGGATAAGATGACCGTGCCATTACCTGTAGCAAAAATTTTGGTTCCTATTGGAGCTGTGAAATCCATTCCTGCATGAAATTTCGGTGTATGATAAATAGGATCTATACGCATACCATATCCCGATGCCATGTGTTTTAAATCTTTATTATATATCGGTTGAATGGCTGGAATACATTCCAACATTTTTTCATGATTTTTTGCTAATCTGATAATTTCGTCAAAAGACTTAGATTGAATGTAAATTTCGCGTCTTATTTCTGTTGCTTTTTTGGTTGTATTGAGTACAATTTCCGAATTGGTAAATTGAGTTATGTAATCATACCGGTTAGTGCCTCCGTATTCACCTCTTCGTACGGTTAGAGGAATGGGTTCGGCTTGAAAAATAACACGATATAGATTATTGTCGCGCTCCTGCAAATCGGAAAGGACTTCTTGCACTTCGTCCAATTGCTTGTTCAATAATTTGTATTGAGATAACACTTTTTGGTATTCTTTCCGTTGATTTTTTTGATAAGGAGATTCTACCGAGAAAATGAATATAAGGAAAAATATACCTCCTAAAAAAAAACTGGTCAAGAAGTGGATGTAAAATCGTTTCAATCGGCTTTTGAACGATTGATCCACTTTTTCGTAGCTCAGTGTTTCCGGATTAAAGTGATATTTCGTTTTGGGCATTTATAGTGAGTTTTCAAAAAATTTGACTAAAATAAGAATTATAATCTTACAGCAATTTTTTTCTCTTTTAGAAATCGTTTCAATGTAGGAATTTCAATTTCTTTATAATGAAAAATACTTGCAGCAAGAGCAGCATCGGCTTTCCCTTCTGTAAACACATCTACAAAGTGTTGCATGTTTCCGGCGCCTCCACTGGCAATTACTGGTACATTAACAGACTCGGAAACCGCACATGTTATGTCAAGAGCAAAACCGTCTTTAGTACCGTCATGGTTCATCGAAGTCAATAATATTTCTCCGACTCCCAGTTCAACAGCTTTTTTTACCCAATCGAGTGTGCGGATTTCAGTAGCTACTCGACCTCCGTTGAGATATACCAACCATTCTCCATCAACAAATTTAGTGTCTACTGCTAAAACTACACATTGAGAGCCGAATTCGCTTGCCAATTCTTCTATTAAAGTGGGATTTTTTACTGCAGCAGTATTTATGGAGATTTTGTCTGCACCACAGTTTAATAATAGTGATACATCATCTATACTGGTAATGCCCCCACCAACAGTAAATGGAATATTTATATTGCGAGCTACACGAGTAACAAGTTCCGAAAGCGTTTTTCGTTTTTCATTTGTAGCGGTAATATCAAGGAAAACAAGTTCGTCGGCACCCATTTCGGCATAATATGCACCTAATTCTACAGGATCGCCAACTGCTTTGATGTTTTCAAAATTGATGCCTTTTACGGTTTTACCGTCTTTTACATCCAAGCATGGAATAATTCTTTTAGTTAACATAGTAGCCCCTCCAACCTTTCCGCCGATTGGCGGAAGGCTTTTTAATTCTTATTTTAATTTAAAATTTGTATTTTATTTTGAACAGCAAGCACTCTTAGCTCCTCCTTTATTCCCTACCGTCATGACCGTTGGTTGGAGAGGTTGGGGAGGCTTATAAAATTCTTCAATATTTGTTCTCCAACATCACCTGATTTTTCGGGATGAAATTGCATAGCATAAAAATTATCTTTGAACAATGCTGCGCTATAATTTGTTGTATAATTGGTCGTTGCTATTGTGTTTTCGCCTAATTCGGCATAGTATCCGTGTACAAAGTAAACAAAAGAATTTTCTTTTATACTGTCAAAGATAGATGTTTGTAAATTAAAAATATCATTCCATCCGATTTGAGGTACCTTCTCCCTATCAGTAAAGCGTTTTACTTGCTGGGGAAAAATCCCGAGACAATCAACATTACCTTCTTCAGAATGAGTACACATTAATTGTAATCCAAGGCAAATACCTAAAACCGGTTGAGTAAGCGAGCAAATGATTTTATCTAATCCTCTTTCTTTGAGGTATTTCATCGCAGAAGCAGCTTCACCAACACCCGGAAAAATAACTTTATCGGCAGCACGAATAACATCCGGATCGTCGCTTACACTGGCATTAAATCCAAGCCGTTCCAATGCATAGCGAACAGATTGTATGTTTCCTGCGTTATATTTTATAATAACAATATTCATGAATTAAAAGTTTTTTTTAAACCCACAAAAGTACAAAATCAAAAATAACTTTGGAAAAATAATTTTTTCTTATCGAAGTAAAAAACATCTTTAAAGTGAAGATTTAATTAAAAATTAAATTATTGTTTTTATCATAAAGAAAAACAACTTAATTTTGTAAGATTTTTGGTTTAATTAGAGATCCAATACTATGAAAAATAAAATGCTTAAAATTTTGATGATCGCATTGTCATCGTTTCTCCTTTCAATATCTTCTTTTGCTCAGTTTTCCTGTGGTGCAGGAACAAATGAAGTGTACCTTTTGAATGATGATTTTGGAACTTTTACAAATGAGAATGAGCGTTCATCTTGGCCTGCCATACAAAATATTCCATATGATTCCAGCGGAGATGTAGGTAATGGAAATTACGCTATTGTTGCCGAATGTAAAAAAAGTGGGACCAGTTGGGCGGTTAGTGGGTATGATCGAACATCAAAAGCATTAGCAGATGCGGGAGTTCCATATCCTTCAGGTACATATGGTGGTATGTTCTTTTTCAATGCCGGAAATACCGGTGGAACTTATTTTTATAAAAAAGAAGTTAGTGTTTGTGCCGGGACACAATTGTACTTCTCGGTTTGGTATGCGAATGCTCACCCTAGCTCTTCGGTACTTCCAAATGTTACATTTGAAATTTATGGAAAAGATCCGATAACCCAACTGTATTCTTCTACGCCATTAAAAACAGCTGGTTCGGGTGATATACCCAAAAGTAGCACCGGTAGTACGGAATGGAACCAATTGTGGGTAGATTTTTCTGATCCTTTAATTGAAACTGTAGAACTTCGCATTCGCAACAATGTTAATAATAACACAGGTAATGATCTTTTGTTAGATGATCTTCAAATTATAGCTTGTTTACCTATTGTAGATTTGAGTTTTATTGACCCTGATACAAATTTACCACAAACATCCACTACTATAAATGATCCGTTAGTGACCGGTGTAACATTGTCAGTAGATGATAATCAGTTAGATCCGTATAAAAATCCGAATCCATATTATTTATTGCAATATAGTCTTGATGGCTCTTTTTGGAATGCATTAGATTTTGATGTAGTAAATTCGGAGTGGGTTAAAGTTACAACGCCTACTATCTCAGCTAAAGAATTAACCGATGCTGCGGATATAGCTGTCAATGTTGTGGACTTTTGTGAAACAACTTATCTACGAATGTTAGTTGCCGGTGATGCTAATACGGTAAATAAAGCCGCAGTTGGTGATCCGACTGCCGGCTGTTATTCTCGTTCAAGTGATTTTATTGTTCGTAAAGAATGTGTTGCTCCGACAGTAACTCTTAAAGCATATAAAGGTACGAACCAACTGGATCTAACGCCAACACCGTCAGTTTGTAAAGACGATTATATTCGTATTGAGGCTACTCCTGCAGGTGGTTTTTATGATGTTATTACAGGTTGGAAGTGGGAATATACCAAAGCATGTTCCGCTTGCGGCGATACATGGCATACCGTACCGGGTGAAACCTCCTCTAGTTTGACAATTAAAATTACTGAAAATACAATTTATAGAGCCACCCCAACAGTTAAGATATGTTCTACGGCTTCTATGAGTTGTACTTCTTCCGGCGTACAAGAGATAACAATCAATACGATTGGAGCAATTGTTAATAATTTAACCTTTGATGATAACACTTATGCCAAACAAATTTATTGTGGCGATGGCACAACTATAACATTAAAAGCTACAGCAGGAGGACCATTTGATGAAAATGAGAACTCTTGGTGGTATAAGAATAATAATGTTAGCAATGTGTGGACTCCTATTCCGGTTGGAGATTGGAGCAAAGTACATACCGGCGAGTGGACTTATTCTGAAACTCCTACTGTTACAACAGAATATAAAATGATTTCTAAATCTATAGCTGATGCTACAGGTGAGGTTTGTAATACAGGATTAGAAACTACCGTAACCAAAGTGGATGTACAGATACCGGTTATTAGTAATACATTAACTTTTGATGATGGAACTACTACAAAAACAATTAATTGTGGAGATAATACACAAATCACACTAAATGGAACTTACGGAAACCGCATCGATCCAACGCTTAATAAATTAGAAAAACTCGAAGCAGGTGAAACTATTTGGCAAATAGTTGATGCTCCTACAGTCACTCCATTCAGTTTTTCAGAAACACCAGCTAAATCAGCAACTTACCGGTTTACATCTTATTCTACCTGTGGAGATGCTTCGCCTGCTGTAACCGATGTTACGATTATTGTAAATATTCCTCCCGTTGTAAATACATTGTCGGCAGATAAAAGTGTTATCTGTGGTGATGGAAAAGATAATGTCATCCTCACAGCTACAGTTCAAGGTCCTGTTGGTACCAGCAATTGGGAGTATTCGGAAGATAACGGCATAACTTGGCAATCATTACTTCCTGCTCCTAATGGATTAATAACAACAGTATCGCCTGTAGTGACTACCGAATATAGGTTTATATCCACATCTACTTGTGATGGAACTACTCCTACGGCTACTACTACAGTGCAGGCTAATCCGGCATTTGTAGCTTCGTTAGAAATTCAGCCGTCAGCAGATAAATCAAAAATTTTCCTTTATTGGGATGATTTTACACACACTTACACTCTTCCTGTAAGAGGTGGAGATATACCAATGGTAGCTGTAACTGATATCGGTGGAACTAATTATAAATACGAGTGGTCTGCAAATGTTGCATCTACAACTGATACTTATACCGTTAAGAATTTAACGGAGCCGGCAATATATTCTGTTGCGATAACTGACGCTGATGGAAAGTGTACAAGTGTGTCTAATGATTTAATCGTTGGGGTGGGCGAGATCATTCTTACATCGATTCTTGATTTCAGAAGCGGAATGAATAACACATTCGGTAAATATGCCTATAATACTGAAAATCCATTGCTACAACAACCTTTATCGGAAAATTTAGGCGATTATAAACTTACCATATTTAATCGTTACGGACAAAAAATAACAGCAACAGGAGTAGAAGGTTGGGATGGAAAAATCAAAGGGAAAGAAGCAGATGCAGGTGTTTACTATTATGTGTTGGAATATACAGCGGGAGGTTCTACAAAGCAAATCAAAGGAAGTGTTGAAGTAATCAAAACTAGCAAATAATATGTTATACAACATAAAATAGACTATTTTTATCAATGCTTCGAAAGCTTATTTTTATATTTGCACGATTTTTTTTTCCAAAATAAAACCTTAATCAAAAAACACAAAATATTGTACTATGAAAAGAGTATTCTTATATCTACTGGCGGCAAGCTTCTTTTTAACAGATGCTGTAGCCATTGAAACTACCAGTACGCAAGGAAGCGAATTTTGGTTTAGCTTTATGCGTGGGCGTGATTCCCGTGTGAAAGATTTTTCAGTAATTATTTCAACGGACGAAAATGCCTACATTACAATAGAAAATCCAAATACAGGAAGGAAATTCGAAAAAAGTATGACCGCAGGAGAGGTTTCCGAAATATCATTGGATAAACTTGCTTCCGGTGATGCTAAAGAAGCGAACAATGATCAATTGAATTCTACTTTTGGTGGTGCTCAACCTGGAGTTACATATACTCCCGGATCAACAGGTGGAAAGATTGACAGCTATACAGTACGACCCAACAGGGCGATGAATACCGGATATATAATTACTGCTCGTAAATCAAGTACAGACAATACTCCTGTCAATATTTCTGCTTATGCAAGTAATTTGGGCGATTCTTCACACGATATTGCCTGTTTGCTTCCAACTCACGCTTTGGGTAACGAATATTTTGTTGTCAGCCGATATGGTAATACTTATACAAGTGTAGATATGAGTGGTAGTCATGGGTGGACAGCTGAAGCACTGATTGTTGCCATAGAAGATGGTACGGAAGTTGAAATTTATCCATCAACTTTATTAGATGATCCTTTTGGTGATAATCTTAATGATGGGACAGATGTGCGCCCACTTACTAATCCTATTACAATTACATTAGATAGAGGTCAATCTTATCTTTTCCGCTCAAGCGACAATATGCTTTCGGACTTGACGGGAACAATTATTAAAGTAAAAGATGACGGTGGAGTTAACAAGTGTAGAAAAATTGCTGTTTTTGGAGGTTCTGCTCATAGTAGTAATACAAATAGCCCTTATACTTCCGGTGATCATATGTACGACCAGTTATTTCCTATTCATTTGTTAGGAAAAAAATACATTGTAACCTCTACCGATGGAAATGACGACAGAGCTATGATTGTTGCCGTCAAACCTAATACGCATGTTATGATATCCGGAGTAGCCGGAGGAGTTAAGGATACTATTATGCATACAGCTGGTACCTACGAGTTTAAAGTAGATAATACAACCGGTAACTATATTACTGCCAGTGAACCTATTGAAGTCGGTTTATACACAAGTGGTAGTAGCAGTAGGCCTGACCCTGCTATGATACGCATCGCTCCGGTAGAACAATCGTTAGATTCAATTTCTTTTACAGCTTATTCAAATGGTCAGTACTCTTATCATCAAGTGATGGTAATAACACCTACTGCTCTTACAAACACAATAACAATTACTCCGGCAAGTGGTTCACCTGTAAATTTACAACCCTATTTTACTTCATTAGCCGTACCTGGTTATTGGCAAGAAGGAGAATATTCTATAGCTAAATACAATATAAATGCGGGTGTAAAATATACATTGGAAAGTACGAATGAAATCGGCTTTGTTGCTTATGTTATTGGATATGGAAGTACAACTATTAGTTATGCTTATTCTGCAGGTTCAAAGGCAATGCCTCTTCCAATGTCTTATTATTTGAATGGAGATCCATCTTTAAACTCAGAAGTATTAACAGCAGGCCAATGTGTCAATGGTTCCGAACCTATTGAATTTACAGCTGTGTTCCCATACGATTATCAATATATTGAATGGGATTTTGGACAAGACTCTGAAACTCCTGGTAATCCACGAGTAGTGACAGTTCCTTATGAAGATGGACCTTCCGTTAAACACCAATTCCCAACAGATAAACCAACAGCTGTATATACTGTGAAAATGCGTATAGCTAGAACATTAGGTTGCTTTGATGACCCTAATGCAGCTGATTACGAGTTGGCTTCGTTCAGTGTGAATATGGCAACAGAAACGGCTGATGAAAAGAAATTATGTAAAGGTGCAACTCTTCAATGTGAACGAAATGCAAGTGACTTCACCGGTTCAATTAATCCATCGGATGTATATTATGCTTGGTTTACTGCAGGCTCTACAACTTTGCTTGGTTCTACAAATTCATTGACTTTGTCGGATGATTTTGGAACCGGAAAGACAATGACTGATCCGGTAACAGGAAAAACAGGTAAAAAGTATTATGTGAAGACTTGGGCTAATGGTACTTGTGAAATGTTCATTGATACATTCTATGTAGTAACTCAAGATATTCAAAAACCGGCAGCTATATCAAAAATTTTATGTAAAGGTTCGTCGCTTCAAAGTGCCCGTGTTTTATCTACCGATTATCCTGATCCTGATAATATAGTTGGAAATGAATTCTTCGGAACACCAACATATACATGGTATAAAGACTACACAGGTGATATTAATGATATAAAATCAGCGACTCCTGTTCATACAGGGAATACATATAATTATCCTGATGATTTTAATACGACAGCAAACTATTTTGTATTAGCAGAAAATGGCTGTGCGGTTGTTGATGAATTTGCATTAAAGGTAGAAGCAGTACAAGCGCCTTCTTCATTAATTACTAATCCTATTCTATGTAAAGAAGCTACCATAAATACAACTTCGATTACTAATTATACACCATATAGTGAGGAAACACCCCCTAATAATTTCGACGGAACTGTAACATATGCATGGTATAAAAATTATACAGGTGATATTAATGATATAAAAACAGCTATACCGGTTCAAAGTGCAAGTGCTCTATCGTCTTATACCTTACCGGCTGCAGATAATTTTGGATCAAGTGCTACTTATTATAGATTAACCGAAAGTGGTTGTGCTGTAGTAGAGAAGTTTAATGTTACTGTAGAACCAATAAAGTTGGCTCCGGTAGTAAATACCCAAACTTTATGTAAAGATTCTGAAATTCAGGGAACAATTACAGACTATAGTCCTTATAGCGACGAAATGCCGCCTAATACCTTTGTTGCTACGCCGACATACACTTGGTATAAAGATGTAACAGATATATCTAATATAAAATCGGAAACACCAGTACATACAGGAAAATCTTATTCTAATCTGCCGGATGATTTTGGTGAAAATCCACAATACTTTGTATTAGCAGAAAGTGGTTGTGCTGTGGTAGAACATTTTAATGTAACTATTAAACCTAAGGTAGAAACAACTTATCCGATTATAAACCCTGCATGTATCGGTGATCTATTGCAAACGAATAAAACAGAAAGCTCAAATACTCCTGATTTTGCTTTTTACAACGGAAGTGCTCTGTTTGCATATAAATGGAATACCGGAGAGGCAACCCAATCTATAAATATAGCTGGTACTTATCAACAAGCACAGCAAACTAAGAAATATTGGGTAGAATCGACTAAAGGTTGTATGTATATAGATACATTTGAGGTTGTTATTCCTGCTCAAATCAGCAATGAGATTGTAGCAACTCATTCTAAGGTTTGTGGTGACGGAAATACACAGGTCACTATAACGGCGACTCAATCCGGTAGCGTTACCAATTGGAAATATACATTGAACAATGGAGCTGATAATATTTTAAATCCGTCAACCAATAGTTATGTTATTGTGACAAATCCAACGGCAACTGAAACTTATACTTTAACTTCGGAAGGTGCGTGTCAGAATTTAAGTAATAGTCAAGCCGTAATAAATTCAGTTACAATTATAGCAAATCCTCCGTTAACAACAGATTTAATAGCATATAGTGCTGATTTTGTGGCTACTAATAAATTGCCGATTACCGGAGGTACGGTTGATTTTGAAGTAATAACAACTCCTTCCGGAGATTATGACTATGTATGGAATATGCCGTCTTTTGCAAATGCGGCAAAAATAATTGGACAAAAAGTGGATGCCGAAAGTTCTTATTCTGTTATAGTTACAGATAAAGATGGATTATGTAAGTCTGCAAGTAATGTGATAAATATTGTTTTAGGACAAGTGATTCTTCACACTATAATTGCTCCGGAATCTTCAAACATACTTAACAAAACTTTTGCTCATTTTGATCAAAGTGGTAGTTTGTTGAAAGATTCTTATACATATGGATATACGCTTACTATTTTCAATCGTTACGGGCAAGTTATAGAGACTTTAACTAACGAAGGTTGGGATGGAACTTATAAAGGTAAAATAGCTGACGCGGGAGTGTACTTCTATGTATTGAAATACAAAACAGCGACAGGTGAGGAAAAAATTAATAAAGGATCTGTTGAATTAATTAAGAGATAATATTATAAAAATAAAAGAACCAGATATTTATAAAATACAATGAAGACAAGAGTAATCACATTATTGATTTTGACAGTAGCTTTACCTTGTGGGCTGTTTGCTTCTGTGGAAGAAAAGTATAAAACAGGCTACGATATAGTGCCTGCCTCCATCAATACGGTAGCTTACGAAAACAACATTTCGTTTTACAAAAATAATCAGCTTATTTTCTTCAAACCTGATCCTAAAGGTGGAAAAAAACCTGTAGTTTTTCTTTCAACTATCCGCGAAAATGGAGATCTGACCAAACCGAAACTTTCTAAAGAGTTAAATAAATTAGGTTTTACAGCAGGTACCGTAGCTTATGATAGCGTAAATCAAATTTTGTATTTTACCAAATACCATAGCATGGATAAAGATTATGCTTTGCATGAATCTCATTTTGTAAAAGGTAAATGGCAAGAACCTGTTAAAATGAAAATTGATGGCACTTCAAACGATCGTAAAGAAAATGATTTTATAACAGATGCCGCTTGGAGCTATCGTCAAATTGGTTTAACAGGATTTCGTAATCCAAGTCTGGCTAAAGGTGGAAAGCGTCTTTATTTCACAGCTACGATTAAAAATAAAGAATATGTCCCTGTAGGCTCTTCGGATATTTGGTACACAGATCAAAAAGAAGATGGAACATGGTCAGCTCCTGTTAATGTAGGAAAAGCGATCAACACTCCCGCGAAAGAAGATTATGCTTTCTGTGTGGGAGACACAACTCTTTATTTCAGTTCTTTGGGAAAAGGAGGAATTGACATCTTTAAATCAGAATTGAAAGACGGCGAATGGACGAAAGCTGTAAACCTAGGTAAACCATTTAATTCAGGATTGAATGATGCTAATTTCATTATTAATGATAAAATGGCATATTTAGTGTCAAATCGTAACTCAAAGGGAAAAGATGATATTTATTTGTTCCGTAAACAACCTGATCCTCCGGTTATTCCTGACCCGATTGCAGTAATTCCACCTCCGGAGCCTGAACCAAAAGAACAAATAATGGCGGAATGGCACTTTGTGTTATTCTATTTCGATTTTGATAAACATGTATTGACTCCGGAATTTACGGCACAGTTTAAGGAACTGGTGGAAGAAATGAAACAGTTCCCGGATGCAACATTTGAAATAGCCGGACATACCGACCAAAAAGGGTCTGATGCTTATAACCAAAAATTGTCGGAACAACGCGCCAAGTTTGTAAAAGACCTATTGGTAAAAGAAGGATTCCCTGTGGATAAGCTTGTTACTAAAGGTTTTGGAGAGAAAATACCTGTAATAGCTGACCCGAAAACAGATGAAGATTATGCTCAGAACAGACGATGCGAAATTAGAATTCTGTCAAAAGAAGAATTGGAGAAAAAATAATTGACACTTTTGGCTAAAATAAATTTTATATACCAATGAAAAATACATTTAAGAAAATCCGTATATCAGTATTAATCTCTTTTTTAGGAGCAGGTTCACTGTTTGCCCAACACGAAGTAGGACCTTCATTGTCTTCGCAAATATTCTCGCGAATCAACTTTAACCCTGCAGGGATTGGAAATAATAAGGATATTAATATTTTCAGTCAAACGCGTATCCAATGGGCAGGTTTCGATGGTCATCCGTTTTCTTCGGTTTTGAATGGACACTATTTTAACGAGCGGCTTAAATCAGGGTTTGGTGCCTCTTTCACCTATGACCAAATTGGAAACGATAACAATTCCTTGAATGCGAAAGCAGTTTATGCTTACAACCTGGATTTATGGGATGGAGGTTTGATCTCTTTTGGTGCAGCAGCAGGTATCAACCAATTTTCTAAAGATTACAGCGATGATATTTATAATCCGGACCCTTATATTACAGGAGAGAGCGAAAGTAAAGTAAATCCTGATTTTGATTTCGGTATTGAATTTTCTATTCCATGGTTATTGGTAGGAGGATCTATTACGCATATTGCTCAGATGGATGATATTTACACATTGAGTCCTACGCAAACTTATTATGGTTATGTTCGTGGAGCAATTAATGTTAATAAAGATTTCTTAATAGCGCCTTCAGTGTTATTTATGAATTCCAGCCAAACAAATGTTTTGGATATCAATACTACTGTTTTCTATCAGAAGAATTATTGGGCAGGACTAAATTATCGTGTTGGTTCGGCTCTTGGGATTTTAGTCGGAATGGAATGGGAATGGCTTCGTGTAGGTTATAGCTATGAATTAAGTTTAGGTAAAACAGCTGATATTAGCAGTAATACGCATGAGTTGATGTTAGGTTTTAAAATCCCTATGAAAAGATATTAATTGAAAATTTTAAATAAAAAAGGTCAGTATAATTACTGACCTTTTTTATTACTCATGCCAATCACCTTCTTTCTTGATAAGTTCGATTAATTTATCGACGGCTTCCTCTTCCGGAATGTTTTTTTCTACACAAACTTTCTTTTTATATAAACTGATTTTTCCTTTTCCGGCACCTACATATCCATAATCGGCATCAGCCATTTCACCGGGACCATTCACAATGCAACCCATGATTCCGATTTTTAGACCTTTTAGATGAGAAGTTTTTTCTTTCACGCGCGCGATGGTTGTTTGTAAATCGAATAAAGTACGCCCGCATCCGGGACATGATATGTATTCGGTTTTGCTTATGCGTACCCTTGTGGCTTGTAATATGCCGAATGCAATTGAATTAATTTGTTCAGAGGTAACATTACCTTTGTTTTGCAGGTAGATGCCGTCACCAAATCCATCGATAAAAAGAGAACCTAAATCAGCTCCGGCTTTTATCTGAAGTGATTCTATATCGTTTTCTTCATAACAACGATGTATGATTACAGGTATTTTACAATCATTATTCAATAAAAGATGGAAAGCGGCACGCAGTTCTCCAGCGGGATTTATATGTGATGATGCCAATAATAATACATTATCCTTTTCTTTAGAAAATTGTTGGATTTTTTCTGTTGAGAGTTCGCTACAATTTAGTTGAGTGAAGCGTACATTTTTAGTAAAGTCTGAAAAGATAAAATCCGGCTGAATACTATAATTACTGCTTAGTTTTGCAATTACTATCGGTGGTTTTTCTCCTCCTATATTGTTTACTACATCTGTTTTTCGGCGATTATATGAATAAGGTATGAACTTTTCACAAAGCGTACCGGTAATTACCGGATGATTATTCCTTGTTTGAATATAATCGACCAATTTGCGAGCTACGGGAATTTCTAATTCTGGTTCTTCGCTTAGCGAAACTCTAATCGTATCTCCGATTCCATCAGACAAAAGTGCTCCGATACCTACTGCCGATTTTATCCTGCCATCTTCTCCGTCGCCGGCTTCTGTTACCCCTAAATGCAGTGGATAGTGCATGTTTTCTTTGTTCATCGCTGCAATCAATAGACGAACACTGTGTACCATTACTAATACATTCGAGGATTTCATAGAAATAACTACACGGTGAAAATTTTCGTCTCTACAGATTCGTAAAAACTCCATGCAAGATTCTACCATTCCTTCGGGTGTATCTCCATATTTGCTAATAATCCGGTCAGACAAAGAGCCATGATTAACACCAATCCGTATTGCGGTATTATTTTTTTTGCAAATAGATAAAAAGGGGATGAATTTTTTGCGAATTTTTTCTATCTCCAATTGATATTCTTCATCCGTATATTCTGTTTCTTCGAAAGTTTTAATGCTATCAACAAAATTGCCGGGATTAATCCGCACTTTTTCTACAAACTGTGCGGCTACTTCGGCAGCTTTCGGATTGAAATGTATATCGGCAATTAATGGGGTGCTATATCCTTTTGTACGGAGTTGAGAATATATCTGCCGAAGATTCTCGGCTTCTCTAACACCTTGGGCTGTTAGTCTGACATATTCTCCACCGGCATTAGCTATTCGTATGGCTTGTTCTACAGATGCTTCTGTATCCATCGTGTTTGTGTTAGTCATTGATTGTAAGCGGATTGGGTTATTGCTTCCCAAAGCTATCTTACCAATTAACACTTCGTTGGATTTTCGGCGTTTATAGTTAAAATAATCTGAAATGTAGAGCATATTGTTGTGATTTCTCGATACGAAAATATTAAAAATAAAACTACCGGACAAATTGACTCAAATAAAGAATACAAAATAATTTTCTAAAAAATATTTTATGATTTTTCTATTAAAAAGCAACCTCTTTTTATATCTTTGCAGGATAAGAAAATTTAACGCTCATCTTAATACTTTTAAGAAAAATGGATTTATTACAACAAATGATGAATCGTGCCAAAAGTAATTTGCAACGAATCGTATTGCCGGAAGGAATAGAAGAAAGAACACTAAAAGCTGCAGATATTTTGCTTAATGAAGGAATTGCTAAAATTATTCTTATCGGAGCTAAAGCCGAAATAGAAGCTAAAGCAACTTCTTACGGTTTGAAAAATATTGCTAAAGCAACTATTGTTGATTCGGCTACTGATGAAAGAATGCCTATTTATGCGAATCTTCTTTTTGAATTAAGAAAAAGTAAAGGGATGAGCATGCAACAAGCTGCTGAGTTAGCAAAAGATCCATTGTATCTTGGTTGTTTGATGATTAAAAATGGCGATGCAGATGGAGAAGTAGCCGGAGCAATGAATGCAACGGGCAATGTACTCCGTCCTGCGTTTCAAATAGTGAAAACTTTGCCGGGCATCAGTGTTGTTTCTGGTGCTTTTTTGATGTTCACTCAAACACCTGAGTTCGGTGAAAATGGTTTGTTGGTATTTGCTGATTGTGCCGTGCACCCAAATCCAACTGCTGCCGAATTGGCACAAATTGCAGTTTGTACGGGTCAAACTACTCGTACGATTGTCGGTTTCGAACCAAAAATCGCTATGTTGAGTTTTTCAACTAAAGGGTCAGCAAAACATGAGTTAGTAGATAAAGTTGTAGAAGCTACCCGATTAGCTAAAGAGATGGCACCTGATATGCAAATTGAAGGAGAATTGCAAGCCGATGCAGCTCTTGTTCCCGAAATAGGACAAAGCAAAGCGCCAGGCAGTAAAATTGCCGGACATGCAAATGTTTTGGTATTCCCCGATCTACAAGCCGGAAATATCGGCTATAAATTGGTACAACGCTTTGCAAAAGCCGAGGCTGTCGGACCAATCTTACAAGGAATGGCAGCACCTATCAACGATCTTTCTCGCGGTTGTTCGGTGGAAGACATTGTGAAATTGGTAGCTATTACAGCCAATCAGGCGATGAAATAATCATATGGTTCAAAGTTCGAGGTTACTTTGAACCTTGAACCTTGAACAGTACAAACTTTGAACAATAAAATATTATGGCAGAAATGATTAAAGAGCCTATTGAAAAGTATGGCTTAAACAACAAGGATCGCAAAAAGACGCTTTTTTCGCGCATTGGTGTAGTAGGTTGCGGTAAAGACGGAAGTTTCATTGTAACGGTAGCCGCCAGCAACGGTATGGAAGTAGTTTTCCTTGAACCGTCTGAAGGCCGCATTCAAAATGCGTATGCGCGAATCGAAGAAAAATTAAATAAACGCATAGAAAGCTGGGGTTTAACAGAATCTGAAAAGAAAGCAATCTTGGCTCGTATAAAGGGAACTACCCGTTACGAAGATTTTGCCGGTTGTGATTTTGTAATCGAGGCTATTCGTTATGATGATATGGGGGTGCGTAGTGTTACAGCCCGCAAAGAAGTATTTGCCAAATTGGAAGAAATTTTGGACGAAAAAGCCATTATCGCATCAAATGTAGCAACTATTTTTGTAACTGAATTAGCAAACGAACTAAAACACAAAGAGCGCACCATCGGTGTTCATTTTATGACTAATGTTCCGGGCTCGAATATTATCGAAATTGTTCCCGGATTAGATACTTCGGATGAAACATATAACCTTGTATGCCATTTTGCTCAAATGATTAATTTCGATTATGTACATTTGCTCGAATCGGCTGGATTGGTGAGCCTTCGTCTTTTCTTTGCCCAATTGAACGAAGCTTGTAGCATGTTGATGGAAGGTATCGCAAGTGTTGAAATTATCGATCGTGTGCTTACCGTTGGTTTCGGACACAAACAAGGTGTGTTCCGTACTGCTGACCAAATGGGTATCGAAAAAATCGTTCACCTGATGGAAAATATGTTCAACGAATATGGAAACATGAAATATAAACCATCGCCGGTGTTAAATCGTATGTATCGTGGTAATCAATACGGTATTAGCAAAGGAAAAGGATTCTACGAATACGATGAAACAGGAAATATCATTAAATAATTTACCATTTTATTATTTACAATTTGCTATTAAAAAAAAATAGTAATTAGTAAATTGTCAAATAATAAATATACAATCAAAAACGATAAAAGTTATACAGATGAAGATATTAGTATTAAACTGTGGAAGTTCCTCTATAAAGTATAAATTGTTCGACATGGCTACTAAAGAAGTACTCGGGCAAGGGGGAGTAGAAAAAGTAGGCATGAAGGGCTCTTTTCTTAAACATGAACGCCAAGATGGGCAAAAAATAATGTTCGAAGGCGAAATTCTGGAACATCAAATTGGCATCGAATATATCTTGGGTGTTCTTACCAGCAAGGAGCATGGTGCGATTAAATCATTGGACGAGATCAATGCGGTAGGTCACCGTGTGGTGCATGGTGGCGAAAAGTTTAATTCTTCTGTATTGATTAATGAAGATGTGATCAAAAAAATGGAAGAATGTATTGAAATGGCGCCGCTTCATAATCCGCCAAACTTGGCAGGTATTCGTGCAATTTCAGAATTGATGCCGAATATTTCCCAAGTAGGGGTGTTCGATACAGCTTTCCACCAAACGATGCCTAACTATGCATATATGTATGCTATTCCATATTCATTATACACGAAATATGGTATTCGTCGTTATGGATTCCATGGTACGAGCCACCGTTTTGTTTCTAAGCGTACTGTCGAGTTTTTAGGTTTAGATCCGAATAATTCGCGTATTATCACTTGTCATATTGGTAACGGAGGTTCGGTTACAGCTGTCAAAAATGGTAAGTCTGTTGATACCAGCATGGGTTTTACCCCAATTGAAGGTTTAATGATGGGTACCCGTTGTGGTGATATTGATATGGGAGTAGTTTCATTTATTATGGATAAAGAAATGATTGGTACTTCGGCTGCTTCGGCTTTGTTTAATAAACATAGCGGTATGTTGGGGATTACTGGCGTATCGAGCGACATGCGCGATGTGTGGAATGCTGTAGGAGAAGGTAACGAGCGTGCTAAACTCGGCGTGGAAATGTACACTTACCGTATTAAAAAATATGTGGGTGCCTATATGGCTGCCTTAGGTGGTGTTGATGCTATCGTATTTACCGGCGGTGTGGGCGAAAATGACGACGATGTACGCCGTATGGTTTGCGAAAATATGGAATATTGCGGATTAGTTTTTGATTCGGAAAAAAACAAAGGCATTCGTGGAAAAGAAATCGTACTCAGCAAACCTGAATCAAAAGTAAAAGTAGCTATTATCCCTACAGATGAAGAATTTATGATTGCTTCGGATACAATGGAAATAGTGAAGAAATAAATTTTAACCACTAAATGACATAAGGAAAATATCACTAATTTCGCAAAGTTTTATATGTTTTGTGAAAAACATTTGAATTCTTTGTGGTAAAATGATGGAAAAGAAATCCCAAACCATTTTGGTTTGGGATTATAAGTAAATACATAATTCTTTTTATAAAAAATACTTTGATTTACATTTAGATAATTTTATACTTTTAGAAAGTTATTATATTCGGTTGATTTCAAGATGTTTAAATTCTCGAAAGTAAAACAGACGGAAAAATTGTCGAATATTTTTTGCAGATAAGAAAAATCGTTTTACCTTTGCATCCGCAATTAAAAAAAGATGGTCCATTCGTCTATCGGTTAGGACGCCAGGTTTTCATCCTGGAAAGAGGAGTTCGATTCTCCTATGGACTACAAAATAAATTTACATTATATTTCGTATAGAAATGGCAAATCACAAATCGTCTATCAAAAGAATTAGACAAACTGAAAAGAGAAGATTACACAACAAATATTACGCAAAAACAGCTCGTAACGCTGTGCGTAAGCTTCGTGCATTGAATGTTAAAGCTGAGGCTTCAGAATTGTTGCCAAAAGTAAGTGCTATGTTGGACAAGTTGGCAAAAAAGAATGTTATTCATAAAAACAAAGCTGCTAACTTAAAATCTAAATTAACTCGTCATGTAAATAAATTGGTATAAATTTATTTTATATAATAAATAAAAAGAAAGAGGGCATCTACCAGATGCCCTCTTTTTATGTTAATTTAACCATTTTAAATCTTCTTCTACCGAAGAAATGCTGCCAATGCCAAATGTTTCTGTTAAAATGTTAGCCACATTGGGCGAAAAAAATCCCGGTAAGGTCGGACCTAAGTGAATGTTCTTTACTCCAAGACTTAATAAAGCAAGCAATACAATCACCGCTTTTTGCTCATACCATGCAATATTGTACACGATAGGAAGTTTGTTGATATCATCTAAACCGAATATCTCTTTTAGTTTTAAAGCAATAAGTACCAATGAGTAACTGTCATTACATTGTCCGGCATCAAGTACACGAGGAATACCATCAATATCACCTAAGCCGAGTTTGTTGTAGCGGTATTTAGCACACCCTGCAGTAAGAATAATACTATCTTGTGGCAGAGCTTTGGCAAAATCGGTGTAATATTCGCGTGATTTCATGCGACCATCACAACCTGCCATTACTACAAATTTTTTCACATCGCCTGATTTTATTGCGCCTACAACTTTATCAGCCAAAGCAAACACTTGTTCATGAGCAAAACCTCCTATGATTTCGCCGGTTTCGATTTCTTGTGGAGCGGGAAGGCGTTTAGCATGTTCAATGATTATAGAAAAATCTTTCATTTTGCCGTTTTCACGGTCGGGAATATGTTTGCTTCCTACTAAGCCCGAAGATCCGGTTGTGTAAATCCGTTCGCGAATAGAATCATCAGTCGGTGGAACGATACAGTTTGTAGTAAAAAGAATAGGTCCGTTGAAAGTTTTAAATTCTTCGCGCTGTTGCCACCAAGCATTGCCATAGTTGCCTACAAAATGGCTGTATTTTTTAAATGCAGGATAGTAATGAGCTGGAAGCATTTCGCTATGTGTGTACACATCTACACCTGTGCCCACTGTTTGCTCTAGTAATTCTTCCAAATCTTTCAAATCATGTCCGCTTACTAAGATAGCCGGATTGTCGCGCACACCGATATTAACTTTTGTAATTTCAGGATTTCCATAAGCTGAAGTATTTGCTTTGTCCAATAGTGCCATAGTTGTTACACCGAACTGTCCTGTTTCGATTACTAAATTGATAAGTGTTGAGGCTTCGATATCGATGCGCGAAATTTCGGATAAAGCGCGTTGCATAAAAGCATTAATTGCTTCGTCGTTTTGTCCGAGAGTTTGCGCATGTTCGGCGTAGGCAGACATACCTTTCAAACCATATAGTACCGTTTGTTTAAGAGAAATGACATCTTCATCACCTATTAATTTTTCAAACTGATGGTTTGTTGGTAAATCACCTTTTACTTGACTTTTAAGTTCCGAAACAAGGGCTTTTCCTTTTTCTACACGGCGGTCGATCGCACTTTTGTCGAAATTCGCATTTGTAATAGTTGAAAACAAAGCATCGATAATAAAATGATTGACTTTTTGTTCCACTTTTACTGATTGATTTCTCAAAAGTGTTGAGAGGGTTGAAACTTCGTAGCAAAGACCGATTAGTCTGTCCATTTCGTTTGCCAAGAAGTCTTCTTTTCCACAAACGCCTTTGATTGTACAGGCAATACCCTTGGCTGTTTCCTGACATTGGTTGCAAAACATGCTCATAATTTTTTGTTTTTAGTTAATATTCGTTGAATTATTAAAACAAAGATTGCAAATTAGCTAAGCTTTTTTTTGTATCAAATGTTACAAAGCTAAAAATATTTTTCAAAAGTACGATTTTTTCATTTTTAGTGAGATTTGTAGTACTTTCGTAATTTGATTTTTATGTGAAAGTTATCATGTCTTTACAATCTGAGTTACAACACCGAATATTAATACTTGATGGTGCAATGGGCACCATGATTCAACGCTATAGATTACAAGAAGCCGATTATCGTGGTGAGCGTTTTGCTACCTGGCCTACCATTCTCAAAGGCAACAATGATTTACTCTGTATTACCAAACCTGAAATAATCCAAAATATTCATCAACAATATTTAGACGCCGGAGCAGATATTCTTTCTACTTGTACTTTTAATGCACAACGAATCTCGATGGCGGATTATAATATGGAATTTTTAGTGCGTGAAATCAATTTAGCTGCCGCTAAAATATCCCGAACACTTGCCGACGAATATACAAAGAAAAATCCTACTAAACCACGCTTTGTAGTGGGATCGGTAGGTCCTACAGGTAAAAGTGCATCCATGTCTACTGATGTAAACAATCCTGCAGCTCGTGCAATTTCGTTTGATGAGTTAGTAGAGGCATATATTGAGCAATTACAAGCTTTAGCCGAAGGTGGTGTAGATGCTTTTTTAATAGAAACAGCTTTTGATGCGCTTAATGCCAAAGCAGCTATTTATGCTGCCGAAGAAGTAATGGAAACCATTGGTAAACACATTCCGATAATGGTATCGGCAACTACGGCGGATAGTAGTGGTCGTATGCTTTCAGGACAGACCATTCGTGCCTTTATGGCGTCTGTCTCTCATGCTGATTTACTTTCGATGGGATTAAATTGTTCTTTTGGGGCAAAAGATTTGAAACCACATTTGCAAGAAATTTCGGCACACTTTACAGGCTATGTGAGCGCGCATCCAAACGCCGGACTGCCCAACCAATTCGGCGAATACGACGAAACGCCCGAACGCATGGCAGAACAAGTGAAAGAATATTTTGACGAAAAATTAGTCAATATTATTGGAGGATGTTGTGGTACCTCGCCGGCACATATTGCCCAATATCAGCGTTTGGTCGATCAGGCTAAAGAGATACGCAAACCGGTAGCTGTGAATACGACTACGGAATTGTCGGGGTTGGAGTTGTTTGAAATAAAAGAAGAAAATAATTTCATCAATATCGGTGAACGCTGCAATGTAGCAGGTTCCAAAATTTTTCTTCGGTTAATCAATGAAAAAAAATATGATGAGGCGTTAGAGATCGCTCGAAAGCAAGTTGACGACGGTGCACAAATCATCGACATCAATATGGATGACGCCATGCTTGATGCAAAATCGGAAATGGTGCATTTCCTTAATTTATTAATGTCCGAACCCGAAGTGGCGCGCGTGCCTATTATGGTTGACTCCTCAAAATGGGAAGTAATTGAAGCGGCTTTGAAGTGCTTGCAAGGTAAGTCGGTGGTTAATTCTATCAGCCTGAAAGAAGGAGAAGAAGACTTTTTGTATAAAGCAAAAAAAATTCGCCGTTATGGAGCCGCAGTTGTGGTGATGGCTTTTGACGAAAAAGGGCAAGCCGACATATTCGAACGCAAAAAAGAAATCTGTACCCGCGCATATAATTTGCTTACCGAAAAGGTAGGTTTTCCGCCACAAGACATTATTTTTGATCCGAATATTTTGGCGATTGCTACCGGAATCGAAGAGCATGATAACTACGGTGTCAATTTTATTAATGCTGTAAAATATATTAAAACCCAATTACCACATGCTAAAGTAAGTGGTGGAGTAAGCAATTTATCTTTTTCCTTTAGAGGTAATAATGCTGTGCGCGAGGCGATGCATTCTGTTTTCTTGTATCATGCTATAAAAGCAGGTATGGATATGGGAATAGTCAATGCCGGTATGCTGCAAGTGTATGAAAATATTGACCCTGAATTGCGCCAATTGTGCGAGGATGTAATACTCAATACGCGTCCTGATGCCACTGAACGCTTAATCGAAAAAGCAGATCAGGTCAAAGCTCAACAAAATGGTGAAACTAAGATTACTAAACAAGATGAATGGCGGACTTTACCGTTAGATGAACGACTTTCTTATAGTCTCATTAAAGGTATTTCTTCGTATTTGGAAGAAGATTTGAAAGAAGCATTGAAGGGTTATCCATCTGCATTGAAAATCATTGAACGGCCTTTGATGAACGGAATGAATCGGGTAGGAGAATTGTTTGGTGAAGGCAAAATGTTCCTGCCGCAAGTGGTGAAAACGGCTCGTACCATGAAACAAGCTGTTGCTTTTCTACAGCCGGTTATCGAAAAAGAAAACCAAAAGGGTGGTGCAGTTAAAACAGGAAAAATGGTTCTTGCTACTGTCAAAGGCGATGTTCACGATATTGGTAAAAATATTGTGAGTGTAATTATGGCTTGTAATAATTACGAAGTGGTTGATCTTGGTGTAATGGTATCGTGCGAAGAAATTATTGAAGCAATTATCAAAGAGAAACCTGATGCTGTTGGACTTAGCGGACTGATTACTCCTTCGCTTGAAGAAATGTGCATGGTTGCTGCCGAAATGCAGAAAAATGGTTTCTCTATGCCGTTGATGATTGGCGGAGCAACAACTTCGAAAATTCATACGGCAGTTAAAATTGCACCGAATTACGGTGCACCGGTGGTTTATGTGAAAGATGCCTCGCAAAATATTACTATACTTTCGCAGTTATTGAATAAAGCTACTCAAGCGCAGTTTATTACAAATCTGAATGCTGAGTACGAAGAACTTCGTCAGAAAGAAACTAAAAAACATAACTTAGTACCATTAGATGAGGCTCGAAAAGGAAAATTGAATTTGTTTTAAAATCTTACTATGCGTATTGATATAATTACCGTACTCCCGGAATTGCTTGAAAGCCCACTTTCACATTCTATTGTAAAGCGAGCTCAAGACAAAGGTTTACTGGAGATGCATATACACAACCTGCGCGATTATTCGACCGATAAACATAAACGCGTAGATGATTATGCTTTTGGTTTTGGAGCCGGTATGGTGATGCAAATTGAGCCTATTGACCGTGTGATAAGTTTATTAAAAGTAGAACGAAATTACGACGAAGTGATTTTTACTACTCCGGATGGTGAACAGTTTGATCAATCAATGGCAAATAAACTTTCGTTAGCAGAAAATTTAATTATTCTTTGCGGGCATTACAAGGGTGTGGATTATCGTGTGCGCGAACATCTGATTACCAAAGAAATATCCATTGGCGATTATGTGCTTACAGGAGGAGAACTGCCTGCTGCGATTATTACCGATGCTGTCGTTCGACTCATTCCGGGTGCTATTGGCGACGAGCAGTCGGCGTTGTCCGATAGTTTTCAGGACAATTTGTTAGCACCACCAGTTTATACTCGTCCGGCAGAGTACAAGGGATGGAAAGTACCCGACATTCTTCTCTCGGGACACGAACGAAAAATCCACGAATGGGAAATGCAGCAGGCTTTGGAGCGGACCAAACGATTACGCCCGGATTTATTAGAATAAAGTTTATTTGTTGAATTGTTTATTTGAAAAACAAATGATCAACCCATCAACAAATCAACGCATCAACATAAAAAACTATGATAAAAGCAGGAATTATAGGTGGAGCAGGCTACACAGCCGGCGAATTGATACGCCTTTTGATTAATCACCCGCAGGTGGAAATTGTATTTATAAACAGTTCGAGTAATGCAGGAAATCCGATAACATCGGCACATGGCGGATTGATTGGCGAAACGGATTTGATGTTTACAGACCAAACACCGTTCGACAAAATCGATGTGCTTTTCTTTTGTACCGCACATGGCGATACAAAGAAATTTATCGAAGCCAATAAATTACCCACGGGGTTAAAAATCATCGACCTTTCGACCGATTACCGCAAGGAAGACGGCACGCACAACTTTGTGTACGGACTGCCCGAACTAAATAAAAGTCGCATCGCAAAAGCTGAGCGCATTGCTAATCCGGGCTGTTTTGCCACAGCGATACAATTAGCGTTGTTGCCATTGGCAGAAGCCGGATTGCTTAACAATGAAGTGCATGTTAACGCTATAACAGGCTCGACTGGTGCTGGACAAAAGCCGACCGAAACATCGCATTTCAGTTGGCGTAACGATAATATTTCGGTGTACAAAGCATTTGCACATCAACACTTGGAAGAAATCGGACAATCAATCAGACAATTGCAATCATCGTTTGATAAAGTTATCAATTTTATTCCGGTGCGTGGAAATTTTACGCGTGGAATTTTTGTGACCGCTTATACCGAGTGTGACTTAACCCTTGATGAGGCGATGAAACTGTACAACGATTTCTACAAAAATGCAGCGTTTACTTTTGTTACAGAAAAAAATATTGATCTTAAACAAGTTGTAAATACTAACAAATGTTTGCTTCATCTCGAAAAACACGGCAATAAATTATTTATTATTTCTATTATAGATAATTTGTTGAAAGGAGCATCCGGTCAAGCGGTTCAAAATATGAATCTGTTATTCGGATTGGATGAGAAAACAGGACTTGCATTAAAATCAATCGGATTTTAGAACTAAATATTAATCTATTTATGAGAAAAATAATTTTAGTGTTTTTTACTATAATAGTTTTGATGTCGTGTTCGAAGGAAAGGTTTAAAATTGATACGGATAAAGTTGATCTGAATATTAAAATCGAACGCTTCGATCGAGACTTAATGACAATGGATACTGTTGATATAGATCAAAGTATTGCTAAAATGAATGAAAAGTACGAAGAGTTTTTCTCCATTTTTTCGACAAATGTTATCATGCTGGGTGCACCGGAATCAGGTGAGATGTTTAAACATCAATTGAAAGCTTTTTTACGAGATAGCACCATTCGAGAGATTTATAATGAATGTCAGCGTGTATTTGCAGATGTATCGGACATTCAGACTGAAGTTACTGATGGGTTTAAATACATAAAGTATTATTTCCCTGATAGAAAAATACCTCGTGTGACGATGCACATTTCGGGATTTAATCAGTCTGTTGTTGTGACAGAAGATATTTTGTCTGTTAGTATCGACAATTATTTAGGTGCAGATTATATTTATTATAAAGACATTGCTTATTCGTATGAATTGCAAAATATGACTCGCAGCAAAGTAGCACCGGATATTTTGTTAGGTTACATTATGAGTGAGTTTCCTGTAGAAAATGGAAAAACTTTGTTGGCACAAATTCTGTCCCGTGGAAAAATATATTACTTACAAAGTGTAATAATGCCTAATCGTACTGAGGCTGACATCATGGGTTACACTGACCAACAATATGAATGGTGTAAGAAAAATGAGAAAAATATGTGGGATTATTTGCTTGCCGAGCGTCAGTTATACGAAACATCTCAATTGTTGAGCGCTAAGTATATAAATCCGGCTCCTTTTACGGTAAATTTTACACAAGAATCGCCCGGGCAAGCTGCTATCTGGATAGGATGGCAAATTATTAAAAGTTATATGGAGAATAACCCATCTGTAACATTGCCTGAGCTGATAAAGAATTTAGACTATCAAAAAATATTGGAGCAATCGAAATATAAACCTTAAAAACAAAAAAGCGAGTAAATTTTACTCGCTTTTTTTATCTTTAGAATGATTGCATATCACATAGTTTTTTGTAGTAACCATCCTTGGCAATAAGTTGGTCGTGTTTTCCTCGTTCTACAATAACGCCATTGCTCATAACACAGATTAAATCGGCTTTTTTGATAGTAGAAAGACGGTGGGCAACCACAATCGAAGTTCGGTTTTGCATTAGATGATCAATAGCTTCTTGTACTAATTTTTCGCTTTCAGTATCAAGTGCCGATGTTGCTTCATCCATAATTAGGATCGGTGGATTTTTAAGAATTGCACGGGCAATGCTGATGCGTTGGCGTTGTCCGCCGGATAACTTTCCGCCACGATCCCCAATGTTGGTATCATATCCTTGTTCGGTAGCCATAATAAAATCGTGTGCATTGGCAATTTTAGCGGCTGCAATTACTTGCTCCACCGTTGCGTTTTCAACACCGAAAGTAATGTTATTGTAAAACGAATCATTAAATAAAATGGCTTCTTGGTTTACATTGCCTATTAGAGATCGTAAACTATGCATTTGAATGTTTTTAACATCAATACCATCAATGAGAATAGAACCTTTTTGTACATCATAGAAGCGTGGAATTAAATCGACCATAGTCGATTTTCCTGATCCTGATTGTCCGACCAATGCAACTGTTTGCCCTTTAGTTATTGTAAGGTTGATATTGTCTAAAACCCAATCTTCGCGGTAACGGAAAGATACATTCTTAAATTCGATAGATTCTTTAAATTCGTTTATAACAATTGCGTTTTCTTTGTCTTTGATAGTATTTTCAGCTTTAAGAATAGCATCAACACGGTCAAGGGATGCCATCCCTTTTTGAATTGTGTAGCTGGCGCGTGAAATATCTTTTCCTGGGTTGATAATACTGTAGAAGATTACTAAATAATAAATAAATGAAGGAGCAGTAAGAGTCCCGGCATCATCGTTAAGGATAAGTTTTCCTCCATACCAGAGCACAATCACAATAACGGCTGTACCCAGAAATTCGCTCATTGGGTGGGCTAAGATGTATCTGCGATTCATGCGTATAAAAGTAGTACGCACTTTTTCGTTGATTTCGGCAAAGCGTGAACGCACTTTTTTTTCAGCATTAAAAGCTTTTACTACTCTAAGACCTCCAAGTGTTTCTTCTATTTGCGAAAGCATTTCTCCGGTTTGCGTTTGTCCGATCATTGATTTTTTCTTTAACGAACGCCCTACACGACCAATTAAAAATCCACTTATCGGAAGCATACAAAATACAAAAAGGGTAAGTTCCCAACTAATACCGACCATCACTCCGAGATAAATCAAAATCATCATCGGATTTTTAAACATTGTATCTAATGAACTCATGATTGAGTTTCCGATTTCATTTACATCATTGGTCATGCGAGCGATAATATCACCTTTGCGTTCTTCGGAGAAGAACCCGATGGGAAGAGATAAAATTTTGTCATATAGTTTTTTCCGAATATCTCTCAAAACGCCATATTGAACAGGGCTCAGATAATATCCTGCTAAGAATGCCGTACCGACTTTCATTCCTGCAGTAATAACTAAAAATAAGCCTAAAATAAGCAAGGTAGTGCTTGCACCATAGGTTTGTATTATTTGTTCGATTGTGTAGAAAACATTGTTTTTCAATGCCTCTCCGATATGATCTAATCCATCGTTCCAACTCCACTCCATATGACCATGAGAGGGACTTTCCATTCCAAAAAGAATTTGTAAAATAGGAATAATGGTTCCAAATGAAAACAGGCTGAGGATAGTGGATAACAGGTTGAAAAATACATTTAAGGCAATATATCTTTTATATCCGAGTAAAAAACGACGAAAAAGGATGATAAAGTTTCTCATAAAGGTATTCTATAGAAAACAAGCGCAAATATTGAAATAGAATTCTGAAATATGGAAAAAACAAAGTTGTAACGGACAACATTTACTATTAAATACCCGTATAACTAAATGGAGTAATGGCTCTTAATTCGATTTTTACGCTTTCGCTTACATTTAGTTCTTCTATAAAAGCTTTGATGGATTCTTCTGTAATAGTTTCGTTGGTACGCGTAAGGGCTTTCAATGCTTCATAAGGTTTAGGATAGCCTTCTCGGCGAAGAATTGTTTGTATTCCTTCGGCAACAACAGCCCAAGAATTGTTTAAATCTTCGGAGATGGAAGTTTCGTTTAATAGCAATTTTTTCAATCCTTTCATCGAACTTTGCAATGCAATAAGTGTGTGTGCGAATGGGATTCCGACATTTCGCAATACCGTAGAATCGGTTAAATCCCTTTGCAGGCGAGAGATAGGTAACTTAGCGGATAGATGCTCGAATAAAGCATTTGCAATACCTAAGTTCCCCTCTGCGTTTTCAAAATCAATAGGATTTACTTTATGCGGCATTGCCGACGAACCGATTTCGCCTTCTTTTATTTTTTGCTTGAAATATTCCATTGAGATATAAGTCCAAATATCTCGATTAAGGTCGATCATGATGGTGTTAATGCGTTTGGCAGCATCAAATAAAGCTGCAAGAGTATCGTAGTTTGATATTTGCGTAGTGTATTGTTCTCGAACCAAGCCTAATTTTTCGAAAACAAAACGGTTTCCAAATTCACACCAATCAATTTCAGGGTAAGCTACTTTATGAGCATTGAAGTTTCCTGTAGCTCCTCCGAATTTTGCAGAATGAGGAATTTGTTGGATAACTTCAAATTGTTTGGTTAAACGGGAGACAAATACCATAAACTCTTTACCTAGTCTTGTAGGAGATGCTGGTTGTCCGTGTGTTTTTGCTAACATGGGAATATCTTTCCATTCTTTTGCCATTTTGGATAGTTCGGCAATAATGGCATTTAATTCAGGAAAAATAACATTATTCAATGCTTCTTTTATGGAAAGAGGTATTGCCGTGTTGTTAATATCTTGTGAGGTAAGCCCGAAGTGAATAAATTCTTTATAATCCTGCAATCCAAGCAAATCGAATTTTTCTTTGATAAAATATTCTACCGCTTTTACATCATGGTTAGTTATTTTTTCAATATCCTTGATTTTTTGTGCATCATTTTCACTCAAATTTTGGTAAATCTCTCGAAGGTTAGAAAACAAAGATGAGTCTATTGATTTTAATTGAGGTAATGGAAGCTCGCATAAAGCAATAAAATATTCGATTTCAACCAAAATACGATAACGAATTAATGCATATTCGGAAAAATAAGCTGCAAGTTTATCTGTTTTAGAACGATAGCGCCCGTCAATTGGCGAAATGGAAGTAAGCGAAGTTAAGTTCATGTGTATTTGATGTTTAATAAACAAAAATTAAGGTCGCAAAAGTAATTAATTAAGTTTGTAACTGGATATAACATCATAATTTTAAATGCTGATGTTAAAAACTTTTTATGAATTTCAAAACATTCCCTTTGTTATTTTCATCAATTAATTGTACCAAATAAATTCCTGTAGGAATATCTGATATACTGATAATATTTGTGTTTTGTGCAGATTTAATTACATTTCCTGAGATCGAAATAATTGTGATTTTATTTATTTTATTTTCACCGCTAATAACCACCAAATCGCTTCCTTGACGCGAAAGTTTATAGGTGTTTTGTTCTGCTTTTGGTTTACAAATATTAGTCGGAATAGGAATTCCCATCAAGTAATAGCATGAATTTTCTATCAATTGTGTGGCTGTTTCGGTTAAGTTTGCTGTTGAATATTCGCTCAAACCAATCATCAAGAAACGAGAATTTACAAGTGTTCCGTTCATGGTTGTACCCACAGGAACTTCTATTAAACTTTGATTGTTAGGTGTTACTCCTTTTGCTATGCCGAGTTGACTTATGGCAGGTGTTCCTACCCACGATGTTATACCGGTAACAGCATTGGTGGTCACAGTAGAAAATAATACCAGCTCATCATTGTTTGTACCTGTAAATAGAAGGTTTGCAAATATTTCATGCGATTTGTCTGTGATTGTCATTGTTGTTTGGTTTGTATTTGCAGGTGTTCCCCAGTTCCAACGAGAGGCTTGTAATTGGAATGGTTTTAGCAGCAAACGGGGTTTGTCTACATTCTCAAGAGCAGGTAATCCGGCACTACTAGAATTTGGCACTGCACTCATCACTATCAAGTCGTATATGCTGTAATCAATTCCTGTTTCGGTTGCGTCGATTATTGTTGTTTTAAATTCTAAATTGCTGTTTAGTTTTGCCAGAATTACAGCATCTCTATCGTCGTTAGGTATAGTAACATAAGCAATTCTTTTTGCGTTAGCTGAACTTACGGCAATACTTCCGCTTACTGAAACGGGATTGTTTTCATCACCTGTGGTAGTAACAGTATAGTTATATAGTCCCATGGTGATTGGTGTGCCATAGATGGTAAGTGTTTTGGCCGTATTATCAATAGAATAGTCCAGATTATATGGTAAATTGCTTATAGTAAGCCCTGTTGCGCTTCCTCCCCATGTAAAAACAATGTTCTCAATAGGCGTATTTTCTGTTACATTTTGGTTCAGATTATTAGGCGTAGATACAGTGGGTGGGTAATGGATATCGTCCCCGTATTCATAGCAGCCTAAATCGGGAGCTGCACCTGAATAAGGTAATCCAACTATTACTCCTTTATCTATTAAATCGCTTCCTGCAACTAAATGCATAAAAGTTATATCAGATAGGCTTCCATCTGTTTCTCTATTTGTAAGAATTTGAGTTGCATCGGTGCTCACAAAATCATCCGCACTGCAAATAACACCTGATGTATTCCAAGAGTTATTGACATTTGTTACCGATTTTGATCTTAATACATTCGACGATTTGGAAGAAAGACTTACGCAATTTTTGATAATTAAAGTACCGAAGCTATTGTTAGAAAAGCCGTAATCAGTTCCATTATTATATGCTGAATTATTGTATAAAGTCATAGTTCCGGCATTGTTATTCTGATCAAAGCCTTTGACGGTGTTCTGAGAAGAAAGGCAGTTGGTAACGGTTACATTATGTGTCGAATAATTACCTCCTAATTTAAACCCATTTCCATTACCGAAATTTGTATAATTTTCCAGAGTGATATAAATGGTATTTCCCTCAGTGTCAACAACATTACGGGGAAATTGATCAAACCAAGATTTATCTACATTGTAACGAGGGTGATTGCGCATATCGTATGATAATGGACCATTTTTATAACAGATAGAGTTTTTTATTTGTGTATTTCCGGTTTTGTCAAAAAAGTCCCAACCATCATCCGAGTTATTCCATGAGCGACAATACTCGTATATGTTTGGATCGCTTGTATCAGTATATTGCTTATCAGCAAAGCCATCAGCATTTCCACCGTAATCAGCAGCAGTCAGGTTGCCCAATTTGTAGTCGAAGTTATTATATGAGTCACAGTTTTTGACCAAAGTACCATGACAGTTTTTCAACTGAAATCCGGTATCTCCGTTACCATAAGTTTCACAATTTTCAAAAATTGAATAATTAGAAGTATTATAAAATCCATTTTTTCCTGAATAGCAAATCGTAATACCTTTTACATGAAGATAAGCTCCCGAAAATTCTACACCACGACTTCCATATGCTTGTCCTCTGAAATCCAAAACAGGTTTTTCGTCGGCATAAGCAAAAATAGCTTTCCGAGAGGTTGCAGTACCGGTTTTATTAGGCTTAAGGGTTGTTGTTAAATCATATTGCCCTCCACGCAAAAACAAGGTATCCCAATCGGATTTTGCTATAGCAGTAGAGATATCGATTGGAGCGGACAATGTTCCTTCAGCGCTTGATGTTCCGGTTGGCGAAACATAATAATTTTTTGCGTTGGCAGAAAAAGACACAACGGAAACAAATAAAAACAAAAATGCTTTATTAGTTATGAATTTTTTCATAAAGAGTATTTAAAAAGACTGACAAAGATAATATTTTTGAGTGGGTATTTGTTAGTTTTTACAGATTTATTCCAGCTTTTCGGGCTTGATTATGTTGAAGTTGTCGTTTGATGTGAAATAACTTGCCGTCTTTCACAAACTTGCTTCCGGTTTGTTTGAACCAAAAAGCAATATTATTCTTTCTGCACACTTCGCGAATTTCAAGAATCCAATCATAATTACAGGGGCGTGCATCGTAGCCAGATTCACCACCTGCTACTATTTGCTCTATCCAATCGCCTGCATAAGGGCTCAAGTCTATTTGTTCCAGAAGTGGTTCGCAAATAATAATTTTATATTTGATGGGTGCAGCTTTGTAAATCGGTAATAGATAGTCTGCTCTATCTTGATTTTCTACTGTACAGCAAATTGTAACATGTTCGTATCCATTACCCCAATCGTTAGGTAAAGTAATTAGAAGACGATTTATCCGTTTAGTTATTATCAAAAAATGGAGGTCGTTTCTTCTACGGATCATTTCCCAGGCTTCAGGTCTCCATTTATCTGCTTCTTCCAAAAAGAAATCGGAAGTAAAGCAAGTATATACAGTTGTTTTCGAGGGTATTTTATACTCTCCGTTTCGTTTTTTGCGTATAGGCAAATCAAAACTTTTTGTTTTTACCACTAAAGAGCTGTCTATCCCACGCTTTTTATCTCCTCTATATACATAGCAATGCTTACAACCAGGGCTCAATTTCTGGCAACCGTGCCAAAGATTCCACATAACGGATTTTTTTTCAATAGCGTTTATTGACATAGTTATTTTTATAAACAAAGGTACTTATTATTTATGGACAGAAGGACTGACTTTTTGTCAGTTTTAATGACAGGAAATTTATATTTGAATGTTTTGGCTGACAAAACCGAGGTTTGATTTAAATTTTATATGTTGGCACAAAAATTGACAAATTTAGGATTCGGATTTTAAATTTTTGAAATACTAAAAACATTTTAATATAATAATCATGGGAAAAATCATTGGAATTGACTTAGGAACAACAAACTCCTGTGTGGCTGTAATGGAGGGTAACGAGCCTATCGTTATTGCTAACAGCGAAGGAAAACGAACTACACCTTCGGTAATCGGATTTGTGGAAGGTGGCGAGCGTAAAGTGGGTGACCCAGCTAAACGCCAAGCTATCACAAACCCTACTAAAACCGTTTTTTCTATCAAACGATTGATGGGAGAAACATTTGATCAAGCGCAGAAAGAAATCGCTCGCATGCCATATAAAGTGGTAAAAGGTGATAATAATACACCTCGTGTGGATATTGATGGTCGTTTGTATTCACCACAAGAAATCTCGGCAATCATTTTGCAAAAAATGAAAAAAACAGCCGAAGATTATTTGGGGCAAGAAGTTACAGAAGCTGTAATCACAGTTCCGGCTTATTTTAACGACTCGCAACGCCAAGCTACAAAAGAGGCAGGTGAAATTGCCGGTTTGACTGTAAAACGGATTGTGAACGAACCTACTGCAGCTGCTTTGGCATATGGTCTGGATAAAACACACAAGGATATGAAAATCGTTGTGTTCGACTGTGGCGGTGGTACACATGATGTATCTGTACTTGAATTGGGCGATGGTGTATTCGAAGTAAAATCGACAGATGGTGATACTCACTTAGGAGGTGACGACTTTGACCAACGCATTATCGAATGGTTAGTACAAGAATTTAAAGACGAAAATAGCGGTATTGATCTTAGTAAAGATCCGATGGCGCTTCAACGCTTGAAAGAAGCTGCCGAAAAAGCTAAAATCGAGCTTTCGAACACTACTTCGAGCGAAATCAATTTGCCGTATATCATGCCGGTTGATGGTGTGCCTCGCCACTTGGTACGCACGCTTACCCGTGCAAAATTCGAGCAATTGATTGACGACTTAATCCAACGCACAATCGCACCGTGTAAAACTGCTTTAGCGAGTGCAGGATTTTCTATTTCGGATATTGACGAGATTATTCTTGTAGGAGGATCTACTCGTATCCCTGCTATTCAGGCTGCTGTAGAAAAATTTTTCGGTAAAGCTCCTTCAAAAGGTGTAAATCCTGACGAAGTAGTGGCTGTCGGTGCGGCTATTCAAGGTGGTGTTTTGACAGGCGAAGTAAAAGATGTATTGTTACTTGATGTAACACCACTTTCTCTTGGCATTGAAACAATGGGAGGAGTAATGACTCGTTTGATTGAAGCAAACACAACCATTCCGACTAAGAAATCGGAAACATTCTCAACGGCAAGCGATAATCAACCTTCGGTAGAGATTCATGTGTTGCAAGGTGAGCGCCCGATGGCAAACCAAAACAAAACAATCGGTCGTTTTCACTTGGACGGAATACCTGCAGCTCCGCGCGGCATACCTCAAATTGAAGTAACATTCGATATTGATGCAAACGGTATTTTGAAAGTAGCTGCCAAAGATAAAGCAACAGGCAAAGAGCAATCAATTCGTATCGAAGCATCATCGGGCTTGGGCGACGAAGAAATCAAACGCATGAAAGCCGAAGCTGAAGCTAATGCCGAAGCCGATAAAAAAGAGAAAGAGCGTGTGGATAAATTGAACCAAGCCGACAGTATGATTTTCCAAACGGAAAAACAATTGTCGGAAATTGGCGATAAAATTCCTGCAGATAAAAAAGCTCCGATCGAAAGTGCTTTGGCAGCATTGAAAGAGGCTCATAAATCGCAAGATATTGATGCTATCGATAAAGTAATTGCTGATTTGAATGCAGCCTTTCATGCTGCAAGCCAAGATATGTATAACGCTACGCAAGGTGCTCAACAAGATGGTGCTCCATTTGATGGAGGACAAGCAAATCAAGGTGGACAAGATGATGAAGGCGTTCAGGATGCTGATTTTGAAGAAGTTAAATAAAAGCCAAAACAAAAATTGAATTCCATATGCAAACCACTGTAAGCAATTAGTTTACAGTGGTTTTTTTTGTTAATAAGATATTCCCCATAAAAACACAGACTCATTTTATTTCTCAAATCCTTATCAATTTCTCAATAGAAGAACATGCTAAAATAGGCTAAACACAAACGGCAGTTTAACAAAAAAGAAGGTATCCTTTTGGGACACCTTCTTTTATCATTGCTTTCGTTGTCTAACCCCCTCATAAATCATTATTCCTGCAGCAACGGAAACATTTAGCGATTGAATCTTGCCAAGTATAGGAATTGATACAATTTCGTCGCAAAGGCGTAGGTTTTCGGGAGCAATACCGATATCTTCCGCACCCATTAGGATAGCGATGGGCGAAGTATAATCAGCCTGTGTGTAATTTTTAGTTGTTTTTTCAGAGGTTGCAATAACTTTTAGCCCTGAAGCCCTGATAAATTTGATTGTTTCGGTCAGGTTTTCTACTCTGCAAATAGGAAGTGTGTGTAATGCCCCTGCTGATGTTTTTACTGCATCCGCATTTACGGCAGCTCCACCTCTGGTTGGTATAACAATGGCGTCAACTCCGGCACATTCACAAGTACGCGCTATTGCTCCAAAATTGCGTACATCCGTCACTCCATCCAAAATTACAATAAAAGGATTTTTGCCTTCTTCGTATAGTGTTGGGATAATGTCTTCGATATGTTGATAAGTAACTGCAGAAATAAATGCAACTACTCCTTGATGATTTTTTTTTGTTAGTCGGTTTAATTTTTCAACCGGAACTTTTATAATAGGTACTTGTTTGCTGCCTAAAATAGCGAATAGTTCTTTGGTAAGCTCATTACTCATGTCTCGGCGCATAAAAATCTTATCGATTTCTTTATCTGCTTTTATGGCTTCGATAACAGTTCTGATGCCAAATATCATATCTTTTTCTTTCATGTTTTTTCTTTTTTTTAAAAATAAGAATTTTGCAAAAGTAGCAAAAATCATCTACATTTGATTTTTAAAGAAATATAGAACCATGAAGTATATATCGACCATAATTACTGTTTTGCTTTGTTTTTTGTTAGTTCAAGGTTGCAGGAAAAGTGAAAATGTTGAACAGATTGATTATGAGCAAATCGTAAAACGAGATACTTTGATTGTGGCGACTATGTACGGTTCTTCTTCTTATTTTACATTGAAAGGAGAGGAGATGGGGTTCGATTACGAGTTGTGCCGGAGATTTGCCGATCAATATGATTTAAACTTAAAAGTGCTTATAGCCAATAATGTTTCCGAGTTGACAGACTTGTTGGAAACAGAGCAAGTGGATTTAATAGCCTACCGTTTGCCGATAACAAACGAATTAAAACAAAAAGTAAATTTTATAGAGAATGAATATGTGACTAATCAGGTACTTGTGCAACGAAAATCCAGAAATGTTGTAACAAATGTGGTCGGACTTATCGGGAAAAAGATTTATGTAAATAAAAACAGCAAGTATGAAGAACGGCTTAAAAATTTGAACGCAGAGATTGGCGGAGGAATTGATATTCAGGTTGTTGACGATTCTCTTACAATAGATAACTTAATCGAGATGGTTTCATTGGGAGATATTGAATTTACAGTTGCCGAGAATGACATTGCATTGCTTAATAAAACTTATTTTCAAAATATAGATTGTAAACTTCCGATTAGCTTCCCTCAACGAGCAGCATGGGCTCTGCGAAAAAATACTCCCAAATTTGAAGCCGAAATTGACAAATGGTTTAAAGAAATGGATACTAAAGAGTATAATGTTCTGTATAACAAATATTTTATCCAAGCAAAGTTTTTTGGAGATTATAAAATAAAAATAGGAAAAGGAGCTGTTTCTCCTTATGATGATTTATTTAAAAAATATGCGCAAATGTTACATTGGGATTGGCATTTATTGGCAGCCATGTGCTATGAAGAATCCCGTTTTGACTATACTGCCGTATCGTGGAGTGGAGCTCGTGGTTTGATGCAATTGATGCCTCGCACTTTTGCTATTTATTGTAATGAAAATGATGATATTGAAGATCCTGAAACAAATATTCGTGCAGCAACATTATATATTAAATATTTGATGTCGGTGTTTAAATCCGTTCCGGATAAAGACGAGCGACTGAAATTCATCTTGGCTGCATATAATGCTGGTCATTCGCATATACTGGATGCTATGGCGTTGGCTGAAAAATATAATAAGGAAAAATATATTTGGTATAATAATGTGGAAGAATATTTGCTTCTTAAAAGCAGGAAAGAATATTACACCGATCCTGTTGTAAAGTCGGGTTATTTTAGAGGAGAATTTGCTGTCAGGTATGTATCAGATGTTTTGCACACTTTTGATCGATTTAAGCGGCAGAACCATGTTAGTAGCATACTCTATTTCTCTTATTGTTCGTCAAGTGTTATTGTCAGTCCAAGTTTCATAAACTTTACATCAGGAATTACTTTCAATGCAAATTCAAGTTGGATGTCTTTCCGTTCAGCAACAATAAGTCCTTTTACTTTTTGTCCGTCTTTGCAGAGTTCTTCCTTTGTCCAGCCCATATAGCGAACGATTTGTTCAATAGCTTCTTCGTTAATGTTGGTGTTTGTCATTGCACTGTCGCCCTACGGTTGCAGGCAACGAGCCGCATATTGGCGATGGGCGGGATTTTTAGTACTAAAGTTCAATCGAAGAACAGAAGTCGAATTTTGCATTACCGTCTAATCGAAGCTGTTCAGCCCGCCTATTACCAATACGATGTTAGCGGTTCGGCTGTTGTTGTTTTGTTTATTTTGAATAGCGTTATCTTGTCAGCCAGCCTCCATTTTTAACTGTTACAATCGAAAATGGGAAAATCCAAAAAAGAGCAAATAAATAAAAAACACTGTAGGGATATGCCCAAAGAGAATCGATAAAATTATATTGTTTGGTAAAAAATAGCATCTGAATACTGGAGAAGATGAAAGTCCCTGTTAGTGCAGAACTGAGGTATAAAAGAGGATGTGTTAATAAAAAGTACAGCATTAATATTATCAAAGGATAAGCAAGAATTAATTTAACCCATTGGTTTAAGAAAATAAAACGGGCTCCTGCTTTGTTTTTTTCTCTGAAATTTTTAAACACAAAACGGTTCATCATTAAGGTTTCTCTTACATTACTTCTTCCCCATCTGGTAAACATTTTATGCAGGTTTTTGAAACCTGTCGGCGTATTAGTTAAAACATTTGCATTTCTTTGAAAATTAACATGATAACCTTGCTTCAATATAAGGTTAGTCATAGCTCTGTCTTCTCCTATGGTTGCAAACTGACCCATAAATTTTTGTTCAATCCAATCATTCAAACAACCTAAAACAGCTTCTTTTTTATAGGCAGATAAAGCTCCCGGAGTACACAGCACAAAACCTAATGAGCTTTGAGCTGCTCTGATAAACTCGAAACTAAAAACAAAACTGACATTCAACATTCTTGGGATTATTCCCTGCCTTTTATTTAGCACTTTGACATTTCCTGCTACGGCGCCACAGTTTTTATCCATAACAAGGGGGCTTGCCAAATTTCTGATAGTATCTTTTTCCACCACAGAATCACTGTCAATGGTTATAAAGATTTCGCCTGTTCCGGTAGTGAAACCTTTGTACAAAGCGTGTCTTTTACCTTTGTTAACAGGTTGTTGATAGACTTTCAAAATACCTTTCAAGTCTGAATTGGCCTTATTTATCCAAAACCAGGTATCGTCTTTACTGCCATCATCAATGGCAATAATCTCCAACTTGTCTTTTGGATAATTACTTTCTGCAATACTTTTAAGGGTTTGATAGACTAATTTTCCTTCATTATATGCAGGAACGATGATAGTACAAGAAGGAAGAACTGAATCAGCTACGGATTTAACGGGTTTGTATTTAATGAATAAATAGCCTATGTAAATCAGGAATAAAACCTGAAAAATTAAAACCGACAACAGAAAGAAAACCAACACACGCCCTGAGAAGGTTTGCATTCTTATAAAGTGAATTTTTTCAAAATAAGGATGAAAATTATTTAGCACATAGATAGCGCTAAACATAAGTAATTGAGTTCCTATTAAAATACCAAACTCTCTTTTCCTTAAACCTTTTAATTTTGCTGCCGGAAATAGGTCTTTACTATATAAAAAATTATCTTTTTTATTACTTCTTTTCTTCATTTCCACGTTCTACTGTTATCCACTAAATTCAAATAACAAAGTAACGAAAATGGGAAAATTTTGTAGCAATTATTGATTCGATATTTGTCGGTAAAATTGTAGATATATTTCTACAAAAACAGACTTTAGATATTATGATGGATTTCCATCAGGTTGATTAAATCTATTAAAGATTCTATATCCAACTTTTCAAAAATTCTTTTCTTAAAGGTGCTGACAGTATTTTGCTTGAGTGATAAACTATTTGCTATTTCTAAGTTTCCATAGCCTTTTGAATATAAAACTGCGATTTGTAATTCTCTTTCCGATAGTTGATTTAAAGGATTTAGAATATCTGGGTTGTGTGCAGATATTTTCAAAAGTTTTTGTGTTAAAGGGGAATAGTATTCTCCTTTCTCCATTAATTCTGAAATCGCCTGCCGGATTTCAGACTCTTCACTCAATTTACTGAGAAAACCGTTGGCTCCCGCATTAATATTACTGTCCACGGGTGAGCTAAGGGACAAATTCACTGTATCTTGAGCAAATAATATAGTAGTAATCATAAATGCTCCCATTAAACTATACGCTTTCTTCATTTTAATTTAATAATATATCCTATTGTAGTTTTGTTTTAATATATTGCTTGTAACGGTTCGCGTGTATATGCAGTAGCGGATTAGAAGCACTTACCTGTGTCCGTTTAGCACAAAGTTTCTTAGAAGCACAGACCTTCGATTTACCACTTTACCCGCTGCCACATATACGCTGTTAGTGGCAGGTTTTATTCTTCCAATGTATTTTTAAATATTTTTCCGTCTTTCATTATGAGTTTAAAGTTGTTTTCTGGGTCTTCCACCAATTTTAAGTTTTCCAGAGGATTTCCTTCTATCAAAATTAAGTCAGCATAAGCACCTTCTGATATCTCACCTAATTTACCATCCTGATATGGACTTCTTTTGCCACTTAAATTAAGCAGTTGAGCATTGTTGTAGGTAGCCATTTTCAAGACTTCAAAAGGAGTAAACCACATAGTCATTTTAGATAACTGTTTGCCTTGTTTTTCTGCCAATGTAGGGTCAAATAAACAGTCGGTTCCCCAAGCTAATTTCACATTGTATTTTTTTGCTAATTTATATGCATTGTCTGTACCATTGGTCATTTCTAATTGCTTCATCCGATTTGCGGAGCCTTCAGGAAAAGGTATAGCTTCTTCATCGTCTAAAAAAGGTTGCAAACTCCACCAAATGCCTTTCTCTGCCATTATTTTTGCCGATGATTCATCTGCTAAGTTCCCGTGTTCAATACATTTTACACCCGCAGAAATAGCTGCTTGTATTGCTTTGGGAGTATATGCGTGAACAGTTACATAAGTTCCCCAATTTTCAGCTGCTTGTACGGCAGCTTTAAATTCTTCGTCTGTATATTGCGTCACATCCAAAGGGTCGTAACTGGAGGACACGCCTCCGCCAGCCATTAACTTTAATTGTGTAGCCCCTTGTCGCAATTGTTCACGAGAACGAAGCAAAACCTGGTCTGCTCCATCTGCAACAGCTACCATTCCATTTCTTTCGGCATAAGACATTTCTCCAATTTTTCTTGGAACGTCTGTTGGCAAGCCTAAATCTCCGTGTCCGCCTGTTTGTGAAATAAATGCACCGCTTGAATAAACTCTTGGACCAATTACCAAGCCCATATCTATAGCTTTTGCCAAAGTAAGAGAACCACCACCCATATCTCGAACTGTGGTAAAACCTCTCAATAATTGTCTTTCAGCCGCTTTTGCTGCAAACAAATTTAAGAATGCAAAATCAGACATCATCGCTTGCATCTGAGGAATACTTTCAAATAATAAATGTGAATGGTTATCGATTAGTCCGGGAATTAAGTATTTGCCTTTTCCGTCAATAATTTTTGTAAATCCATTCTTATCAGTTGCTATCGCTTCTGTGGAAATGGTTTTTATTAATTTCGCTTCAATTAGGATGTTACCTTTTACAATTTTATTGTCTTTTCCATTAAATATATTGACATTATTTATCAATATTTTAGTTGGTGTATCTTCCGCAAAAAGCGTAGTTGTGAATATCATCACGAACAAAATAGTTATTGTTTTTTTCATTGTTTCCATTTTTTCTTATTTAATTACTAACTGTCTTAGTTTTAGAAATTGTCATTGTTTTGGTAAACTTGCCACTAATGGTTGGCGGTTCGTTGTTTTGTCTGTCGTGGTCATTCTATTTGTCTGTAAACTTTTGTCATTTTACAAGTTTGTCAAGTGTCTTGGCTATTCTGTCAACTTTAGTTTCTTCTGTTTTTGCTGAATATATCCAATCAATAAATGCTTTTTGCTCTCCATGCGTATAACTTAAAAATGTTTTATGTTCTGTCGGCTTGTCAAGTAAACACAGCAGCAATTCTTCTGGTATTTTGGTCGGGTCATTGTCGGAATATAAAACAATGTTTACGTAGTCGCCTTCTTTTTAGTCAGTTCCCTTTCTTTTATCAATCATCCGCATTACAGCTTTTTCCAATTCAATAACTACAAAGACGATTAATCCCATCATAACCGGGTATTTCCAATCGGATAAACTTAATTCTACCGTTCCAAACACATTCCGCATAAATGGCAGATAAGTGATGCTTAATTGCAATACAATCAAACCAACCGCAACAACAAAAACGGCTTTGTTTGAGAAAAAGTTTTTGTCAAATGCAAATCCACGGATGCTCCGGCTGTTAAACAGATGAAACAACTGTGTAAATACGATTGTTTGCAAAGTAATAGTTTTCACAACTCCTTCATTCTCACCATTATCCAATAAGAATAAATTCATTATTAATGTTCCGCCGCCAATTAATACCGACACAAATAAAATCCGCCAGATGAAGTAACCACTTAGTAATGGCTCCTTCGGCGAGCGCGGCGGGCGTTTCATGGTGCCCGGTTCTATGTTTTCAAATGCCAATGCCAGCGATACGGTAACTGATGTTACCATATTTACCCATAAAATTTGAATGGGTGTAAGCGGAATCATTGTTCCGAACAAAATACTTGCAATAATCAGGAAACTCTCGGCGCCATTTGTCGGCAGAATAAACAGGATTGTTTTCTTTAAGTTATCGTACACACGGCGTCCTTCTTCTACTGCCGATATGATGGTGCTGAAATTGTCGTCAGCCAGCACCATCTCGGCAGCATCTTTGGTAACTTCCGTACCTTTTATACCCATTGCAATGCCGACATCTGCTTTCTTCAATGCCGGAGCATCGTTTACGCCGTCGCCCGTCATGGCACAAATTACGCCGCTTGCCTGGAGTGCTTTTACTAACCGCAATTTATGTTCAGGGCTTGTACGGGCAAAAATATTATATTCCATTGCAGCGGCTTTCATTTCCTCATCCGACATTTTTTCGAGTTCTTTCCCCTCAATGGCTTTTGTTCCATCGCCGATTCCCATTTGTTTCCCGATAGCTCTTGCCGTATCTACATGGTCTCCTGTAATCATCTTTACGGTTATTCCTGCATCTTTACAGGCGGCAATAGCTTCAATAGCTTCTTCGCGCGGCGGATCGATAATTCCCGCCAATCCTAAAAATATAATTCCATCGTGAGTATCGCGATGTTCGATTTCTTTTATTGAACTGTCAACCAACTTATAGGCAGCTCCGATAATGCGTTGACCATCGGAAGCAAGTTCTGTTATCTTTGCATCCCAAAATCCACAGTCGAATTTTGCTTCCTTGCCGTCTTTCAGTTCTTTGGCAGACATTTTCATCAAGCGGTCGGGAGCGCCTTTAATCAATATTAATTTCTTCTTCGCGCTGGTTTCCATTAAAGTGGCCATGTATTTATATTCCGAATCGAAGGGTATTGTGCTAATTCGGTTAGCTTCTTTGTGTTCGATGTTAGCTTTTTGATACAGGGTTACAAGGGCTGCTTCGGTAGGCTCTCCTTTTGCATGCCAATGTTCTTCGTCATCCTTTCCTATGGCTGCATCGTTGCAAATGTTGAAACAGCGAACAAGGCGTTCTAACCCCACTTCATTTTCAAAGTTAACAGCAACGCCGTTTTTCTGAATTTCGCCGTACGGCGCATAGCCTGTTCCTGTTACATCAAATTTATCGTCGCGCGTCTGAACAACCTTTACCGTCATTTCGTTTTTTGTCAGCGTACCTGTTTTATCAGAACAAATAACGGAAACCGAACCCAATGTCTCAACTGACGGCAGGTTGCGTATAATGGCATTTCGTTTTGCCATATTCTGCACACCGATTGCCAGAATAATGGATAAAATTGCCGGTAAACCTTCGGGGATGGCTGCCACGGCTAAGCCAATAACCGACATCAACAGTTCGGCAAATGCATAATCACGGAAGAAATAACCGAACAAAAAAACAAAAAATGCAACAATCACAATCACGACTGAAACTGTTTTACCGAATTTTGAGGTTTGTTTGATAAGCGGTGTCGTAATTTCATCCACTTCGCTGATCATCTGATTGATTTTTCCGATTTCGGAAGATGCGCCAACAGCCACAACAACACCTGTTGCCGTCCCCGCACTAACGGTTGTACCCGAAAACGCCATGTTTACGCGGTCGCCGAGCGTAGTCTCTTCTTCCAGCTGATTTGTGTTCTTCTCTGAAGGAACGGCTTCTCCTGTCAGTGGCGATTCCTCTAATTTTAAATTATTGGTTCGTAACAACCGTAAATCTGCCGGAACTTTATCACCCGGAGTCAATAACACAATATCACCAATCGTCAGTTGGGTGGCATCCACTTCCTCGCGCCTGCCATCGCGCACGACTTCAGCTTTGAGTGATAATAGTTTTTTTATATCGGCTAACGCCTTTTCGGCCTTGTTCTCCTGAACAAAACCAATGGTTGCGTTAATGACAGTTACAATCAGGATAACAATTGTATCTACATAATGTCCCAAAACAGCCGTGATAATTGCTGCTACAAAAAGTACATAAATCAATACATCGTTAAAATGCTTCAAAAAACGGATAATTGCACTTTGTTTCTTCTTATCCGGTAGTTTGTTTTCACCAAATTGATTCAAACGCCTTTTTACCTCCTCATTTGTCAATCCTTTAGAAACATCTGTTTCTAAAATTTCCATCACTTCCCGAGTCTTTAATGCATGCCAGTGCCGCATTTCGTGTGTATAATCTGTTTTCATAAAAACCTATTTATTGTTTGCTGGTTCGATCATCCGGTACTTATCATTGCGTCTGAACCTGCGGATGGTTACGATCCCATTTGTTAACTTGATGCTTATTATTTCTTTTTCTTCTTGTTTTTTTTGCAATGTATATAAATCATATCTTCTGTTCCAATCGCCTTGTCGTCAAGTGAAACTGCTTTATGAAAATTTTCACAAGCACTTTCGGTCTGTTTAGGAGTTGGGGTTAAATTTCCTTTAGAAGTAAATATATTAATTTTCGCATTTCCCCTGTTTCCATAAGCTTCCATATATTTAGGGTTCAGCTCTATTGCTTTGTCATAATCTTTTATTGCTCCTTCAAAGTTGTTACCCGTACAAGCTCCACGATTAACGGTTTCGGCTATGGGCAGTGGCAGACTTAGAAGTACGAACCTATCAACCTGTATAAATGCCCAATAGAAGCACTACACTTGACTTAACCACTTCACCCGCCATTGAGCCAAATGCTTGTTACCAATAGGTGTTCTTTCATCTATATTTGTAAAACATAGTCAATATTGAGTTTCCTTATCCTTGTCTTATTATACTAATGTAAAATTGTCGCCGTACAGTAGTTGTTTGTTCAACTTCTTATTTTAGGATTTCGTTTAAGGCTTATCTGAATACCATTATAACAGGATAAACAAATCCTGCCAATAATAAAATTAGGATAAACGGACGGTTGATATTTTGCCATTTATAATTTCTGTGGCGAATGGCTTCTAGCCCGTGATTCACTGCAGAAAGAGTAAAAAAGAAAAAGAAAATAAATAAAATTGTTAGTTCGGCTTTAATACCCCAGTTAGCAAAATAAACTATCAAGGCTCCAAAAGCATAGGATAATAATGCAAATGACGATTGTTTCTGATAATTACTTTCTGTTTCGTAACCCTTTGCCAAAGCAGCCTTTTTTCCAAAAAACAAACCTTCAATTCCCGAAATACCGGCTACTGCAACGATAACTACAGGTATCATAAAGTGCAACTGGGAAATAGGGTCATATGTTTCACCGAAACCTTTTGCGTATCCAAAGTAAAAGGCAATCCCAACTAAAAATATTCTAATGATGTCAAGTAATTGTATTAACATAGAATTTTAATTTTTTTATTCGAATTATAAGTTCAATTTCAATCATATTGAAGCAAATGATAATTCTTTAGTGTGTTATTCAGCTATTATTGTGACGGCTTTCTTGGCTAGTCAATACTTTGTTCTTCATTGTTGAAATGATAGGATTCAATAATTTCCTGATGCTGATTAATGATGTGCATAAATCTTTTGGCGATGGATAATTTGAAGACTTTTCGCATAATAGCAGCCAATATTCTGCTTCATCCACTTCCTTAGCTGCAATTTTTAACTTGTGGATAAAGTCCTGATTGCTCTCCGCATTTTAGGCTTCACGAATATTTGCACCTATTGAAGTTCCCGATTTTACCAATTGGCGGGCAATTACATATTTCCGGTCTTCTTCAAGCAGCTCACAATAAGTAATTATTTGCAAAGCAAACTCAAAGCTCAATTCCAATATCTCATTTCTTCTCTCCATAATTACCACATTAATGAATCATCTAATCATCACATCAACCAGTCACCACATCACCTAATCCCTTACACAACGGACAGCCAACCTCGCCACCTTATAGTCGTAGTATCTGTTAACAAAGCTGTAACTGAAAACCATGTACCGGTACCAGGCGTTATTGGCATCGCTCTCGGAAGCGCTCCACCAGTAACCGTCGTTTCCAATGCCGTGGAATGAACCACTGCTGAAACAGTAGCCGCCCGGAAGGGCTGTAAAACCTGATTCGTCAGTTGCTCCGGTGTTGGGGCTGTACCAATGGGTTGTACCGGCTTCTTTCAGCTTGCCTCCGGCAACGCTTACGCCTCCCAAATAATCGGTTAATTGCGTCCACTCGGCATCGCTTGGCAGGTGCCAGCCTGCGGGGCATACGCCCTGTACGCCGCTTGGATTGGCGGCGCTGCTTGCCGCTCCGTTCATGGCTGCCGCCCAGTTATACAATACGCCGTAAGTCGTGTAATTTGTGGTAGCTTTGGCTGCGGTTACATCTGTGCCATAATAATCATATACATAATAATATGGAATTGTTTGTGAACCTGTAACGGGTCCTGATACGCTTGGCAAATATTTCAGGTTTTCGGCCATCCATACCTGGTTGCCGATTCTAACAGCATTATAATGATTCCCATCTCTTGAGTCGGTAAAGCCATTATTTAATAAATCTGATAATTCCAATGCTTCAATTCTTGCCAACAATGCATCTACATAAGCTTTTGTGGCGGCATCCTGGGCTTCTGTTGGATCTGTAAGATTTTTAATTTGTCCATTAGCAGCGTTATTATTTGCAATCACATCAGAGAGTGTTTGGGTTTCGGTTTCGATGTAATTGCCCAAATCGTTGATTTGACTCTCGGTTATCGAAATCCCTGTTGATTTGTCCCATGCGGTAAATACAGGGTCGATTTCGGTTATTGTGCCTGTAAAGTTTTCCGCTGTTTTGGCATGTAAAGCATAAGGTACACTCAACAACTGGCTTGTTCCTGTAATGGTGTAGCTTGTTCCACCTGCAGGGTCGGTTTCGGTTTTTATAAAATAAGACCCGTTTGCCCAGTCAATGCTTGCAAAATTACCGGATACAACTGTACCGCCGCCAATTTCAATGCTTACCAAACCGTTGGCATTGGTGGTGGGCGTTTGGGTTTCTGCATAAACTGATATTCCGCTTGCCGAGCCTTGCAGGATGCTGATTTTCATACCCACCGCCTGATTGCTTACCAAATCATTGCTGCTGTTACGGATTACCGCCTGATAGCTTATGCCATTCGGGCTTTGCCCGAAGGCAGTAGAAAGGTGCAAGGAAAAAGTTAAAAGTACTAATACCATGCGAGCTAAAAGGGGAAAGGTAAAAGTTGAAAGGGGAAAGGTACAAGGTAAAACAGGTTTTAATTGATTTGTTTTCATAATTATCTGTTTTTAAAATTTACAATTTGTTGATTAAACCATATAAGATTTTTGATATTTCAGACGAAAGATTATGTAGATATTGAAATTTTTCCGGTTCAATTTTACCTAATTCACTTGCAACAATAAGCATTGAGCGAACTTCGCCGCATGAACCTTTGGCTATGTATAAGAATTGTTTGAATTCTTTATTGCTTTTGCGTTCAAAACCCTCGGCAATATTGTTCATTACAGAAACGGAAGCTCTTTGTATCTGGTCTCTAAAGCTAAAATCTTTGCTTTCGTTAAACAAAGAATAAATCTGCACTGTAAGCTCTTTTGCCTTTTGCCATGCGATGATATCCTCAAACCTTTCAATTCCCATACTTTTACCTTTCTCCTTTTACTTTTTTACTATCTTAAATGTTTTTACTTCTTTGTTTCCTTGAATAACTTTTACAAAATAGGTTGCAGGCACAAGATTGCCCATGGCAATGCTTGTCCGGCTATCTGTGATTTTTTCGCTTTGTAAAAGTTTTCCTGCCATGTCAAAGAGTTGAAAGTGTAAAGTTGAAAGGTCAAAGTCTTTCACTTCTAATGTAAGATTATCGGTAGCGGGGTTGGGATAAGCCGTAATCGAAAGGGTTATCGCTTTGGCTTCTTCAATCGCCGTTACTACCGAGATTTCATAAGGTTGTTGTACTCCTTGTGCCACAGAACCAGTTGTTCCTGTGTTGCTGGTGTAAACAACCTGTCCAACGGAATAACCCACCGAGCCTCCGCTGCCCGAAGCATTACCGCCTGTAGCGTTAACGCTTTCCTGTGCCGTTACAGGTGAAAGTAAAAAGGGAAAAGTTGAAAGGTAAAAAGTTAAAAGTGTTGCTACTCCCAGACTTTTTACTTTCAAAGAAGCACTTTCGCCTTTCTCCTTTTTCCTTGTTCCTGCTTTGTTTTTGTGTCGCATTTTTGTCCTTTTTTTTCGTTGGTTATTTCAGTTTCTTAATCGCCTGGCTTTCCGTCAATGATTTCATTTGTGCTATGGCAACTTTGTTTAGCTGTATAAGCCGTTCGCTTTGTGGTAGGCTTTGCTGAATAAGCAGGGCATTGATACTTTCCATATTGCTCAAAACAACCAACTGCTCCAATGTCGCATAATCTCTTATATTTCCTGTTTTGTCAGGATTGTCGTCCCGCCATTCTTTTGCCGTTATTCCAAAGAGAGCAACATTAAGCAAGTCAGCTTCGTTGGCATAAACAAAGTTGGCTTGCTGTTTTGTAATTTCTTTCGGTATCAGATTTTCTTTGATTGCGTCGGTGTGTATGTGGTAGTTTATTTTAGCCAAAGTTCGTTGTAAATTCCATTCCAATTTCAGACGGTTGTTTTCATCGTCTTTCAGGCGTTGAAACTCGTTCACGAGATAAATCTGAAATTCGGGACTTAGCCACATTGCAAAGTTGAAAGCAATGTCTTTATGGGCGTATGTACCTCCATAACGCCCTGCTTTAACAATTAATCCGATAGCTTTTGTTCTTTCAATCCATTGTCCCACAGACATTATGAATCTGTTTGTACCTGCTTCTCGTTCAATTACCCCGAATTCGGGGTAATTGAAATTGGCGTTTTTGATATTTTCCCATACGGCTAAATATTCCAACGTGTTTTTATTGGTTATCCACTTGCCAATAAGTCCGCTTCCTTCGTTAAAACCTGTTGTCATATCAGTCAGGCTGATATAGTCAGTTTCATTTTGTGTGATAACCGCTATAGTCGATTCTTTTACCTGTAATGTCCTTTCTTTTGCCATCTTGTTCCTTTTAAACGGTAAATTTACAAAAAGAAACCTTTAATCTTACTGTAAGCCTTGGTTTGATTTAACTCTTGTGGCAGAAAAAATGCTTTAAACGTTTTAAAAATATACATTTTAGCTCCCCACAGCACGGGTTACAAAGGAAAAACCCCGTGAAATAAAGCATATCCCACGGGGTAAATAAATTGTTAAAAAGCCCGAACAGCACGCACCCTGTAGTTGTTTTTCTTATCGTCGAGGTACTGGCTGCCATCATAGAAGTACTGCTTCTGTGCGCCGTTGTTATTGTACTCGGTCGAACTCCAATAGTAGGAACTAGCAAAACCGCCAACCGCATCTTTTTGCAAGTATAAAAGATTAAGCTCGTATTTTGAAGGTAAGTACCAGTCGCCGTATCCTCCACCTTGGTAATTAGCGCATAGTTGAGCAGCATAACTTCCAGCCCCTTGATTCGCAATTATACGCTCTGTATTATACATACCAGCACCAATACCATCTCTTACTGCATTGGTTGTAGTATAAGAACCATTGTACCATTGTATTCCCTCGCTTTGGTCGGCTGTGGCTGCTATTAAACCATGTTGCCCTGTGGCATCTAACCAAAATATAATGCCGCCCTGATAAGCCTGTCCGATAGTAAGGGTTGTAGCTCCTGTGGCGTTTACCACATAAGGGCTTGCAGTGGTTCCGCTTCCTGTTACGGTTACATTAGTCCCTGCTGTTACTTTGGTTTCGGAGCCATCGGCTGGTGCGGGTATAGTTGGTTTATTGCTTAGGTCGTTATAGCTACCACTTGTTGCAACGGTTGCAAATGTTGGTTTACCTGTTACGTCTGTCCATGCAGGAACCCATGCAATAGGGCGGTATAAACCAGCATGATTTCCCCATCCAAATGCTGTATTCCAATTGGTGGAATTACCACCTGTGGCATTAATTACGCCAATTACATCTAACCTAACAGATGGCGTAGTAGTTCCCATACCAACATAACCGTTTGATGTGATAGACATAACCGAATTGCTTAAATCTGCTGAAGCATAATCCTGTGATGTTCTGCTTAAAAAGTGCATTGTGCTTAATCCCCAAATATCACGTCGTTCGACAAAGATTCCCATTTTTGCAATAGCTGCATCGTCGGGGGCAAAAAGCATACCCACACCACTACCTATGCCAAGCGTAAGGTTAGTAAGTTTTAAGTTAAACTGGGAGCCAGGTGTGGAAGGAACACTTACTTCTAATGGAAATGTGCTATTAATTGTCCCGATGCTTACTTTGCCTGTATTGTAATAAATACCACTACCAGATGTAGTCCATTGGGAATTAGTTATTGTTGGCTTGTTGCTTAAATCATTATAGCTTCCGCTTGTAGCAACGGTTGCTAATGTTGGCGCACCGGTTAAGCTGCTGTATTGTCCATTAAACAAAGTTGGTTGGTTTGTTAAGTCGTTATACGAACCGCTAAAAAGTATAGGCTTATTCAGTATTTCGGCTGCGTTACCGATTGCGGCATTCCAGTCGGGTTTTACATTTACTTCGGCTCCTGTAGCGATACCTGCCAATTTTGTTTTCTCTGCATCGGTATAGTCGTTAGTTGATAAGCCTTTGTCGGCTTCTTTGTCAACTTTAGAATCTAAAGCAGTTTGAGTTGCTGTACTTATCGGCTTATTGGCATCGGAAGTATTATCGATATTGCCTAAACCTAAATCTGCTTTTGTTAAAGTAATAGCGCCCCCAACCTGTATTACACCATTAACCGAGGTAGTTAAACCATCGCTACCTTTTTCACCGGTATCACCTTTTAATCCTTGTATGCCTTGAATACCTTGCTCACCTGTATCTCCTTTGTCTCCTTTTAGTCCTTGCTCACCTTGGATGCCGGTGTCACCTTTGTCACCTTTCAATCCTTGCTCACCCTGGATACCCGGCTCGCCTTGTGGTCCCGAGGGTCCCGCCAGCGATGAGCCTGAAGCTTTGGCGTACAATGCAAAAGGCACACTCAACAATTGGCTTGTTCCTGTAATTGTGTAGCTTGTTCCGCCCGTCGGGTCGGTTTCGGTTTTTATAAAATAAGACCCGTTTGCCCAGTCAATGCCTGCAAAATTACCGGATACAACTGTACCGCCGCCAATTTCAATGCTTACCAAACCGTTGGCATTGGTGGTGGGTGTTTGGGTTTCAACATAAACTGCCGTGCCGCTTGCCGAGCCTTGCAAAATGCTGATTTTCATACCCACCGCCTGATTGTTTACCAAATCATTGCTGCTGTTACGGATTACCGCCTGATAGCTCATTTTTTCGGGCGATTGTGCAAACACACTTGTTGTTAAAAGAACGGCTGCTAAAAATGTAAATACTTTTTTCATTGCTTATTCCTCCTTAGTTTTTAATGATTTTAAAGATTTTTACTTCTTTGTTTCCTTGAATAACTTTTACAAAATAGGTTGCAGGCACAAG
>CAZJHO010000005.1:0-196983 GCA_964546015.1 uncultured Paludibacter sp.
TGGCAGATATTCTCGTTGGAACTGATTAAAGTAACCGTAATCGGAGATGGATCGGCAACAACTAGAGTGCCTTCAACAGGAATAGTTCCTTGGTCTTCCACAACAAGAGTATAAGAGCCTGCTGCTAATCCTTCAACAATAAAAGTGTAAGGATCCGATGTCGTTGGAGCATAACCACAATAAACTTGTGTTCCTCCGGCATCATATAACCTGCAACTATATCCAGGAGTACCATCAGATACGACAATACTTAAAACACCATCAGCTGTTCCGGCACAACTAGTATAAGCATTAATCCCCGGACCCGAAAGTGTTTCGTCAAATTTAGGGACTTTAGCTACTATAAACTCAAAGCTATAAGTTTCTTCACAGCCGTCGCCAAAATCGGCAGAAGCAGTATAGTTTTGTATTCCTCCCTCTGTTTGTACAAAAATTTCATTGGCACCTACAACAATGCCTGATTCATTATAAACCGTATATTTATCTGCATCAGTAAGAGGTAAGCCTAATATTGTAAGCTGCTTTTTAAGTTCATCAATAACAGTATCAACAATTTTAATTTGTGCTCCAGGTTGATTTACTTCATCTGTTAAAGATATTCCTTTAATAATATGAGTTTCTTGATATATTTGCTCTAAATTTGCATCAATAACAGGGGTAGTATAATACTGGCCTTGTCCATCGCAACCTGCAGTTGAGTTACTGCCAGCAACCAACTCAGAACCATCATCCGCCTCATAATAAAGAGTTGCTTTATTACGAACCTGACGATTACATCCATAACTCCAAATTTCGCTATGGCTAAGATCCTTCACTCTGGCTTGATAACGAATTACAACTGAATCATTAGCAGAAGAACCTGTTCCTGCAGCAATACTTGGTATATAAAGTTTTAATTCGTCGTTTGAAAATTCAAATGGTTGAGGAGGAATTCCTCGTGTGTAAACAACAGATCCCGGAACAAAATCCAACATATCTTCTATAGGATTTATTATATAAGCTCCTGATTTTGATGCTAAAGGTCCGATATTCTCAACGCGTAAAACATAAGTTATCACAGCGTCCGGCATTGTTTGCAAAGATTCGGCTCTTAAATATAATTTTAGATTTGGTTGTAATGTTTCAATTGCCATATAAGCCATCACAGCATTCCATCCTCCATTCTGTTCATCAGGCAGCTTCATTGTTATCGAAGAAGCTGCAGCTTGAATGCTATTAGGAGGCAATCGCAAGTGATGAGCATCATAACCCAAGGTTATCCGCTGATTTGGTCGACGAGTAATCTGATTTCCGTTTGTTTGTTTCTCATTATCCCAAGTAGTTATTTGAGATGAAAGTAAGCCCGAATATGCTTGATCAATACACATTCCTACTTCATCACAAGCTCTTGTCGGAGCTTGATCCGGAACATTCGGATCCACAAAACCATACACAAATGGCTGAATATTAACATTTCCTAAACCACCATTAAATATTATTTTGTTTCCTTCTGCCATTGTTCTCGAGTTAGCCGAAGTTATAGGATCTATATTATCCAAAATAAGAGGAGCAGTATCTTCTCCATCGATACCAATAAATCCTAAATAAGAGATAGAGTTTCCACTGGCAGGTACTTCGCCCGGTTTAAAATTAAGGGTAATGCTTGAATTGTTCCCCGGTGGATTTGTCTGATTATTGTTATCCCAAAATTTAATTACACGAGGAGGACAGTTAGGTGGTTCATATAATACGATCAAACTCCAACCAGCACGAGCACCTCCTGAACCTTTGGCTGAAGAAGATTCAAGATTGGCAACCCAATAAAGTCCACCGCCACGGTTTTCAACTAAACTAGTTACATCAGCCATAAACATATAAGAATCTCCACTATGTGGCATTACTGTTCTTTGTGCAGTAACTTCCTGATAAGAAGTCATCCCGGGAGCTTTAAATTTTACCTTATTAGAAGTAGTGGTTGATGTCTTTCCTGTAGCACCTCCAGCATGTGAACGCATAGTTGGAATACCTGGGTACGCAGTATAAGTTGTAGTAGTACCAGGGTGCCCAGTCCAATACAAATAAGCCTTTTTCACCTTGGTACAAGCCATATCTGCTCCAAAATCAAGAAATGCTGCCGAAGATTGGAATGTACTCATATCATCATCACAGTCAGCATAAACCATTGCTGTAACAGCAGATGGAGTTGGTCTGAAAGAAAGCCAAGCAGATTTATTCTGCACAGAAAAATCATATCGGTTATTTAATGACAAATCATCTCCTGCAGAATACATTTGTTCATCGGTAACAATCTCAATAACTGTCATCGGATTTGTAGAACTGACCCAAGCAGGTTGTAATCCCGGTGCAGACACCATACGAATATCATATTGTCCACTTACTCCCATAGCTGTTTGTTCTATTAATTGCTGAGCAAAGACAGAACAACTTATCATGCTAAATAGAATTAAAAATAAATATTTAGCATTATTTTGCATTGTTTTATTTGGTAAGGTTTTCATATTTTAATATTAAATTAATTTTAGAATTCTCCATCTCCACAAACGAATGGGATACTTCCTGTTGTTTTAAATGGACCTACCATATCTGTAATGTGATCTACCGTACCGTTACCGTCAGACACCGTTGTTTTTACAAGATATGAATAATAAGAAGCCGGGTCTAAACCGGAAACAACAGTTGTATTTCCTGCAATAGCCGGCAAAGTTTGTATTAAAGAGCCCGTAGTAGCATCATAAACTTCAACAGTGTATGAAGTAGCATCTGTAACACTGCCCCAAGAAGCAACGAAACTATTATTAGTTATTGTTGTTGGCACAAATGCAACAAAAGTACCTGATGAAGGATCTGGATCTATATGCGTACCGGCTTCCATATAAATGATAATAGGTTGCCCATTATCTGTATTTTTCAACTCACCGACTGTTATTGAACGAGTAGAACGCCTATTCCCAGTTGCATCACTCCAATACTTGATTTTCCAATTTGTTTCAGGAACAACAGTCACTTCAACCGAAGTTTTATCAAGAAATAGCGTTCCTGCCGGATTTGTATCTACAAAAGCTGTTCCGGAAGGATCTACAGCAAAAGTAAGACTGTATAATTTTGGTTTGGTTTCAAAAGTAATACCGGTTAAAGATATATGTAGTGGTTGCGCACCCTGAGAAGAAATTTCTAAAGTTGCCGTTTTTGTTCCCATATTAATATCTCCCAAGAAGGTTATATTAAGTGTCTTGCCAGCAGTTGCATTTGCAACAGTCAAAGTTGCTTGGGATACTTCAAATAAAGCAGCATCCGGTCCTGTAATATTTAGAGTAACATTATTTGTTAAATTTAGTCCGGCTACATTAATTGTTTGAGAAACCGGCTGAATCAATGAAGTCCAAAAAGTAAAAGGAGTCGACGGATTTGCTACTAATTGTGGAGTAGCTCCTCCGGTAATTCCGGTAAGTTTTATATAATATGGTTGACAGCCTATAGCTTCAATCTTCAATAGTGCCGTTGATATTCCGGCGCGTACAGATGGTGTAAAGCTCACAGCCACATTTGTTCCTGTCAATGCTGTTGTATTAGGAATAGTCAGTGAACCGTCAATATCAGCTCCTACAAGAGAAAATTTAGCAGCATCAGCTCCTTCTATAGTAAGCTTAACATCACTTGTGCTGTTCCAAAGCTTAATATTTGGAAGATCATTTATAGCAGTTCCACTATTAGCAGCTCCTCCAACTGTTCCAGAAAGAGCATGTCCATCTGCAGGATTTTTTGCGTAATTAGTACAAGCAACATATGGCACAGAACCAATTCCGGTATAAACTTTAATTGCACAAATAGCCATGTCTTTATGCCAATCAGAACTACCTAATTGAATTGTTTTCGGTCCTGTAAATGTAGCTGCAGGCAATCTGTAGGTAACCTTGTAATATGTTGACCCACCAGAAGAAATCCAACTACTCCCGGCGTGATACACTCCTACTTTTGCAACATCCAAAGTAGTATTACTTGCTCCCGCCATATTTGTACTAATCGATGTACCTGTTCCAACACCTATCCTATCGTATCTGGTTGAAGCAGGAACAGGCACCGGAGCTTCTATCATCACAGCATCTGCACCGGGAATAACAACCTGACGAGTATTACTTGTTGTCATTGCACACAACCATAACTCTACAGCGCCACCTGAAACAAAATTGAACTCAGGAAACCTCAATTTCAAATTCGAATCGGAATTATTCCGAATAAATCCGATTCCACCACAAGCGACTCCCGTCGGATCTATAGTCGGTTTACTTCCTAATCTAAATCCAGCACCTCCACCTTCAGCATCGAAAACTTCATCAGAACCAGCACTAGCTTTATCCAAAGCTTTCCAATCCGTAAAATCAGTAGAATAAAGCAAAATTTCTTTTTGTGCATTTGCCGAAAAAGACATTGCTCCAAATAGAAGAGACAAGACTAGAAAAAGCCTTGTGGTAAGAAATGTTTTTAAGATTTTCATACTATTAAGATTAAGATTTTTATCAAAGAAGACAAACTGCACCAAAGGTACGAAGATTTTTTTACAAAAACAATGAATTAAGTCTCCTTTTTTAGTTTAACTTTCTGATAAATAAACAACACACAACGAAAAAAGTTCATTAAAAAAGCTGCAAATATAATTCACAACTTTTAAAAATAATTATAATTTGGACACAAATCTGTAATGAGAGCCAAATCGCTCGAAAGCAGCTTTATCCAAAGCTTCTCTGTGATTTGGATGCGCCACACTAATAATTAATCGGGCACGCTCTTGTAAAGCTTTTCCATATAAATTAACAGAACCGTATTCAGTTACAAACCAATGCACATGTGAACGAGAAGTTACTACTCCTGCACCACTTATCAAAGTTGGAGCAATTTTACTGTCGCCTTTATTTGTTACCGAAGGCATTGCAATAATAGCTTTACCTCCTTTGGCACGAGAAGCTCCGTAGATAAAATCAACTTGCCCTCCTACACCCGAATAAAATTTAGTCCCCAAAGAATCCGCACAAACTTGTCCGGTCAAATCTACTTGCAAAGCAGAATTGATCGCTGTCATTTTCGGTTGTTGTGCAATGATAAAAGGATCATTGGTATAACCTACATCCATCATCATTACTTGAGGATTATTGTGGATAAAGTCATACACTTTTTGCGAACCCATCAAAAAAGTAGAAACCAATTTTCCTTTATCTAGTGCTTTGTTAGCTCCATTAATTACACCTTTTTCTACTAATTCGAGCACTCCATCGGCAAACATTTCGGTATGTACACCTAGGTCTTTGTGATTGCCCAAGCAAGACAAAGCTGCATTTGGAATTGCACCGATACCCATTTGCAAACAAGCTCCGTCTTCGATCAATTCAGCACAATGGCGACCAATAGCTGTTTCGATCTCGTCCGGTTCGGAAAAATGAGCTGGCTCAAGCGGGGTATCGTCTTCTACAAAAATATCGATCATGCTCATTGGTATCATTGCCTGCCCGAAAGAGCGAGGAACATTTTTATTAACTACCGCAATTGTATAATCCGAAGTTTCGATAGCAGCCAAAGTAGCATCGACAGAAGTTCCTAAAGATACAAAGCCATGCTCGTCGGGAGGACAAACTTGCACCATTGCTACATTACATTTAATGTATCCTTCGCGATACAAGCGTTGTGTTTCTCCCAAGAAAACAGGTATGTAATCAGCATAACCGGCTTGCACACTTTTACGCACATTGGCACCTACAAAAAATGCATCGTGTTGAAACACACCTTCAAATTCAGGATCAGAATACGGAGCCGGACCTTCGGTATGAAGGTGATGAATATAAACATTTTTCAATTCGCCGGCACGACCACGCTCACACATGGCATTAATAAGACATTGAGGTGCACTCGCTACTGAACTCAGGTGCACATGATCTCCAGATTTAATTACCTTCACGGCTTCTGCAGCCGATACTGCTTTGTAAGAAAATTGCATGATTTCTATTTATATGTAATTTGTTTTTGTTTTTTGATTTTCGATTTCGGGCAACAAAAGTAATGAATAATTATTAATGGTAAATTGTTAATTATTAATTAATTTTCAAATTTCTGTTTTTTGCACACAAACTTCCTCATCAATCATCTTTTCAATCAATTGAAAATTAATAATTGATAACTATTTTTGCACCTTAATTTATTCTTATGGAAAATTTTATTTTTTCGGTACAAGTAGTTGCACCATTATTTTTACTGATAGCCGGAGGATATGCCGGAGCATATTTCAAATTCCTATCCCCCAACTTTCTAAAAGAAGCAAACAAATTTGTTTTTAATTTTTCGTTGCCGTTTTTACTATATCGAAGTGTTTTTTCTGCCGTTCACAAAGGCGATGTAAATCCATATTTAATAAGCACTTGTTTGACAACCATCACGGTTATGATTGTTGTTCTTTGCCTTTTAGTCCCTTTATTTGTGAAACGCAACGGACAACGAGGCAGTATGATACAAGCGATTTATCGCAGCAATTTTCTTATTTATGGCATTCCCTTAGGAATAAGCATGTATGGACAAGCGGCTATGGCACCGATATCGATGATTATGGCAGTATCAATTCCTTATTATAATATTTCGGCAGTATTGATTCTGTCATTTTTTTCTGAAGAAAAAACCGGCAAATTACAAGTAAAACAATTCATGATAGATGTTTTTAAAAATCCATTGATCATTGCATGTGTAATAGGATCTATTTTTGGATATTTTCACTGGGAATTACCAAATTCTATTGACAACACAGTTAAAATGATTGGTGATATTGCTACTCCCTTGGCACTTATTGTAATGGGAGGACAATTCAAATTTCGTAGTTTGCATAAGAATATAAAAATGGTCATTTCGGCTAGTGTTTTACGACTAATCATTATTCCGGCTCTGGCTATTGCAACCTTTGTTTATTTAGGTTTCCGAGGGGTAGAACTTTGTGCTTTATTTTGTCTGTTTGCTACACCAACAGCAGTAGCCTCTTACATCATGTCCGAAAATATGGGATGCGACGGGCAACTATCAGGTCAAATCATTGTGCTAACAACCATAATTTCAAGTTTTACTATTTTTGGATTTATCTTTTTTATGCGCTCAATGGGGTTTTTATAAATTATTAAAAATCAAATCATTCCATCCTAAGAATTTCATTAATCATTGATAATTAACCATTAATCATTATTTTGATTATCTTTGCGCGATTTTAAGAAGTTTAAAAATATAAAAATTAAAAGATGAATGTAGTAACAAAAACCATCACACTGGGTGATGGACGAACCATCAGCATCGAAACCGGAAAGTTGGCTAAACAAGCCGACGGATCGGTAATGGTGCGCATGGGTAATACGATGCTTTTGGCAACAGTATGTGCCGCACAATCAGCCAATCCGGGCTGTGATTTTATGCCACTTTCGGTGGATTACAAAGAAAAATTTGCTTCTGCTGGGCGTTTTCCCGGCGGATTTACCCGCCGCGAAGGCCGACCGTCGGATTATGAAATTTTAGTGTCGCGCTTGGTCGATCGCGCTTTGCGCCCACTTTTTCCGGACGATTTCCATGCTGAAACTTTTGTAAATGTAACTCTTTTCTCTGCCGATGGAGTAGATATGCCCGATGCATTAGCCGGTTTGGCTGCTTCGGCTGCCTTAGCAGTTTCGGATATACCTTTCAACGGACCAATCTCTGAAGTTCGTGTAGCTCGCATTAATGGTGAATTTGTTGTTAACCCGACATTTGCTCAACTCGAGACTGCCGATATGGACATCATGGTAGCCGCTACCTTAGATAACATTATGATGGTAGAAGGTGAAATGAAAGAAGTGAGTGAAGATGACTTACTTAACGCAATAAAAGTAGCTCACGAAGCTATCAAAGATCATTGTCGTGTACAATTAGAGCTGATGAAAGCTGTTGGTAAAACCGTAAAACGCGAATATTGCCACGAAGAAAACGATGAAGACCTTAAAAAAGATATTTGGGAAAAAACTTATAATAAAGTGTATGCAGTAGCTACTTCGTGCAACGCAAACAAACACGAACGAGGAGCTAATTTCTCAGCAGTAAAAGAAGAATATATCGCCGGATTAGAGCCTGATTACATTGCCGAAAAGAAAGACTTGATCGATAAATACTATCATGCTGTAGAAAAAGAAGCGATGCGCCGTTCTATTTTGGATGAAGGCAAACGCTTAGATGGTCGTAAAACGACTGAAATTCGTCCGATTTGGTCGGAAGTTGATTACTTGCCGGCAGCACACGGTTCCGCTATCTTTACTCGTGGCGAGACACAATCATTGACTACTGTTACTTTAGGCACAAAAATGGACGAGAAAACAGTTGATGAAGCTCTTGTACAAGGTAAAGAGCGTTTCTTGTTACACTACAATTTCCCTCCATTCTCAACAGGCGAAGCTCGAGCTTCTCGCGGTATCGGCCGCCGCGAAATCGGACACGGTAATTTGGCTTTCCGTGCCCTGAAACCGATGATACCGGAAGACTATCCGTATGTAGTGCGTGTTGTTTCAGATATTTTAGAGTCAAACGGTTCGTCTTCTATGGCAACCGTTTGTGCCGGGACATTGGCATTGATGGATGCCGGTGTACTAATCAAGAAGCCAGTATCAGGTATTGCTATGGGACTGATCTCCGAAAATAAAGGGAAAAACTTTGCCGTGCTTTCCGATATTTTGGGTGATGAAGACCACCTCGGCGATATGGATTTTAAAGTAACCGGAACCAAAGACGGTATCACGGCTACGCAAATGGACATTAAAGTGGACGGGCTTTCATACGAAATTTTGGAAACAGCATTGCACCAAGCAAAAGAGGGTCGTTTGCATATCTTAGACAAAATTCAAGAAACAATTGCCGAGCCTCGAGAAGACCTTAAACCACACGCTCCACGCTTGGTGGTATTAATGATTCCAAAAGAATTTATCGGAGCAGTTATCGGTCCCGGTGGAAAAATTATTCAAGGCATACAAGCCGAAACAGGTGCTACTATCGCTATCGAAGAGATTGGCGATACAGGCCGTGTAGAAATTGCTGCTACCAACAAAGATTCGCTCGATGCGGCAGTTGGCCGTGTAAAAGCGATTGTAGCTATTCCCGAAGTGGGCGAAGTATATCCGGCTAAAGTGAAATCAATCATGGCATACGGCGCATTTGTAGAATTTATGCCGGGTAAAGAAGGTTTACTTCATATTTCGGAAATAGATTGGAAACGCTTTGAAACAATGGAAGAAACCGGATTGAAAGAAGGCGAGATGATCGAAGTAAAATTACTTGATATTGATAAAAAAACAGGTAAATTCAAATTATCCCACAAGGCGTTGAAACCGAAACCGGAAGAGCCACAAGCGTAATATAAATTAAGAATTAGGAATTAAGAATTTTCATGTGGAGAAATTTTAATTCCTTTTTTTTGCCGAAAGAAACTGATTTAAACTTATCAACATTTTGTTAAAATAAAATTTTTATCTTTATTTTTGTCATAAACTAAAAAAATGGAGGAAACCGAAAATCCATCAACAGAGTAGGTATTTTTTTAATATATTTTAATATGAAAAAATTTATCGTAACAGCAATGCTTGCTTTGGCAATGGTTGCAGGTGCTAACGCACAGTTCAAATTGGGGCCTACTGTAGGGCTAAACATGGCTAACCTTTCAGGAGACATTGATGGAAATTCTATGAAAATGGGCTTTAAAATTGGTGCTGCTGCCGAGTATTCATTTAACGAAATGTGGTCTATTGCTCCCGAATTAGCTTACAGCAGCAAAGGAACACAATACGACATTTTAGGGGAAACTTTAAAAATGAATTTGAATTATTTAGAGTTACCTATCAATGCGCAGTTCCGTGCTCCTTTAGCCGACGATTTTAATTTCTTAGCATTTGCCGGTCCTTACTTAGCTTATGGTTTATCTGTAGGTGGAGATTTCGATGCTGAATTTGGCTCTGATGATGACCAAATAAATCCTTTCGATTTTGGATTAAACTTCGGTATTGGTGCTGAATACAAAAACTTCTTCTTGAAAGCTCAATATCAATTAGGATTGTCAAACTTGCATAATGCAGGTGATGATTCTCTAAAAAATACCAACATTGGTATTTCTCTAGGTTATATGTTTAATTTAGGAAATTAAGAAAAAAGAATTTTAATTAAAATTCCCGGTAGCTTCGGTTATCGGGAATTTTTATTTTATAGAAAACTCTTTGTATTTTTGCCGGAAATTTTCAAAAACAATTTATTTTTAAAACATTATGACAGAAAAAAAACACGCTAATCCTGCCCCACTCGGACTGATGGGTTTTGGTATGACTACCATTTTGTTGAATATCCATAACATGGGTTTTGTCCCTGTAAATGCAGCCATAATTGCAATGGGAATTTTTTATGGCGGTTTAGCACAAATACTTGCCGGAATAATGGAATTCCGTAAAGGAAACTCGTTTGGAGCCACGGCATTTACTTCGTATGGTTTCTTTTGGATGACTTTATGCGCCATTTGGATGTTGCCTGAAATGGGCTTTACAAAAGCCGCTGCAACAGATCCGTCATTCTTTGCTTGGTATCTTTTCTTATGGGGAACATTCACTTTCTTTATGTGGTTAGGCACATGGGGTGGTGGTCGTGTAACACAATTTATATTCCTATCACTTACCATTCTGTTTTATTTGTTGGCAGCACACAATTGGATGCATGGAACTTGTACCGGCGCAATTATCGGTATAGTTGCCGGAGTAATCGGTGTAATCTGTGGTAGCAGCGCTATTTATTTGGCCATGGCAGAATTACTTGATGAAGTACGAGGAAAGAAAATCCTACTGTATTAATAACATTTGTTTCCGAAAATATTTTTTCCACAGATTCAGAAGATTTCCGCAGATTCTTTGTCTGTAATAATCGACATAATCTGCAAAAATTTTTCTTAAAAATGCAAGCATCAGTCGAAAAACACACCTTTGAGTTTTCGTTTCCTGCCGGCACATCGCGAGGTGTACTGCACGAAAAAGACAGTTGGTTTATTCGTATTTGGAATAAATCAAATCCTGCTGTTGTAGGAATTGGCGAATGTTCGATTATCCCAAAGCTAAGCATTGACGATATCCCGGAATTAGAAAAAATTATCTACAGAACAGTAGAAGAATTTAACACGAAAAACTTTCAACTAAAAAACTTTCCGGCTTTACGGTTTGCCATAGAAACAGCATTGCTTGATTTGCAGACAGGAGGAAAACAAATTCTTTTTCCGTCGGATTTTACGGAACACAAAGCAGCTATTCCCATTAATGGATTAATCTGGATGGATTCGTTTGATTCGATGTGGAAGCAAGCAGAAAATAAATTTACTATGGGGTTCAAGGTGCTGAAAATGAAAGTAGGTTCACTTAATTTCGACGAAGAACTTTATTTTATCAAACAACTACGAAAAGAATTTCCTACGGCAGAAATTCGTTTAGATGCCAACGGAGCTTTCCCTGCCGACGAAGCTTTGGATCGTCTAAAAGCATTAACGGAATACACTATTCACTCGATAGAGCAACCTATTGCCTCCAAACAAACGGAAGCAATGAAAAATCTTTGTCGGAGATCTCCTATTGCTATTGCTTTGGATGAAGAATTAATCGGTGTAAATATTTTGCAAGAAAAAGAAAAACTCCTGCAAACCATTTCTCCCCAATATATTATTTTAAAACCTTCTTTGTTAGGCGGATTTAGTGCTTGCGACGAATGGATTTCCATTGCAAAAAAACAAAATATCGGCTGGTGGGCAACTTCAGCATTGGAGAGTAATATAGGATTAAATGCTATTGCTCAATGGGTTTTCACAAAAAATAATCCACTGCCGCAGGGATTAGGTACCGGAGGCTTATTTATAAATAATGTACCATCGACATTAGAGTTGAAAAACGGAATGTTATATTACAAAAAAACGCTTTGAAAATTAATTTTCAAAGCGTTTTTATTTTCCTAAAATTGCATTAAAACAATCGGATTGAAATGGCAAACGACATCATTGGCCATAATCTCAGCAATTTTTCGTTAAAATTAAATTCAATACTATCATCAATCAGATTTTGGACACTTCCAGAAGCAACCTCATTATCACTTTCTATAACAATCTTTCCTTGATAAATCAAACCTAAATCATATTTGAATGAAACACGATGTTTTGGCATTGTTTTTCCCAACCCAATACCGAAATATGGTTTTATGGTATTACCTAATCTTATCCGGGCATTAAAATTACCATTTTCATCCGGTTTGATATACACACCATCAATCACTTCAAAAACTTGACCATCCTTGTAATTATTAATATGTCCATCAGATGTTATTTTGTTGTTACCAAAATATATTCCTCCTGTAATGCTAAAGAACCCGTTTGCCCATGGATAAAAGTCGAGTAAAAGACTTCCGTTAGGAAATTTCAGATTAAAATTAGACATCGAACCATTCATTTCATCATCGGTTTTGATATCGTAAGCTGTAAATTCTATCGGCTCGTCATACTTAAAAGCAAGATAATTAAAACCTAAACGGGCATCCAAATGAGGAACAATGCGGGTATTAATACTTCCGTTAAATCCGTAAGTATTTACTCCCAAACCTAATCCCCAATGCTTAAAAAAGATAGAATTGCCCGATTTTGACGAAGCTGCTTTCGGTGCATCTTGTTGCACAACAAAGCTTTTATTTGATTCTTCTGCAGGAAAAGTTTCGTCTGCAACATTTTCAGCCTCTGCTACCGACTTCGGTAATATTGTATCTGGAGTAGCTATAACGCTATCTTTTGGAGCAACAATAGCGATAGTAGAATCCGCCGGTGTAACTTTTGCAACAGAATCCACAGAGATTCCGCTTACTGCAACAGAGTCATTCTTTGCTATGCCGGTAGAATCCGGAATAGATTGGGCGGATAAATTTGCTGCAAATAATCCGCCTATTAATACTGATAAAATAAATTTTTTCATACGCATTTTGGTTTTAATTTTATAAAATAGGACTGAATAATCTGGCTAATGATTCCTTAAATCGCTGAAATTTAGGTCTGTTTTTCCAAGATTCTTTATCAATCTCAACTGCATCATTCAAATCGTTCAAAAAAAGTGATTTTATTTTCAACGCTGTTTCTTCTTCATAAATAAAAGAAGTAACCTCAAAATTTTGTTCATAACTACGAAAATCGACATTAGCTGTTCCCACTGATGAGATAGCATCGTCAACCACCCATGCTTTACTATGCAAAAATCCTTTTTGATAGTTATAAACCCGCACTCCGGCATCAAGCATCCGCTCTATATATGAGCAGTTGCTGTCAGTAGCCATTGAAGCATCCGACCTTATCGGGATAAGTAAACGCACATCTATACCACGCAAAGCAGCTGTTTCAATGGCAACAGAGATTTCATCTGGAGGCATAAAATAAGGCGTCTGTATATAAACATACTTTTGGGATGTGCTAATAGCATAATACATTCCTTGCAAAATACTCTGGAATAAGGTGTCCGGACCGCTATCCACAATTTGTACCAAATTTTTAGCAAATGTTTTTTGCGAAGGAAAGTAACGGTCATGATCTATAATGGTTCTGTCCACAAAATACCAGTCGTCCGAAAATGCTTCTTGTAAACCTAAAACAGCAGCTCCTTCAAATCGTATCATTGTATCTCGCCATGTGCCTAAAGCATTTCCGTACAAATAACGGTCAGCCATATTGACTCCGCCGGTATATCCGATTTTTCCATCAACGACAATCAGCTTACGGTGATTACGATAATTTAAGCGGCTTAAAATAAATGGAAATTTAGGTGGGAAAAATGCATAACAATGAATCCCGCCTTCTTTCATTTGCCGAATATATTTTTTAGGCAGACCGAAACATCCCCAATAATCATAAATTAAACGAACTTCGACACCTTGGGCAGCTTTTCTAAGCAATATATCAAGCAATCGATTTCCTACCGAATCATTTACAATAATGTAAAACTGAATATGAATATGGTCGCTGGCTTTCTCCAAATCCAAAAAAATACTATCAAAAGTTGTTTTAGGTTCCGCAAGAATATCAATTTGGCTGCTTTCGTAAATCAAAGCCTCGTCACTATGATAAAGCAAGCTAATAAGCCCTTTGGCATTATCCGAAAGAGAGGAGTAATAAGATAATACACTGAGATCCGGTTTTACTTTGGCTGAAGCTTTTCCCGAACGGATACTCAATTTTTTAATCTTTTTCTTTTGCCGTACTTTTTGTCCGAAAATCGCGTAAAACAATAATCCTAAAACAGGTAAAAACATAAGCACCAACAGCCATGCTATAGAGCGGATAGGATTACGATTTTCCAATATCAATACTGCAATCGCAGATATTAGAAAATACAAATAAACTCCTACCAAAAGCAATGTTAATATATTAGTCCACTGAAACATTTTTATAATATTGTAACTTATTTTCTCCGATAAATTCTTCTTTATAAAGTAAATTTTTATTTAGCTCCGGTGCTTTTACTCCATTTTTAAGCAGAAATGGAGCAATTTCCACTTTTGCTTCATCCCACAGATTTTCTTCAATAAACGAACGAAGCGTTTGAGCTCCTCCTTCTACAATCAAAGATATGATTTTACGAGCATACAACTCATCCATCACTTGTTGCAAAACATTTTTAGAAAAATCGATTGTCACAAAACTAATAAAATTATTTACTCGTTTTGTTTTTCTCGAAAAAATTAGTGTTTCTGCAGATAAATCAAAAATACACGCATCGGACGGAATTTTATTATCACAATCAAAACTAATGCGAAGCGGATCCTTTCCTTTCCACAGTCGGGTTGTAAGCTGCGGATTATCCAGTAAAACCGTATTTGTTCCGACCAAAATAGCTGCTTCCTCTGCCCGAATTTTATGATTCAATTTTTGTGTTTCAGGAGTAGAAAAAATAACCGGAGGAACGGATAAATCCTCGCGAACCTTATCCATAAATCCATCGATGGATTGAGCCCATTTTAATAAAACATACGGTCTTTTTTGTGTGTAATAGGTAAAAAATCGTTTATTCAATTCCCAGCCTTCCTCTACCAAAATACCGGTTGTAACTTTTATTCCAGCTTCCTGCAATTTCTTAATCCCGTGGCCGGAAACCTTCGGATTAGGATCTACATTGCTAATCACCACCTGTGGAATTTGTTTTTCGATAATTAAATCAACACATGGAGGGGTTTTTCCGTAATGCGAACAAGGTTCAAGATTTACATAAAGAGTCGATTCTTTAAGCAATGTTTGATTTTTAACGGAGTTAATTGCGTTTGGCTCGGCATGAGGACCACCATATTTTTCATGGTAGCCTTGTCCGATAATTTCGTCCCGATGCACTATTATTGCCCCCACCATAGGATTAGGAGCAACATCGGCAATACCTTTTTCGGCAAGGCGAAAGCAAAAACGCATATATTCTTCGTTCGTCATTATTCTTTATCTTTGTGCTATGCAAAATGCACGGCAATATATAACAGAAAAACTTTCAGGACTTTATTCCGATAATGAAATCCGGAATTTTTATTATTTGATCATTGAAAATTTGACCGGATTAAAAATAGAACAAATTCTCGCAAACAAAAATAACGAATTATTGGAAAATCAAAGAAATTCATTTTTAATAATTGTTAATCAATTGCAACAATTTAAGCCAATTCAGTATATACTCAACTCAACTATTTTTTACGGTCTTCCTTTCAAAGTAAACAAGCATGTACTTATTCCTCGCCCCGAGACTGAAGAATTAGTAGAATGGATTCTTTCGGAAAATGCGGATAAAAAGAATCTTTCTGTAGTAGATATAGGTACAGGGAGTGGTTGTATTGCCATCAGCATTGCTAAAAATAAACCCGACTGGAAAGTCAGCGCATTTGATATTTCGGACGAAGCATTGGCTGTTGCCCAAAAAAATGCAAAGCAAAACGATGTGAGTGTTTTCTTTCAAAAAGCAGATGCTCTTTTCTCCGATTTTTTATCGAATAAAGCAGATAAATTTGATATTATTGTAAGTAATCCGCCTTACATTTGCGAAGCGGAAAAAACAACGATGAGTGCCAATGTATTCGACTACGAGCCGTCTTTAGCGCTTTTCGTTCCGGACACCGACCCGCTGATTTTCTATCGACAGATTGCACTTTTTGCTAAAAAGAATCTTTCAGCGAACGGACAACTTTATTTTGAGATTAATCAGCATTTCGGAAAAGAAACAATGGATTTATTAACGCAAATCGGATTTAAAAATATTGTACTGAGAAAAGATTTTTTCGGCAACGATCGAATGATTTTAGCCAAGCAAGTATGAAAAAAAATGCCTTAACATATGACCAAGCCTTATTTAGGGCTTCTGCCCTATGCACCCGATACGAAAAATGCGAATCGGATATAGAAATGAAACTCAAAGAATGGGGTTTGACGGAATCGGATAGCAAAAAGCTGATAAAATACCTGAAAGAAGAAAAATTTTTAGACGATGTCCGCTACTGCCAAATGTCCGTAAAAAGAGCTTTGCGTTATAATAAATGGGGACGAAAAAAAATAGCGTATTCACTGAAAGCAAAAAAAATAGCTGCACCAATAATTGCTGCAGCTTTAAATGAAATAGACGAAAACGAATATGCTGAGATTTTAGAGAATTTGCTCGCAAACAAAGCAAAAAATCTGAAAGCAAAAAACGACTACGAACGAAAAGCAAAACTATTTGCGTTTGCTCTGAGCCATGGTTTCGAAAGCGATGAAATCAAATCGACTTCATTTTTTGCTTCGCGTTAATTCTTCATTTCTTTCTTTAAAATAGCCGGCTTTTGTTTATCGGCAGGTGTAGCCAAATAATCCCATTCTTGCTCCAATTCCCAATTTGCACGGAGATTAAGCGGTTGTTCCAGATAATAGACCGCTTCGGGTTGTGTAGATGTTTTGTAATCGCCGGTATCCCAAACGCCATTACCATTTCTATCGATGAAAAATCGCAAGTAGTACTCGCCGGGAGTTAAATATTCGAAAGTCGTACTGATAGAATCTGCTGCTTTTTTAGTAACTACAGCATCCTTATCGTTAAGCAATTCGATTACTGCATTTTGGGGATAATTCTGTATAAAAGTAACAATAAGAGTACTATATCTTTCTGCTCCTTTAATGGAAAAATCATTTGTTATTTTATCATTTACTTTTCCGTAGATGGAAGTAAGCGCGGCCGAATCAATCATAAATTTATAATCATCATTTGGATTATATACAAAATTTACTTCAAAATCTATATTCAAATCATCCAGCACTTTTATATCCAACGGGGGTATTTGTTTCCACACAGAATCGCGTTTGGATAATAGACAAATACTGTTTTTATCCATTTTTTCGATAGGAACACCAAATGAAAAACGAATCGGCTTATATACATCCATCGGATTCTGAACATTGCTTGAGAATTTGAGATACTCAATAATTGGTTTCTCTTTTTCTTCTTTTTCTTTCTTCTTTTTCTCTTTTTCGGTTAATTTCTTCGTCCTGAAAATAGTATTTACAGTATCTCTTCTTACTTCTATCGTATCCGACGGACGATAGGTAACTTCAAACTTCAGAGTATCCATGGTGTAAGTCGTGGAATCGGCTATCCAGCAAGTAATACTATCCATTTTTGTACTATAAATAAATCCTTTAATCGCCGATTGGCTAAAATTAATAGGTTTTATCGATGGTTTTTCTTTATTCTCAGCAGCAAAGAAGAACGAAACTTTATACGCTTGCGGACGCTCCGATTTTTTTATCTGTTGTGAATAAGATTCTTTTTTGAAAGAACGCAAAATAATATCATCCGGCAAAAAACGGGTTTGAATTCGTGTAACTAAACTATCGAGCGTTTTTTTTGTTTTATCTTTAGGAAGGGTAATTTTTAAAGTATCTACGATAGTCGTATCCGTAACACTTGGTTTTATAGTTTCTTCGAGGAAAGATACTCTTTCGGCAGAATTATTATACAGATAATCGTTACCTACATCGGCTAAAGAAAAAACACGATACTCACCCTCTTTTACATTATTAATAGTAAATCGTCCGTTCTGATCTGTTTTAGCAATTCGCAACGGTATTGTTTTTACAAAAACCGAATCAATACCGGCCGGATAAATCCCTACTGTTTGTCCCGAAACAGGATTCAACGAAGCGGCATCGAGCACTGTCCCCGAAATTCGTAATGTATCTAACTTTTCGCCTGTAGAAAAACTGAATAAATAATTCGGAATCGGATTACTTTCATTCAGATCGGTAATAGAATTACCAAAATCAATTGTATAAGAAGTATTCGGTTTTATCGAATCATTTAATATAACCGTAATTCGTCTTCCGCTACTTCTGATGGCGGGAGGAACTGTTTGTATGGGTGAAATAACTACCCCTTCCAATGGATTCTTTATCATCACGAATTCGTCAAAGTCAATATCGATTCTTTTTCCCTTAAAATTAATTGTATTATTCTTCGGGTTCGATTTTTGGGGGGTAGGCGGAGTAATATCTTGAGGACCGCCCTGAGGACCACCCGAACGATTTGCACAAGCCGTAAAAAATACAATTAATGCAAAAAGAAATATTTTTTTCAATTGAACCATAATCTTTTTTGTCGCGTTTATCTATTGAATGTGTAACTATTAGAAAAGGCAAAAGTAATAAGAATTTATTACTCCAGATTCTTCTGAATTTAATTCTCAAGTATTTTTATTTATCTTTACGCCTCTTTTTCTTCAAGCATAAAAATGCATAAGAAAATTTTGCTGCGCAAAAACAAAAACAACATATACATGACGAACAGGTGGAATTTTTATTCCTTAAGCGATGAACAAGAGAAGCAAAAACAAGAATTAGCCGCTGTATTAAAGATTAGTCCAACCCTTGCACAATTGCTTGTACAGAGGGGTATTACGACATTTGACAGCGCTAAACAATTTTTTCGTCCGCAGTTGGCAGAGCTTCACAATCCTTTCCTTATGAAGGATATGAACAAAGCTGTAGAACGGCTTAACCGTGCTATTCTCAACAAAGAAAAAATCCTTATTTATGGCGACTATGATGTTGATGGAACAACGGCCGTTGCTTTAGTGTTCAAATTTCTGAAAAAAGTATATTCGGAAATCGATTTCTATGTACCTGACCGGTACAAAGAAGGATACGGAATTTCATTCGACGGGATAAACTTTGCTGCCGAGAATGGATTCACGCTTATTATCGCATTGGATTGCGGAATTAAATCAATTGAGAAAACAAATTATGCTCTTGAAAAAGGGATAGAGTTTATCATTTGCGATCATCACACTCCGGATCCGGAACTCCCTAAAGCCGTTGCCATACTTAATCCTAAACAAAGCGATTGCACTTATCCTTATAAACATCTTTGTGGTTGCGGCGTAGGTTTTAAATTTATGCAAGCTTTTGCCGCTAACAATAACATACCGTTTTCAGAGCTGATTCCTATGCTCGACCTTGTTGCCGTAAGCATTGCTTCGGATATTGTACCTATTACAGGAGAAAACAGAATTATGGCATTTTACGGGCTTCGACACCTGAATATCAGTCCAAGCTTGGGATTGAAATCCATTATCGACATTACAGGTCTTCCAGAAAAAGAACTTACCATTAGCGATATTGTATTTAAAATAGGTCCCCGGATAAATGCCGCCGGACGAATCACTTCGGCAAAAGAAGTGGTAGAGCTGCTGGTTACAAACGACGAAAAATTCGCCCGTGAACGAAGCATCGAAATAGACGAACACAATACTACCCGCAAGGATCTGGACAAATCCATTACCGACGAAGCTCTTGAACAACTGGAAAACGATTTGGATTTTCAAAACAAAAAATCCATCGTTGTGTATAACCCTACATGGAGTAAAGGCGTGGTAGGAATTGTCGCGTCCCGGTTAGCCGAAAACCACTATCGACCAACTATTGTGCTGACTCTCGCCAATAGTATGGTTAGCGGTTCTGCTCGTTCAGTGCCCGGCTTCGATATATACAAAGCCATTGAAACATGTCGGGACTTACTCGAAAATTTTGGCGGACATATGTACGCTGCAGGATTATCATTGAAAGAAGAAAATCTTGCCGCATTTACTACCCGTTTCGAAAATTTTGTACAAGAAAATATTTTGCCCGAACAACTGGACGCTCAAATAGATATTGACGCGGAAATAAGTTTTGGAGATATCTCTCCCAAATTTTTTAAGCTCCTGAAACAGTTTAATCCCTTCGGACCTGATAATATGAAACCTTATTTCTGTACGAAACGGGTTATTGATAACGGAAAAAGTTCTTTGGTGGGAAAAGATAAAGAACACTTACGATTAGAAATGACCGATCCTTCAGGAGTCTCGATAAATGGAATTGCATTTCGCATGGCAGATTTTTTCCTTCCGCTGAAAGAAGGAAAACCGGTTGATATTTGTTATACGATCGAAGAAAACAACTTCAACGGAAATACTTCGTTACAATTAATGATCAGAGATATTAAACTCAGTGAGTAAGGACAGAGAACGGAGAAAGTTACGAGAGCCTCATCGTTCGGCTGGTGGCTGAGGTTTTCGAGGCCACAAGCCCGCAATGACAACAAAACCAACAATTCACACTTATGAAAAACAACTCTAAATTAGGATATATTTTAAGTGGTGCGGCAGGAGGTTTTGCTGTGTTGCTTGTTTGTTGTATTTTCTCTTTTTCATTGGCAGATAAAGCAGAACAGGATTCTGTCGTTTGCCAACTGAAGCAATGCGTAGAATCGTCCGAAATACCTAAATCGGTAGTTTTTGCAGGCGAAAAAATACCTCTTATCCGCTACGATGTACGCGAACGATTCGACCGCGAGATTTCGACCATTACCTATCAACACTCTTATACACTGCAAAGCCTGAAACGGGCGAATCAGTATTTCCCCATTATTGAACCTATTTTGGAAAAGAACGGTATCCCGAACGATTTTAAATACCTCGCTCTCATTGAAAGCAACTTCAACATCCGCGCGCTTTCAGGCTTGAAAGCAGCAGGGTTTTGGCAACTAATGCCCGAAACTGCCAAAGAACTCGGCTTGGAAGTAACCGATTCTGTCGATGAGCGTTATCATGTGGAAAAATCGACTGAAGCAGCTTGCGCCTATTTGAATAAAGCATACGCCGTTTTCGGCAACTGGATCCTTACCGCCGCGGCTTATAATGCGGGCATAGGAAGAATAAAAAATGCCGTTGCCGATCAAAAAACTACCGACTTTGAAGATCTTTGGCTCAACGAGGAAACAAGCCGCTATGTATTCCGTATTCTGGCAATGAAAGAGTTCCTGAAGCAGCCGCAAGCTTATGGTTACTACATCCGCAAGGATCAATATTACCCGATGATTCGGACAAAAGAAATAGAAGTTTCGACCTCTATACCCGATTTAGCTGCTTTTGCCAAAGAGCATGGAGTACCGTATGTACAGTTTAAAACATTCAACCTATGGTTGCGAGGCAATAAACTGGAAAACAAAAGTGGCAAAACCTACAAAATTCTTATTCCGAATAAAGACGATTTGGTTTTCGATATTAACAAAGTGAAGTTATACCAGGAAAATTGGGCTGTTAAGTAAGAATCTTCTTTACCATATTTAGATTCAACAGATTTCCATACTTCATTTTTAAAATGTCTGCTACAAGAAAAATTCAGGATTATCTTATTTATTTTTGTATATCAAATTATTCTCCCATGTTCGGACTTAGACTTTGTTCAAAATCGTTATATCCAAACAAGCTTAACCTTTAGAACTTTCCAATAAATAAGAATTAGATTCTAATCCCTTGTTTTCAATAAAATAACTGCTTTTTTATATATTTGCATTGTTTATAAAAAAGCATGAAATCAAAACTCACATATTTTTTACTTTTGGTAAGCATCATTAGCTTGCAAGCTCAAATTTTCGATCCTGTAAAATGGACATTTTCTCAACGCACAATTTCTCCCACCGAAGTTGAATTGGTTTTCGAAGCCTCTATACAAAATTCGTGGCACATGTACGGAATACAATTACCGGAAGATGGTCCAATTCCCACATCTTTTATTTTCGAAAAAACAGAAGGAGCAGTTTTATCGGGTAAAATCATACCTCAATCCAAATTAATAAAAGAATACGATCCTATTTTTGATATGGAGTTATCGTGGTATAAGGAAAAAGCTGTTTTTACTCAAAAAATAACGCGACAAGCACATTCCGAAACTTTCATCTCGGGCTTTGTTCGATTTATGTGTTGCAACGACAGCAGTTGCCTCCCTCCTAAAAAAGTGCCGTTTTTATTCACTATAAAAAAAGATAGTTCTGCGACTACAGAAGATACAATTGTTGCAAACACAAACTTTACTGCTCCTACTCCAACAGAAACAATATCGGCTATAAAAGATTATTGGTATCCGGTAATTGATCAATTAAAATCATTCGACGAAATAGGAGAATCCAGCAACGGAAATAGATCCCTTTGGTTGATATTTTTTGCCGGTTTTGCAGGAGGATTATTGGCATTGTTCACTCCTTGTGTTTGGCCTATTATCCCGATGACAGTAAGTTTTTTCCTTAAACGGAATAAAAATCGGCAAAAAGGAAGAAAAGAAGCCATCTTTTATGGGCTAAGCATCATCTTTATTTATTTGGCATTAGGTATTCTGATTACACTTATTTTCGGCGCAAGCGCGCTAAATACACTATCAACCAATGCTATTTTTAACTTGGCCTTCTTTGTAATGCTTATTATTTTCGCCATTTCATTTTTCGGCTATTTTGATATCACATTACCGGCATCATGGTCTACTGCATTAAATAATAAGGCGGAACATACTACCGGATTGTTCAGTATTTTCCTAATGGCATTTACATTGGCAGTTGTTTCGTTTTCTTGTACAGGTCCTATTATCGGCACATTGCTGGTTGAGGTATCAAGTACAGGCTCTCTGCTATCGCCTGCCGTGGGAATGTTTGGTTTCGCACTGGCACTGGCTCTGCCTTTTAGCGTGTTTGCTTTGTTCCCTTCGTGGCTTAATTCAATGCCGCGATCCGGCAGTTGGATGAATATGATAAAAGTATCCTTGGCTTTTTTGGAATTGGCTTTAGCGCTGAAATTCCTTTCGGTAGCCGATCTTACTTACGGCTGGGGCATCTTGCCGCGTAATCTGTTTATTGCCATTTGGATAGGTATTTTCTTTTGCTGGGCATTGTATATGTTGGGTATTATCCGTTTCCCTCACGATTCGAAAAGACAATCTATCGGCATTTTGCGCAAAATAAGCGCGGGATTGATTTTGCTGTTCGTTATCTATTTGGCTCAAGGATTTTGGGGCGCTCCACTGAAAAACATCAGCGCTTTTCTCCCTCCACAAGAAACAAACGAAGTTTTTCACGATTATGACCAAGGTATGAAATATGCAGAAAAACATAAACTGCCTGTTTTTGTCGATTTTACAGGATATGGTTGCGTGAACTGTCGCAAGATGGAAGCGGCTGTTTTTACACATAGCGAAATAAAAAGTCTGTTGTCACAATTTGTTATTATTTCGCTGTATGTCGATGATCGGAAAAAATTAGAAAAACCAATTACAGTTACCGAAAACAATAAACCCCTCTTTATTGAAACACAAGGTGAGCGATGGAGCTACTTGCAACGAATCAAATTCGGAGCTAACGCGCAACCGTATTATATTGCATTGGATAATAACGGAAATCCTATTTCGCAGCCATATGCTTACAACGAAGATATAGAAAAATTTACCTCTTTCTTAAAAAAGGCTTTGGAACGATATAAACATAAATAAACCATGATCGAAACACTTTACGACCTCTATCTACAACACCCGATTATCACTATCGACAGCCGGAATTGTCCGAAAGATTCTATATTTTTTGCATTAAAAGGAGAAAATTTTGATGGGAATAAATATGCTCAAGCGGCATTAGACAACGGTTGTGCATTTGCGGTTGTAGAGGATCAAAAAATTGCCACTACCGATACGCGTATGTTTTTGGCAGATGATGTGCTAAGCGCACTACAACAACTTGCGCACCATCATCGCATCACATTAGGATTACCTGTACTCGCCATTACCGGAACGAACGGGAAAACTACTACCAAAGAATTAATCGCCGCCGTTTTGAGTAAAAAATATAATGTTCTTTACACAGAAGGCAATTTGAATAATCATATAGGCGTGCCGATTACATTGCTAAACCTTACTAAAGAGCATCAGCTGGCAGTAATCGAAATGGGAGCCAATCATCCGGGCGAAATCAAAACATTAGCCGAAATTGCTACTCCCAATGTCGGTATTATTACTAATTTGGGCAAGGCGCATCTGGAGGGATTCGGCTCTTTCGAAGGCGTAATCAAAACCAAAAGCGAACTCTACGATTTCTTACGCGAAACAGGCGGACAGGCTTTTGTCAATTTAGACAATGAGATTTTGACCAAAAAATCGGAAGGAATACCCGTTATTGGTTACGGAATAAAAAATAAAACAGGAGAAGTTTGGGGTGAGATAACAAAGAATGCTCCTTTCATCGAACTTAATTGGCAAAAAAAAGGGCAAACGATAATTCATCAAATTGTAAGCAATCTAATCGGCGATTACAATGTCGAAAATATGTTGGCAGCCATCTGTATAGGTGTATTTTTCGGAGTCAATGAAAACGCTATTTCCAAAGCAATAAGCGAGTACAAACCAGAGAATAATCGTTCACAATTTACGGAAACCACGCATAATAAACTAATTATTGACGCATACAATGCGAATCCGACTAGTATGAAAGCCGCACTGGAAAACTTTGCCCGCATTTCGTTGCCTAATAAAATGGTTGTATTGGGTGATATGCGCGAATTGGGAGCCGATAGTGCAACAGAGCATCAACACATTGTGGATTTAGTTGCAACTCAAGATATAGAAAAAGTTTTTTTGATTGGAGAATGTTTTAGTGCAACCCGCAATAACTTTACTGTTTTTGTAAAAACAGACGATTTCATCGAATACTTGCAAGGTAATCCCATCAAAAATGCAACTATACTAATTAAAGGATCACGGGGCAGCCGATTAGAAACAATTATTCCCTATCTATAAAAAATTGGAGCGAATAAATATCCGCTCCTCTTAGATTAGAATGCTATCATTCTTTAAATATTTTTCTTCTTTCCTTTGAAATAAGCTTCAACAGCTCTCCTCCTAACAATAAAAGACTTTGACTTCATTTAAAAAATTTGATAACTTGATCGAAAATTCCTCATTACTATTTAATTTTTTCACCATTGCTTTTTTTACTAGAATAAGCATTACTATATTTTTTAACTATTCTTACCATCTCATCCCCTACTTTGATAACATATTCTCCGGTTTTTTTAGGCAATAAAATTTTCATTTCATTTTTAGTAGTTCTCATTTTACACACATTTATCCCCTTTGATGTAAATACTTCTACAGGTTTACCTATAATATCTCCTGTAATAGAAATTTTATTTTCATACATCTCAACAGAAAAACTCTCGATAAAAGCATCTTCGACTATTAATCCAAATTCTTTCCATACATCAGCAAATTGATATGAAGAACAACCTCCTGACGGGATATGAAGTGTGCATGCTTTTTTATCTACTCCGGCAAACACGCTATAATCAATATCTATAGCTATCGGATTAAGTACTGTTATGGAAGTAAGTCCTGTACATCCTTCAAAAGCAGAGGATGCAATGACGCTTACCTTAGGTATAATGATTGAAGTAAGAGCAGAACAACAATAAAATGCTTTGAACCCAATAGCATGCAAAGATATCGGAATACAGATCGAGGAAAGATTATAACAATGCTCGAAAGCAAAAGAACCAATAGTATTTACTCCTTCCGGAATAGTAATAGAATTAAGGCTACTACAATTAGAAAAAGCATAGTCGTTAATATTCCTTACTCCATTGGGAATAATAAACGATTTAATAAATTGAGGAGAAAGAAAAATCATTGTTTTAAATTAACTAAAAATTATTTGCAGACCATTCTGGTCACACCTTATTTATTCAATTACAACTCATTAGCCGATAGAGTTTTATCCATTTAAAATAACGAAAATATATTATAAATCTTGTTTCGTTGCTATCAAAATGAGCTTAGAAGAAAATGCCAACCGTACCTATACTCAAAAATGCAAAGCAAATTATTGCTTACTACATTTTGTTAATCTTTAATAATAGATTAGACCTTACCAAAAACAAAATTGATAATTATCCTTTTACTAAAACAAATTACATCGAGTTAATCTTCATGTGTTTTTAGATCCCATATTCAACCCAATTTATATTTATTAACAAAAAAAGCTTACAAATAAAATTTTTTACAATCCCATTTGTAGGCATAAAAAAATCACTAAAGTCACAACTTCTTTAGTGATGCAAATAACCTCAATCGCTTGCTTTCGCGCGCATGCGCGCGTGTAGGATGTGATGTTAGTGTGTGTGTTAACAAATATATCGAATTATGCAAATTTAAAGTGTTAAAAATGCAGTCAAAAATGATGTTTTTTGTTTTTTTAACCATTATATATTAGTGTCATAAAATACTAAAATGATACTACAAATGTACAAATGTTTTTTTAAGAAGAAATAAAAAACACAAAATTTTTCTCTTTCTGTATCAAATGTTTAAAAAACATTATTTGGTCAGTTCATGGAAAACATCTTCCATATTTCGTTCCTGTTGATTGAGGGTGAGTAGTGTTAATCCTCTATCGGACATAAAGCGGAATATTTCGGCACGAATATCTTGCGAACTTTCCAAACGAAACAATGTACTTTTTGCTTTTATAATATTTTCTACCCCTTTTATCTCGGCTAAAATCTTTTCATCAATTTCTTCGCCCAACTCCACGATGAAAACGAAAGTTTTTATTCCTGTAGAAACAATCTCTTTGCCATGTTCATCGGCAACAATATTTCCTCGATTAATGATAATAACACGATCGCAAATAGCACTTACCTCCTGCATAATGTGTGTAGAAAGCATTACCGTTTTTTGCTTTCCGATTTCGGAAATCAAGTTACGCACATCAACTAACTGATTGGGGTCAAGTCCGGTAGTCGGCTCGTCGAGGATAAGCACGGCGGGGTCGTGTATCAAGGCTTGCGCAAGTCCTACCCGCTGGCGGTAGCCTTTGGATAGTTGTCCGATTTTTTTCTTTTGTTCCAAAGCTAACCCGGTAAGTTCAATCATTTCGTTTACCTGTTTCGAAACATTTTTTCCCAATCCATACATTTCACCGACAAATTTCAGATACTCTTTCACATACATATCCAAATACAGCGGATTGTGCTCAGGTAGATAACCTATCAGCTGTTTTATTTCCAGCGAATGGTCCTTTACCTCCAAACCACAGACTTTGATAGAACCCGTTTCGTATGGAATAAATCCGGTAATTGATTTCATCATAGTTGATTTTCCGGCGCCGTTCGGACCTATAAAACCAACAATCTCACCCGAACCGATTTCGAAGCTTACATTGTTCAATACACATTGTTCTCCGTAATACTTAGTAACATGTTGAATAGAAACAGACATAATTTAGTTTTTTTTACCTCACAAAAATACGAAGAAAGACGCAATTCTGTATTGCAAAAAGAAATTTAACTATCTTTGCGAAACCAGAGAAAAAGTCATGGAAAAAATTCACAAAAAGTATAGCAACGGGGAAATTACTATTCATTGGTATCCCGATTTATGTTGCCATTCAGGCATTTGTGTGTATGAGCTGCCCCAAGTATTTGATGTTACTAAACGCCCTTGGATAAATGTACATGCCGCCTCTACCAAAGAACTCATCAAAACGGTAAACAATTGTCCTTCAGGAGCTCTTACTTTCACTTATGACAATGAAGAAAAATAGCTCATCAATCACTAATAATTAATTGTTCTTGTTAAAAAGATGTCTTTTACTACCAATGCAAATTTAATTTTTGATCGTTGCATCATCGATTATCATCACACAAATGATGTAGATGCCGAAATGAAAAATCCGTATGAAGCTTCGTCTATTGAAGGTATCCTATACGCAAAAAACTGGATTGACACCGTACAATGGCATTTGGAAGATATTATCCGCGACCCGAATATAAATCCTGTTGATGCACTCGCCATCAAACGCCGCATCGACAAATCGAATCAAGACCGTACAGATTTGGTCGAAGTAATCGACAGCTATTTTTTTCATCAATACAAATCAATTACGGCAAAGCCAGATGCGGCAATTAATACCGAAAGTCCGGCGTGGGCAATAGACCGTTTGTCTATCCTTGCATTAAAAATTTACCATATGCGTGCAGAAGCAGAGCGTACTGATGCCTCGGCTGAACATATTGCGCAATGCCAACAAAAGCTCAATGTTCTGTTAGAACAACGAATTGACCTCTCATCTGCCATTGACCAACTACTTACCGACATCGAAGCCGGACGAAAATATATGAAAGTGTACAAACAAATGAAAATGTACAACGACCCAAGTTTGAATCCGATTTTATACGGGAAAAAATAAAATTTACAATACCCAAACATGAAAAAAGTTTTAGTGGTTCGTCTTTCTGCCATGGGCGATGTAGCCATGACTATTCCGACATTAGACAGTCTGGCTCGGAAAGAAGATGTGGAGCTATATATGCTCACACCTAAAGCTTTCTCCCCCATGTTTGCTACTATACCAAACTTAAAGGTTATTCCATTTGACAAAGCAAAAAACGGCAGTTTCATCGGGATAATTCATCTTTTTTGCGAATTAAAGAAATATCATTTCAATGCTGTTGCCGATTTACATGATGTACTCCGAACACAATTGCTCCGTTTGCTTTTTTCTTTTTCGGGAATAAAAACAAAAAAAATAGACAAAGGTCGAAACGAAAAACGCGCACTTGTCAAATACGGCAAAGATAAATCGGCTCAATTAAAAACTAGTTTTGAGCGTTACCGCGAAGTATTTTTAAAACTTGGATTTCAATTCGATATTGCTTTTGATTCCATTTATGAAAATAAACCGGAATTGCCCGAAATCTTTGGAATCAAAAAAGGGAAATGGGTCGGAATTGCTCCTTTTGCCAAACATCAAGGAAAAATTTATCCTCCCGAAAAAACGGAAAAAATAATAGAAACAATTGATAAAAAGGAGGATATTTCTATTTTTCTATTTGGGGGAAAAGAAGAAAAAAAAAATATGCAAGCGTGGGCAAATAAATATTCTTCCGTACGCCTAATCCCCGAAAGTGCTCGATTGTCGGAAGAACTTGCTCTGATGTCGCACCTTGATATAATGCTTTCGATGGATTCTGCAAATATGCATTTAGCATCTTTAGTCGGCACTCCGGTTATTTCGGTTTGGGGAGCCACACATCGTTTTGCCGGATTTTTAGGATGGAATCAAGAGACTAGAAATATCGTTGAAATCGATGATTTAACATGCCGTCCGTGTTCTATTTTTGGAAACAAGCCTTGCCATAGACCCCAAAAAGACTATGCTTGTATGAATTGGATTGATATGGAAAGAATCGTTGAAAAGATAAATTACTTTATTTCTCAAACAAATGGCTAAAAATCATTTTTATGTAGTTTGGAAAGGTCGGGAAACCGGAATCTTTGCTTCGTGGAGCGATTGTAAAAAACAAATCGACGGATTTGAAGAAGCTCAATATAAAGGCTTTGCTACCGAAACAGAAGCGCGAGCTGCATTAAGGCAATCGTATTGGGAGGTAATAAGGAATGTGGAAAAGCCGAAAAAAATTTCGTGGGAAAATGCCGAATTGACCGAAAAACCCGATGTACAATCCATTTCTGTCGATGCTGCTTGCAGCGGAAATCCGGGGAAAATGGAATATCGAGGAGTAGAAACAGCTACTGGTCGAGAACTTTTTCACCAAGGACCATTCGAAAACGGCACAAATAATATCGGCGAATTTTTAGCCTTAGTACATGGTTTGGCGATGCTTAAACAGCATAATTCCGACTTACCCATTTATTCGGATAGCGCGACAGCTATTGTCTGGGTACAAGCAAAAAAATGTAAAACAAAACTTATTAAGACCTCTAAAAATGAAATATTATTCGACTTAATTGCTCGTGCAGAAAAGTGGTTAACGGAAAATATATATACTAATAAAATATTGAAATGGAAAACCGAAATGTGGGGAGAAATTCCTGCCGATTTCGGACGAAAATAAAATTGTTTTATGAAAAAAAACTTCACTTTAGGAGTAATAATTTCTACCTACAATAATCCTGCATGGCTGGAAAAAACACTGTGGGGATACTTGAACCAAACCACTCCGGCAGATGAAATCATTATTGCCGATGATGGTTCGCGCGATAATACACGCCTATTGATCGAGAGTTTTAAAGGGAAATTGCCAATTAAACATATTTGGCATGAAGATAACGGATTTCAAAAATCACAAATATTAAATAAAGCTATTGTAGCCTCAACAGCCGATTACCTTTTGTTTACCGACCAAGATTGTATTCCTCGCGAAAATTTTCTGGAAACGCATATTCGTTTTGCCGAAAAAGGTCGTTTTCTTTCCGGTGGATATTTTCGCCTTTCGATGGAGGTAAGTAAACAAATTACACAAGATGATGTTCTTTCGGGTAAAATTTTTGATGTGAAATGGCTTAAAGCGCAAGGTATGCCTCGCTCTATCAAAAACTTGAAACTGACTCGTAGTAAATGTATTGCCTCATTAATGAATTGCATTACTCCGGCTAAATCGACTTGGAACGGGTGTAACTCATCAGGTTGGCGCGAAGATATTTTGCGAGCAAACGGTTTCAACGAAGAAATGCAGTATGGCGGACAAGACCGCGAATTCGGCGTGCGAATGATAAACATGGGTATCAAACCAAAAATGATTCGTTATTCGGCTGCGCTTATTCACCTTGACCATAAACGCCCATATAAAACAAAAGAATCATGGAATAAAAATGCAGCTATCCGCAAAAACTCCCGCAAAAATAAGATTACAGCTACTCCATTTGGAATAACAAAAATGCAATGAATAAAAAAAAAGTAGCATTAATAGAATTTTATACATGGCATAGTGAGTGCTTGTATTCACAGCTTTTGTTTTTAAATAAAAGCGGATATTCTACCACTTTGATCTGCGACATACGGCAAAAAACACAAGTAGAAATACATAAATTGCTTATAAATGAGATTATATATTACGATTTCAAGAAATTTATTTCTCTTATTAAATTATATTTTTTAATACAAAAGAGAAAAATACATTGTATTATTTTCAATACTGCACAAGGTAGTATTATTTGGAAATTCCTACTCTTTCCCTTCAGTAATAAAACAAAATTTTTAGGCATACTACACAATCTAAAAAAACTTCACAATAGCTTTGGACAAAAGATTGTGAGTAGAAAAGTGAAACATTATTATCTACTTGCTTCGTATCTGACCAAGTATTTCCCTTTGGAAAAAGGATTGCAATGTCAAGCCTTTTCATCGGCATTTATGCCGGAATTTACACCACAATCTTTGCCCGAAAAATACAATGACATTTGGATCTGCATACCCGGCAGTATTGAATACTATCGTCGTGATTATGTTTTCTTGATTAATGTGGTACAACAAAAAGAGTTTCCTCAGCATATCAAATTTATTTTACTTGGAAATGCCCAAAAAGGCGATGGTCGTTTTTTCATTCAAAAAATAATCGAAATGAATTTACAAAAACACTTTATCTGGTTCAATTCCTTTATTTCCAATGAGTTGTTTCAATCTTATTTAATGGCAAGTGATTTTTTGCTTCCACTCATCCACTCTTTCGACAGAACATCTCAAGATTATATTAAAAATAAAGTATCGGGCACTTTTATCTTATCCGAAGCATACGGCAAAACGATGTTGTGCGATATACTTTTCAAGGAAGAGGAAGGTTTTGTTTATCCCTCACTTTTCTATTCGGATATAACCGATTTTATTCTTTTGATTTCCTATAAATTACAATCCGTAGCTTCAAAAAAAACTGACTTTGAAGAGAATAGAAAAAAATATATAGATTTTTTAGAAAAATGTATCGAATAAAAATATCCGCAGGCGACAAAGAAACAGCACAAGGCATGTTGCGTCAGAATCCGCATGGGAAGAATATTTCTGCTTGTGGGAAATATGAATTTATCATTAGCGAAGATATTGAAGAAGCCGATTTTTGGATGGTCCGCAATAAATATATCAAACAGCCCGAAACTTGCATTGTTGCTCCTGAAAATACTGTTTTGTTAGTTTCCGAACCGGAATCGGTAGTTTATTTCCCTCAGAAATATACAAACCAATTCGGGATGCTTTGTACCTGTCAAGAGCATGCAAAACATAAAAATATACTGTACACTCCGGCTATTTTACCTTGGTTTGTAGGAGTGGGAAAAAAGAATGGGAAAATACACTACTCGCTTAGCTACGATCAGCTCAAGAATTGTCCTGCTCCCCAAAAAACAAAATTAATTTCGGTTATTACCAGCAATAAAGCTTTTACGAAAGGACATCAAGATAGGATCGCTTTTGTAGAAAAACTTAAAGCTTATTATGGAGACAAGCTTGATGTGTTTGGTAGCGGATTTAACAATTTCGATGATAAATGGGATGTATTAGCTCCCTATAAATATCATATTGCTATCGAAAATTCATCCTCAAAATATTATTGGACAGAAAAAATTTCGGATTGTTACCTTGCTGGGTCTTTTCCGATTTATTACGGTTGTACCAACATAAAGGATTATTTCCCAAAAGAAGGTTTTGTTCAGGTTGACATTCACAATTTTGATGAAACAGTAAAAACAATTGATCGTATTATTGCCAACAATGAATTTGAAAAGCAGCACGAAACATTAAAATACTGTAAAAACCTTGTGCTGGATGATTACAATATGTTCAATCTTATCGCTTCGTATTGCGATAGTCTCGATCCAAACCTTCCTAAACAAAAAGTTACTTTACAACCTGCTACTTCAGCTTTCGACTGGAGAAATATCTACCGGCAAATTATCGAGAGAAATGTCTTAACAATTAGAAAAATGGTTAAATTTATTTTTAGAGGAAAATCTATTTTGAAACAGTAGTTTTCTTTACCCAGTAAGCAAGCACAAGACTAAAGGAAAACATATAAACGGTTACGCTTTTGTATGCCACATGCTCGATAAGCATAAATAGTACCCATGCCAATACAAGTCCTGATAACAACATCTTTGTACGGGCATCTCTTATTCCTATCAAGACACTTACAACTATAGCCAAGAAAATAACACCGCCAACAATTCCTAATTCCAACTGAGTATCTAAATATTGATTGTGAAAACTATTGATAGCCTTTACTTCTTCTCCGAAATATTCCTGAAAATCAGGTTTTTTGTTGGCATTGAAAACATTGTCATGATCGCCCACTCCCACTCCAATTACCAAATTACTCTTTTTAATACATTGAAATCCATTTTCCCACAAATCGTAACGAGGATCAAAAGTTTTTAATTGCTCATGGCTGAATTTGAAATTTTTCATGCGAGGATGATTCATAATACCGATTCCTCCAAGCATAAGGACTAATAGAAAACCGATAATCATCGTTTTTCGCCATCCTTTTCTCCACAAGCTATGTCCTAAAGCAACTAAAGTTACTAAGAAAAGGATGATAAAAGACATGCGTCCTCCTGCCATATATATCATCATCGAAAAAACAATATACAGAAACGACAAGCCAATATAATACAGGCTTTTGTGGGGAAGTCTGGCAATTATATCCGGTTTCAAATAAACTAAAAAAATCAAACAGAAAATTTGGGCTAAACTAAAATAGGTACGATGGTTATAATCATTATAATAATTGAAAAAAGAACTTGGAAAAATAGCATTCGTATCATTTGAGAATTTTATATAACCATAAATTGTCGCAACAATAACCGAAACCATTGTACCACAGACAAAAGCAAATAATATTTTTTTATATTGACCGCTTTTTGCCATGCCAAACAATGCCAAAAAAGGAAATATGACAAACGAAATTCTTTTTTCCAATACTAAAACTGCATCGTAGTAATTATCTGTCCAGAGTAACGAAACCATTGTCCAAACAAAATATACCATCAAAAGATACAGGTGCAAATTGTTTTTATTTGGTTTTTCAATTGAATATCTTCCACAAAGAAGAAATTCAAGTCCCCACGAAATTATCCAAATTATCAAAGCCACATTGATAAACCCGCGAGGGAAAGACAGTGAAAACGCCGCCAAACAAGCTGCTATCAACGATAAATATTGCGTAATTAAACGGACTTGTTGCATATAATATTTTTATTTATAGTATAAATTATTATTCATCATACGCTCTACATATTGTTGTATGATAGCTTTAATTTGTCTTTCAGCATCAAGCTGTTGAGGTAATTTTCCTTTTAAATTATTTTTCAAGAAAACATCATTTACAAAGTCGTATGCTGCAATGATTTTATTCCCATCAAACTGAAACATATAATCTCCTTTAAAATATTGGAAAATCTGATTATTAAAATTAATTGCATAATGCTCTTTGTAGTTCGGGTCAAGTAAATCGTGTCCGAAGGCAATGAAAGGCTTATCATAATTCAAATAGCCCAAAATAGTAGGCATAATATCCGTTTGTTGTGCAATATCTTTAATGCGTCCTTTCAGATTTCCTTTGGGGTGATAAAAAACAATCGGTACTTTGTAAGTTCCTGCATCATTTAGATATTCAGCATGCTGCAAGGCGTTTGTGTGGTCAGCGGTAATTACAAAAAGTGTATTGTCGAACCAAGGTTGTTTAGAAGCCGTCTCAAAAAAGCGTCTGAGAGAATAATCAGTATAACGAATACATTTATGTATCTTATGTCCGCCTTCTTCCGGAAAACGATCCTTATATCGTTCAGGGACTACAAAAGGCGAATGTGAACTCGCCGAAAAGAGCGTCGTCATAAAAGGCTGTTTGAAAGTACTCATTTTATTGGCATAGAACTGGAAAAACTCTTCGTCCCAAATAGCCCAAGTGCCATCATAATCTTTGTCGTTGCCATACTCAGCCATGCCATAGTAATCTTTGAAGCCGGTGACTTTGGCAAACGCCTGAAAGCCCATCGAACCATTCGGTGCCCCATGGAAAAACGCAGTATAATACCCTTTCTTATTCAACTCGCCGGCAATGCCGGATACTTTATTATTAGAATATACAGTTAGAAAATATGGCTCGAAAAATGCCGGTATGCTCGATAACACCGAAGGCATGGCATCAATTGATTTTCGTCCGGTAGAAAAAGTATATTCAAAAGTCAACCCTTCACGAATAAGGGAATCGAGAAATGGAGTATAGCCTTTATATTTACCTCCGTCCAAATCCTTATTTAGTTCGCCAACATATTCTTTACTAAAACTTTCGAGAATAAAAACCACTACATTCAGATTTTTAAATTCGCCGTTAGGACGAGGATAAATAATCGGGTTATACACAGCTTTCAGGTCTTTTTCTGTTTTGAAATATCCCGGATTTTTATATGGTTTAGAGCCAATAGTCCGAAGCACACAAAAAGGAGTATTAAGCACGATAGAAGCTTCGAGAGGTTTTTCGACATATTTATTGGCATTGCTCAGCGTAATTGGTCTAACAAACGAATCCCACAACCATCCTCCACGAATTCCCGAAACTGATAGAAATATGATAAGGAACAATGCTGCCGTATTTTGTAAGTAATATCGCCAGGATTTTGTCGAAACATTATGCCCTAGGGGCTTATGATATAATTTATACAAAAGGAACAGAATCGCGATTCCAAAGAAAACTACATACCAATACTCTACAGCATTTTGCAAGAAAATTTTGCTCATATTATTTTCATGCTCAAATTCAGAAAAGACAGAAAGCGTAGAACGACGATTTGTAAATTTAAAATAAATCATGTCAATAGAATTGATAACCAACATGATACTATTTGAAAGAATAAAAAGCCATTTCACTCCCGTTTGATATTTATTGTTATAGCGGAATTTGAACGGGATAGCCATCATCAACACATACAAAAGATTAGTATAAACTACAGCCGTAAGGTCAAATTTTAGTCCGCCTTCGCAAATCATGAGGAAACGCCCTAAAGTCATATCTTCGAAATAAGACTGATTGACGCAAAAGAAAACGATACGCGAAACCATAAAAAGCAACATTACAATAAACAGATTGTAAATCAATGCTGCATAAGGGTTATTCTTGATGTATTGCTGAAAAAAAGTTTTCATAAAATTATTGTTGATAAAATCTCTTGGCTTCAAACAATGCTTTGTTCATAATATCAATGTTAAGCTTAGTATTAGAAATCGGGGTATAAGTATTATCATAAATATCATACGACCGATCGAAATTAATCGTAGTAATACGATTTTTTTCTACCACTCCAAATTTTTCCGGTGACCTACAAGTAACCATGTCCTTTCGGTAGTATCAAATAGATTTTTCCCCGAACTATAATTTTTTTCAGGTGTTGTACAATTGAAATAGTCACACATCAGTGTAGGGACAACATCGTAATGGGCTGTCCAATGATGAAAAGTTTCAGGCTTACGGTTTTTATCATACAGCAAGAATGGTACTTGAAGCTGATACTTGGTATAATTACTGTTGTGACCCCAAAAATTCTTTTTATTCTCGTTGTATTCCTGACTATGATCTCCCGTAATTATTACAATCGTATTTTCGAGTAATCCCTTTTGCTGCAGATCGTCAAGGATCCTTTTCACTTGCCTATCTACAAAATGAGCACAATTTTTATATAAATTAAAATATTCGGTGGGGTCTAAATCATTGTTCAATAATTCATAACGAGCGTTTTCCCATGTAGTTGGATTTATTCTGTCTTGTTCGTCGGGAAGAGTTAACCCATGAAGCAGATCGTAAAAAACAAATCCGAAAAAAGGCTGTTTTTTATTTTCATTTACATAATTTTCTGTAAAATTCAACCAGCGTTTGGTTATATTTTTATCACGCTCCAAAGAAATTTCCCCAGGTGTTTCTACTTGCAGGCTTTTTACTTTGGAGAAAATAATCCGATTAAATGGGGGATTTGTAAGATTGGCACTTGCAAAAACACCCATTTCATATCTTTTTTTATCCAATACATCCATAAGAACAGGAGTTGTACCGGGAGCAAAGTTTACTGCATCAAAGTACAAGCCCGGAATACTGTAAAACAAAGAAAAAACTCCTGTACGAGTACCATTATCCCCACTATAATGATTGGTAAATTGTACCGTTTTTTTAGAAAACTTGTAAATATTAGGCATGTTTATCGAATCAAACGCACGAACATTCCATGAATCAATCAAAATCAACAAAATATTTTTATTGCTTACAGAATCGGAGAAGGTCATTGGAGAAAGTGGATACTGGAGCAATGAATTTTCCTGAGTATTTTTTATAAAAGCATTATCGTCTTTGCCTATAATCCCTAATTTATAAGATAACGAATTCGCCCGCAAAGGAAAATGTAATGGGTAAAGTAACGATATTTTGGTTATCTGCCTTTCTCCTTTTGTGTAAGCATAAGCATGTATTAAATTTGACGCCAACAAACAAACCAATAAAAAAACAACAACATAGCGTCCATAATTTAATCGCTCCCTTTGAACTAACCGATATAAAAATTGATACAAAAAATATTCAATAAAAAATACAATTACAAAAACAACACTAAATAAAATAATTTGGAACAGAGAAAAATCAAAAATTTCACTTGCTCCCGCTCCGATAAGCATTTCGAGGATAAACTTATTATAAGCATGAAAACGATAAATCCCAAAAACAAAACTATCTAAAAACAATATTGTTATTAAAATTGTTCCTATAAATGCCGAAATAATAGAGGAAAAACTTTTTTTAGAAAAAAGAAAAACTAATGGTAAAAAAATTACCAAATAAGGGATAAAAAACAACATGGAAAAATGGCTAAGAGCCGTTATTGCCAAATAAAAAATTGTTCCAAAATCAACAACGCCCATTCCTTTCAAATAATTGATAGAAATTATAGCACCAAAAACCGAATTTAAAAGAAAAAACCATGCCCCTGTTTTAAGTAAAGTTTTTGTTGTACTTTCTTTTTTATTATTCATACAATATTCTTTATAAAATCAACTATCGTCTAAAACGGTTCAACAAACTCGGAATAAATTCTTTCAATTCTTTTTCTAAAATAACCCAAACAAAAATTCCCATAAGAATTGTTTTTTCCACATATTCCAACCAAGATTTTCCTAAATATAAATCATATTTATCACTCAACAAACTAATGCCATAAAGAGCTAAAGCCAAAAGCGTATAAAACCCAATACGCTTGAGCTCATATTTTATCGGCATATATTTTTGTCCAAAATAATAAGAAACCAACATAATTACAAAATAACACATAAACGCAGCCCAAGCGGAACCCATATAACTAAATGTAGGCACTAAAAGAATATTCCCAACAACAATAATTACTGTCCCCAACAGCGAGAACCACGCACCATACATTGTTTTGTCAGTCAGCTTGTACCAAAGCGAGAGATTGAAATATATCCCTTGAAAGATAAACGAAAACAATACAATCGGCACTACATCAAGCCCTCCCCAATAAGTTTCTTTGATAATATATTTGAAAATATCGATATAAAGCACCATCCCCAAAAAGATAAGCAACGAGAAAATAATAAAGAATTTCATTGCGTCGGCATACGATTTCAGGTTGTCTTTATCTTTGTTTTGGGCAAAAATAAACGGCTCGTAAGCATAGCGGAAGGCTTGTGTAAACATCAGCATTACCAAAGCGATTTTTGAAGTTGCACCATAAATACCGAGTTCCGAAGCGCCGTACTCGCCTGGAAGCAGGAATGGGAATAAGATTTTGTCCAATGTTTGGTTCATAATTCCCGCGATGCCCAAAATAAGTAACGGTAGCGAATAAGCAAGAATTTCCCTAAGCATTTTCTTGTCGAACGAATACTTTTTGATGTGTACAAATGGTAATAAAATTAGCGTTTGTAAAACAGTGGAAATAATGTTGGAAACAAACACATAACCCACACCATAATTTGGGTTGTAGAACCAATCGACCAATACAGGCGAATGTTTCATCAGCCAAGGGCAAACAAGCAGGAAGAAAATATTGAAAACAATATTCAAGACCACATACGCCATTTTGAACACGACAAATTGTATCGGTCGTTTTTTAAAACGAAGGTATGCGAATGGGATAGAAGCAAAAGCATCAATAGCAACTGCTATCCCCAACATCCAAATATATTCCGGACGGATGGCGTAACCCATGCCGCGTGCTATCGGATTTGAAAGAATAACTACAATCAGGGCGAAAAAAAATGAAGTCACCCCTACTGAAATAAGCGAAGTGCTATACACCGTATCGGCTTTATCTAAATGTTTATTGGCAAAACGGAAGTAACCGGTTTCCATTCCGTAAGTCAGGATAATAAGCAACAAAGCCGTCCATGAATATAGGTTGGTAACCACGCCATAATCTGCCGGCGATGCCAACACATAAGTATATAGGGGGACCAACAGCCAATTCAGGAATTTACCAACAATGCTGCTGACGCCGTAAATAGCGGTGTCTTTCGCCAAAGATTTCATTTCTGCCATAAATATTCGGCTGGAGAAAAATAAGGTAATAAAAATTTTCGCAAAGATATAATAAAAAGAAAGACAGCAACTCTAATAAGTCACAGTCTTTCTAATTCTTATCCTAATGTATCAGTGTATTATTTTAATCATCAAAAAAAACTCTTATGTTTTCACTTAAGTTCATTACTTATGCTTCTTTAGTAGTTGTTCGGAAATTCCGAACAACTAAACTTTCATTCAATTTCGCCTTTTTTGAACTTGTCGAAATTTCCGACAGGTTGCCTCTTTCCTCTATTTCTCTCTCCTAAAACAAACTCCCCTGCTCACTCCACTTAGCTCTACCCAAATGTTTGTAAGCTAATTCGGTAACTTCGCGTCCACGAGGTGTGCGTTTGAGGAAACCTTCTTTAATCAAAAACGGTTCATAAACTTCTTCAATAGTTCCCGGATCTTCGCTGAGGGCAGTGGCAATAGTTGTCAGTCCGACAGGACCGCCTTTGAACTTATCTATAAGCGTGCAAAGGATTTTATTGTCCACTTCGTCTAATCCGAATTTGTCTATATTCAACGCTTCGAGGGCATATTGCGCAATGGAAAGGTCAATTGTTCCGTTACCTTTTACCTGAGCAAAATCGCGCACACGACGAAGCAGTGCGTTCGCAATACGCGGCGTTCCTCGACTTCGTCCGGCAATTTCTACCGCTGCCAAACGATCGCATTTAATACAAAGCAATCGGGCTGAACGCAATACAATCCCGGCCAACAAATCCGTATCATAATATTCGAGATGGCAATTAATTCCAAACCTTGCACGCAAGGGACTTGTGAGCAAACCGCTACGGGTAGTTGCGCCAATCAAAGTAAAAGGATTTAGCTCTATCTGAATAGACCGCGCCGAAGGTCCTTTATCAATCATTATATCTATACGATAATCTTCCATCGCCGAATACAAATATTCTTCTACTACCGGACTCAGGCGATGAATTTCATCGATAAAAAGCACATCGTTTGTCTCAAGCGAAGTGAGAATCCCTGCCAAGTCGCCCGGCTTATCGAGCACCGGACCGGAAGTAACTTTAAATCCTACATTCAACTCATTAGCAATAATGTTGGAAAGAGTTGTCTTCCCCAATCCCGGAGGACCATGCAGCAGCACATGGTCAAGCGCTTCAGTGCGCATGCGGGCCGCCGACACGAAAATTCCTAAATTTTCTACAATCTTTGCCTGCCCTTTAAAATCATTAAAAGAAAGCGGACGAAGCGCATTTTCAAAATCGGGTTCACACTGTTGGTTGCGTATGTCAAATTGTTCTTCTTGCATCTATTTTTCAAAAATTTCTTACAAAGATACTTAAAGCCTCAAAATAAAAAAGCCTGAATCTTTAAAATTCAGGCTTTCAAATTATTACAAAGTACGCTTTTTTAAAAATGCATATCTACTCCAATTCCTATACCAAGATTGGTACGGCCATATTTAGTTTGATAACTATAAACACCATTATTTTGGTCTACTTTATAAGTCTCGCCTATACTATAAAAAGCACCTAAGTTAACGGTAAACATTTGATTAAATTTATACGCGCCTCCTAAACCAATTGTATTAGTAGATACAGTGTGGCTTATTTGACTTTGATACTCCGAAGAAACTCCGTTTTCGAAATGCAAATATCCAGCACTAACTAAGATTTTATCAGTAATATTATATTCGGCTCCAAATGATGCTTCCCAAGAATTATCGTCGATAAATGCCTCACGACCATTATAGTTAGCTCCTTTGTCGAAATAATATTGCCCACCCAAAGCCAATTTTAATTTAGGAAAAATTTTATATTCAGCACCGACAGAAAGTGTTGCAGGCATATCGGCACGGCTTTTCGCACCATCAGGAAACATATTTACATCATCTTTTTTCGTGTCGTTTTCTAATTCAATTTTAGTTTCAAATTCGTAACGGAAACCTAAATTTAATTTTTCAGTAAAATTAAAATTAACACCAATAATCGGCGTAAATCCAAATCCGGTTTGTGTTACTTCTAAAGATTTATCTCCTAAAGCTTCAGCTTTTTGAACAAGAGCAGCTCCTGTGGCTTTAGTAACAGGATCAGGACTTTGTTGCATCCCAATTCCCACGGAAGTAAGGTATTGTTGAGCGTTTACCATTGATCCGGAAACATTGCTTATTTGAATATTTTTAATGTTTCCTTCGTAAGAATTAGTAGCTTGCACAGCACGAATTCCTCCGAAAAGAGCAACAATATCATTTGCTTTATAAGAAATCCCAGCTTGATAACCCAGGTAAATCGATGAACCTTTTAAGTCCATATCAACACTGTATGCACCGGTAGAAACTGCTGAAGGAAGCAAGGATAATGCAGAAATGGGCTCTTCGAACATTGGTAATCCATTTTTAAACTCAGAAGCACCACCGCCACCTATAGGATTGATCCCAAGTGAATACACAAAATTTCCTTTTTTGTAAGCAGCATAAACATTCGGAAAAAACGGAACATTTACTTTGCCTTCGTATTCTTTAAAATTACCTCCGTTAAGGGTAGGATAATTTGAGCTAACAGTACGCGTTTGATTAAGAAATTGATTATTAAGCGAAACATTCCATCCGTCCTTCAATAGAACCAAACCTGCAGGATTATAATACACCGCATCTATCTCTGTAGAACCAAAACGAGAAAGCATTCGGGTATATGAGGCACTTTGATTCGAGTTAGTGATTAGTCCGCCAGCAAAATTTGCAACTGTTGAACACAATAAAAATGAACTTAAGATAAATTTTTTCATAAACATGGTTTTAGTTAATAATTGAAATTTTTATCGCGACAAAAGTACAAAATTATATGTAGCTGAAATTATTTTAGATGAAACTATTGTTTTTATAAAAAAATAAGTCAACCATTTGTTGACTTATATAGAAAATTAAAATAAAGCCTTTTTTTACATTCGATTATTTTATCGCATTCCAACCTTGTGCTTTAAGAGGAAATTCTTGCCCATCGCGCGTGACGATACATAAGCCCATATCTTCTTTGCAGATATGCCCAATAATATTTACATCGATCATCTTTTCGACCAAATCGTGTAACTCAAGAGGGATAGTAAAAAGCAACTCGTAATCTTCGCCACCATTAAGAGCAGCGGTTACAGGATTAATACCAAACTCCTCTGCCATTAAATTTGTCTGATAATCAATCGGAAGCTTATCTTCATAAATACGGCAACCCACTTTGCTCTGCGTACAAATATGCATTATGTCGGACGATAATCCATCGGAAATATCAATCATTGCAGTCGGAACAATTCCTTTTTCTTTCATTTCATCGGTAATATCTTTGCGTGCATCAGGTCTAAGCTGACGCTGTAGAATATACTCTTTTCCGGTAAAATCTGGTTGTGCTTTTTCCGCATTTCCATAAATTGACTTTTCGCGTTCGAGCAACTGCAAACCCATATAAGCCGCACCTAAATTTCCCGAAACACAAATTAAATCGTTCACTTTAGCTCCATTGCGATAAACTATCTTTCCTTTTTCGGCTTCACCCAAACAAGTAATACATACACAAAGACCGGTCAACGAAGCCGAAGTGTCTCCTCCTACTAAATCAACACCATGTTCTTCGCAAGCTATTTTAATTCCGGCATACAATTCATCCAAATCTTCAATCATAAAACGAGAAGAAACACCGATGGAAACAGTAATTTGTGTCGGGCTGCCGTTCATCGCGTAAATATCCGAAAAATTAACTGTAGCAGCCTTATATCCTAAATGTTTCAGTGGGGTATACACCAAATCAAAATGTACACCTTCAAGTAATAAATCGGTGGTTACTAAAGCTTGTTTATCAACATAATCGAGAACAGCGGCATCGTCGCCCACAGCTGTTTTAGTGGATTCGTTTCGAGACGAAAAACCTTCGGTCAAATGGCGAATTAATCCAAACTCGCCCAATGTAGAAATCGGTGTTTTTGACATATTTAGTTATTTTTTATTATGCGGATGAAATTCTAAAATCGTTTCGCGCAGAAAGTCCAAATCCATGTGCGTATAAATTTCGGTAGTGAGAATAGACTCATGACCCAGCAATTGCTGTATAGCCCGCAAGTTTGCACCACCTTCCAACAAATGGGTTGCAAAAGAATGTCTAAAAGTGTGGGGACTGATATTTTTTTCTATTCCTGCCAGTTCGACCAACTGTTTTATAATTATAAAAATCATTACGCGAGTAAGTTGTGCTCCTCGCCTATTTAGGAATAAAAAGTTTTCATGTCCTTTTTGTATTGGCAATTGATTCCGGTCGATCAACCAAAGCTGAATTTGTTTCAAAGCCTCATCGGATAATGGAACCAGTCGTTGTTTATTCCCTTTGCCAGTTATCAGCATGTATTTCTCTTCCGTGTAAATATTAGAAATTTTTAAATTAACTAATTCGGAAACCCGCAATCCGGAGCCGTATAATGTTTCGATGATTGCTTTATTTCGCTGTCCTTCTTTGCTCGATAAGTCAATCGCATTAATAATACTTTGTATTTCATCAAGAGAAAGAACTTCAGGAAGTCGTTTCCCTACTTTAGGCATTTCTAGTAATTCTGTAGGATCTGTTTGCAGAATATCTTCATAATTTAAAAACCGGTAAAACGATTTTATTCCTGAAACAATTCTTGCTTGTGAACGAATGCTAATTCCCAGTTCATTCAAATCAATTAAAAAATCACGCAAGTGTTCCAATTTAGCATCTAAATAATTGATTTTTGCATCTGACAAATATGTCAATATTTTATCTAAATCCCTTTTATACGCGTCAATTGTATTTTTAGAAAGGGATTTTTCGAGCATCAAAAAAGTATAGTATTTTTTTATTGTCGGATCAATAATCATATAAAATATTCTTTTTAGGGAAACAAAAATACATTTTTCAAATCAAAATTATCAAAAAAAGAACTTTTCATATAGATAAAATAGCTTTTCATTACATAAAAAGCATAATTTATTTTATTTTTCTATGAAAAAAAGTTTTCTAATAAAGAAAATATTCTACCTTTGTTTTGAATTGTTCAAATAAACAATAATACAATGTTGTATTATATCTTCCTGTTTATTTAATAAAACAATTGGCTTTTAGGAAGATAAAGCCGAAACTAAAACATTTTTTATTATGAAAAAAGTTTTACTTATCGTAGCTTTAGCTTTAGCTACATTCGCAGGTGCAAACGCACAATGGTATGCGGGTGGATCCCTCGGGTTTGAATCTAATTCGGACAAGTCCGGTATTGATCCAAAATCAGGTTTTAGTTTAGCGCCAGAAGTGGGGTATTATTTAACAGACAAATTTGACATCGGGTTGGATTTCGGGTTCGTAACAGGAAAGAATCAATCTGATGACAAATTCTCATATTGGATAATTGCTCCTTATGCTCGTTACTCTTTCCTTCAATTCGGGAAATTCGAAGTCCTCGGAAAAGGATCTCTTTTCTTTAGCGGGTATGATTTTGACAATGGAGACAAAGGAACTGAGTTTGGAATCAATGTAGCTCCAATTGTTGCATACAACTTAACAGATAACTTTGTACTTTTTACAGAATTAAATTTTGTTAGCCTTAACTTTACTTCTGTTTCTCCTGATGGTGGTGACACATACACACAATTTGGGTTGGGGGTAGATGCTAATGGCATTGCTAACACAGGAAATATTCAAATCGGTATGGTTTATAAATTCTAATTAAAGAATTCACTATCAATAAAAGGCTGCTCAAAATTTGAGCAGCCTTTTTTCTATCTCTTCTCTCATAATTAACCATTTATCATTACCCATTATTTATTTATCTTTGCATGTTCAAAAAATAAACTTTGAAACCAAAGTTCCATTTGATCGGTGAAAAGAAAATTATATTCAAATGAATTTTAATTACGATGTAATAGTAGTAGGAGGCGGACATGCCGGAAACGAAGCTGCTTGTGCGGCAGCAAACCTTGGCTCAAAGACGATTTTGGTTACCATGGACATGAATAAAATCGGGCAAATGAGCTGCAATCCGGCTGTAGGAGGGATTGCCAAAGGTCAAATTGTAAGAGAAATTGACGCCATGGGCGGACAAATGGGAATTATAACCGACAAAACAGCTTTACAATTTCGCCTACTCAATATGTCCAAAGGACCTGCTATGTGGAGTCCCCGTGCACAAAGCGACCGCGAAGCCTTTATTCGTGAATGGAAACGAACACTCGAAAGCACCGATAATCTTGACATCTGGCAAGACACGGTTACACGCCTTATTATAAAAAACGACGAAGTAAAAGGTGTAATTACACAGCTGGGAGTAGAAATTCGTGCTACTTGCGTCATTCTTACCAACGGAACTTTTTTAAACGGACTATTACATATCGGTAAAATTCAAATTGGCGGCGGACGAATTTCCGAGCCTGCATCGTTCGGAATTACCGAACAATTGGCGGAAATTGGGTTCAAAACCGACCGCATGAAAACTGGAACGCCTGTCCGCATTGATGGTCGCTCTGTCGATTTTTCGTTAATGATCGAACAAGGTGGTGATGACGATTTTCATAAGTTTTCGTATCTCGACTTTACGCCTCGCCCACTACGCCAATTGAGTTGCTGGATAACTTACACTACTCCCGAAACACACGAAATTCTCCGTAGCGGGTTAGCAGATTCGCCCCTTTATAACGGACAAATTCAAAGCATCGGACCACGATATTGCCCAAGTATCGAAACTAAAATTGTAACTTTTGCCGAACGCGAACGACATCAACTATTCCTCGAACCCGAAGGCGAAAATTCGCAAGAATACTATCTGAACGGCTTTTCATCTTCACTTCCACTCGAAATTCAATATGCAGCATTGCGAAGCATTCCTTGTTTTCGTGATGTGAAAATATATCGTCCGGGTTACGCTATCGAATACGATTTTTTCGATCCGACACAGCTAAAACATTCGATGGAAACCAAGAAAATTAAAAATCTTTTCTTTGCCGGACAAATAAATGGAACAACCGGTTACGAAGAAGCTGCCGGACAAGGACTCATTGCCGGAATCAACGCTCATCAAAACTGCGTGGGTGGCGAACCGTTTTCACTTGGTCGCGATGAAGCGTACATCGGCGTACTAATCGACGATCTGGTAACCAAAGGGGTGGACGAGCCGTATCGTATGTTTACCTCGCGTGCCGAATATCGTATTTTGCTCCGGCAAGATGATGCCGATATGCGCCTGACGGAAAAAGCCTATCAACTCGGCTTGGCTACCGAAGAAAGATATCGCCTTCTCATCGAGAAAAAAGAGCATCGCGACCGAATTATCCATTTTATTCGCGAACAATCAATAAAAATGGTAGAGGCTAATTCATTTCTTGAAAATATTGGTTCGACACCAGTAAAGCAAGGTGTAAAGATGCTGGACTTATTAATGCGGCCAGAAATCAATTTGCCGGCAATGATCGACCATTTTGCAATATTAAAAGAAGAAGCGGATAAAATCCAAAATCGGAAAGAGGAAATTGTGGAAGCCATCGAAATTGTGTTGAAATATGAAGGATATATCGAACGCGAACGAGGCATTGCCGAAAAACTGCATCGATTGGAAAACATCCGAATAAAAGATAAATTTGACTACAACACCATACAATCACTCTCCACCGAAGCACGCCAAAAGCTCAAAAACATCAATCCCGAAACGATTGGGCAAGCAAGTCGCATCCCGGGCATTGCTCCGAGTGATATAAATATTTTATTGGTACTTTTGGGAAGATAAAAATTGAATTCAACAGATTCATGTGTTTTGAAGAAAAATATATCAAGGAGTCCGATACATTTGGAATCGCATCTCTTCTTTGAGCATTGTTACTATAAAAATTAACCTCTTATGGATTCTTCAAAAACACAATGTTCCACATGGAACAAAATCTTAAAACAATTAAAGATAAAATTGTTCCACATGGAACATAAAACAAAACCCATGACAATAGAAGATGTAAAAAAAGAAATCCGTGATATTCCGGATTTTCCAAGCAAGGGAATTATTTTTAAAGACTTAACAACTGTTTTTAAAAATCCGAAATGTTTGCAGTTTTTGTCAGACACTTTGTATAATCAATACAAAAACTATGGCATAACAAAAGTAATCGGCATAGAATCAAGAGGATTTATAATTGGAGCTATTTTAGCAGAAAAATTAAATGCCGGATTTATTCCTGTTCGTAAAAAGGGAAAACTTCCTGCCGATAGCTTTGAAATGGAATATCAATTAGAATATGGTAGCGCAATTATCGAAATACACAAAGATGCTTTAGAGCCAAACGATGTAGTACTGATTCATGATGATCTGTTGGCTACAGGCGGGACACTTTGTGCATCTATCGGATTAGTGAAACATGTTGGGGTTCAAAAAATTTTCGTAAATACAATTGTAGAAATTGATTTTTTGAAAGGAAGAGAAATTATTGACGAAAAAGTCGAACTGATAACTCTTATTCATTGCTAAATAACATGCTTGAGATTTCGGAACATATTAAAAATATACTAGAGCAACTGCCCGAACGCCCCGGTGTATACCAATATTTCAACAAAGAGGGAACGATTATTTATGTGGGAAAAGCAAAAAACTTAAAAAAAAGAGTTTCGTCTTATTTTCATAAAGACCACAACGATGCTCCAAAAACTTGTGTGCTGGTTAAACAAATTGAAGACCTCAAATACATTGTTGTTGATACCGAAGAAGATGCTCTTTTGCTGGAAAACAATTTGATCAAAAAATTTCAGCCGCGCTACAATGTCATGCTGAAAGATGACAAAACCTATCCACATCTTTGCATCAAAAAAGAGCCTTTTCCAAGAATAATAAAAACCCGCAATATTATAAAAGACGGTTCGGAGTATTTCGGTCCATACAGTTCAGTATCTGTCCTCAACACATTTATAGAAGCAATCCATAAGACTTTCCAGATTCGAACTTGTAATTACCAACTTACAAATGAAAACATTGCACGAAAAAAATTTAAAGTTTGTCTGCAATATCATATAAAAAAATGCGCTGGTCCGTGCGAAGGATTGCAGACCATACAAGATTATATGAAAACAATAAATGAAATTCGCGAAATAATTAAAGGAAATGTGCAAAACATCAGCAATGATTTGTGGGATGAAATGATGCAACTTTCCGCCAAAAGAAAATACGAAGAAGCTCAAAAAATAAAAGAAAAATACGAACTGATTGAAAGATACAAAGCAAAATCAATTATTGTAAGTCAAAAATTAAGCAACATCGATGTGTTTTCGTATGACGAGCAAGACAATTCTGCCTATATAAATACGCTGCATATTGTAAATGGATGTGTAGTGCATGGTTTAACTATTGAATACCGAAAACGACTAGACGAGCCCAAAGAAGAACTGTTTGGGCTTGCTATTTTCGAACTCCGTGAACGCCTTAACAGCAAATCGAAAGAAATCATAGTTCCTTTTTTACCGGACTTGAGTTTAAGCTCAGTAATTTTTACCATACCCAAATTGGGTGACAAGAAAAAATTATTAGACCTTTCGAAACAAAATGTTCGTCAATACAAAATGGATAAGCTGAAACAAGCGGAAAAATTAAATCCGGATCAACGAGCGATTCGTATTCTTTCCTCTTTACAAAAAAAATTACAGTTAGAAAATATTCCCATGTATATCGAATGTTTTGATAACTCGAATATACAAGGTCATGATGCTGTTGCAGCCTGCGTTGTGTATAAAAAAGCTAAACCGGTGAAAAAAGAATATCGGAAATACAATATCAAAACAGTTTTCGGTCCGGACGATTATGCTTCGATGAAAGAAGTAGTACTTCGGCGTTACATTCGCCTCAAAGAAGAAGCAGGTCCTCTACCTGACCTCATCATTGCAGATGGTGGCGTAGGACAAATGGAAGTAATTCGCCAAGCAGTAGAAGATGAATTAGGATTAAAAATTCCAATTGCCGGATTGGTGAAAAATAAACATCACAAAACAAACGAACTGCTTTTCGGATTTCCACCCCAAAAAATCGGATTAAAAGCAACGGATGAATTATATAAATTCCTTGCCGGCATACAAGAAGAAGTTCATCGTTTTGCTATCAGATTTCACCGTGATAAGCGAAGTAAAACTCAAATTACCTCCGAACTTGATTTGATAAAAGGAATTGGTGAAAAAATAAAAAATGACCTTTTAACCCATTTTAAAAGTGTAAATCGAATCAAAAATGCTTCTTTCAAAGAGTTAGAAAAAATCGTTGGAAACAAAAGAGCATCAACAATTTACTCCCATTTCAACGGAGGTTTAACTCGCTGAGAATTGTTCAAAAAAACTCGTTTGAACAGAAATAAAGAAATTTTCAATTCTCACCAAGTTAAAACCACAAAGAAATTTTATATCTTTGATTTCATCTTTCAAAAAATTTATTCACCCAAAAATTTTTATCATGGCTCGAACTTTTAAAGAAGCTTTGGCTCACCGGAGAAGTTATTATGCAATTAGTAACTCCTCTTCTATTTCGGACAATGAAATTGAAGAAATTCTTCAATTAACATTAAAAAATGTTCCCTCACCATTCAATTCACAATCAACACGAATTGTTCTTCTTCTTGGAGAAAATCATACAAAACTTTGGGAGATAGTAAAATCTACTTTGAAAAAAATAGCTTCCGAAAAAAGCTTTGCTGCTGCCGAAAAGAAAATTGACGGCTCATTTGCTTGTGGATACGGAACGATTTTATTTTTCATAGATAATTCTGTAACTGAAACCTTACAAAAATCCTTTCCGACTTATGCAGAAAAATTTCCGATTTGGGCACAACATAGTAATGCCATGCACCAATTTAGCGTATGGACTATGCTTGAAGATGCAGGTTTAGGAGCTTCTCTACAACATTATAATCCTCTCATTAACAACGAAGTAAAACAAACTTGGGGATTAAATTCAAATTGGGAACTGATAGCACAAATGCCTTTCGGTACACCGACGGCCGAACCTGGAGAAAAGGACTATATGCCGATGAAAGAACGGTTTTTTGTTTTTAAATAAAATTTGTTCAAAATTCATGGTTTAAGGCTCAATACAAATCAACTTTAAACCTTGAATCTTAACCTTTAAATATTCATGACCATACAAGAAGCTCAAAATCAAGTAGATAATTGGATTAAAGAATACGGGATACGCTATTTCTCAGAATTGACAAACATGGTACTTCTCACCGAAGAAGTAGGTGAACTGGCACGCATCATTGCCCGAAAATATGGTGAGCAAATGCCGAAAAAAAACGAAGAAGAAAGCAATTTAGCTGATGAAATGGCAGATGTATTTTTTGTTCTTATTTGTCTTGCCAATCAAACTGGAATTAATTTGACCGATGCTTTCAAAAAAAATATTCAAAAGAAAATATCCCGAGATAAAGACAGACATAGTAATAACCCAAAATTAATTTGTTAATCATGGAATCTACTGAAAAACTTTTTAAGAAATACTCGTTCAAACTAAGCGATGCAGAAATCACATACGATGTAAGCAAACTGAAAGAAGAAGCGAAAGAAAATATGAACAAAGATGTTTATAAACAATGTTTTAACTGCATTGACCTCACTTCGCTCAATCATACCGACACAGTTGAAGGCATCGAAAAAATGATAAGCCGTGTAAACAAATTTCCTCAGTATTTTCCGGAAATGCCACAGGTCGGAGCTGTCTGCATATATCCAAGTATGGTAGAAACAGTCAAAAAAAAACTAACCTCAACCATTGGAATTGCAGCCGTATCTGCAGGATTTCCATCATCACAAACATTTTTAGAAGTGAAAATTGCCGAAACAGCTATGTGCGTACTCGAAGGTGCAAGTGAAATTGATATTGTGATTTCAGTCGGTAAATTCCTTTCGGGCGATTATGATACTGTAGCTGAAGAAGTTAGTGAAATAAAAGCTGCTTGCCGTAATTCTCACTTGAAAGTAATTATTGAAAGCGGAAGCTTGAAAACAGCCGAAAATATTTATAAAGCCTCTATTTTATCTATGGAAGCCGGTGGTGATTTTATTAAAACATCTACCGGAAAAACCGAACCAGCCGCTACTCCCGAAGCTGCTTATATAATGTGCAAAGCTATTTACGATTATTACCAAATGACCGGTAAAAAAATAGGATTTAAACCTGCCGGAGGTGTTGCTACTGTAGAAGATGCTGTATTTTATTATACTATTGTGAAAGAAATGTTGGGTGATGCTTGGCTCAACAACGAATTATTTCGCATTGGAGCTAGCCGATTGGCAAATAATCTACTGACAGCTATTTACGATAAGGAAACAAAATATTTTTAATAAACTTAAAAAGAAAAAGAAATAGCCACAGAATTATTTTTATACTCTGTGGCTATTTTTATTATAATTTTTTACTTTTTCATCACTTTTTGCGAAGCTCTAAAACCTCCGGAAGTTTGCATTACATATAAATAAATTCCAGCCGGAAGATTTTCTTTTTCTGTCGAAATTTCATAATTTCCTACATCTATTTTATTGTTTACCAAAGTTTTTACTTTTTGTGCAGTTATATTATAAATATCAATTTGAATATTTTCTGCTTGAGGAATAGAATATAAAATAACAGAGTTATTTACAACAAATGAGTAGCCTTCTTTATCTTTAAAGATATTTTTTGTATCAGTAACAATTCCATCATAAGTAAATTCGTTGGGAGTTAAAGCCGAATCTGTAAATATCACTTTAGCAATAGCACCTTTAAAATAATACTTTCCTTGCATTCGGGCTCCTAATGAAACTTCTGTATTGGCATTTAATCCTGAATAAGTACCGGTAGCTGTAAAGTTTTGTAATTCACCATTAATGTAGCCTTTCATTGTATTTGTAGATAAATCATAAGTCATAGCCATATGCATCCATTTATCAGCATCATATGTTTGCGAAGGATTCATATAGCCACTAGTGTTTATTTCACGAACGAAAAAATCTCCATACCAACTACTTCCTGTTCCTGAATAACGAGTTTCCAAAGTCATCATAGGAGCATTTGATGTATTGTTTTTGTCACAAATATGGAAAACGCGAGGTTGTAATGATGTATTTGTTGTATAAGGTTTAAAAATCATTTCAATGGTAAAACTTGTAGCAGTTGTGCCAAGAGGATTTCCTTGCACTTGTATTCTATCTCCTGTACCAGAAGAAGGATCGGAAGTAATACTTGGATTAAACTCAATAGCTTGCTTTCCATCGATGGTTTTTACCGTTGGATTCCCAGTCTTAGCAACTGTATATCCACCTATTGAAGCTAAATTATCTATATTCCAAACTACTTGATTATCAAAAGAAAATGCTGAAAAAGAAAGAAGTAAAAAGAAAAATGTAAAAGTTGTGTGTTTCATAGTAAGGTCATTTTTAAAAATTAGAATTACAAAATTACAACTTTATGAATGAGAAAATATTAATAATCTGTTAATAATTTTCGGATAAAAATGGAGAAAATATGAAAAGTATTTTTGAAAATTCAAAAATCGGATATTAGTAATCAAGTTTTAAGAAATAACAAAAAAGTTAGCCTAAATTTTCATAAAAGTTTTCAAACTCATTTTCCAAGTTTATCAAAAATAATTAATTCTAAATTTATTAACGAAACACAGAATTAACAAACTGTTGATAAAAAATAAAATGATCTAATTTTCAATCAATTCACCAAATATTTCTTGTTGATTACTTTTTACTTTGAATTGAAAAATCATATTTGCAAGAAAAATACAAAAAACTTATCCGTATTATTAACAAGCTATAATCATAAATATTTAAGTTTTAAAATTTTCTATTCTTATTTTAATAATATATTAATTGTTAATTTCTGCTACCAGTAAATTTTTCGGATTATTTTTAGATATATTAATAAAAATATGAGTGATTTAATAGGTATTTTTTAATAAAATTTACATTTTTTATGTATTGGTATATTTTTTACAATTTTTTTAAATGAAGTTCTATCTGTAAATAAATTAAATATATCCATAAAAATATATAAATAATTAGTTGATAACCAATATTTTATGTTTTTATTAGGAAAACATTATTATTTTTGTTAGCAAACAATCTAATTAATAAGTGGGTTTATTTATTAAAAATTATGAAGTCTGCTTTTTCTATATTAATGCGTTTTGTTGTAAGTATTTTGATTATAACAATATATTTTATAATTATAATAAGTAATATGATAACAGATGTTTTTTATAAAATGTATAAGTTTTGTTCGAAATAGAAAATTTGTTAGTAATTATTTTTGTTAGAATGTTATTTTAAAGACCCTACAAAGTTAGGGTCTTTTTATTATTTTTAGTCAAAAAGAGCGTATCTTTGCATAGAGATTTTTTATTTTTTTATGTCAGTAGATTTAGTGTTTGGTTATGTAAACGAACCAATTCCTGAAAATATTAACTTACCAGAGTCAATTCGTACTTTGTGTAAAGAAAAAAATGCTGTAATAATGGCTCATTATTACCAACCAGGTCAAATACAAGATATTGCAGATTATGTTGGTGATAGTTTAGCATTGGCACAATGGGCAAAAAATACGGATGCTGATATTATTGTGCTTTGTGGCGTACATTTTATGGCTGAAACAGCTAAAATCCTTTCACCCGAAAAAAAGGTATTAATACCTGACTTGAATGCCGGTTGTTCGTTAGCAGATAGTTGTCCTGCCGATAAATTTGAAGAATTTGTAAAAGCACATCCTGATTATACGGTTATTTCGTATGTAAATACAACAGCTGCAGTAAAAGCATTGACGGATGTGGTAGTAACTTCGACTAATGCAAAAAAAATTGTAGATCAGTTTCCACCAGACGCTAAACTAATTTTTGGTCCTGACAGAAATTTGGGTGATTATATTAATAGTGTAACAGGGCGTAGTATGTTGCTTTGGGATGGAGCTTGTCATGTACACGAACAATTTTCTCTCGAAAAAATATTGGAACTAAAAAAACAATATCCTGAAGCATTAGTGTTAGCTCATCCTGAATGTAAAAAGCCTATTTTAATAATTGCAGACCATATAGGTAGCACGCAAGCTTTGTTAAATTTTACGGTTTCTTCAAACAAAACGCAGTTTATTGTGGTTACCGAAAGCGGTATTATTCATGAAATGCGTAAAAAAAATCCTAATAAAGAATTTATTCCTGCCCCTCCTATCGACAGTTCATGCGGATGCAACGAGTGCAATTTTATGCGTTTAAATACGCTTGAAAAGCTATATAATTGTCTTAAATATGAGCAACCAGAAATAACAATCGATGAAAACCTTCGAATAAAGGCTGAAAAATCAATTTTACGGATGTTGGGAATGAGTTGATTTTTATATTTCTTTTCGTAATCGGGCTACCGGGATATCTAATTGTTCACGGTATTTGGCAACAGTTCGGCGGGCAATTATATATCCTTTTTGTTGTAGTATTTTGGCAAGCTGCTCATCTGTAATAGGTTTTTTCTTATTTTCATTATTAATACATTCTTGTAAAATACTTTTTATTTCGCGCGAAGAAACTTCTTCACCACTATCGGTGTACATAGATTCGGAAAAGAAATATTTTACCGGATAAATACCGAATTCTGTTTGCGCATATTTGCTGTTGCTTACCCGTGAAATGGTTGAAACATCGAAACCTGTAATATCTGATATATCTTTTAAAATCATAGGTTTTAGTGAAACTTCATCTCCTTTTACAAAAAATTCACGCTGAAATTGTGCAATAGCAGTCATTGTTACCAACAATGTATTATATCGTTGTTTGATAGCATCGATAAAAAATCGGGCAGAATCAAGTTTTTGTTTTACAAACAAAACAGCATCTTTCATAGCTTTGTTTTGTTTGTTGCACGAATAATCCGAAAACATTTCTTTGTAAACATTGCTGATACGAAGTTCCGGAATATTTTTATTGTTGAGCGACACAACCGGTTCTCCATTCTCGATTTCAACAATAAAATCAGGAATAATTTGTTGCATGCTTCTTTCCATTATTGTTCCCCATGCATTTCCCGGCTTAGGGTTCAATTTCATTATTTCAGATGATGCAGCTTTTAGATCGGTTTCTGTGATGGATAATTTATTAATTATTTTTTCAAAATGATGTTTGCTGAATTCTTCAAAACATTCGTTAATAATTTTCGTGGCTAAGCTTACATTTAGAGTTTGTTCGCGTCGTTCTATTTGTAAGCGTAAACACTCTTGTAAATTTCGCGCGGCAATACCCGGCGGATCGAAATCCTGTACAACGGCAAGTAAATCATACATTTTTTTGTCGCTGACTTCAATTCCTAATTGAAAGGCTATATCATCGGTCATAGCTTCAATTTCGCGTCTCAAATAACCTTCATCATCGATGTTTCCTATGATATATTCAGCTAATTGTTGATCGTTTTCATTCAAATCGCATTGATAAAGTTGTTCTATCAGATATTCATGAAAAGACATTCCAACCGAGAAAGGAATGTCTTCCCTTTTATCATCTTTAGAAGTGTTATTTGCTTGTAATTTGTAGTCCGGAATGTCATCATCCTGCATATATTCATCCAAATCAATATCGTCATTGTTTCCACTATCCGGATTTTCTTCAAATTCATTTTCATCATCAGCGGAAATATCTTCCGGTCCTTCTTCTAAAGCCGGATTTTCTTCAATTTCTTGGCGTATGCGTTCTTCCAACTCGATAGTAGGTATTTCGAGCAGTTTTATAACTTGAATTTGTTGTGGCGATAGTTTTTGTTGTAATCGTTGTTGCAGGCTTTGGTTAAGCATAACTTTATCATCAAATTAATAACGGAAACTACTTCCTCCCAAAAATTCTCGTAAGAGGGATGTAGGAGGAATTTCTCTATCATAAATAGGGGTGAAGTACCTTAAAAATTTCAGTAAACGATTTGCTTCGGTAAATTGTTTGCTATTGCGTGGCACATCCGATAAAATTGGTTCTGCATATTTTTTAAGGACGGCGATTTCGAAAATCAGTGCTGAGTTAAACATTACATCAGCATTTTCTTGAAAGGGAAAAATCCATTTATCTTCTCCATGTCTTACACTTTGCCAACGCGAAATAGTGTCTTGTGCCGTATATCCGCGGTACCGGAAATCACGAACGATTCGGCGCAACAATCGATTATCGGTTGTCGGTATCCAGTTATGGTTATCCAACGAAATAGTTGTAAGAGCAGACACATAGATCGTAAACTTTGTTTCGTCCGGAATATTGGGCGTTAGTTTCGGGTTCAGAGCATGTATCCCTTCAAGCAAAACGATATTATTTTTTCCAAGTGTTACTTTTTCGCCTTTAAAAGAGCGTTTCCCTGTTTCGAAACTAAATGTTGGTAATACGACTTCTTGTCCGTCAAGAAGTTCTTTTAGTTGTTTGTTGAAAAAAGGGATGTCCAGTGCATAAAGTGATTCGAAATCATATTCACCGTTTTTATCGAGTGGTGTTTTTTCTCTATCGACAAAATAATTGTCAAGCGAAATAATTAATGGTTGTATTCCCATAGCCATTAGTTGTATGGAAAGTCGTTTACTAAATGTTGTTTTTCCCGATGAAGAAGGCCCGGAAACCAATATAAATCGTTTCTGATCAATATTATGTTTTATTTGGTCGGCTATACCGGCTATCTTTTTTTCGTGTAAAGCTTCGGCTATTTTAATCAAATTATGCGCTTTTTTTTGTTTATAAGCAAGGTTAAAATCTCCTACATTGCTGATTCCCATAATTTCATTCCAAGCAATATATTCTTTAAAGATTTCGTACATTTTAGGTTGTGGTACAAGTTCTTCCAATTCATCTGGATTCGAACGGGCAGGTGTACGCATTAAAACTCCATCATAAAAAGGAATGAGGTCGAATACTTTTAAATATCCTGTACTTGGCACCAAAGGACTGTTATAATAATCAAAATAGCCATCCAGCTCATAGTATTCAATATATGGTTGGTTAATGGTTTCCAACAACACAACCTTGTCCATTTCTTGTCTTTTGCGAAATAGCTCAATAGCCTCTTCTCCGGATTTTTCGTGTCGGATAATAGGTAAATTTTGATTGATAATTTCTATCATTCTTTCCTTGATTTGTAATACAATCTCGGATGTAAGCTCAGTATTGAGTTTTTTTATTTTGCAAAAATAGCCTTTAGATAAAGGATGTTCAATGTGTAATTGCGCTTCAGGGAAAAGATCTTTTAAAGCTTTGGACAATATCATTGACAATGAGCGAATAAATACTCGTGTGCCGGATGAACTTTCAACCCCAATAAAATCGATTGTTTTTGGTTTATATAATTCGAAATCAAGGCTTACTGATTTGTAATTTGCAACTGCAGAAACAATATGTTTTTTGTTCGGGACATCAAGGTCATTTAATATTTCTAATAAGCTGATTCCTGCCGGATATTCATATTTTTTACCGGTTCTTTCGTAGTGAATAATAATTTTTTTAGCCATAAGATCATTGTTTGAACATCTTTACAAATATAAGAATTTCGAACTAATTTTTCAATCTCAAGAACGAAATTAATTAAGGGTTTTTACTGTTATTTCAAAAAAAGTTGCACAAATAAAAATTACTTTTTTTAAAATTAGAATTTGCAAAGAACTAAAAAAAGCAGAGTACCAAAATATATTTCTAGCCAACTTCAGCTACAAATATTCTGATACTCTACATCCTGATTTACAAATTATAAAATGGAAATCTAACTTTTTTAATTAATTAAGAATTTTCCTGTCATTTCACTTGGTTGAGATATATTCATTATTTTGCAAATTGATGGTGCCACATCAGCAAGTATTCCGTCCGAAACTTTGGCATTTTTGTTTTCCGAAACATATACGAACGGTACCGGATTAAGTGAATGTGCTGTGTTTGGCGAACCGTCATTGTTGAGTATGTGGTCGGCATTACCATGGTCTGCAATGATTATGGCTTCATATCCTTTTGCTTTGGCTGCTTCGATGGTTTGTTTCAAGCAAGCATCTACTGCAATTACGGCTTTTTCTACCGCTTCGTAAATTCCGGTATGACCAACCATATCGCCATTGGCATAATTTACCACAATGAAATCAAATTTTTGGGTATTGATAGCTTTAACTAATGCATCGGTTATTTCGTATGCACTCATTTCCGGTTTCAAGTCGTAAGTAGCTACTCTTGGCGATGGTATTAAAATACGCTCTTCGCCTTCGAATGGTTTTTCTCTCCCGCCGTTAAAAAAGAATGTTACATGTGCATATTTTTCGGTTTCAGCAATGTGTAATTGTTTTTTCCCAAGTTTTGAAAGATATTCTCCTAAAGTGTTTTTTACATTTTCTTTATCAAAAAATACATGTATGCCTTTAAAGGTAGGATCGTAAGGAGTCATGGTAAAGAATTGCAGATTAGGGATAACCTTCATGCCTTGTTCCGGCACATCAAATTGAGAAAGTACTTCGGTTAATTCTTTGGCGCGGTCGTTACGGTAGTTGAAGAAAACAACCACATCACCTTCTTCGATTTTTGCTACCGGATTTCCGGCTGTGTCCACATGTACAATTGGTTTGATAAACTCATCTGTAACACCCTCTGCATAAGATTCTTGCATAGCTTGTACCATATTGGACGAAGCTTTCCCTTCACCTTTGGTAAGCAGATTATAAGCTTCTTTTACGCGTTCCCAGCGTTTGTCGCGATCCATAGCATAATAGCGACCAATAATAGACGCAATTTGTCCGCCTGTGGTAGCAAGGTGTTTTTCTAATTGTTCGATAAATCCTTTTCCGCTTTTGGGATCGGTATCACGCCCGTCCATAAAACAGTGTACAAATGATTGGCTTATGCCGTATTCTTTCGAAATATCGGTTAGTTTTAATAAATGCTCTAAAGAACTATGTACTCCGCCATCTGAAACTAATCCTAAAAAATGAATTTTTTTATTGTTTTTTTTGGCGTAAGTATATGCTTTGATAATTGCCGGATTTTGCCTGATAGTATTTTCACGACATGCTTTGTTTATTTTTACCAAATCTTGATAAAGTACACGCCCGGCACCGATGTTAAGGTGTCCTACTTCGGAGTTCCCCATTTGTCCGTCGGGTAAACCTACATTTTCGCCAGAAGCTTGTAATTGTGAGTGAGGATAAGTAGCCAACAAATAGTCCCAGTAAGGAGTAGGTGTAGAGTAAATAACATCTGATTTTGTACGGTTGCCGATCCCCCAACCATCGCAGATTACTAAGATTGCTTTCATTTTGTTTTATATGTTTGTAAAAAGAAATGCAAAGTTACAGAATATATTCAAAAAAATTCCTACTTGAGTTTGTTCAAGTAGGAGTTTAAGTTTTTTTGAGTATGAATTTATCCTTTTTTAGGACGAATAGCAATATAGAATAACATTGTACGAGTTGTCTCTGGAGTTCTTTTATCGTGGTATTCAATTTCACGAATAGGATAATTAGTATCCAACTCAAAGTCTGATTTAGGTAGCCATTTTTGATAGATGTGTTTTTCCATTTTCAATACGGCTGGCCCCCAAGAGCGCTCGTCATCTACTTCGATTGGGAAAACAGCAAATGTTGTTGGTGGAATTTCAAATGACTTTAAACCAATAGGCACATTACTGAAATCGTTTACTATATCACCAAATACATACTCCCATGTGTTTTCAGATTCTGAAGCCAAACGAAGGGCAATAAAACTGTGTTCTTCTTTTTTGTTGGTAATTACTCCTCTTTCTTTCATTAATTTATATTCTTTCCAAAGCAAAAGGTCATCTTGTAGGAAAGTTTTTTTTGATGTTTTAGTTGAAATTCCAACTACATAAAGAGGGTTTTTTAATGTAATTATTTTAGGCTTCGGATACTTTTTCGGTCCTAAAGTATAATACAACAATAAAACCACAAATAAAGTAGGGAAGAAAATCGCCGCACCAATGTTTAAATAATGGTTGATTTGAGTTGCTGCCAAAAAGGTAAATAATAGATTCATAAGCAAAAGTTTAAGAGGTTAATACTAAAAATACCACTTAGTTGGAGACAAATATATGAAAAAAGAATTAAAATCCAATATTAAAAAAAAAAAACGAGTAATTAAATGAAATAGAAATAATTAAAAATACAAATAAGGTTTAATTAAAAGATTTTCGGCCTAAAAAAAGCGTTATTTTTTTCCGGAAACTACAGCCGGTAATTTATATTTTTTTGTTTCTCCTTTCGGCATATTAAATATTTCTATGTAAATAACATATATTCCGATATTAGCTAATTTTTCATTGTCGGTACTTCCGTCCCATGTAAGCGTTCCTTCGGTAGATAGCGTATAATTGTTGTGTAGTTTTTTAATTCGTTGCCCTGTGGCATCAAAAATACTGATATTAGCCGTCCAATTAGGTTCCGTCAGCTTGTAATGGATAAGTAATACATCTTTTTCTCCATCGCCATTGGGAGTAAACACATCGTTGTCGAGCCAGAAATCTTTACTTGGCTTGGTAGTTGGATTGATATTTACATGTTGAGAGTTTTTGTATCCCGGTGTCCCGTAGTTTATATCGGCAGCTGCCGATGTCCAACTTGAAGCTTCATTGGTTGGCAGGTCTGGGTTTATGCGCTCTAATGCCACTCCTTTTTTGTCTTGAACAATCGGGTTGTGCCATTTGGACGAATAAGTCAACTCATCAAAAATATTAGAATTTTTGTAAAGAACAATTGTTGCACCATCATTATTCAGTGCTGTGAATGACATTGATGTGAAGTTTGCCGTATCAGGACATTGGAAATAATTCCTTTCTATATACGGAGTTTTACATAAAGCTAAGTAGCTGTATGGCATCATAATAGTTCCATCCAATATTGCTTTTGATGAGATTGTCCCATCTGATTTTTTAGGACCGAACAAAACACCTGAAACATCTAATATTTTATCTGATTTATTGTAAATTTCAACATATTCTTCGGCTTCATCCGGGTTATTGAACATTATTTCGTTGATGATTAAATCTCCTACGACAGGGTATTCGGGAACGCCGAATTCAAAAGTTATCGGATCTGCAATATTGCCATCCAAGTCGGTAAGGTTAATTACTGTTATGGTATAAGTTTGCTTGGGAGTGAAATTATTAGTAAAAGTTAGAGTTGCAGCCGGTATAGTAGTCGAAAGCAATACTGATACCGGAAATTCTCCATTAAGCAAAGCAAAACTTGTGGGGGTAAGTGATTGAACTCCTTCCGAGAAAATAACTCTCACTTCTTTTGTGTTTTGTGTATTGACAATTGCACTTTGTACTGTTGGAGGTGTTGTGTCCGGAATAATTGAGCCGGCATACAAATCGTCAAAATATACTTTCGTATAGTTGCCTGATGTCAATGTTGCTTTAATTCCCATATAAAGACTGTTTAATATCGGAGATGCATCAGCCGCAGCTGTTCCTCCCATGATAAGTGCAGTTCCTCCCGTTGGATCATATCTGATTTCCCAGGAATTATCAGTTTTGCGTATTACTTTTATTCTTAAAAAATTATTTGTTGTATTACTTATTTTATTTACACCTTGTATGATTGGGGTAGGAGTGCTTCCATTTACTATTTTGAATAATGAAATATTATCGTCTTTAGAGCCGATTCGTACAAAGTAGCCTGTAATATCTGTTGCCAAAAGATTTTCTCGATTCGACATCAAATAAATGTCTGTATAGTTATTGTCCGAAGTGTCGAATTTTAAATTTACCCAAAAATCCCATTCACAATCAGTTGCAACACTACTTGGTGTAGATAGAAAAATATTGTTTGTACTTGCATTTGATTTTAACATATTATCTTCTATCTCAAATGATTCGACATCGCCACTCCATGTTGGATTATTAGTAAAATCACCATCAGAGAAATTTTCTTGTACTAAATCAACAAATGGTGGAGTAATGAACGCATATTCCGGATTGATTAACGGATTTCCTCCTACATCGGTTATGTCGGACATTGTCAGAACATAGTTAGTTCCATAGTTAAGATTATTGAGAAAATGCAACACCACACTTTTAGCATCGCCTGCAAGAGTTGCCGAAGTTGGAATTTGCCCGTCGGATAAACTGAAATTAGTTGTAGCAATCGAATTTATTGTTTTAGAAAAAGTCACTTTCATTTCGGACAAAGAATTCAAAGAGAGTCTTGTTGTGCTAAGAGGCAGTATAACAAAAGTTTGTGTAGTTGAAGCTGTTTCTAAAGCATTTCCTTCCAGGTCGGTAATTCCGGTTAAGGTCAATGTATAGTTTGCAGGACTGAAGTTATCGGTAAAAGTAAGTGTAGCTATCGTTTCATCTGCTGATAAGCTAGCTAAAGCAGGTTCGCCAAAGCCATTAGATAAAACAAAATTAGTTACATCAATCGGGCTGACTGCTTCCGAGAAAGTAACTTGTATTTGTTTAGATGTTTCGGAAACAGAAGTGTTTGTTACAATCGGAGGGGTTGTGTCAGGAATAATATCGCCAACATAAATATCATCGAAAAAATGGTTGTTGACAGGTCCGGTTGCAGTGGATTGAGTAATTAAAATACCCATGTTAGTACTGGTTAATATAGGAGAAGTATCGGCAGTTGCAGTTCGAGTAACAGTAAAAGCATTGCCTGTCCCTGTTTTATCAAACTGCATTTTCCATGAATTATCTGCATTCCGAACCACTTTTATTTTCATAGGTTTATTAGTGGCGACATCACCATTAACCCCCGCAATAAGAGCTGTAGAAGAGCTTGCTGTTCCTGTGCGTTTATACAAAGAAACCGGTCCATTAGTTCCTCCCACACGCACAAAATACCCTGTAAAGCTACTTGTTTTTAAATTATCTGTATTTGCAATCAGATACACATCCACATAATTTGACCCTGAAATTGAAAAATTTAGATTCACCCAAAAATCCCATTCACAATTGTTTGTAAGTGTATTGGATGTACTTACATAATAAGTACCAGCAGAGGTTAAAGTACCTGCATTCGATTGCAGTTTTTCATCGTCGTTTACCTTAAACAGATCAATATTGCCGCTCCAACGAGTAGTCCAGTTATTCCCGTCCGAAAAAGTTTCATTTACTTGTCCAAATGTATTTAATGTGATAAACAATGTCGAAAAAAATATTACTATTCGTTTCATAGTACAATATTTAAAGAGAAATCACTAAATTTGCGAAAATATTTAATACAAATATAGCAGAAAATAATTTTAATAAACTAATAAAAAAATGAAAGTTGCAATTGTTGGTGTAAGTGGCGCCGTAGGTCAAGAATTTTTGCGTGTGCTTACCGAAAGAAATTTTCCTATTTCAGAGTTGTTTTTATTCGGATCTTCGCGTAGTGCAGGGTCAATTTATGAGTTTAGAGATAAAAAATATACTGTAAAAGAGCTTGTGCATGGAGACGATTTTAAAGGTATCGATATTGTGTTTACATCGGCAGGCGCAAGCACATCTAAAGAGTTTGAAAAAGATATTACTAAGTTCGGGGCAGTAATGATTGATAATTCAAGTGCATTCCGAATGGATGACGATGTGCCGTTGGTTGTGCCCGAAGTAAACGCTTCTGACGCTAAAGATCGTCCCCGCGGTGTGATTGCTAATCCGAATTGTACAACTATTCAACTGGTTGTTGCTTTGAAGGCGATCGAAGATGTTTCGCATATTCGTCGTGTGCATGTGGCTACATATCAAGCTGCTTCGGGCGCTGGAGCTGCTGCTATGGCCGAATTAGCCGAACAATATGCCCAAATCATGCGTGGCGAAGAACCTACCGTAAATAAATTTGCTTATCAATTGGCATACAACTTGATTCCTCAAATTGATGTGTTTACGGATAATGGTTATACTAAAGAAGAAATGAAAATGTACCACGAAACGCGTAAAATCATGCATTCAGATTGTGAAGTAAGTGCAATGTGTGTTCGTGTTCCTGCTCTTCGCGCCCACTCAGAAGCTATTTGGGTAGAAACAGAACGCCCAATTTCTCCTGAAGAGGCTCGTCAGGCATTTGCAAAAGCCGACGGTATTATTTTGCAAGACGACCCTGCAAATAAAGTATATCCAATGCCTTTATTTGTTGCAGGAAAAGATCCTGTATTTGTAGGTCGTATCCGAAAAGATATTTCAAATCCGAACGGACTTTCTTTTTGGTGTGTAGGAGATCAAATCAAAAAAGGAGCAGCTCTTAATGCCGTGCAAATTGCTGAATACTTGATAAAAGAAAAAAATATAAAATAAATTAATTTGATAATTAGTGAATTAGCAAATGAAAGCAAAATAAACGATGCCTCATTTGCTAATTTTTAAATTTCCTAATCTGTTTTTTTGTATGGATAAATTTATAAAAAACATATCCGGTCTAGTGTACGATGCTTCGCAAATAGACAAAGATTTATTTGAGAAATACAATGTAAAACGCGGATTGCGTAATGCTGATGGAACAGGTGTTTTGGTCGGGCTTACCAATGTAGGCGATGTGGTTGGTTACCGCAAAGATGAAGACGGACGAATTACCCCAATCGATGGTGAATTGCGCTATAGAGGATATTCTGTCGAAGATTTGGTAAAAGGAACCCAAATTGATAAACGCTATGGATTTGAAGAAACCATTTTTTTACTTCTTACCGGAAAATTGCCTACTGAAGCCGAATTAGCCGAGTTCAACCAATTTTTATCCATGCGTCGTGATTTGGACGAAAATATCACTCAAATGATACTTTCTCTTCGCGGGAAAGATATGATGAACATGTTAGCTCGTTCTGTCCTTGGGCTTTATACGCTCGACGAAGCAGCAGAAGATTATTCATTACCAAACCTAGTCCTTCAATCACTTGATTTGATTGCTAAATTGCCTGCGATTGTAGTTTATTCTTATTCGGGGATGAGGCATACTTATTCTCGAAAAACATTAACCATTCGTCATCCGAAAGCAGAACTTTCTTTTGCCGAGAATTTCTTGTATATGCTTAAAGGAAAAGGGGTTACTCCGCTTGAAGCCGAGCTGCTGGATTTGGCTCTTATCCTTCACGCCGACCATGGAGGAGGAAACAATTCTACCTTTGCCACGCGATTATTATCGTCTACAATGACAGATACTTACTCTGCAATTGTAGCAGGTATCGGGTCTCTTAAAGGTCGCTTACATGGGGGAGCTAATATGCAAGTACTCGAAATGATGGAAAACATTAAAAAGCATGTGAAAAAATGGGATGATGAGGCTGAAGTGAAATCTTATCTGATTAAAATTTTGCAAGGAAAAGCATACGATGAAACAGGCATTATTTATGGCTTAGGACATGCTATTTATACTATATCCGATCCCCGTGCAGTTTTACTAAAAGAGCGTGCAGCACAATTAGCAAAAGAAAAAAATTTAGAAAAAGAGTTCCAATTATATTCTTTGATTGAAAAATTGGCGCCAATTGCTTTTCAGGAAGTAAAAGGTGATAGCAAGCGCGTTTGTGTCAATGTCGATTTCTATTCTGGTTTTGTATATGATTCCATTGGTATTCCAAAAGAATTATTTACGCCTATTTTTGCGATTTCGCGTATGGCTGGTTGGGCAGCACATCGTTTAGAGGAAGTCACCTTCTCTTCGAAACGGATAATTCGTCCGGCATATAAAAATGTATATGTAAATTCGACAGCATATTTGCCTTTAAACAAACGATAAAATTTATGAGCGTAATATTTTCTCCTTCTCTTTTATCAGCTGATTTCGGGAATTTACAAGCCGAAATCCAAATGCTTAATGATAGTGCTGCCGACTGGATTCATGTGGATGTAATGGATGGAGTTTTTGTCCCTAATATTTCATATGCATTTCCGGTGATGGAAGTGCTGAAAAAGCATAGTTACAAACCTCTTGATGTGCATTTAATGATTGTTGAGCCTGATCGTTATATTACACAATTTAAAGAAGCCGGAGCTGATATTCTCAATGTACATTATGAGGCTTGTGTACATCTTAATCGAACGATCAATCAAATTAAAAAAGAAGGGATGAAAGCAGCTGTTACGCTTAATCCGCACACACCGGTTGAATTGCTTGAAGATATTATTAATGAGGTAGATATGGTTCTTTTGATGTCAGTAAATCCGGGTTTTGCAGCACAGAGATTTATTGAGAACACATATAATCGTCTTGCTCGTCTGAAGGAAATGATTTTAAGTAAAAACGCTAATTGTCTTATTGAAGTAGATGGAGGTGTGAATCTTCAAAATGCTAAAAAACTCAGAGATATGGGAGCTGATGTTCTGGTAGCAGGGAATGCCGTCTTTGCTGCCGAAAATCCTTTAGAAACAATAAAACTATTTAAGGAGTTGTAGAAACATGAAAGATTTCGTTCTTCGAACGCCCTTCTTCCGAATTTTTTTAGCGTTGGCAGGGGGAGTTCTTCTAAACGAAATTTTTCCTTTTATAAATTTATTTTTACCATTTTTTGTAACTGCATTACTAATTTTTATTTTTCATTTTTATATCCAAAAAAGTGAAATATTATTTAAACTCCGTTGGCTTTTTGGCTGTGGAGTTTTTTTATTTTTTGTAGGAGTAGGGTTGTTTGTTGCACAAGATTTTGACCGTAATACAGAATTTTCAATCCTTGATAAAAGTGGGATTTTTGAATTAGAAATAAAAAAAGTTCCGGCAGAAAAAACCAAATCATTTGCCATTGAGGTTACCGCTTTGCGATTTGCAGAAGACAGTATCCATTTTTCCCCGGCAAAAGGCAAAGCGCTCCTTTATCTTGCTAAAACAGAAGCTGTCGAAACCCTCCGTGTGGGGGATAAAATTTTGGCTGCGACCACATTTTCGTCCCCTAAGAAAAATACTAATCCTGAAGGGTTTGATTTTTCGGAATATCTTCGTCGGAAAGGCTTGCGGGCGACAGCTTATGTCGATTCATTACATTGGCAAAAGTCGCGTGAGCAAATAGGCTTTTCTATTATACAATTGGCACATGATTTTCGTAAAAAATTGCTTAATATTTACAAAGAGCAACAAATTACTGGCGACGAATTTGCTGTATTGGCAGCACTTACACTTGGTTATACGGACGAAATTAGCAGTGAGTTATATGTTAGTTATAGTAATTCGGGAGCTTTGCATATTTTATCCGTCAGTGGATTGCATGTAGGAATTGTATATGTAATTTTTGCATTTTTATTGTCTTTTCTTGATAAAACTTCTCAAACACGATTGTTCAAATCGTTAATTATTATTGCTTTACTTTGGGCGTATGCAATTATAACCGGACTTTCGTCATCGGTAATGAGGGCTTCGCTGATGTTTTCTATTGTCGCTTTTGGTGAGATCTTTCGCTATAGATCAAGGATTTACAATTCTATTTTCTTTTCAGCTTTTTTACTCTTGATGGTGAATCCCAATTATATTTTTGATGTGAGCTTTCAGTTGAGTTATTTAGCGGTATTGGGGATTGTGTTTTTTCACCCTAAAATTAAGGAATTATTGTTTTTCAAAAACAAATTTATCAATTGGAGCTGGGATTTATTTTGCGTTTCGGTGGCAGCTCAGCTTGTTACTTTTCCGTTGGGTTTATTTTATTTTTATAAATTTTCCAATCATTTTTTACTCACTAATTTTATTGCAATTCCCATCTCAACAGCAATTATTTATTTAGCTGTGTTGCTTTTTGTTGTTTCGCCTATTTCGCTTTTAGCAAGCTGGGTTGGCTTTGCTTTAAAATGGTTGCTGAAAGCTCAAAATGAAAGTATCGTTTTTGTCGATCGTTTGCCGTTTTCTATTTCCCAAACTTGGATAAGCAAAGGAGATGTTTTACTCTTTTTTGTTGCGATTGCTTGTTTTACTCTTTTCATAATGCGAAAACGCGCATTGTTTTTACTAATGAGTTTGGGGAGTTTGTTTTGTATTCAAGTTGCAAGTTTAATGCGCTTTTATGAAGGGACGAAAAACAAACAACTAATTGTATATGAAGATAATAAATCAACAACAATAGATTTTATTCATCCTAATCAACATTATTTTTTTAGTACTGATTTAACGCGTGGAAAGATGTTGGTTGAGGCTTTTTGGTTGAGAAACTGTTATGAAAATCCACTATTGATTGAAAAATCAGTCAATTATAATGACCGATTTTTTCATTTTAAAGGGAAACGAATTTGTTTGATAACAGATGATTATTATTGTCGTAAAACGACAACTCAAAAAGTACAGCTTGATTATCTGATAATTGGAAATAAAACAAAGATTTCTATCCATGACATAGCCAATCTTTTTATTCCAAAAGAAATAATTCTTGACGGTAGCATTTCTACATATTGCGCTGAGAAAATAAAGCAATATTGTGAATCCAATGGTATTTTATATCATTCCATTGCCGAAAAAGGGGTTTGGATAAAAAAAATGTAATAAGGATTATTTTTTCAAGGCAAATTCAATTACATCGGTAATTACATCCTTAATATCCAATCCGGCAGCACGAACTTGTTGTGGAATAAAGCTGGTTGTTGTCATTCCCGGATTCGTATTTACTTCCAACAGGGTTATTACATCGTCGCTAGTAATGATATAGTCAATGCGCACAATTCCCTTACATCCAAGTAATTGATAGATTTCGGATGTAACTTTTTGCACTTTTTCTGTCAGTTCGGAGCTAATGCGAGCGGGAGTGATTTCTTCTACTTGTCCGTTGTATTTAGCGTCGAAATCGAAAAATTCATTAGCACTAACCACTTCTGTTATAGGAAAAACCACTTCTTTTTTATCGGTGCGATACATGCCGCAAGTAATTTCGGTTCCTTGGACAAAACGCTCGATAATCACTTGGTCGCCTTCGGCAAAAGCCTTTTTAATAGCAGGAAGCAATTCTTCTGTTGCTTTTACTTTTGTAACGCCAAAACTTGACCCTCCCACATTGGGTTTTACAAAGCAAGGCAACTGCAATCGATTGATAATTCCATCGGTATTTATTTTGTCTGCTTTGCGAAGCATTACCGAATCAGCTACACGAATGCCAAACCCGCGCAAATAGTTATTACAAACAAACTTATTAAAAGTAAGAGCGGCAGCCAACACATCGCAACAACTATAGGGCATGCCGATCATTTCGAAATAACCTTGCAGCTTCCCGTCTTCGCCGGGCATTCCATGAATAGTAATGTAAGCACAATCGAAAACGATTTTTTTACCATCAAGCACAAAGCTGAAATCATTCTTATCTATAGGAAATTCCTGATTTTCAATTTGTACGCGCCAATTTCCGGACTGTAAGATTACAATGTATAAATTGTATTTTTCTTTATCGATAAAAGAAGATAATCCTTGTGCGCTTTTAAGCGATACTACTACTTCGGATTGGTCGCCTCCGGCTATGATTGCTATGTTTTTTTTCATACAAATATCTTATTATCAAATGATTATATAATCTCTCTATTTGCAACATATCCACGCCATTTTTCAATTAAAGCCTGCATATCGGCGGGAATTTCCGAATCGAAATACATTTCTTCTCCTGTAAGAGGGTGTATAAAACCAAGCGTTTTGGCGTGTAAAGCTTGTCTGGGGCAAATAGCAAAGCAATTTTGAACAAAGGTTTTGTACTTAGCAAAAGTTGTTCCGCGTAAAACTTGATTTCCTCCATAACGCTCATCGTTGAAAAGCGTATGTCCGATCGATTTCATGTGTGCGCGTATTTGATGTGTGCGTCCTGTTTCTAAGTGACATTCTATAAAGGTAACATAGCCTAAGCGTTCAATTACTTTGTAATGCGTTACAGCATGCTTTCCGTGTTTGCTGTCGGGAGGGAAAACTGTCATTAGCATACGGTCTTTTAAGTCGCGACCTATGTTGCCGACAATAGTGTCCTCTTCTTTTTCGACATTTCCCCATACAAGTGCAATGTACTTTCTATGAGTTGTTTTATTAAAAAATTGTTTGCATAGATGTGTTTTGGCATCTTCGGTTTTAGCAATTACCAGCAAGCCCGAAGTATCTTTATCAATTCTGTGTACGAGTCCGAAGCGCGGGTCGTTTACATCAAATTTCGGATTATCTTTTAAATGCCAAGCCAAGCCGTTAAGAAGCGTTCCTTCAAAATTCCCGAATCCGGGATGCACTACTAATCCGGGTTGCTTGTTTACAACAATCAGCGAGTCATCTTCATAAACAATATTCAATGGGATTTCTTGTGGAAGTATCTCAATTTCATTAGGCGGATAAGCCATTTGTATTGAAATAATATCCGTTGGTTTTACGCGGTAATTTGATTTTACCGGTTTATCGTTTACTAAAATGGCGTTGGCCGCGGCGGCTTCTTGTATCCGGTTGCGCGAAATATCAGGCATGATATTGACCAAATACTTGTCGATACGCAACATAGATTGCCCTTTGTCCACTATAAAACGGTAGTGTTCAAACAATTCGCGAGAAGGATCTGATTCTTCTAATTCGTCCAGTTCCTCTTCCGGTTCTTGTAAGAAATCTGTGCTCATGATCAGAAGAATTCTTCAATGTCTTTTCCTTTTGATTTTTTGATACTTTCTATGGTCATATCAAATTCTTCTTCGGGAGTATTTAATAATGATTTGTCTTTTGATAACCAAATACTTATAGAACTTCCTACATATATCGGAGTTCCTTTTATGGGCAATTGTTTGTAAACGAAATATTGAGACGAATCGGCTTTTGTGCGTGGAGTCCCTTCAAATTGGGCCATGCGAATACTTAAAGAATCAGAATGTGCTTTAAAGACTGCTTCGTCGTATTTTAATCCGCGTAAACTTGACATTGGTATTTCTGTGTTACTTGAAGTTCCACCTACAACTATAGTTATTGATGATTCAATTTGTACCCGGCTTCCGGGAGGGAGTATCCTTCCGTTCATTTTTAAATCTTTCACTAAATTTTTAAATTCAGAAGGGACATATTCTATATTTTTTACTTGCAATCCCATCGCTTCGAGAGTAGCTTTGGCATTACGGAAAGAGAGATCGCGTACATCGGGCAGTGATACTGTTGGCTTTTTGTAGGAATTGATAACCAAATACACTTCGCGGTTTTTCTTTATTTTTTCTCCGGCAGTCGGCGTTTGTTCAATAATAGTTCCGGGAGGTAAATCGAGTTTATATACCGAATCAATAATTTCGTACAATAGTTCTTGTTCTTCGAGCACTATAGAGGCTTCGGCTGCCGATAATCCTTTTAGTGAAGGAACTTCGATTGATTCGCCGTGATGTGTATAAATACGGAGTATCTGTAAGGTAATAAATGCTAAAAGAATGATTATTCCGATAGCGATTCCGATATGTTTGAGTATTGTTTTATAGTCCATGATCGAAGGAAAATTGAAAGGTCAAAAATAAAAATTTTTTTAAACAGACTCAAAACAAAAAAAGTAAAGACTAATAAGCCTTTACTTTTTTGCGTTTTGTCAAATTGACAATATTATTTACCTTTTATTTCGTCAGAAACAGTCAATTTAGTTCTGCCTTTAGCTCTGCGGGCAGCCAACACGCGGCGACCATTTGCCGAGGCCATTCTTTCGCGAAAGCCGTGTTTGTTTTTTCTTTTTCTGTTTGAGGGTTGAAATGTTCTTTTCATGCCGCTTATATATTATGAGTTATACTTTTCTTTTTGGGCTTGCAAAGATAGATATAATTTTAGATTATCCAAATTGTTAATAACTTTTATTTGAAAATTTTTACTGATGATTTGCTTTAAGACCTTTTATTACGGCATTAGTAAATCCATAAGCCTCCATTTCGTTAAGTCCTTTGATAGTCCAGCCGCCGGGAGTGGTTACTTTGTCTATTTCTGTTTCGGGATGTGAATTGTTTTTTAAAACCAGCTCCGCAGCGCCTTTCATGGTTTGAGCAACTAAAAGGGTAGCTACATCGGCTTTAAATCCGAGCTCAACAGCTCCTTCGGCGGCTGCACGCAAATAACGCAAAGCATAAGCAATACCGCAAGATGCGACAGAAGTTGCAGCTCCCATCATCGTTTCTTCTATTAAAACAGCTTTTCCCAACTTTGAAAATAAGTCAAGAATCAGTTTTTCTTCTTTCGCCTCCGCGTTTTTAGAGGCGATAAGAGTCATACTTTCATTAAGCGAGATAGCAGTATTCGGCATTATCCTGAACATGCTTATATCCGGTGTTGTGACAATATTCGATATAAATTCGAAATTAATGCCTGCAGCAATGGAAACCAATATCTTTTCTGTGGTTAAAATCTCCGATAAATCTGATAAAACAGGTTGTACCAACCATGGTTTTACAGCTATGATTACAACATCAGCTTTACTTACTGCTTCTTTGTTATTCGTTGTAGTTTGTATGTCCGGATAAATACTTTTTAATGCGTTAAGATTATCCTGATTAATATCCGATACGGTTAAGTTATTTGCAGCAATGGTATTACTCCCGAGTAACCCGTTGGCAATGGCGCTGCCGATGTTTCCTAAGCCAATAATAGCAATTTGCATGATAGTTGAAATTTTTCGACAAATATACAGAAAAACTAGCTCAAGCAAGACAATTTGACAATTGTATTTTTCTTTTTAATTTTTATCTTTGTCCATGTCTAACTCTAAAATTTTAACAATATGAAACTGAAAAATTTATTCTTAGGAATTTTTGTGTCCGTATTGTGTGTGGGTTTTATTACTTCTTGCAGCAGTGATGACGATGATTATGCTCCGGGTATTGTTGGTAATTATGTTGGAGTGATTCCTGGAACAGATGATATTAATATCTCAATTGAGGCAATAGGGACTAATAAAGTGAAACTAACTACTGCAAATTCTTTTAGTTATATTAACTTTTTAATTCCTATAATTGAATGTGAAGTAACTACCAGTAAAGGAGTTTTAACAGCAACAAATCTTTCAGGGGAAGCAACAGTTTCTATTGATGGCTTAGGTCCTGTGACTGTAAATATATCAGGGGGGATTGAACCATTAACAGGCATGGGAACAATTAATGTTTCTGTAACGGGACAAATAATTCCTCTTGCTGTAACTCGAGTGATTGAAAATTAAATTTTTTTTCATGAAAAGAGTCTTCCTTTTCATATCAATAATATTTCTGTTAACTGCATGTATTCAGGATGATCCGCTTAATTCGGAAGCGGACATCCTGAATTTTTCTTTTCCTCAAGAAGTCCTTCGCGTAAAAGCCTCTATTTACAACGATTATGTCGTTGCTTATCCTAAACGGGGTGTGGATTTAAAAAATACATCTTTCAGTCTCGAAGTGACTGAAGGGGCGTATTGGGAAAAAGTTACAAAAACTATCCCTAACGATACGCTTTTTTATATTAAGGTTGTATCCGAAAATAAAAAATACTCGAAAACATATTCTATTATACAAATAGTGGATATTCCTGCTGTTTTTGATTTTGAAAATTGGATTCGCCCGAGTTCATACTATCAATACGAAACACCTGCTGTAGGCACATTACAATGGTATTCAAGCAATAATGGGGCGGCTGTTGCATGGAACAAACCCGACAAACCGGCGGCGGATTATCTTGTTCGAAAAATTTCGTATGCAGGAAACACTGCCGCCGAATTGCGTACCATGGTTGGTCCGGGGATGGTTGCAGGAAACAAATATATTCCTTGTTTGGCAGCTTCCTTATTCTTAGGCGACTTTGATATTTTTATGGGATTGAGCAATCCGCTTCGTTCTACTAAATTCGGTATCCCATTTAATAGCGGAAAACCAACTAAATTTAGTGGTTACTATAAGTATGAAGAAGGAATTGAACCTTTTATTAAAGCCGACGGAAGCACAGACCCTTATAGACAAGATACTTGTAGTATTTATGCCACATTATTTAAGACAGATGCTGAAAATGCATATCTTTATGGAGATAATGTGACGGATTCTCCTAATATAATTGCCCGAGCTCAGATAGATCCAAATGATATTGTTCGTGGAGGAAGCGGCTATACTTATTTTGAGTTGGATTTTGACTATGATAGTTTTTCAACGCCATTCAGCTATGACGAGTTGCACAATAATCAGTATAAATTGACAATTGTATTTGCCTCCAGCAGGAGAGGGGCTTACTATGAAGGGCGTCCTGGAAGTTGTCTTATAATTGACAATATAAAAGTGCAGTACGAATGAAAAAATGGTTATTCATAATTATTTTCATAAGGTTTTCTTGTGGTTTTTTATCTGCACAAAAAGATTCTTTGCTGCAAAAAAAAAATGTATCGTGGGAGTTTAAAATCAATGGAGGGTATAATGTTGGAGGCACATCACCCCTGCCCCTGCCAGTAGAGATACGCAACATAGAAAAATTCTCTCCTCCTGTTTTTGCTCCTCATGTAGCTTTGGAGATTATTCGTTGGTTTACTCCCAAATGGGGATTTTCTGCACAATTAACCCTTGACTACAAAGGATTTATCGTAAAGGATAGCGTGTTAAACTTGTATACAGAAATAGAAATCGACGGAGACCCATATACCGGAAATTTCACCGGTCATAACGAAACGAAAATTCGTAATTCGTACTTAACAGTTCCGGTTATGGCTACTTATCGTATTTCGCCACGATGGATAGTGCAAGGAGGGTTTTATGTGGCGTACTTATATAGTCCGGGTTTTACCGGAAAAGCTACAGATGGGTACATTCGCAAAGGAGGTCCGGTAGGAGAAAAAATAGAGGTGCTTAAGGCTACTTTTGATTTTTCGGACGATTTAAGATGCTTCGATTTTGGAATACAAACTGCTGCCGAGTGGGAATTTGCCAAAAACTTTGCAATTCACGGGCAATTAGCATGGGGATTACTTCCAATTTTTCCATCCGATTTTACCGGTACATCGTTTAAAATGTACAATATTTATGGGACATTGGGTGTGAGCTATGTGTTGAAAAAATAAAAATCTAAAATTTTTTGCCGATTTCGTCTTCTTCCAAAATAGCAATAATTACTTTTCCTGAAGGTGAATATTTGTGTTCCTTACAGGCAAAAAGCTGCCCTACCAAATGCATAATTTCTTGATTTGAAAGAATTTTTCCATAAGAAATAGCAGTTGCGCGTGCAAGAGATTGTGCGATTTGTTCGTGAATAACCGATTTATTGGGTTGTTGTATCTGCTCGCGAGCAGCGGCAATCATTTCTTCAATAATCGCTACGCAACGACTTAAATCAATATCGGTCGGAGTTCCGTTTATGCGATAGGTATCTTTTCCGAACTGATCGATATCGAAACCAACAAAAGCCAATTCGTCCAAGATTTCTTCAATTACTAAAGCATCTTCTGCCGAAAGTTCTATTAACTCAGGGAAAAGTAACTGTTGTGATGCAATTTTCTGATTTCCAATAGCGGACAAGTACTGTTCGAATAATATTCGTTCGTGTGCACGATTCTGGTCAATAAGCATCAATCCCGACTTTACCGAAGTGATAATATATTTTCCTTTGTATTGAAAATAATCGCAAGATTCTGTTGTGTGAATTTCTTCGTCTAAAGTTTTCGGAATCGTCAAAGTTGAGTCTAATTCGACGGTAGTTTGTTCCGGTTGTTGGATGTCCGTTTCAAAATTGGCATACAACTTTTCCCAATCAAAATGATCTTTTTGAGTCAAATGAGTTGGCCTGTTTTTATAACCACTACTATTTTGTTTAAAAGGATTATACTCCGGATTAAATTCTACCGAAGGAGCGTTTATTTTTGTGTTAGATTGAATTACAGGAATTTCCTGTGCTCCCTCTTGATCAAAGTCGATGCCCGGGACGATATTGAATTTCCCTAACGCTTCGCGAACAGATGCCAACAAAATGGACCATATAGCTTGTTCATTTTCAAATTTTATCTCTGTCTTGGTAGGATGAATATTTACATCAATAGCCGATGGGTCTGCTTCGAAAGACAAAAAATAATTAGGAGATGTGCCTTGTGCAAGCATTTTTTCAAAAGCAATCATTACGGCTTTATGAAAGTACGGATGGCGCATATATCGACCATTTACAAAGAAAAACTGATTGCTTGCTTGTCTTTTTGCTGACTCAGGCTTCCCTATAAATCCGGATATTTTTATTAGGCTGGTTTCTGTATTTACAGGTAAAAGTTGTGTATTGATATTTTTTCCGAAAATAGAGATAATTCGTTGACGCAAAGTGCTTTCTGAAAGCATTAATACTTCAGCATCATTGTGCCGAAGGGTAAACGAAACATGCGGACAGATGATGGCAATACGATTAAATTCAGTTTCAATATGACCGAATTCGGTTGTGTTACTTTTTAAAAATTTGCGTCGTGCCGGAATATTAAAAAATAAATTTTTAACGGAAAGCATAGTCCCAATGCTACAACTGACAGGTTCTTGCCGTTCTATTTTCGACCCGTTAATTTCGATTAAAACACCAATTTCATCTTCTTGCCTACGAGTGCGTAACTCCACCTGAGCCACCGCGGCGATAGATGCCAAAGCTTCTCCACGAAACCCCATTGTATGTAGATGAAATAGGTCTTCTGCTTGGCATATCTTGGAGGTTGCATGTCGTTCAAAAGCCATTCGGGCGTCGGTTTCGGACATTCCTCTACCATTGTCTATAACTTGAATCAGTGTTCGTCCGGCATCTTTTATGTTGACTTCAATATTTGTTGCTCCGGCATCAATAGCATTTTCCATCAATTCTTTTACTACCGACGAAGGTCGTTGAACGACTTCTCCTGCGGCGATTTGATTGGCAACCGAGTCGGGCAATAGATGAATTATATCCATATACTTAGTGAAAAATTGAAAATTGAAAATTGAAAGTGAATGGATTTTAGTCCCTTTCAATTCTCAATTTTCCACTTTCAATTAAATAAAATCTCCGTTAAATTTTACCGTTACATCATTTACCATTTGACGGATTTTTTGTTCTTCTTCTTTTCTGCAAATGAGTAACACATCGTTAGTTTGAGCTACAATGTAATCGTTGAGACCTTCAATTACAGCTAATGTACCACCGGGTACGGTAACAATATTTTGGGTGCTGTTATAGAGCATCACATTCTCTTTGTTTACTAATACATTTGAGTTTTCATCTTTTTGTGAAATCTCAAAAAGAGATCCCCAAGTCCCTAAATCGGACCATCCGAATTCGCCGCAAAGCACATGTACATTGTTTGCTTTTTCTAAAATTCCGTAGTCGATAGAAATATTTTGACATGAGGGATAAATTTCGTTTATGAAATTTCTTTCTTTGGAAGTATTGTATTTTCCTTCGCCGGCTTGAAATTTACTTGCTATTTCGGGCAATAGTACCTGAAATGCGCTATCAATGGTTTGCAGGTTCCATAAAAAAATCCCTGAATTCCAATAAAATTCGCCGCTTTCAAGAAATATTTTTGCTAATTTTAAATCGGGTTTTTCGGTAAAGGTTTTTACTTTATGTAAATCTCCTTCTCCTTTTTCAATTTGAATATATCCATATCCTGTTTCAGGACGACTTGGTTTAATCCCCAATGTAAGTAAACAATCGTTTTTTTCAATAAAATCAAGTCCGGTTCTAATTATATCTAAAAATTTATTTTCTTTGAGAATCAAATGATCGGACGGAGTAACGATGATATTTGCTTGCTTATGTGTAGCTTTAATCCTGTTTACAGCATAGGCAATACAAGGGGCTGTATTTCTGCGCATTGGCTCAAGCAATATCTGATTTTCTTTGATCGTGGGAAGCTGCTCCAGAATTAAATCTTTATAAATTGCGTTTGATACGATAAGGATATTATCCGAGGGAACGACCTCTAAAAAACGCTCAAAAGTCATTTGCAATAAAGATTTTCCTGTTCCGAAAAAATCTAAGAATTGTTTTGGTTTACTATTTCGACTGAAAGGCCAAAAGCGAGCACCGATCCCGCCTGCCATTATTACGCAAAAATTGTTATTCATGGTTTTATTGTAAAAATTTTTCTGGCAATAAAAATACTACTGATTTTAATAGTATACAAATTTTATAATCACCAAAAGGACAAATTGAATTGTCAACAACCCGGTAAACTGATGATTTACGGAAACATATTAAATTGAACAATAATTTGTATTTTTGTCGTTCTGTACAATATTGATAACCATCATTCAATACTAAGTTTACTTTGAAAACAATTGTTCGTTATCTATTTTATATTTTGAGCTTACTACTTTTGTGGAACTGCTCTAATAGCAAAAATACTTGGTTAAGCCGGAATTTTCAGGCAACCCAAACCCGCTACAATGTTTCTTTTAATGGAAAAGAAAGTTACAAAGAGGGAATTGCAGCTATTTATGCTGCCAATGTGGATGATTACTCTAAACTTATACCGATTTATCCAATCAGCAATCATGCAAATACTTCGGTAGCTACTTCTCAGATGGATAGAGCCATTGAAAAAGCAAATAAAGCTATCAAAACGCATTCTATCAAAAAGAAACCCAAAAAGAATCCGAAAAAAACAAAAGACCCTAAATATCAAGTTTTCATGTCACAAGAAGAGTATAATACTCAAATAGATGAAGCTTGGATGTTGTTAGGAAAGGCACAATTTCATAAAGGTGAATTTTTGGAATCGATGGCTACTTTTACCTATGTGGTGCGCCACTTTAGTTGGTTGCCCAATCGGGTAGCAGATGCGCGCATTTGGTTAGCCCGAAGCTATACAGAAATGGGTTGGTATTTTGAAGCCGAAAATATTCTTGATATTGCCAATAAAGACGGTGTTCATCCAAGTCTTTCCGGCGAATTTGCCGCTGCTCGTGCCGATTTATTAATTAAACAAGATAAACGCAAACAAGCGATTCCATACCTCGAAGTAGCTGTAGATAAGGAAAACAAAAAAAAGCAACTTCAGCGCGAACGCTTTATTTTAGCTCAATTGTATGCGTTATCCGGCGAAAATGCCAAAGCTATTCAAGCTTATACCAAAGTCATAAAATCAAATCCACCTTTCGAGATGGAGCTAAATGCACGAATTAATCGTGCGGAAGCCAATAGCCAAAATTCGACACAAGCCATTAAAGAATTAAATAAAATGCTTAGATCGTCGCGTTATGCCGATAATCTGGATAAAATTTATGTAACACTTGGTGAGATTTATCAACGCGAGGGAAACACAAAAGAGGCAGTAAAACAATATCTCCTTGCTATTGAAAAAAGTAAAACCGGTGGTTTTGATAAGTTAAATGCAATGATTCTTTTGGGAGATCTTTATTATTCTCAGAAAGAATATTTGAAAGCGCAGCCGTACTATGAGCAAGCTGCTATGATGATGGCTCCCGATAATGTTGATTACAACCGTGTCAGTACGAGGAGTCAGCAGTTAAGTTTATTACAGCAAGAAGTAGATATTGTTCATTTGCAGGATAGTTTGCAACATCTTGCCAAATTGACTCCTGAAGAGCAAGAAGCTCATGTAAAGCAAATGATTAAAAAAATGCAAGATGAAGAAAAAGTACAAAAAGAAGCATTGGAAAAAGAAGCTCTTCGTCAGGCAAATGCGGCAATGGCTTTTGATAGAGAATCCGGTGGAGATGAGATGTCGTTCCCTTCGATACGACCTGTGGGAGGAATGCAAGGTGATTGGTATTTTTACAATGTAACAGTTGTTTCGAGCGGTAAAGCCGACTTCCAAAATCGGTGGGGAGCTCGTAAACTCGAAGATAATTGGCGACGAAAAAGCAAACTTGTTCTTGGAACTTCTACTGATCCTCAGACAACGCAAACTAACGATGGTGAAAATCAAACGGATGGTATTGCACAGCAAAATGCGGAATCACAATCAGCTGTGAATACTGATGTTCAATTTTATTTAAAACAAATTCCGGCTACAGAAGAACAAATGCACTTATCGAATGAACAAATTGCCGATGCCCTTTATAATCAGGCAGGTATTTATAGCGAAGAGCTCGATGATGCACCAATGGCTATTGCTGTTTATGATGAAATGATGCGCCGTTTCCCTGATCACAAACGAATTCCTTCTCTTTATTATTACCGTTATCGTTTGAGCAAAAAAGCCAATAGCGATGAAGCCGAACAATATCGTTTGGCATTGATTGAGAAATATCCGGAATCGGTATATGCAAAAATGCTCGTATCGCCAGATTATGCCGAACGAATGGCAAAAATGAATATGGTACAGGATTCCCTTTATCAGGCAAGTTATTTTGCTTATGTGAAGAATGACTTCTCGACTGTTTTCTCAAATTATAAAACCATTAAACAAGATAATCCGCTTTCTCCGTTAATGCCTAAATTTTTATTTATAAAAGCATTAAGTGAAGGAAAAACGGGTAATAATGCACAATTGATAGAAGATTTGGATACGCTTATCATATCTTATCCTCAAAGTGATGTTGCTCCCATGAGTAAAGATATTTTGGCATTGATAAAACAAGGAAGTCAAATTCAGGCAGGAAGCTCACATGGAACTATGCTTGAACTTCGGGAAGAACAGGTAACAGCTGAAACGAAAGCCGAACTCAAGGAATTACATTTTGAAGTAAATAAAACAGACCGTTACATTATCGGTATTTTTGCACCGAACGAGGTAGATATGAATAAATTACAATTTAATGTGGCAAGCTACAATTTTACCGGATTTATGGTAAAGAATTTTGATATTGAAATACAACGCTATAATGTTAAAAACAACTTGTTGCTTGTATCTCTTTTTGATAATTGGGATGAGGCTAAATGGTATCAAAACGGTTTATTGACCGATTCGTATGTTAACTCTGTTGTAACCTCGCAAGGAGGTAAACTATTTGCCGTTTCCGAAAATAATTATGACTTGATTAAAAAAGGATTACCACTTAATGAGTATCTTGATTTTTATAATCAAACCATCTTGAAAATACCGGCAAAGACGGCGGCAATGCCTGCTGCTCCGGTAGCAGTGCTTCCTGTGTCAAAGCCACAAGCTTCGGCAATGCAACAAGTGGCTCCTCCCACAATAAGCCAACAATCAATAACTGCAACGCCTTCGCAACCGGCATCAACAAAAGCGTCTCAATCGGTAGAAATAGCATCGAATCAGACAGTTCAACCGACAAATATTCCTACGACAGTGTTTAAAATAGATCCGCTTGTGCCGCATGCATTTATTCTGATAGTGATGAATAATAGTTTTGATTATGAAAAACTCAAATCAGTACTTGAGGCATATAATGTGAAAAATTATCCGGTAATGAACCTGAAAGTAAATGCACAACCGCTTGCACAAGGTCAACAAGTGATTACCGTTGGATGGCTGTCTGATTCGAGTAACGCAAAAACATATTTATTCCGTATTATTCGTGAACAAGGTATATTCCAATTATTGCAGGGAGTCGAATACCGTAGTGCGATTATTTCCGAACACAACCTGAATGAGTTGGTAAAAACAACAGCTGTGATCGATTATTTGAATTTCAACCGAGTAAATTACATGAAATAATAAAAGTATGAAAATTCTTTGGGTAGATGATGAGATAGATTTGCTGAAGCCATATATTATTTTCTTAGAAGAAAAAGGATATGAGGTATTTACGGCAAATAATGGTAAAGATGCAGTAGATCTTTGTCAAGAGAATAATTACGACATTATTTTCCTTGATGAAAATATGCCTGGATTAAGTGGATTGCAGACTCTTTCGCAAATTAAAGAGCTGAGAGCAACAATGCCTATTGTAATGATTACCAAAAATGAAGAAGAGAACATCATGGATCAGGCAATAGGTAGTAAAATTGCCGATTATTTGATTAAACCGATTAATCCGAACCAGATATTGCTTGTTATCAAAAAGCATGTACATAAGCGCGAAATCATTTCCGAACAAACAACGACTAATTATCGTACAGAATTTGCCAATATAAGTATGCAGATAGATTCTTGTAAGACATCGGCAGATTGGGTGGCGGTATATAAAAAATTGCTCTTTTGGGAACTTGAACTGGACGCCGCAGACAATGAAATGCAAAGCATGTTGGAAATGCAAAAATCCGAGGCGAATAACGGATTTGCCAAATTTATCAAGAAAAACTATGAAGCGTGGTTCGAAAATCCGAATAATCGACCTGTGATGAGTCCTGATTTTTTCAAGAAAAAGGTTTTCCCGATTCTTGATGCCGGCGAAAAAGTGTTTGTTGTTGTTGTGGATAATTTTCGCTATGATCAGTGGTTTGTTATTAAAGATGTTATCAGTGAATATTTCACTTTCCTTGACGAGGAAGCTTATTTCAGCATTTTGCCTACGGCTACCCAGTATGCCCGTAATGCTATTTTTAGCGGGCTGATGCCATTGCAGATACAACAAATGTATCCTGAATTTTGGATAGAAGAAGAGGAAGATGAGGGAAAAAATTTGTACGAAGAAGAATTAATTCAGACTCAGCTAGACCGTTTCCGTAAAAAACACAGTTTTTCGTATCACAAAATAAATGATTCACAATCGGGAGAGAAGTTGATTGAAAAACTGCCTTCGCTTATGCAAAATGATTTCAATGTGTGTGTGCTTAATTTTATTGATATGCTTTCTCATTCTAAAACCGATTCTAAAATGATGCGCGAATTGGTGCAAGATGAGTCCGCATATCGTTCGCTTACTCTTTCGTGGTTCAAACACTCATTTGCGATAGATTTGTTTAAAGCGCTTGCCCAACATAAGGTAAAAGTAATACTTACTACAGATCATGGAACTATTCGCATAAATAATGCTATAAAAATAATCGGGGATAAGAATACCAATACTAATTTGCGTTACAAGGTAGGCAAAACACTTAATTATAATAAGAAAGAAGTGTTTGATATAACTCAACCGGCTAAAGTGGGGCTTCCATCTCCCAACATCAGTTCGGCGTATATTTTTGCCCTTAATGAAGATTTTTTTGCTTATCCGAATAACTACAATTACTATGTAAGTTATTTCAAAAATACATTTCAACATGGAGGAGTTTCGCTCGAAGAAATGATTTTGCCCGGAGTTGTTATGGAATCAAAACGGTAAAACTTTCGTTTTTAACAAAATCAAAAAAAGGGGTGGGGTTGTTTACTTACACCTTTTTTTTATGTACTTTTGTCCCCGTTCTTTAAAAATATTTTATATCATACATAACATGAAAGTAGAAATTAGTAAAACTAATCAACCTGTATGGAAAGAAATTAATGTAATTTCTCGTGTACCGAAGGAACTGGAAAAATTGCAGGAATTGGCAGGAAATATTTGGTGGACATGGAACGAAGAATTTATTGATATTTTAGCAGAAATAGATCGGGAATTATTCAGTAAATGTTGTCATAATCCGGTTCTATTCCTTGAACGGTTGAGCTACGAACAAATGAAGGAAATTGCGGAGGATGGTGCCTTTATCAAAAAAATGGATAATATATATGCCTCTTTTCGTAATTATATGGATCAAAAACCGGATACGACTAAAGCTACTATAGCATATTTCAGTATGGAATACGGTCTTACCGATATTCTTAAAATCTATTCGGGAGGTTTGGGTGTGCTTGCGGGTGATTATTTGAAAGAAGCCAGCGATTGTAATATAGATATGACGGCTATCGGATTCCTTTACCGTCAAGGATATTTTACCCAAAAGCTTTCTACCGATGGGCAACAATTAGCCATCTATGATGCACAACAATTTAATCAACTTCCTATCGATGCGGTAAAAGACGAAAACGGGGCACAAATGGTTGTTGAAGTGCCTTATCATGATCGTATTATTTATGCTAACCTTTGGCGGGTAAATGTAGGTCGTGTGTCGCTTTATTTGCTTGATACAGATACAATGCTTAACAGTGAATTCGACCGCCCCATTACTGCACAGCTTTATGGTGGCGATTGGGAAACTCGTTTGAAACAATTTGCTGGGTGTAGGAGGGATGTATGCTCTGAAGCGCTTGGGCATCGAAAAACAAGTGTACCATTGCAATGAAGGACATGCAGCTCTTATTAATGCACAACGCCTGGTAGATTATGTGGCTAAAGGATTAAGTTTTAACGAAGCAATGGAAGTGGTAAAAGGAAGTGCATTGTACACTGTGCATACACCCGTGCCTGCCGGACACGATAGTTTTGAAGAAGGGTTATTCCACAAATATATGGGTCACTTCCCCGAGAAATTAGGTGTTTCGTGGGAAAGATTCATGGACCTTGGCCGCGAGCATGAAAAATTCAGCATGAGTGTATTTGCCTGCAATACCTGTCAGGAAGTAAACGGAGTAAGTTGGTTGCACGGAAAAGTATCACAAGAAATGTTCCAACCTATTTGGAGCGGATATTTCCCCGAAGAGTTACATGTGAACTATGTAACTAACGGCGTACACTTGCCAACTTGGTGTGCTTTTGCTTGGAAAAAACTGTATGCTAAAACATTCGGTGAAGATTATATTTATGACCAATCAAACATGTCCATTTGGGAAAAAATTTACCAAGTCTCTGATGAAGAAATCTGGCAAACTCGTACTGAATTAAAAAAGAAATTGGTAGATTATATCAAAAAACAAATAAGCAACAAATGGTCGAGCAATCAGGATGCTCCCGAAATGATTATGGAAGCAATCGGGTCGTTTAACCCGAACTCGTTGGTGATAGGGTTTGGTCGCCGTTTTGCTACATACAAACGGGCTCATTTATTGTTTTCTGATTTGGAACGATTGTCCAAAATTGTAAATAATCCGAATTATCCGGTTGTATTTCTTTATACAGGGAAAGCCCATCCTGCCGACGGAGCAGGCCAAGGATTGATCAAACGCATTGTTGAAATTTCGCACATGCCGCAATTTTTAGGAAAAGTAATTTTTCTTGAAAACTATGATATGCGTTTGGCAAAACGCTTAATTTCAGGGGTGGATGTATGGTTGAATACACCTACCCGTCCGTTGGAAGCTTCGGGAACTTCGGGAGAGAAAGCACAAATGAATGGTGTCCTTAATTTCTCCGTGCTTGATGGTTGGTGGTTGGAAGGCTATGTAAAAGGAGCAGGATGGGCATTGACCGAAAAACAAACTTTCGAAAATCCTGCACATCAAGACCGTTTGGATGCTTTAACTATCTATGCTATGCTTGAAAACGAAATTATACCAATGTACTATGCTCGTAACGGCAAGGGATACTCGCCAGAATGGGTACAAACCATTAAAAATTCGATAGCTAAAATTACGCCTCGTTACACCACCAAGCGTATGTTAGACGATTATATCTCTAAATTCTATACAAAATTGGCATTGCGTGGAACATCACTTAAAGCCGATAATTTTGCTAAAGCAAAAGAAATAGCTGCTTGGAAACAAAGGTTAGGAACTCTTTGGGATAAAATAGAAGTAACAAAACTCAATATTCCTGAGGCGATGATGCAGCTTCCTATTGTTGGAGAAAATTATCAAATTTCGGCTGAAATTGATATGAAAGATCCGGAAGAAAAAGGGATTGGATTAGAGTTGGTAGTAACTTATCAGGACGAAAAAGAAAAAACTTGCATCTTTGAGGTACAGGAATTCCAATTGCTAAATGCTATCGGATCAAAACTTTCATTTGCTCTTGATTATCGGTTAAATAAAGGAGGTGAATATAAGTACGCATTGCGTATGTTTCCTAAAAATATTGACTTGCCACACCGTCAGGATTTCAGCTTTGTACGCTGGATTTAACAGGGAAAGAATAAGACGAGAAAAATCTTTGAAAAAAAAGTCTGAAACATTAACGGTTTCAGACTTTTTTCATATATTTTTATGAAGTTAATTAAATAACACCTAATTTCTTAGCATTTTTAGTAATTTTTTCTACCGCTTCGTCGATTTGAGCAATGGTATGAGTTGCCATCAGAGAGAGTCGGATTAAAGTATCTTCCGGTTTAACGGCTGGAGTTACTACCGGATTTACAAAAACACCATCATCCATAAGCATGCGTGTAAGCATGAATGTTTTTTCGTTATTGCGTACATAAATCGGAATAATTGGAGTTGTTGTATGCCCTATTTCGAAGCCTGCACTACGAAATGCCACTAAAGAATGTTCTGTATTTTTCCAAAGAGCTTCTTGGCGCCATGTTTCCTCTTGCATTACATCCAACGCAGCAAGAACACAAGCTGTTGAAGCCGGCGTAATACTTGCGCTAAAAATAAGAGTACGCGAATTATGTTTGATGTAATTAATGATGTTTTTATCTGCAGCAATAAATCCACCGATAGTTGCAAGTGATTTACTGAATGTTCCCATTATTAAATCAACATCATCCGTAAGTCCCATTTGGTTACAAATCCCTTTACCATGATCGCCGAAAACACCTAATGAGTGAGCCTCATCGATCATTAATGATGCGTTATATTTTTTTGCTAAAGAGGCCATCTCCGAAAGTTTTGCCACATCGCCTTCCATGCTGAAGACAGCATCAGATACTATTAATTTTAATTTGTCAGGTTCGCAGCGTTGAAGCAATTTTTCCAAATGCTCCATATTATTATGCCTGTATTTTAGTTGTTTTGAGAACGAAAGGCGTTTTCCTTCAATAATAGAAGCGTGGTTAAATTCGTCGTTAATCAGATAATCGTTTTTTCCTGTCAAACAGGGAATTACGCCTGAGTTTACGGTAAATCCGGTAGCATATACCAATGCTTCATCTTTCCCGACAAGTTTTGCCAAACGATGTTCCAGTTCAAGGTGAATATCCAATGTCCCATTCAAATAACGAGAACCGGCACACCCCGTTCCATATTTTTTTACAGCTTCGATAGCTGCTTCTTTTATTCTTGGATGATTGGTAAGTCCGAGATAACTGTTAGACCCAAACATTAAAACCGGTTTTCCGTCTATCTTCACTACTGTATCTTGGTCAGATTCGATGGCTCTGAAATACGGATAAAGGCCCATTGCCATTACTTCTTGCGGGGCGGTATATTGTCCCAGCTTTTGACTTAATAAACTTGGCATATTGTTTTAATAGTTTTAAAAAGTTCACAAAAGTACTATTTTTTACTTTAATTGTAACAAAACTGAACTTTAAAGTGTTTTTTGTTCTATAATTTTTTTTAATGGTATAAAGGTGTATTTCTTATGTAATTTTGATATATGCAAAAAGACAGTAAAAGTTGTATTTTTATGCAGTTTTTATATTTTTATGCAGTAAATTTATGCAGAAATATAGTTTATTCCGTATTTTTATATTACTTTTGCAACCCGTGTAAAAAATGATTATGAGTAATAATTACAAAATAGAAGAAAGAGAAGATCTGGTAATTAAATTTTCGGGAGATTCCGGCGATGGCATGCAACTTACCGGTACGCTGTTTTCGAATCTCTCGGCTATTTTAGGAAACGAGATTTCTACTTTCCCCGATTTCCCTTCCGAAATTCGCGCACCACAAGGCACTTTAGGCGGTGTATCCGGTTTTCAGATGCACATTGGCTCTTGCCGCATACATACGCCGGGTGATGGAGCAGATGTGTTAGTTATAATGAATCCTGCTGCATTGAAAGTAAATGTAGGCAGTATCAAAAAAACATCAGTTATTCTTTTCGATGTAGATTCATTCGGAAAAGCCGACCTTGAAAAAGCAGGTTTTGCAACCGAAAATCCTTTTACCGAGCTGAATATTCCGGAAACCGTTCAGTTGGTTCCGACTCCGCTTACTTCGATGACTAAAGAAAGTTTGAAAGATTTTGGTATAGATTTGAAAGCGGTATTGCGCAGTAAAAATATGTTTGCTTTGGGCTTGATTTGTTTCTTATTCGATCGTTCGGTAGAACAAGCCATTCATTTCCTCGAAAATAAATTCAAGAAAAAACCCGCCGTGCTCGAAGCCAATACGAAAGTATTAGTAGATGGATTCAACTACGGGCAAAATATTGACGCTTCGGTCTCTCATTTTCTTGTAACTAAATCGCATTGTATCGAAAAAGGAAAATATACTCTTATCAGCGGAAATAAAGCTACTGCATGGGGATTGATTGCGGCGGCGCACAAAGCCGGATTACAACTTTTCTTGGGTAGTTATCCTATCACGCCAGCTACCGATATTTTGCATGAATTAGCGGAACGCAAAGATATGGGTGTAATTACCGTACAAGCGGAGGACGAGATTGCCGGAATTTGTACAGCTATTGGCGCGTCGTTTGCCGGAAACTTAGGTGCAACCAGCACTTCAGGTCCTGGGTTGGCGCTTAAATCCGAAGCTATCGGATTAGCAGTTATGGCAGAACTTCCGCTGGTGGTAATTAATGTTATGCGTAGCGGTCCGTCAACAGGTATGCCTACCAAAACCGAACAAACGGATTTACTGCAAGCTTTGTACGGACGAAACGGTGAGAGCCCTGTCGTGGTACTGGCTGCTAGTACGCCTGCCGATTGCTATAAAATGGCTTACGAAGCTTCTAAAATTGCATTGGAACATATGACTCCGGTTATTTTGCTTACTGATGCGTTTATTGGAAACGGTTCGTCTCTTTGGAAATTACCTTCCTTAGCCGAAATGCCCGAAATTAAGCCGAATTATGTAAAACCTGAAATGAAAGGGCAAGTGAAAGTAACATCTCGGGACGAAAAATCTAAAGTGCGTTATTGGTCTGTTCCGGGCATGGAAGGTTTTGCTCATCGTAACGGTGGCTTAGAAAAAGATTACGATAAAGGTTCGATATCAACCGACCCGAAAAATCACCAAAAAATGACGGATACGCGTCAGGCAAAAATTGAGTACATTGCCGATTTTATTCCTGATCTGAAAGTGAAAGGAAGTCCGGATGCCGACTTACTGGTCGTAGGTTGGGGTGGTACTCACGGACATTTGATTACTGCTGTAAATGCGTTAAATCGTTCGGGAGAAAAAGTGGCAATGGCACATTTCAATTATATTTATCCGTTACCCAAAAATACGGGGGAAGTTTTCAAAAAATATAAGAAAATTATTGTATGTGAGCTCAACGGAAAGCAATTTGCATTGCATCTTCGATCTCGCTTTAATAATATCACATTTGAAAATTATAATAAAGTAGAAGGACAACCATTTACTATCTCCGAGTTGAAAAAGAAATTCTTAGAATTATTATAAATAGTTCAAAGTTCCAAGTTAAAGGGTTAATGTTATTGGTGTTTGAAAAATTTTGAACCTTAAACTTTAAACAAAGATTATGTCAGAAAATACAATATATACGGCAAAAGATTTTAAAAGCGACCAATATGTGCGCTGGTGTCCGGGTTGTGGCGACCATGCGGCATTAAATTCACTTCATCGCGCTATGGCTGAGATGGGGATTGCACCGCACAAGACGGCGGTTATTTCCGGTATCGGATGTTCGTCGCGTTTACCTTATTATGTCAATTCATACGGGTTTCATACCATTCATGGGCGTGGAGCTGCCATTGCTACAGGTGTAAAAGTGGCGAATCCTGAGCTTACTGTTTGGCAAATTACTGGCGATGGCGACTGTTTGGCAATCGGAGGAAATCACTTTATCCATAGTGTTCGTCGCAATATCGATTTGAATATTTTATTGTTCAACAATCAAATTTACGGGTTGACTAAAGGGCAATATTCTCCTACATCAAAATATGGATTAATGACCAAATCATCGCCGTTCGGAACGGTAGAACGCCCTTTCCGTCCGGGAGAATTAACACTTGGTTCACGAGGAACATTCTTTGCCCGTGCGTTGGATGTTGATGTGAAAAATTCTGTCGAAACAATGAAAGCTGCGGTAAATCACAAAGGTGCTGCGGTAATCGAAATGTTGGTAAACTGTGTAATTTTCAATGATGGTGCGCACACATGGATTGCTTCAAAAGAAGACCGCTTAGACCGTACTATCGTACTCGAACACGGGAAACCAATGCTTTTCGGTAAAGACAATAACAAGGGGCTTGTATTGGACGGATTCAAGCTAAAAGTAGTTACGCTTGGCGAAAACGGTATTACCGAAAAAGATATTTTGGTACATGATGCTCAATGTGAAGATACTACTTTGCACAATCTACTTATTAATATGGAAGGACCTGATATGCCGATTGCTATAGGCATAATTCGTGCCGTGCCGGGAGTAGAAACTTACGATAATGCTGTTTACTATCAAAAAAAAGGGATTCAGGCTTCTTGTAAATTAAAATCATTTGATCAACTGATTGCTTCGTGCGAATCTTGGGATATGTAAACGAAGTGAATTAATAAATGTAAAAAGAGGTTACTAAAATTGGTAACCTCTTTTTTGTTTAGAGAATATCAATTTTGTAGATAAACTGTTTGTGTAGGGAAAGCAAAATTCAATCCGTTTTCATTATAAAACTTTAAAATATGTAAATTAACTTTCGATTGTGTTTCCAAAATATCATTTTCTTTAAGGATATGATAAAGACAAGTTATATCAAGCGATGAGGCTCCGTAATTGGTGAATGCTGCCAATACTTTTGAATCAATTTCGGAAATATATTTCGGCATTTCTTTAAGAATTTTCAGGGCTAATTCCATTTTCTCGGGAGTAGTATCGTAAGTCAATCCTAATGAAATTTCAATTCTACGCGTTGGTTCAAGTGTGATATTTTCTATACTTCCGTCAACTGTTTTGTAATTAGGGATAGTAATTAAACGCCCTTGTAGGGTTCGGATACGAGTACTTCTCATCCCAATATCTTCAATCGTTCCTGTATAACCTGATATGTTTACCAGATCCCCAATACGAAATGGTTTATCCGTGAAAATGGTAATTCCTCCGAAAATATTTTTCACGGTATCTTGTGCTGCCAAAGCGAAAGCTAATCCTCCGATTCCAAGTCCTGCCAATAGTGCACCGACATTTACTCCGGCGTTATTCAGCGCCATGATTCCACCTAGAATCCAGATAATAGTTCCTAAAACCTTTTGAGCCAGAGAGATAACATGTTCGTCCAAACGACTGTTGTCTTTTTCGGAAAGGGGAATCAAATATTCGTTAATTAAAGAACTAACAAAACGGAAAGCAAACCAAGTGATATTAAGAACCACCAACACTCTATAAATGATTACGATCACTTTGTCTCCCGCAGGAGGAAGGTTTAAGTGTTGAAGCCCCACCCAAAAACCACCTAAGATTATAGCAGCCATCAAAGGCTCTTCTATCATATCTATGATAATATCATCTAAACGGCTATTTGTTTTAACTGTAATTCTTTTTATTATTCTGGCAGAAAAAGAATACAATAAACGGGCAACTAGAATTGAACCCAAAATATAACACAATGAAATAATCCAATTTTCGATGGAATTGTGATAAAATACTTGGTTAAAAAAGCCGTGTTCTAACATGGAATTGTATGTTAAGAGGTTTTACTATTACAATTAAGAAATTTTTGCAAAGCTACGCCAATTTTCATTGTTTACAAAGTATTTAATCTATCTGTTTTACAGTACTTTCTATTTTTCCATTGTGTAATAAAGTGGTGATTTTATCGCCCGGAATAATTTGAGAACTGTGCTTTACTATTTTTCCGTCTTTTAAGGTAAGAGAATATCCTTTTTTTAATACCTCTTTAGGAGTGGATTGTTTAAGCTGTATTTCTAATAAATCTAATTTATGATTCTGAAAAACAATATTTTGTGTTATTCTATTCCTTAAATTTATTTGTAAGTTTTTCAAATACTGTTGTTTTCGGGTGGCTTGTTGTATCGTTCGTTGTTTTATCTTTTCAGAAGCAATGGTTAGCTTTTGTTTTTGTATGAAAGTAGATTGATTTATTCCGTTTTGTAATTTTAAATGCAAGTGTTGTATGTAATTCTTTTCATTGTGAAGGGATATATCCAGCAGACTAACTATTTCATTTTCATATTGAAGGATATTTTCATAGGCATAGCCGATGGTTGAAATAAGAAATTCGGCTGCAGCTGTCGGCGTTTTAGCTCGTGTGTGTGCAATTAGATCGAGAATAGACTCGTCGCGGTCGTGTCCGATGCCGGTAAGAATAGGCAGGGGAAATTGTGCGCAATTAAAAGCCAGTTCGTAATTATCGAAACAACTCAATTCGGCAGTAGCTCCTCCTCCTCGTATAATGGCTACCATATCAAACATATCTTTGTGTTCGCAAATCTTGTCCAAAGCTTGGATAATAGAATAGGCAGCTTGATCGCCTTGCATTACCGCTGGAAAAAGTTTAGTATAGAAAACGAAACCTTTGGTATTCCGTTTCAATTGATCCATAAAATCACCATAGCCAGCGGCTGTTGCTGATGAAATAACGGCAATGCGTTGGGGGATTGAACTTAAAGAGAGTCCTCTGTTCATATCCATTATCCCGTCTTCTTGCAATCGCCGGAGAATTTTTAGGCGTTGCATTGCCATTTCTCCAATGGTAAAAGAGGGGTCAATATCTCGTATCGTAAGGCTTATACCATAAACTTCATGAAATTCGACAGAACAGGCAATTTGAATGTTTATTCCGCTTCGTAGTGATTCGCCGGTGGAATTTTCAAAGTACGCTTTGAGCATTCGATAAGTATTTGCCCAACAGTTTGCTTTTATTTTGGCAAGTAATTGTCCGGAAGAATTATCTTTTTCGACCAACTCAAAATAGGCATGCCCGGAACTGTTCTCATGTAGTTCGCTTATTTCGGCACGCACCCACACAGGACGATCGAACGCATTTTTGATATGCATTTTAATCGAATTTGTCAATTCGGAAAGAAGAAAAGATGCTCTGGTTGACATAAATATTGGTATAAAAAGATTATTTATGATCCTCCATCAATTCTACAATTTTTTGTTTTTCCCCTACTAGCCAGATAATATCATTCAGGCGGAATTGTTCATTGATGTCCGGGTTCATTTTTGGAGAATGCTGGCGATCGATACCGATAACCAAACAGCGGTATTTTTCCCGTAATTCGGCATTGAGAATCGTTTTTCCGATAAGTTTGGATTCTTTTTCTAACAAAAGGTGTTCGAGCACCACATCTCTTTGTTCGGATTTGATTTCTTTGCTGTCAAATTCTTCGATACTATATGATAAACGCATTAGCTGATGATCTGAACCTACAACGATAATACGATCACCAGGGAAAATGCGTTGATCTCCGTCGGGAATATTTATTCGATGGTCTCCCCGAAGGATAGAAACGATATTTACTCCGAATTTTTGGCGAATATGTAACTCACGCAGAGTTTGTCCGGCATGAGGATAATTGGGGCTGATTTCAAAATCGGCTAAGTGAATATCTCGTTCTAATAGGTTATGTACAAATTCTTTACGCAAGGGTTTTTTGCTTTCGGTATATTGTTGGCGTGCAGTAAGGTTCGTGAGAAATCTATTTTCTATACTGATGGAACTCTTTTTGAGCCATTTAGAAAGAATAGTAGTCGCAATCACCATTGCAGCGATCATGAAAATAAGCATATAACTGAGGTGAAACAATGTCCCGATAACGAACATAACCAATCCTAAACAGAGGATAATACGGGCAATCATTAACGCAATGAGCGGACCTTTTTTGAGGTATCCTTCATCAATAAATTGGCGGATAGTGCGATTCTTTCGTACCAGAATAGAACGCATAAACGGAGCCATTACCAGGATAATAATGAATGCAACTAAAATATCAGCAATAATTTTTTCGCTGAAAAAATGGTGTAAAGCAGGATTCAAATACCGCATTCCGACAAAGATAATTACCACACAAATAAAAGTATAAATACTTACGATGCGAGTCAGTTCTTTAATCAAACACTGGAGCTTGTTTTCACTGTTTACCAACTGGGGAGATGAGGATAAACGATTAATCGCTCTGAGCCAATGTGAAGGCAAAGTTTGATTGAGTTTTTTGTATGCAGGCTCAGCCGCTTTGATAAAAAACGGAGTGAAGAAAATAGTGATTACTGATACGGCCACAATAATCGGGTAGAGATCTGGGCGTGTTACGCCGAGCGAAACCCCCAGCGACGCAATGATAAAAGCAAACTCACCCACTTGCGGCAAACTGAATCCGGCTTGGATAGATACTTTCAGCGGCTGTCCGGATAATATCATACCCAGCGTTCCGAAAGATATTTGACCAACAATAACAACTATACTAATTACTAAAATAGGCAACCAATAATGGATTAGTTCTACCGGGCTAATCATCATACCTACCGAAACGAAAAAGATAGCTCCGAAAAAGTTTTTTACCGGACGCACTAAATGTTCAATGCGTTCCGCTTCAATTGTTTCGGCGAGAAGCGAACCCATTACAAAAGCACCTAATGCTGCAGAAAGACCGATTTTACTTGCCAACAATACCATTCCCAAACACAATGCCAGAGAAACAACCAACATGGTTTCGTCATTAAGCCATCGTTTTGTTTTTTTTAGAAGAGAAGGAATTAAGAATATCCCACAAAGGAACCATATTACGACAAAAGCAACTAACCTCAATACGCTAAAAATCAGATCGACAGCAGGGACATCGTTTCCTAACGAAATGGTGGGAAGCAGCACCATAAGAATTACCGCCACAATATCTTCGACAACAAGCACACCGATTACCAGTCCGGCAAATAGTTGGTTGCGAAGCCCCATATCGTCGAATGATTTGGCGATTATGGTTGTGGACGACATGGCAATCATTCCGCCCAAGAACAAACAGTTCAGATGTGACCATCCGAACAATTTCCCCGTCAGGTAACCAAGTGTCATCATGCCCACTACAATGGTGATTGCTGTGATAAATGCAGTTCCTCCTACATGGAACAACTTCTTGAAACTGAAATCCAAACCTAACGAGAATAACAAGAAAATAACTCCAATATCTGCCCAAATACGAATATTTTCGATGTCGGTAACATGGAAGAGGTTAAGATGAGGACTGGCAATTAATCCCGCTAAAATGTAGCCTAATACTACAGGCTGTTTAATGGCTTTGAATAAAATGGTAATAATTCCGGCAGCAAGCAGAATGACGGCTAAATCGGATATAAGCGTAGGAAGATGGTCCATATATTTAGTTCAAGATTCAAAGATTCATGATTCTTGAATCATTGAATAGCACAAAATTAAAAATATTTGACGAACCGAAAGTATGGTTTTTAAAATAAAATTAGTCACATGGACAATCTGAGCATTTAGTTTTTTTTATTTTTGCATGAAAATATGTTTTTTTAAGTAAGTTGCAAGATAGTAATCAAAGTTTTGTTTTTCATGGCAATTGTTTATTTGGGATTAGGGAGTAATTTGGGCAATAAAGCCGGTAATTTGTTTTTTGCTGTTGGTGAAATAAAACGAAGGATAGGGCGTGTGCTTGCCAAATCGAACACAGTAGAAACCGAGTCGTGGGGATTTGTTTCGAGGAATCGCTTTGTGAATATGGTGGTTTGTGTAGAAACGAATCTGTTGCCAACCGAATTATTAGCTGTTTGCAACGAAATAGAAACGACTGCAGGTAGGATAAAGAAATCTTGTTGTGCCGTTTATGCCGACCGCACGCTGGATATTGATATTCTGTATTATGATAAGGAAATAATTTGTACCGACGCACTTACCATTCCACACCCGCATATTGAAGAGCGAGATTTTGTGCTTATCCCTATGAGTGAAATTGCTCCCGATTTTGTAGATCCTGTAACAAAGAAAACAATAGCCCAAATGTTGGAAGAAAATCGTAAGGATTAAAGATAAAAATATAGATTTAGGCACAAAGCTTATTGAAAAATAAAAAAGAATGTGATTTTGAGATGATTATCTTACATAAAAAAACCGTTTAAGAATTTGTCCTGATAGTGTCGAATAATTCTTAAACGGTTTCTGTTAGATATTTTCTGCAATTATAATTTCACATTTACAGGAATATTTAATTTGAAAATAAAATTTCGTCCCATGTTATAGATCCCTTCGTTTTTATAGCGCGAAAGGTGGTCGTAATAAAGCTTATCAAAGACATTGTTGACATTAACATCAAAAGAAAAATGCTTGAACCCTAAACGAACTCCTGCATTGAGCAATGAATAAGAAGGTGTAGAAATTTCGTAATTAGCAATATGTGGTTGTTTGAAGGAATATTGGTATTGCAGAAAAACCAATAAATTATCTAACTTCTTTTTTATAGGAAAATTTCCGTTAACAGAAGCGTTTATTTTAGAAGAAGGCATCAACGGCAAGTCATTACCGCCGGTATCTTGTCCGTAAGTAGTACTGTAAGAGGCTTCAATGTGTATCCAGTCTAAAGGGTGTGGATGAAAGTGAAACCCGGCTTCGCCCCCAAACAGGTAAGCATCCGATTGTGTATAATAATAAACAGGCAAATCTTCCTTTACTTCGCCTGATGGTTGCAAAAAGATATAATTTCGTATGTAATTATAATATGGGTTGACGAAGAACTCCCAATGAGTAGTCTTACTCTCGAGTGAAATATCAATCTGATAACTGTTTTCGGTTTTTAAATCAGGATTCCCGATTTCATAGCGATTAGTTCCTTCGTGTACTCCGTCGCTCAACAATTCGAACATATTCGGTGAACGGAAACCTGAAGAAAGAGATGCCCGCAAAGAAAAGAGCTTGGATAACTTCTGATAAATTCCGGTAGAAAAATTGACTGCCGAATATGTTTTATCAAAAGAAGGGAAATATTCATCGGTGCCTTCATCGCCATGCCCTTCTCCATTTATGTTTCTTTGATCAAAGCGCATACCCAATTGCCAATAAGAATGTGGAGTATAATGAAAATCGGTGGTTGCGTATATACCCCAATCTATTGTTGTAGCATCGGGTATAAGCATTTCTTCGCCATTGTTGCGGTTAGTTTGATACATGCTCTGAGAGCCTGCAATCCATGACCAACCGTTATTTTTTTCTGCCGAAGACCATTTGGCATTATATGACAAAGTGCTTAGATTCATATTCAAATCAGCTTCGTTTTGTGGATTTTCCTCTTCAAATTCTTTTCGGTTATTAAAAATGTAGCCTAAAGTCAGATTCAGCTTCGAATTATTGTCGAAAAAATATAGATTCTCCGAACTCACTAAATGAGTTGTCAGATCCTGATACGGAAAATTCGGTTTTCGTCCGTTACTGTACGATTCGTTTCTTTCTTCAGCTTCAACCAATCCATATTTCTCATTTAAAAAATTATATTTCAAGGAAGTTGTGAATTTATTTCCGGTATATCCTAACACAGTTTTAAAATCGCTTGTATTAAATCGGCTATTTTCGACCAGGTCGTTATCGCCATCACGGTAATCTTTGTGCGTAGTATATCCTCCTAGTAAATTCCAATGTAGTTTCCCTTTGGAGATTTTAAGCCCTCCCGTATTTCGCCAACCGTTAGTATTTGTATTGTATTCAGAATTAAGAGTACCTTCCAAGCTGTTATTTTTAGCATACCAGTCGTCCACAAAATAGAGCACCCCTCCCAGCGCATCACTGCCGTATAATAAGGAGGCGGGTCCTTTTATAATTTCCACTTGTCTGTACCCGTTTTTGTCAAGACCAAGCCCATGTTCGTCCCCCCATTGCTGATTTTCCACTCGTACGCCCTGCGAAAAAACAGCGATGCGATTACCCGAAAGTCCTCTGATAACAGGTTTTCCAATACCTGACCCTGTGCTGAAATTACTGATACCCGGCATGCCAGATAATTGTTGAGCCAGCGAAATTCCCTGTAAATCGGGATTATCAAATAAATTGAGGCTTTTTACATTAACTACATTTTCGTTCTGTAATTTAGAACTGCTAACGGAAACAACCAATTCGGTTAGAATGTGTTCCGAAGGATTTAAAAAAATGGTCGTGGTTGTGGATAAATTTATTGTTTGTAAATAAGATTCGTAGCCCGAGAGAGATATTTGTACCAGTATAGATTTTTGTTTTGTATGGATAGAGAAATTTCCGTCTTCATCTGTTGTTATACCTGTTTTTGTGTCAGGAAAATAAACATCGACATAAGGTAAAGACCGGTTTGTTTCTTTATCCTTCACATTAAGTTGATATTGTGCATAAATATGCAATTGTGCCATACAAAAAAGCACAACAAATATATATTTCATAGTTTGTGTTTTTATGAATTAATAAATTAGAATTTTGTCAATAGAAATATATTGACGACATTATCTCTTACCAAAGATTAGCAGACAAATAAGCAATCTTTGGCAGATGAATATTTAAGTGTTAAAAGAATATTTCCGAAATCGGATTTTTTCTAAGAAAGATATTTGGGTGGTGCTCGCGAAGATTTATGAACAATGTAATTATTGGATGGTTTCTCGCAACTAAATTTTTCCGGAAAAAATAGAACAAGAGTCTGAATAGAAATATATTCGAATTTTACAAATGTAGTTTCCGAAAAAATTACATGGCAAAGAAAGCAAGAATGAGAAAAGGTTAATTTTAAATGATTTGTTCTACAATCCTCATTGTTTGGATGTAATTCGCTGCTTTCTAATTGATCATGAGTGTGTGATAGTGGATGCAATATATTTGTAAAAAATGATCCGCACAAATATATGCTCACTAAAAATAGAGCTAAATATATCCTGCGGTTATTTTTTACAAAATGCAACATTAATTGAGCTAAAAAGGAATGACAAAAATATTTTTTTGAAAAAAAAGAGCGATTATAATCGCAAAAATAAAATGTGTAATTTGGATATAAAGATAGAAAAATACAGCTAAATATCAATTAACTACATTTTAATTTTTGTAAATTATATTCGTAATGTTTACATCTATAAATTTCATGCTATTAGTTTGTCTGTAACAGCCAATAAAGTCCTATTTGCAGGAATTAATAAAGTCTAAGTTCACAAGTTGAATTATCCGTATATAATACCGATTTTTTTAAGTAGGTTTACTTATACAACAAGTTCCGATTGGTTTCTTCTTGTTGACGGGTTTTACCTAACTACCGACAATCCCGTCTTGAAATGAGTTGCGAAAAATTTTTCAACAAGCTTTTTGGGAAATATGCCGCTAATTTTCTATTTGTTCTTTTTCGTGAATAACATTATTTTTGCCCTCTATACAAAAAGTGATTTATGCTGTTTTGCACGCTTAAGTGCAATTGAAAAAACAATTTTATACGAATAATGAAGCCCGAATATATTTTTGAAACAAGTTGGGAAGTATGTAATCCCGTTGGAGGTATTTATACCGTTCTTTCTACCCGAGCAAAAACATTACAGCAAGAATTTAAAGATAAAGTTATTTTTATTGGTCCTGATTTTTGGAAGAATAAACCTAATCCTTTGTTTAAAGAAAGTAAAACATTGTTCAAGGAATGGGTAAAAAGTGTAAAAAATGCACCTAACTACAGTGTTCGTGTGGGACGCTGGCAAATACCAGGCAAACCAATTGCTGTTTTGATTAATTTTAAGCCTGAGATACATATACAACGCCAGGTCCAAAATAAAGTGTACGAACTTGTGTGGTCTGCCTTTGGGGTTAACTCCTTAAATGCTTATGGAGATTATCATGAGGCTTCCTTGTTTTCGGTAGCTTCGGGTGCGGTTATAAAAAGTTTGTATGAATATTTTAAACTGTCCGAGAAAAATAATGTAATCGCTCATTTTAACGAATGGACAACTTCCTTTGGATTGCTATATGTAAAACATTTTTTGCCTTCGGTAGGAACCGTGTTTACTACGCATGCCACTTCTATCGGGCGTTCTATTGCTGGAAACGGTAAGCCGCTTTATAACTACCTAAGCGCGTATAATGGCGATCAAATGGCGCGCGAACTTAATATGGAAGCGAAACATTCTGCCGAAAAAACAGCGGCTCATTTTACTGATTGCTTTGCTACTGTGAGCGATATTACAGCGACAGAATGTAAACAATTGCTTGAAAAAGCACCTGATGTCGTTACCCCGAACGGCTTCGAAGACGACTTTGTACCGCAAGGAAAAGAGGCAACTGCCAAACGAAAAGCAGCCCGAGAGCGATTAACTTCTGTAGCCGAAGCTTTGCTTGGATACGAGTTGGAAAGAGATGCACTTTACATTGGCACATGTGGGAGATATGAATACAAAAATAAAGGAATCGATGCCTTTGTCGATGCACTTAATCGATTGCGACATGATAAACTGGGACAACGCCAAGTGGTGGGATTTGTTATGGTGCCGGCTTACATCAAAGGTCCTCGTGCCGATTTGCAAGCAAAATTAGCTAAAAAAACTAACGGGCACTTGCCGGATAGATATGTTACACATGATTTATGCGAGTCCCATCATGACCCGATTACAAGTGCTATACATTGGTATGGAATGGATAATTCGTCTGAGTCACGAGTAAAGATTATTTTTGTACCAAGCTATCTGAACGGTGCCGATGGTATTTTTAATATGTCGTATTACGATTTGCTTATCGGGCTTGATTTAACCGCTTTTCCTTCGTATTATGAACCTTGGGGCTACACTCCGCTCGAAAGTATTGCATTTGGTATTCCTACAATTACCACTTGTTTGTCTGGTTTTGGAGTATGGGCGGACAAAATGGGAGCAAACAAAAGAAAATATTTTAGCAAAGGAGTAATTGTACTTGACAGAGACGATTATAACTATAATGAATTAGTGGAAGAGCTGAAACTTTGTTTCCACGATTTTTCGCTGCTTGACAAAGGCATGACTTGCAAAATAAGTAAATCGGCTACAAAACTGTCAAAAAAAGCCTTGTGGGAGAATTTTATCTGTTATTATTATACAGCTTATGATATTGCTTTGACAAAAGCTAAACAACGGATAGGCGGTTAATAATTGGGACAATAACATGCAGGCTCTTAAAATTGCAACGATTTAAGAGCCTGTGTTATGTTAAAAAGAGAATCCCAGTGTAACACCCAATAAAAAAGATGGTCCGGAGGAATGAGCTTTGCGAGTAATATGTCGGTTGGTTAATTCATCAAATGCAATTTGGTCGTACCAAACATTCATCCAATTAAGTCCGGCATAGAAATTCCATAAGATTTCCGACCATCCTTCATACTGGTATCCAGCAATGAAAGCCAAATCGCTGACTTTTGTCGATTGGTTATAGGTATCTGTGATTTCCTTGTCCTGAAAATTATTATAATCATAATAATAATCCGTAGCAGTTACTTCGCTTCCGTAAGTACGATAACGGAATGTAGGGGCAAAATAAAACCCTTCGAAATCACTCATTTGTTTAGGATATATTTTGGCAGAAATACTCGCAAACATTCCGATTTTATGCGTTTCATCGTAGTAATCGGAAGTATAAAAGTAGTAATCATTATACCAATCATCGTCGAGAGAATAAAGGAAAGGGTCAGAAAACAAAGTAGCTCCCAATCCGGCTTCAAGTCCGAGATATTGGTTTATTTTTCGTTCGTAAGTAAATGCGAATACACCTCTATCCAAAAGAGAAAAATTCCATTGCAAATTATTGTTGATAGACGATTTTATATTTTTGATATTAACTGTTTCTGTGGCATTATAAGTATCATAAATAGTTACCGTTTGAGAAAACACTGATAACGAAATAATTAATAAAAAAGCGTTTAGGTATAATTTTTTCATAGTTAATAAATTTGGTGCAAAAGTAAAAAAAATAATTGTTTATAGAGTAAAAGCAATATTTTTGCACCGAATTAAAATTTAAATAATCATTTTATGAAAACCAACAAACTTTTCATCGCAGTTCTTTTATTTATTTTTGCCTTAATATCACATCTTCAGGCAAATGTATCCCTTTCTTTTAGCGAACCCCTGAAAGCTTCTAAAAAGGCTCTTTTCCTAAATTCGGGAGAAATTGGAGATAAAATTTATACAATTAAATTAGACAAAAAAGAATATTCGTTACTCATATACGATACGAATTTAAAATTTATAAAAGAAACTCCATTCAAAAAGAAAAATTGTAAAGAGGATAATTGTATTGACTATCATTTTTCGTATAAAAGAACATTGTTTCTGAACGACCGTATCTTGGTTTTCTTTACTACATTCGAAACTAAAACGAAAAATCATCTTTTACTCTGCCAAGCATTCGATTTGAATGGTAATTTTATGGGCGAATTGACTAAAGTAGATAATATTCCGGCAAATAAAAAATCAAACTCAGGTAGCTTTTTTGTAGAAGCCAATAATAACAAAGATAAATTTGTAGTTATTCAAAATAGTCCTTATGATAAAAAAGCTGACGAAAAATTCTCGTTTAAAGTATATGATGGCAATTTGAAAAACACATCTAACGCTACAATTGATTTACCTCATAAAGACAAAAAGGTTTCTGTTGTAAATTATTATTTGTCAAACAAGGGAGATGTATTTATGCTTGTTCGGGTAGATTTTGAAAAGGATCAAATAGTAAGAGGCGAAGATGATGAATTTTTCTCTGTGCTTTCACTTCATACATCAACGGATAATTCATTGTCGGAACATAAAATACAAGTGCCTCAAAAAAATATTATCAGTCTCGACCTCGAAATAGATGACAAAAACGAGCATATTGCTTGTGCTGGATTATATTCTAACATTAAGCCTAACTCAAAAGCAAAAGACAAAGATATCGACGGATTTTTTTATGTAAATATTGATATAAAAAGCAAAGAAGTACTTTCCAAAACTTTCAAACCTATCGATAAAGCCATGATAGCAAAACTACTAGGAAAGAAAGAAGGAAAAGAGTTGAAAGACGACAAAGGGATTGCCCCAACATTCGAGGTTCGCGATTTTGTAAAAATGTCTGATGGTTCTTCTTATCTTGTTGCCGAAAATTTTTACATAACAGAAGTGCTTTCTTGCAATGATAAAGGAGTATGCCGCACCAGATATATCTATAATTACAATAATATCTTTGTCATACATATTTCTCCTGCAGGAGAAATTATTTCGCTGATAGATATACCTAAAAAACAAATTAGTTCTAGTAATAATTATTTATTAGAGCTATTTAATGCAAATTTATGGCAAGATAGAGGGCTTTATGTGTCATTTTCTGAAAATGACATCTCTCTTTTCTCCTATAAATTAATGCAAAAAGACGACAAACTTTTTATTATTTACAACGACGATCCTAAAAATATGTCGGCCGATGTAAAATCAATTCGTGATGTAAAAAAATTCGCAAAAGAGAAAAAAGGAGCTTTGATTATGGTTGAGTTATTGCCTGATGGGAAATATACGAAAACACAACTATTCTTGAATAAAGAGCGAAAAGTATATACAAAAATAAATGCCGGATTTAAAATTAATGACGGAGTATATGTGGCGCCAATAAAAAATAAAAAAGGATTTGGGTTTATCCGGTTCGATATAAAATAAGGTGCTCATTTAGTTAAGATAGAAGCTCATGATTTATTAGTCATGAGCTTTTTTAGTACTTTTACAAACTCTTTTTCGAATAAAGCCATCGGTATGAGTCAACATTTACCCATCATACAAAACTTCCGAGCAGTGATTTTGGCAAACGGAGCATTTCCTACTCACGATTTGCCTTTATCGTTTTTGAGAAATGCGGAGCAAATCATTTGTTGCGACGGCGCTACCATGTCGTTGCTTACAATAGGCTTGGAGCCAACTTATATTGTAGGTGATTTGGATAGTATTTCCGACGAATTGAAAGAACAATACCAAGCTATTTTGCATCAAAACACCGATCAGGAAACAAATGATTTGACTAAAGCAGTCCAATTATGCCTGCAAAAAGGCTGGACGAAAATTACTATTTTAGGAGCTACAGATAAGCGCGAAGATCATACTATTGGAAACATTTCGTTGCTTGCCGATTATGCCGAGAATTGTGAGGTACAGATGTTGACGGATTATGGTGTATTTGTTTCTATTAGGGAAACATCTTCTTTTGAAAGTTATCCTAAGCAGCAAGTATCATTATTCAGTCTTACGCCCGAAACTCGTTTTACTACCCAAGAACTTCGCTATCCGCTAAGTGAACAAAATTTATCTTCGTGGTGGCAAGGTACATTGAACGAAGCATTGGGAGATACTTTTACAATACAAATAAATTGTGGGAAAGTGCTTATCTTCCGAAAATATTGATTATTTTTTCCATTTCTTTTTCTTTGGATTGGAAGGAAACCACCCTTTTTCTACTCGTTTTTCCTGCTCGAATAATTCTTTTATGCTCCATAAGCAGGTAAATCCTAACAGTCCGAACACAATTGATACATATAAATCACTCGTTATCATAGAACAGGCGATAAAAAATAACCCTACCAGTAAAAAAATCCACCAATATTTTTTCCCGAAATAATATTCTGTTTTGATAACAATAGGGTGGAAAACTCCAATGATCAAGAAAGAAACAATGCCGATTATAAGTCCTTCGAATTGCATAGTATATAAAAATAATTATTCTTTTAATTTTTTTCTGATTTCTTTCGAGGCTTCTTCAAAGCCCGGTTTGTTCAATAAAGCAAACATATTTTTTTTGTAAGCTTCTACTCCGGGTTGGTCAAATGGATTTACGCCCAATAAATATCCGCTGATGCCGCAAGCTTTTTTGAAGAAATAGATTAATTGTCCGAGATAATATTCGTTTAATTCCGGTATTTCGATGCGCAAGTTTGGCACTCCACCGTCAATATGCGCTAATTGTGTGCCGAGTTCAGCCATTTTATTCACTTCGTCAACACGCTTCCCGGCAAGAAAATTAAGTCCGTCCAGGTTTTCATTATCTGATGGGATAACTACTTTTTTCTCCGGTTCGGCAATTGAAATAACAGTTTCGAAAATAATTCGTTCTCCTTCCTGAATCCATTGTCCCATGCTATGTAAGTCAGTACTGAAATCAACAGCAGCAGGGAATATTCCTTTCCCTTCTTTTCCCTCACTTTCGCCGTAAAGTTGTTTCCACCATTCCGATATAAAGTGTAATTTAGGATGGTAGTTTACTAAAATCTCGATTTTTTTCCCTTGTTTATACATTTCGTTTCTGACAGCAGCATAAGTAGCTGCCGGGTTTTGAGCAAAAGGAGTTTCTCTCCCGCAAATCTTCTCCATACTTACTGCTCCGGCAACCAAATGGCGGATATCGAATCCTGCAACGGCAATAGGCAATAATCCTACTGGTGTAAGTACAGAAAAACGACCACCTACATCATCCGGAATCACAAAGGTTTTGTAGCCTTCTTGAATCGCCAGTGTACGCAATGCTCCTTTGGATGCATCAGTAATGGCGATAATCCGTTTTTGTGCTTCGGTTTTTCCTACTTGTTCTTCTAATTGAGTTTTAAGTAAACGGAAAGCAAGTGCGGTTTCGGTTGTTGTACCCGATTTGGAGATATTTATAATTCCGAATTGTTTTGTTTTAAGCAATTCGCATAATTCGGCCAAATAGTCTTCGCTGATATTGTTCCCTGCATAAAGGATTACCGGAGCGTTGCGCTCTTTTTTCAACCAGAGGAAACTATCCGACAGAGCTTCGATTACCGACCGAGCACCTAAATAACTCCCCCCGATTCCGGCTACTACAACTATTTCGCAGCGTTCCTGCAATTGAGTGGCGGTCAATTCTATTTCGGCTAATTCGCTATCATTTATAGAAGAGGGTAAGTGTAGCCAACCTAGGAAATCATTTCCTTTACCGGTACCGAGTTCCAAAGATTCGTTGCATTGCTTGACTCTGTTTTCATAACCCAAAATACTTTCCGGAGAAATAAACTCGTAGGCTTTGTTGATAGATAGCGTTAAATTTTTCATGTACGAAGTTTTTTTATGCTGTATGCAAATATATGTATTATTTCGACTTGTTATCTAAGTTAAATTAAAACTCACTGGCAAAAAATTGCTTTTACAGGTGAGTTTTTAATGAATCAAAAATATTTACTTTTTATTCCCTTCACGAATTTCTACTCTTCTGATTTTTCCACTAATAGTTTTCGGAAGCTCATCTACGAATTCAATAATGCGGGGATATTTATAAGGAGCAGTTACATTTTTTACATGTTCCTGAATTTCTTTTATAAGAGCTTCGCCTGCTTTGTGCTTGTAATCCTTAGCAAGAATAATAGTCGCTTTTACTATTTGTCCGCGCACCTCGTCGGGCACGCCGGTAATGGCGCATTCTACTACGGCTGAGTGTGTCATTAGCGCGCTTTCTACTTCAAAAGGTCCGATGCGGTAACCGGAGCTTTTTATTACATCATCATTTCTGCCGACAAACCAATAATACCCGTCTTCGTCGCGCCAAGCCACATCACCTGTGTAGTAAATATTATCGTGGTAAGCGGCTTTTGTCTTTTCTTCGTCGCGGTAGTAACCCAAAAATAGCCCAAGAGGTTTATCATTTGGCGTACGCATAATGATTTCTCCTTGCTCGCCTTCTTCAGCCGAACGGCCATCGAGAGTTAGCAAATCAATATCATACAGTGGATTAGGTAACCCCATCGAACCCGGTTTAGGTTCGTTCCATTGTGTGGTAAGAATGATCGGCATATTTTCGGTTTGTCCGAAGGCTTCGCGTAGCTTGATACCTGTCAATTGATAGAATTGTTGATAGACAACCGGGTTTAATGCCTCACCGGCAATAGTGCAATATTCAAGAGCGGAAAGATCATATTTTGTTAAATCTTCGCGGATTATAAAACGGAAAATTGTCGGTGGAGCACAGAACGAAGTGACCTTGTATTGCGAGATCATTCGCAGCATATCGGTAGGCGTAAATTTTTCATGGTCGTACACGAATACGGCTGCTCCGGCAATCCATTGTCCGTACAATTTTCCCCACACAGCTTTTGCCCAGCCGGTATCGGCTACAGTTAGGTGCAAACTTTTTTCGTGCAGCGTATGCCAATATTTTGCCGTAACAATATGTCCAAGCGGATAGGTATAATCGTGGATAACCATTTTGGGATTTCCGGTTGTCCCGGAAGTAAAATACAGAAGGAAAATATCGTTGTTATCATTCACATGTTCCGGACGAGAAAACGGATCTGCCATAGCTAATCCTGCATTGAAATCACCCCAACCTTCGGGAATAATTTTACCTATCGAAACCAATCGTTCTACCGTAGGACAGTTTAGCATAGCTGTGTTCACATGGTCAATTACTGCTTGTTCGCCAACAGTTACAATAGCTTTGATAGTAGCTGCTTCGCAGCGATAAATAATATCTTTGGCAGTTAGTAAATTAGTTGCCGGAATGACCACTGCTCCGATCTTATGCAACCCAATAACAGCAAACCAAAATTCATAACGGCGTTTAAGTATCAACATCACTTTATCACCTTTAGTAATGCCTATAGACTGGAAGTAAGAAGCTGCTTGGTCGCTATATTTTTTTATTTCGGCAAACGAGAAATCGCGGTGCGCGCCTTTATCATTGGTCCAGCATAGGGCTCGTTTGTTAGGCTCTTTTTCAGCCCATGCATCTACAACATCGTAAGCAAAATTAAAATTCTCGGGAACTCTTATTTCAAGGTTTTTTTTAAAATCTTCGTATGAATCAAAAGTGACTTTTTTTAAGTATTTTTCTAACATGATGTTCAGTTACGAGTTACGAGTTACAAGTTACGAGCCATGCAAAAAAGACCTTGTCAATTTTTCTTGTAGCTCGTAACTGATTACTTTGTAACTATTTTATAAAATGATTGCTAAAAACTCTACTGCTTTACCGTCCAAAGCTTTCATGCCGTGAGGTTTAGATGCATCAAAATAAATGCTGTCGCCCGTTTCGAGGATTAAATCTTTACCGGCTATTTGAAATAACATACGCCCTTCTAACACTAAATTAAATTCTTGTGTAGGATGAGTGTTCAATGTTATAGGCGTTTTTTCAGATTTTGGTTCAACGGTTACGATAAATGGTTCGGCTTTAGCTCCTTTAAATCCCATCGCCAAAGCTTGATATTTATACGCTTTAGTACGCTCAACTGAAGCTCCTTGTCCTTTGCGGGTTACAAAATAAGACGATATGTACGCATCATCGCCTGAAAAAAGGGATGAAAGTTCAACATTAAAATTCTTGGCAACTTCGTATAAAAAACTTATCGGAATATCGGTGTTTCCGCTTTCGTATAATTCATATTCGGACAATTCAATGTTAAGCTTTTTTGCCATTTCACTTTGCGATAAATCCAATGCATCGCGTAAACCTCGCAATCGTTCTGCTATCTCTTTTATTTGTCCCTGCATAGATTGATAATTTTAAATTGTGCAAAAGTAACTGTTTTGTTGGAATTGACAGAATTTATTTAGAGATTGAAATTTTTTCATAAAAACGACAAAAAGAAATTTTGAAAAATAGAACAAGCTCCCGCAAATATTACATTTTTGCAAATTTAATTGCTACGATAATTTGTGATATCTGCGGGAGCTTGTTCTATTTTATAAGAAGAATTGAAAAATTATAGATTTGATTTTTTAAGTAGCGCTTTTTTTATGCTTTATTGTCGCTTCCCAATACATTAACGATTTTGTGTTTGTAAAGCTCTTTTAATTGCTCTCGACCGGGACCTAAGTATTTACGAGGATCAAATTCTTCAGGATGAAGTGCAAACACTTCGCGTACGGCAGCGGTCATTGCTAATCGACCGTCAGAATCGATATTGATTTTACAAACTGCCGAAGCTGCTGCTTGACGCAATTGGTCTTCTGGGATACCGATAGCATTTTTCAAAGCTCCTCCATATTTATTTATAGTAGCCACTTTGTCTTGCGGAACAGATGATGCTCCGTGCAATACGATAGGGAAACCCGGAATGCGTTGTTCGATTTCTTTTAAAATATCAAAACGCAATGGGGGAGGTACAAGTACGCCATCTTCATTGAGAGTACATTGCTCAGGTTTGAATTTATTTGCTCCGTGTGATGTCCCGATAGAGATTGCCAATGAATCTACACCTGTTTTCTTTACGAAATCTTCTACTTGATTAGGTTCTGTATAAGTATGGTGCTCTGCTGCAACATCGTCTTCAATTCCTGCTAAAACACCTAATTCGCCTTCGACAGTTACATCGAATTGGTGTGCGTACTCGACCACTTTTTTGGTCAAAGCCACATTTTCTTCGTACGGATAGTGGGATGCATCGATCATTACCGAGGAGAATCCCATATCGATACAACTTTTACAAAGCTCGAATGAGTCGCCGTGGTCTAAATGTAATACAATAGGTACTGCGTAGCCTAACTCTTTTGCATATTCTACAGCTCCTTGTGCCATATAGCGAAGTAATGTCTGATTGGCGTATTTGCGAGCTCCTGCTGATACTTGCAAAATAACCGGCGATTTGGTTTCTACCGCAGCTTGAATAATGGCTTGCATCTGCTCCATATTGTTAAAATTAAATGCTGCAATGGCATATTTCCCTTTAAATGCTTTGGCAAACATATCTCGTGTGTTTACCAGTCCTAATTCTTTGTAGTGTATCATGACTATAATATTTTAATATTATTATATATTGCAACAAAGATAAAATCTTTCTTTATAGAGACTGCAAAATAGACATTTTTTTATAAAAAATATTTTTTACTGCAAGATTGAAGAAGTGTGCTTTTACTTTTCAAAAAAATAAAAGGTTGAAGATCCTGTCTTCAACCTTTTTGTTATTGGTAAGATTAATGATGACAATTATTCTCTAGCTTTTTTCTTTGTATTGTTAGCAATTGAAGCCAAAGCTCTTGCTCCTTCGGCAAAGAATCTGGAAACACCGATGATAAAAAATCCATATAAAGGCATCAATATGATTCCGGCTGCAGTGAAATCAATAGCTCCAAATCCGTAAAATGAATTAAGCATACCGGCATTTTCTCCCAAGAAAACGGTTGCAAGGATAGAGCCTAAACAGCCAACAATAGCGATGTACGAACCACACCATTCGCCACATGTTTGGATTAGATTGGAAAACACAGGGATAGCAACAAAATCGTCTTTTTCTTTGGTGAGGTTTTCTACTTTTTTCTTTCTGTTCCACCACAGTTGAAAACTAAACCATCCGGCTAATGCCAAAATAAGCCAAAAAATAATAAATACAGCAATCAAGCTTCCATTCGTAAAAGAGAAAAAGCAACCGGCAATTACTTTTCCTAAAATGTAAAGCGGGAATAGTAAGTTCAATACAGCAATCAATACATAAAACCAGGCATAAGGCTTACGGAAAAACTTTCCATTATCGATATAATCGAAAAATGGTTTAAAACATGAGATAAGAAAATTTTTCATAAGAACAAAAATTAAATGGTTAATAATGAGTTGATATCGATACAAATGTACTAAAAAAATTTTTCATTGTATGGATAAAAGAAAGTGCATTTTTTTCATATTTTGTTTTTGGTACTTAAAAATTCCGGTTCAAAGCTTCTTGTATAACATTAAAATCGATAATTCATTGAAAATAAAGTTGTTTTTTATAAATAAGGTTAAAAAATATTTAACTTTATGATTAAATTTGTCCCGTTTTTTGAAAAACCTTAAAATACTTATAATGAAACACACATTATTTTCTCTTCTTTTATGGGGAACTTGCATCTCTTTGTTTGCATTTACTTTTAATGGGGTTACTATTCCCGAAAATAACGAATTTACTAAAACAACAATGGCTACAATAGCCAAAAAAGCTACAACCGCACCCGAAGAAATTTCCGGTATGGCATGTAGTCGAACAACAGAAGGATATTTTTGGGTGCATTCGGACGACGGGGATAATAAAATTTACGCTTTAGGTTCTGATGGGCAGACAAAATATACAGTTACACTTTCTAATGTTGCCATGCGCGATTGGGAAGATATTTGTATTGCTACCGTAGGAAGTAAAAACTATATTTTGTTAGGTGCTTTTGGAGATAATGACCTTGTATATAAAGATGATTATTATATTTATCGTTTTGAAGAACCGGCGATAACTGTCGGAGGTAGTAAATCTGTTTCAGTGGAAATGATCAAATTTGGTTATCCTAGTAGCACAGCTTTTAATGCAGAAACAATAATGTATGACCCTATAGGGAATAAAATCTATATTGTAAATAAAATAAAAGATGCAATTAATACTATATTTTCAATGCCCTATCAAGAGAGCTACTCGGGCAGACAAACTCTAACCAAAATACAAGATTTAGGGCGAAGTGGAGAGAAATTTAATTTTTTAACTGCCGGCGATATTTCGCAAGATGGGATGTATATTTTGATAAAAAGTAAAACAGATATTTTATACTGGAAACGACAGGGAACAGAAGATTTAGCTGTAACTTTTGCCCGTAATCCGGAACATATAAAGGCTTATGCAGAAGAAACACAAGGAGAAGCTGCGGCTTGGAATAAAGATGCTTCTGTTTTTTATACTTGTAGCGATGTGAAAGCAAAAGATAATGCCAATCCTATCTATCAATATACCCGTTCTGTCCCTACAGGAGAAAAAAACATATCTTCAGATACATTTACTATCCGAGTTCAGGATGGACAATTATTTATTGAGAATACCGAAGAGGAGAAAATTGAAATTTATAATTCTGCAGGACAAAAAATCACATCCGGTTATTCCGGCTCAATTAATATGCGAAATCTGAAAGGATTTTATATTATACGAGTAGGAAACCGTTTGGCAAAAGTAATTTTCTGATAACAAAAACTTTCCAAAAAATATTTTTACCTTTGCTTTCTCATACCAGAAAAAGGTTTTGAGGAAGTTTTTTATATACATGTTAAATGAATATTATTATGAAAAAGAACATTTTGTACGCCTTTATGGCAATAGCCCTTTTAGCAACATCATGTAAACCGATTTATCGTTGTGGCGAGACTGCTCCCGAAAAAAAAGATGTCTTCTTGGGAAAACGCATTAAAACCGTGATAGCCGAACGCGATTCCCTTTGTTCGCGTCTTTCGGATACCGAAAAAACAATTGCCGAATTACAACAAGATACCACCATGCTTAATGGTGTGATTGAAGATTTGAATGCTGATATTAAATCATTAGTTGCAGCAAATAGTAAATTGCAAAAAAACTACGACGATCTTCATAACGAAAAACTATCGGAAGCAGAACGCTTTAATAAAGCTTTGCAACAAAAATCAGATGAGCTTAACGATAAAGAAAAATTATTAGCTGAGCGTGAAAAAAATCTGTTGGAATTGCAACAAATCATTGCTCGTCAGGATTCTGCATCAAAACGGTTAAATGAAATTCTACACAAAGCATTGATGGGCTTTAAAGCCGACGAACTTTCCGTAGAAATGAAAAACGGCAAGGTATATGTATCTATGTCCGACAAATTACTATTCAGCTCCGGAAGTGCTGTTGTAGAAGAAAAAGGAAAGTCGGCTCTTAAAGTGCTTGCCGATGTTTTAGCAAAAAATCCGGATGTAGAAGTCTTGGTAGAAGGGCATACCGACAATGTACCTATTAAAACAGCAATTTTCAAAGATAACTGGGATTTGAGTGTAGTGCGTGCTACTTCAATCGTTCGTATCCTGACGGATGAGTATAAGCTTGCTCCGACACGCGTAACGGCTTCCGGTCGTGGCGAATATTTCCCTAAGATAAGTAACGATACTGCCGAAGGAAGAGCAAAAAACCGCCGTACTGAAATTATCCTTTCTCCAAAATTGGATGAAATCATGAAGCTTATAAACTAAAAAATTTAGCGTGGAATATCTTGCCGATTTTGGCTATCTAGGGTTATTCATTGCTGCTTTTTTAGCTGCAACTATTTTACCATTTTCGTCCGAAGTCGTTTTTACGGCAGTTGTTTGGAAAATGGGGTCTGACCCTTGGATTTGTGTAGCCGCAGCTACAGCAGGAAATACTTTAGGTGGCATGACCTGCTATTGGCTCGGTAAACTCGGCAAAATGGAATGGATAGAAAAATACTTGGGCATTAAACAAGCCAAAGTCGATAAATGGGTCGATAAGTTGCATAGACAAGGCGATTGGATTGCATTTTTCTCTTTCTTGCCGGGCATAGGTGATTTAATTGCCGTTGTTTGTGGTTTTCTTCGTTGTAACGGGTGGATTGTCTTGGCTGTCATGTTTGCCGGAAAATTAATTCGTTACATAGTTTGGATGTATGTGCAGGGAATTTTTATTTAGAAAAAAATAATCACATGAAAAGAACAATTATTTTTGGTTTACTGTTAACTGTTTTTACAACCTCTTGCGTAGGGAAAAAAGAAGAAAAAACAGTAGAACAAAATAAACAAAAAACTATGGGAACCATTTATTTAACCAAGGATTCATTTCTTACTAAAGTGTTTAATTATGAAGGAAATCCTACCGAATGGAAATATTTGGGCGATAAACCTTGCATTATTGATTTTTATGCAACATGGTGCGGTCCTTGTAAAGCTATTGCTCCTATCCTTGAAGAAATTGCAAAAGAATATCACGAAAAAATTTATGTATATAAGATAGATGTCGATAAAGAAGAGGAGTTAGCCGCTGCGTTCGGTATTCGTAGTATTCCTACCATGTATTTTTGTCCGATGGAAGGGAATCCGCAAATAGCGCAAGGAGCTTTGCCCAAAGATGTTATCAAGCAGGCAATAGCCGAAGTGTTAAAAATACAATAAAGAAGTTTTATGTGTTTTTTACTAAAAAACATCAATATGAAAAAAAAGAAAAAACAAAAATCTGCAAACTTTACGATTCGTGATTATATAAAAGCCGTAAAACGTATTGATAGAGAAATAACATTGGAACATTCATCCGGATTTAAAGCAGTAACTAAAGTGCATAAATCAAAAAAAGCGTACAATAGAAAAGAGAGTAAGAAAATTGATTTCGATACTCTCTTTTTTGTTTGATAAAAACATTATTTTTACACTCAAATTATCATTTTTTAAACAAATTAGTATGAATTGGGATTTACTTATTCATGACGGTTATGCATATGTGCTGATTATTTTAGGAATCGTCTTTCTTTTCGATTTGATTTTGAGAGGAATAGCCATGTGGAAAGCCGCTAAAAAAAATCAAAAAATATGGTTTGTTGCCTTGTTGTTTATTAACAGCGTGGGAATTTTACCTGTTATCTATTTATTAGTAGTAGATAAAAAAGAGAAAAAGAAAAATAATGAGTAGTAAAAGGATTTTTCCGTACATTCTCTGGCTCGTTTTGGGTTGCTCTGTTTTCGCTCAAAACGGGCTTAAACAGTTTATTTCTTCTCCAAATCTAAAAAATGCAAATATAAGCATATCCGTAAAAGACCTCAATACGGGAAAAGTGTTAGCGGAATATCGACCGGATAATCTTACTACTCCCGCATCGACAACTAAATTAGTGACCACAGCCACTGCATTGGAACTGCTTGGTCCTGATTTTTGTTTTGAGACCATGCTTCAATACGATGGAAGTATCACTGCCGGAGTTTTAAATGGTAATTTATACATAACCGGAGGTGGTGATCCTACTTTAGGATCTTCGTTTTTAGGCGATAGCCTTTTTCTGTCCGCGTGGGTCGATGCTGTGAAAAAAGCAGGGATACAAAAAATAAACGGTGCGGTAATTGCCGATGCCTCTATTTTCGATGCGCAAGGAATATCGCCGCAATGGATGTGGGAAGACTTGGGCAACTATTATGCTGCCGGGGCTTATGGGATTTCTATTTACGATAATTCGTATAAAGTTGTTTTCCGCACCGGAAAACCAGGAACAACGCCCGAAATAGTGCGTATTGAGCCACAGATGGCGAATTTGCATTTCAAGTTGGATCTGAAAGCAGCCAATACCAATTCGGACAACGCTTATTTTCATGGAGCGCCATTCAGTAAAGATCGTTTTGTTACCGGAACTATTCCGGCGAATAGAAATGAATTTGTTATAAAGGGCGATATTCCGGATCCGCCGACTTTTGCTGCCGAATTGCTGAATGATGTTCTGAAAAAAAATGGGATTTCCATTTTATTACCACCTAAGGCAACTCTTTCTACTACAAAACGAACCCGAACTACATTTTACACACAAAAATCGCCACCCCTTAAAGAAATTATTAAAATTACCAATTACAAGAGTAATAATCTGTATGCCGAACATTTATTTCGTTATTTGAGTTTTCGGACAGACAGCGTTGCCAGTGCAAATGCTTCATTGCGAATAATGAAAAAATATTGGCAGGATCGATTGCCGGATACTTCGGAAATTATCCTTTTTGATGGCTGCGGATTAGCACCTTCCAATGCCATTTCAGCAAGTTTCTTGGTCGATTTGCTTACTTATGAAGCAACCGAAAATCCTTATAAAGAAGAATTTATTGCTTCGTTGCCTATTGCAGGTGAAAGCGGAACTATAAAAAATTTCCTTAAAGGAACGCGTCTGCAAGGTAAAGTACAAGCAAAAAGCGGGAGTATTAACACAGCACAATGTTTTGCCGGATATATCTTTTTGGAAGATAAAACATATGTTTTTGCCGTGATGGTAAATAATTTCATAGGGAAAAGAGCGGCTGTAGTCGATGCAATAGAAAAATTTCTGTTAAATATGCTAGTTAGTAGTTCAAAATGATAAAAACCGTTTTTATATAGGATTTCATTTACTTTTTTCAGCTGGAGGAAAAAAGTAAATGAATTATGAATTTAATTTCTAATTCGCAACAGTAAAACAAAAGGGCTTGTATGATAATTCATCTTTCTGAAACCGATTCTACGAACGATTATTTGAAGAAACTTCTTTCAAGAGAAAAACCGGAAGAAGGAACGATTGTTTTGACCGATTTTCAAACAAAAGGTAAAGGACAAATTGGGAATTGTTGGGAATCGGAAAGGGGGAAGAATTTGCTTTGTAGTGTTCTGTTTTACCCTAAATGTGTAGAAATAAACTGTCAGTTTATTTTATCGCAGATGGTATGTGTGGCTGTAGCCGAAACGCTTATTGCTGAGAGGATAGATGCCGCTATCAAATGGCCTAACGATATTTATGTAGAAAATCGTAAAATAGCAGGGATTTTAATCGAAAATTCGCTTGGGGCGCAAGGAATCGAAACTTGTATAGTAGGAATTGGGATTAATGTTAATCAAGAAAAGTTTTGTAGCAATGCGCCGAATCCTGTCTCAATGTGCCAAATTACAGGAAAGCAATACGATATCCAAGTCATTCTGTCGAACCTTAAAAGTAAGCTTTTTTCTCGCTATCAGCAATTATATTTTGACGAAGAAACTTTAATTCGTGCCGATTACAATCAATTTTTATACAGAAAAAGTGGTTTTCATTTATATAAAGCTGGCGGTGAGATTTTTGAGGCGCGAATACAACATATTTTCCCCGATGGAAAACTTGTTTTGGAACTCAAAAATGGGAAAACACGCTCATTCTTATTTAAAGAAGTTTCTTTTGTTTTTGACAAAAAATAATCTAAATTTGAAGATTCCTTTCATTGAACGAGTTTTTAGAAAAGATTATTTATGAACGCAAGAAACATACTCGATTTTCTTTCCGAATTAGGCAAACACAACAATCGTGAATGGTTTGCCGAAAACAAAAATAAATACCAGTTGGCGTTGAGCGATTTTGAGAAAATAGTTGATTATTTGATTGCTCAAATTTCGCTCTTCGATAAAGATATTGTCGGATTACAGGCTAAAGATTGCACTTTCCGTATTTATCGTGATGTACGATTTTCTCATGATAAGTCGCCTTACAAAAACTATTTTGGTGCATATATTTCGGCTAATGGCGGACGAAAAAGTGAGCGCGCCGGATACTATGTGCATATCGAATTGGGGAATTGTATGCTTACCGGCGGCTTGTATATGCCACAGCCCGAAGTGCTTAAAGCCGTTCGTCAGGCTGTGTATGATAATATCGAAGAGTTTAAGGAAATTGTGGAAGCACCTGCGTTTGCCCAACTCTTTACTGTAGGCGAAGTTGATAAATTAAAAACTATTCCGCGAGGTTTCCCGAAAGATTTCTCCGATGCCGAATACCTGAAACAAAAGCATTATACCTTTTCGCATATGGTAAAAGACGATTTTTGGATTTCGGACAATTGCCTCGAAAAAGCTGTCGAGGTATTTAAAACGATGTATCCAGGAAATCGTTTTTTGAATTACACAGTAGATGAGGTATTGTTTTAATGGAGAATTGAAAGTGGAGAACGAAGAATTATCTGAATCAATAAACAATAGACATATCAATTAAAAAACTTATAACAGTATTATTAACCATTAATAATTAAATAAAATGATTTTAGATTCACTTAAAAACTCAGCGATGTACGAAGGTTTACATCCACGATTTAAAGCAGCATTCGATTTTGTAAAAAACACTGATTTCTCGAAATTAGAGCCGGGAAAAATCGAAATCGACGGTAAAAACCTGTTTATAAATTTTGCCGAAGGTGTTGGTAAAACACCCGAAACGGCTAAGATGGAAACGCATAACGACTATATTGATATTCAAGTTCCATACACTTCGGTAGAAACAATGGGTTACATCCCTGCTGTCGATTTGAAAGAGCCGATGGAACCATATAATGCAGAAAAAGATATCACTTTCTTTAAAGACGCGGCTACGGCGTTTATTAAAGTGGTTCCGGGGCAATTTGCCATTTTCTTCCCTGAAGACGGACATCAACCGGGTATTGGCGATGGTCCTTTCCGCAAGATTATTGTAAAAGTAAAAGTTAATTAATATAATTACCCCGCCAAAACTATGAGGTTTGGTGGGGTTTTTAAAACTTATTCCGTTATGAAAACCCTTCCTTTAATCCAGAATGACCCATGGCTTGAACCTTTTGGATCAGCTATAACAGCTCGTTACAAATATGCCGTGAAACGCGAAAAAGAATTGACTGGAGATAACAAAAACTTGGCAGAGTTTGCTTCAGGGCATTTGTATTTTGGGTTGCATCGCACCAAAAACGGATGGGTTTTTCGCGAATATGCACCCAATGCAACCGAAATTTATCTGATCGGTGATTTTAATAATTGGCAACAAGGACCCGAATATCAATTGCAACATATTGGTAATGGCAATTGGGAAATACAACTTCCGGCGCATGCTATGCGACATGGCGATTTGTATAAACTGATGATGCATTGGAACGGCGGTTTTGGCGAACGCATTCCGGCATATGCCACACGCGTAGTGCAGGATGATCTCACTAAAATATTCAGTACACAAGTATGGGCTCCGGAAAAAGCATATCAATTCAAAATAAAGAAATTTAAACCGAATTGTTCACCTTTGCTTATTTATGAAGCTCATGTAGGTATGGCTGGTGAGCGTGAAGGCGTTTTTACCTATATTGAATTTCGCCAGAATGTGTTGCCACGCATTGCTAAAGCCGGTTATAACTGTATTCAGTTAATGGCTATACAGGAACACCCGTATTATGGATCGTTCGGGTATCATGTGTCTAACTTTTTCGCAGCTTCATCGCGTTTCGGTACGCCGGAGGAGTTGAAAGAACTTATCGATGAGGCTCACAATATGGGTATTGCTGTGATAATGGATATTGTTCATTCTCATTCGGTAAAAAATACCAAAGAAGGATTAGGTTTATTTGATGGTACGCCGTATTTGTATTTTCATAACGGCGCACGCCGCGAACATCCCGCTTGGGATTCTCTTTGTTTCGATTACGGTAAGGATAGCGTGGTTCACTTTTTACTCTCGAATTGTAAATTCTGGTTGGAAGAATATAAATTCGACGGTTTCCGTTTCGATGGCGTAACTTCTATGCTATATAAAAGTCATGGATTGAATGAATCGTTTTCCGGCTATGAAGATTATTATAATGGGAATCAGGATGGCGATGCAATCTGTTACCTTACCTTGGCAAATCGCGTGATACATCAAGTAAATCCGTATGCCATAACGATTGCCGAAGAAATGAGCGGTATGCCTGGCATGGCTGCTAAAATTGACGATGGCGGCATTGGTTTCGATTACCGTTTGGCAATGGGGATTCCCGATTTCTGGATTAAATTGATAAAAGAAAAACAAGACCAGTATTGGAGTGTTGGATATATTTTATGGGAGTTGACCAATCGCCGTAAAGAAGAAAAGATGATTAGTTATGCCGAAAGCCATGATCAAGCTTTAGTGGGAGATAAAACCATTATCTTCCGTTTGATAGATGCCGATATGTACGGTTACATGTCGAAATTGGTAGGCGGAACTACTTTAATGGTGGACAGAGGATTGGCGTTACACAAAATGATTCGCTTGATTACTGCCTCAACTATTAATGGCGGTTACCTTAACTTTATGGGGAACGAGTTCGGACATCCCGAATGGATTGATTTCCCAAGAGAAGGAAATGGTTGGAGCTATAAGCACGCTCGCCGCCAGTGGCATTTAGTTGATGATAAGGATTTGAAATACCATTGGTTGGGCGATTTCGACCGCGAAATGATAGAGCTTATCAAAGATGAAAAGAATTTTCAAGATTCTGATATCATCCATATTTGGGAAAAGCAAGAGGACCAAGTGCTTGCCTATCAACGCAACGATTTGCTGTTTGTATTTAACTTTAATCCGATGCGGTCTTTTTCTGATTATGGTATGCTGGTAAAAAAAGGGCAGTATAAAGTGGTACTTAATACAGATTCTCCAGCCTTTGGTGGTTTTGGTTTGACAGACGATAGCATCACACACAAAACCTTCAAAAGCGATGAAAAAGACAAAGACTGGTTGCGGTTGTATTTGCCGTCGCGTTCGGCAATGGTATTGCGTAGAATGAAATAAGGTTTTAAAATAAAAAAACTCAGACTACTTGATACTTGTCTGAGTTTTTTATTCAAATTTCAAGTATTTCACAATACAACTTTTTCATTCTTTCCCGGAGATATAAAACCGCATATCGTTTGCGTGACAACAGCGTATTTACATTTACCCCCGTTTGTGCCGAAACTTCTTTTATAGAAAGACCGTGCAGTTCTGTAAATTCAAAAACAAGGCGTTGTTCTTCAGGCAATTCCTGCAAGGATTTATTCAATTCTTCCCAAACTAGCGACCGGAGATATTCGGTTTCAGGATTAGACGAGTCACTTAATATTTCGGCGAGGTCGTTCAGGATGAAATCTCCTTCGTCATTCTCGTAACCGGAAAAAAATTCTTCTTTCTTTTTTCGTTGCCAATCTATAATTTGATTGCGGGTAACTCTGTACAACCATGCTGTTATTTGTTCAATGGGATTCATCATGTCATTTATTTTTGCCAGAGAGTAAAACACTTCTTGCAAAATATCTTCCGCATCTTCGGCGGATGATACCCGTTTTCGGATAAAAGCCCTCAGTTGAGATTCATGTTGAAGAACGATTTGTGATATATTTAGCTTTTTAGGTATCAAAGTCTATTGTTTTATTTTTCGGGTTTTTCATCATTTTTACAATCACATTCAAAGAAAGGATGATTATGAAAATGTCTTTTCTTCAAAAATTCTTTGCGTTTTTCATCGCTCATCTTTTCCCATTTTTCGTGCAAAGTATTTCTTCTGAAACCATGGTGAGCGTGATGCCTGAAATGTCTGCCGGCGCCAATGCCTCCGAATAATATGCGGACTAATACCAGTAATCCCAATGCTTGCCAGTAATTAATGGCTGCTACACCTATAATGGCGGGCAATAAAGCATTCCAAAGTAACATTATTGCCAAACTGAATCCGGCTAGAGCCAATACAAAAATCAATCCCATTTTTAATCCATAAATTTTCATGATGTTTAAGTTTTAGTTGAAAATAAAATTAAAGTCTCTCTATTTGTAGGTGACGAATAACTATAGAAAATATTTTAAAATTTTTTACAGGAATAAAAAAATAACTCCAATAGTAAATCCACATATCAGCCAAATGAAAAGCAATGTTTCTCCAAATTCTTTCATAATTGTATTTTTTATGAGTCATGCGGATTAGGAGCAAAGTTCACATTTGCTTTACTTTTTTCCATCAGCTGAAAAAAGTAACAAAAAAAGCCGCCGCTGCGCCTGCCTCGTTTAGCTTTTTGGTGCGAAGCGGACGAAGACTTGATTTTTTGTTGCTTTTGCCTTAAGGCAAAAGTAAATATTAAATAATTTTGAACTACTGATTCGCATGAGTTTCACTTATGCAGACGAATGAAAGAAACAAATATTTTAACGAAACATTTTTCTTTTCAAGAATCGTGTTGTAACAGCATTAAATAAGAGGTAATCCGCTCGAACAAATTTACGCGTTCTTTGCCTACGACATTATGTTCTTGGTTCTTATAATAATAGAAATCGACCGATTTTCCGGCTTTTTGGGCAGCACTTAAAAATCGTTGTGTATTTATGATGCGCACTACAGGGTCGAGTTCGCAGTGAATCATTAACAATTTTCCTTTCAGATTTTGAGCAAATTCCGTTAGGTCGTTTTGGGTGTATCCTTCTGGATTTTCAGTAGGTGTTTGTATATAGCGTTCGGTGTACATGATTTCGTATAAACGCCAGTCGATAACGCTACCACCTGCCACACCAATTTTGAAAAATTCCGTTTTCAGCATCAGTTGGGTTGCCATAAATCCACCGAAGCTCCAACCGTAAACGCCCATTCTATTTTTGTCTATAAAAGGCAAAGTGTGTAAAAATTCAATTCCTTTAATTTGATCTTGTAAAGGTGCTTTGCCGATGTTTTTGTATAATACTTCTTCAAACTGTTTCCCTCTGTTTGTTGAGCCGCGATTGTCCAAAGTAAAACACACAAAGCCTAATTGTGCCCAATACAGTTCCCAGCCTTTACCGCCACCAAGCCATGTGTTTTGAACCATTTGTACATAAGGTCCACCATATACCTGTACGATGACCGGATACTTTTTGTATTTATCAAAATTCAGTGGAAGTGTGAGGCGGTAGTGCAATATTGTTTCGTTATCGGCTGCGGTAAGTGTTCCGTAATTGACTTCGGGCATTTGATAGTTTTTGTATGGATTTTCGGCTGTCAGCAAATTAGTGGTTTCTGAATTGTTTATATTTATCAAGTTAACTTTTCGTGGAATGTGTATCGACGAGAAACTATCCAATAAGTATTTGCCCGATGGAGAGACTTTTACTTCGTGCCAGCCACATTCGGAAGAAAGCAGGGTTGATATTCCGTTTGTCAGGTCGAGCGAATAACAGTTTTTTTCCAATACCAAATTTTGATTTGAACTATAAAATAGTTGTTTGGTTTTGGGATTAAATCCGTCTATCGAAAGGACTTCAAAATTACCTTTGGTAAGAGGTTTTATCAATTTTCCGGACAAATCGTATAAATACAAATGGTTATGTCCTGTTCGTTTACTTTGCCAAATAAATTGGGTAGATGAGATAAAAAACGGCGGATTTTTGGGCTCAATATAAGTCTCTGCCGATTCGGAAAACAACGAGCGCACTTTGCCTGTCTGCACATTGTAAGCTTTCAGTGTGAAATGATTTTGTGCTCGATTAAGTTCGGTTATCAGTAATTCTTTTTCGTTGGTAGTCCAAGCTAAATTCGTGTGGTAAAAATTATCATCGGTTGCGAGATAAGTTATTTTTTTAGTTTCTACCGAAAAAATTCCAATGCTTACTCGGTGACTTTTTTCGCCTGCCGCGGGATATTTTATTACTTTTTCTTCGGGTGTATTTTTGGCAGAATTGACTAACACATAGTCGGAAACCATGCTTTCGTCCATGCGGTAGAAGGCTAGAAAGTTTCCTTTCGGACTCCAAAAAGTGCCTTTATTTGTGCCGAATTCGTTACGATAAACAGCTTGTCCGTACATTACATTAGCGGAACCGTAAGGGTTGATTTTTTCTTTTTTTCCTTTTGTGCTTATATAGAAGAGATTGTTGTTTTGCGTAAAAGCGAAGCATTGTTTTTCTGTACAGTAATCGCGATTCTTATACGATTTTTTCCATTCTGTTTGGGAGAGGATTTTTCCTTTGTTATAAAAGATAATCCGGTCGGAAAGAAAAAAAACAATTGTCTCTTGTCGAGGTGTCGGCATTATAAATTCGGGCATTTTTTCGATAGCTTTCAAGGCGATTTCTTTCAAAGCAATATTTAATGAAAGCAATGAACAAAGCGGTTTTTTTCTCCCGAAACAAATAATCTTGTTGTTTTGTACATACACGGGTTTATCTCCCCAAAACTGTAATTGCTCGAGCTGTTGCGGTACGAATTGCGGATGTGTTCTTCCGCCAACAGTTACATTATCCGGTGTTAGTTGTTTTTTCATGGAGCAGAAACGAAATAGCGAGTAAGTTTTGCTTACTCGCTATTAATTCTTCATTGGCTTTATTCGATATTTTCAAGTGCTTTAATAATAGCAGCAAGACTGTTTTCTCTTGATTTTTTGAGTTGTAAAACCAGTTTCGAAGTAGCGGTTTGTGAATCGTAAGTGGTTTTTATATCTTTCAATAAATTGAGAACCTCCATTTGACCCGGAGGTAAGGCATACATCAACATTCCTTTTATCCATTGTGGATACGAGTCTATGTCTAAATTCATATAGAAGTAAGCAGGATCGGTTTTTACGGGCTTAAACTCGGACGAGTTTGACAGATTTTTGCGAACAGGCTTGTTTTTAACGAAGTTTTTTATTAAACTTTCACTCGAAGATAATATCAATTTATTCCCTTGCTGCGCTAAGAATATTTGGTATTGATCTATTCCGAACATGGTGTAGCCTGTTTTTTCTTGTTTCGGAACAGACATCATGGAAATTTGCTGCATCACTAAATCATATACTTTGTGGTCGCTTACGGTAGCTCCAACGGCAAATAGCGGAGTTTTCCCTTCTGTAAGATCATATAACGAACCGACAAAATTTCCTTGTAAAGAATTGATAACTTTATCAAATTCTTGTGGCGCTTCGTTGGGCATTTGAATCAATTTCATAATAGCCGGAATATTGAAAGACCCGGAGAAAAGCAAATAAGACTCAGTGGGGAAGAACGAAAGAAGCTCAACATTGGTCGGGATGTAATATAGCTGATCCATTTTCTTTGCTGCTTCCATAGGCGTTGTTTGTGAAATAATGGTGATATTTCCTTTGTTAAACTCAAGGTTGATGTGCGAATAAGTTCCTTTGAGTACTTCTGCCATTTCCGGAGTGTAAACCGAAATTTCATTGGTAAAAGTATTCGATAAATCTATTATTTTTTCATTATTTATCCAGCAAGACAAATCGGTTTTGTTTTTATAAAAATCGGTAAAATCCGGATTGTTCAGAATACTATTTTCTTTAGTGGTAGCAAATAGTGCCAATGCTTCTTTGCTTGCTCCTTGAATTACAAATAAGGCTTTATGAGCATCCCAAACAAGGGTGCTATTTTCATCGGGCGATACGAACGAAACGCCATTTTCTTTTTTTACAGAAGCCGAAACACCTTCTTCTTTAAGGATTTGTTCAATGGTTTTGGTGAAATCCGAAGCTTTTTTCAGTTTGCATGAAAGAGCCGGTTTCATGTCTTTGGTAACGAATAAAAATATTTCATCAAAATCAACACCGCTTTTTTGTGGATTTTCCAGAATATTTTTTAAAGTAGGGTCATTAGATAGATCTTGAGTGATTTTGTTGATAGTTTTGCTGTCTTTTAGATCAGCCTTTTCGGCAATTGCTTTAAAATCGAAAGTGACTACCAATGGGCTTTCTTTGGGAATAACGGACAACGCTTCCGATTCTTTTTTAGAACAAGAAACCGTTAATAATGTGCATAATGCCAGAAAAAAAACACTTGACAATCGGAAAGAAAAAACCATTTTTTTCATATGTAAATAATTTGTCTTTTAACAAGGTCATATGGAACTTGTATGATTTTTATTTTCTTGTATTTTGGGTGATTTTGTAAAAATCATGCTTCGTTTCATAATAAAATGTACCTTTGTAAGTTAATAATGTGAATTTTTAATTCGCAAATATAGCATTATTTAAATGAAATGAAGCACCGATTTTCGGAGCAAGTTTTTCACTTCGTTCAAAGATTTTCAACCCAATAAGTTCACGACCAAAGGGAGTTAATTCCATTTGACCTTTAAAAATAAATTATAAACAGATGAATCTTTGCATTGACCAAGGAAATACGCGCGCCAAAATCGGCATATTTGATTCAGGGGGCTTGCTCGAAGTGCTATTTTTTGAAAACCTTACTGCAAAGGATTTATCCGAACTGATAAAACAAAAAAACATACAAAAAGGCATTCTTTCATCAGTAAAAAAGGAAGATCCTGAAATAATGGAAATTCTAAAAAAATTGCCTTTTTTTATGGAATTTACCCATCAAACAGTTTTACCGGTTCAAAATTTGTACGCAACACCCGAAACTTTAGGAAAAGACCGGTTGGCTGGAGTTGTAGGGGCATTTGCCCTAAAGCCGGATAATGATATTTTGGTTGTTGATGCAGGCACTGCCATTACTTATGATTTTCTTTCGGCAAAAGGGGAGTATTTGGGCGGCACTATTGCTCCCGGAATAAATATGCGTTTTTCGGCATTGAATCGGTTTACTGGTAAATTACCTTTAGTATCTTCCGAAGGTCAAATACCACTTTTAGGAAAAACCACGGATGAAGCCATTCGGGCAGGTGTCGTAAATGGCGTTTTGTTCGAAATTCAACAATACGAAATAGAGTTAGGCAAAAAATACCCGCAGCTTTTAGTGTTTTTAACAGGTGGCGATTGTTTTTTCTTGGCAGAAAAGTTAAAAAATCCCATCTTTGCAAACCAAAATTTAGTACTAATCGGCTTAAATCGATTGATAGAAGTAAATAATTGATAATTTGACTACTATCTTTCCGGTTTCATTGAAAAAAATAAAATGTATAAAAACAAAATAATCCTTTTCTTCTCATTGTTGCTCCTTATGGTGAGCGGTAATGTTTTGGCTCAAAATAATACAAGTTCGCCCTATTCTCGTTTCGGGTATGGCGAGTTGGCTAATCCTCGTTTCGGTAAAAGCTTCGCAATGGGTGGAACAGGTATCGGAGTGCGTGCCCAGAACAGTATCAATAATTTAAATCCGGCTGCCTATACTGCCATTGATAGTATGACCTTTTTGTTCGAAATCGGATTTATGGGTAAGCAATCATGGTATAGCACCGAGCAAAATGCTTATCGTAAGTTTACTGGAAATATTGAATATTTTGCACTCGAATTTCCGATAAACAGATATTTGGGCTTTAGCCTTGGAATTCAACCATTTTCATATGTCGGCTATGATTTTGCAACGACAGATTCAGTAGCCGTTCCTCAATCGACGGGCGAAATAAAACAAGTACATTACCAAAGTTCCTATTCGGGTACCGGAGGCACATATAAAGTGTATGGCGGTCTTTCCGGAAAAATCGGTAAGCATTTCGCAGCGGGAATCGATTTGAATTATTTGTATGGAAATATTGATAATACCCGTACGCTGACCTTCCTGGAAACAACAGTAGGATACGCTTCTACCCAGCAATATATTAATTTGGAAGTAAGCGATATAAATTTCCGTTATGGTCTTCAATATTTTACGGAGCTGAATAACAGTCGTTTGCTTACAGCCGGACTCGTTTTTGAACCAAAGACCAAATTAAACGGAAAATATACCGTAGGAACCTCCGGAGTTGATACGACAACGGTAGAAAGCGGCTCGGATTTTGAGCTGCCGCTAATGGTAGGTGCCGGAGCTTCGTACGAAATAAAAAAGAAACTTTTATTAGCTGGGGATTTTTCATTTACAGATTGGGCTAATGCCAAGTATTTTGGGTTGCGTGATACTTTAGTGTCACAAATCTCATTAAATTTAGGATGTGAATATTTGCCGAATCAAAATTCGAAAAAATACTTTAATCGCATGCGTTATCGTGCCGGATTTCATTATACATCAGGTTATGTTGATGTAAATGATAAAGTTCCGAATAATTTTAGTATAAGTTTTGGATTAGGATTACCGGTGAGAGGAAAAACTGTAATTAATGTCGGTGCCGAATACGGGAAAACCGGAAATAAATCTCAACTGAGCGAGGAGTACTTCAAATTTACACTTAGTGCTTCGTTTGGCGAAGCTTGGTTCTTCAAACGAAAATTTGAATAGAAAATTTTTGAACAAATTTATTTTGAGATCACATTTTTCTTTAAGAGAGTTAATAAGCATAACAGTTGCATTTTCTGCAATTGTTATGTTGTTTTTTGCTTGGAGTTGTTCGGACGGCAAACTCGAAGTTGCTGAAGAAACGCTCAAACGCGATGCTATACCTGTCCTTAAAGGGCATGATGTTACAACCATTATATCTGATTCTGGTGTAGCGCGGTACCGCATCACAACACAGGAATGGTTGGTGTTCGATAAGGTAAAAGACCCTTATTGGCTTTTCCCTAAGGGAATTCATTTTGAGCGGTTTACTCCCGACTATAAAATAGATGCTCATATGACATCTAAACAAGCTAAATATCATGAAACGATTGCTTTGTGGGAATTTAACGGCGATGTAGAAGCCAAAAATCTACAAGGCGAATTATTCCAAACGCAACAATTATTTTGGGACGAAAACCGAAAAAGAATTTATTCCGATAAGGAAATCGTAATTACTCAACATTTTAAAGTAATAAAAGGAGTCGGATTTGAGTCAAATTCGTCTCTTACGCGTTACATCATTCGTCGTCCAACAGGTATTATCCCGATAAATAATTGATAATGAATGGATTTTTCATCATAATCATTTCATTATTGTTCTCTGCTTTTTTTTCAGGAATGGAGGTTGCTTTTGTGTCAAGTAACAAACTACGGTTTGAGCTGGACAAAAGAACTAAAAGTTTTCCGTTTCTTTTTTTGAATGTTTTGTTTAAAAATCCGCATCGGTTTCTGTCAACTTTATTGGTAGGAAACAATATTGTATTGGTTATTTACGGACTTCAGATGGCTAAATTATTAGCTGCTCCTCTTTCTTATATTTTGGCTAATACAGCATTTGTAATTATTTCACAAATAGTTATTTCTACTATTATTCTCCTTGTTTCTGGCAAGTTTTTGCCTAAAGCCATATTTCGCATAAATCCTAACTTATGGTTGAGGATTTTTTCTTTTCCACTTTGGCTTTTTTATGTCTTGTTATATCCAATTGCCACTTTTATAACCGCACTTGCTGTAGGCATTTTAAGAATGTTTGCTATAAAAAAAGTAGGAAAAATAATGCCAAAAAGCTTCAATAGGACCGATCTTGATTATTGGGTGCAAGAAAGTGTCGGTAGCAGTAATGAGGATGACGAGATTGAAAATGAAGTGAAAATATTTCAAAATGCATTGGAATTTTCGAATGTTAAATTGAAAGATTGCATGGTACCTCGCCCCGAGATTGTTGCATTAAGTGAAAAAACTTCGGTAGAAAAGTTAAAAGAAACATTTATTGAAACAGGTCTTTCGCGTATTATTATCTATAAAGAAAATATCGATAATATAATTGGAAGCATCCATGTTTCCGAGATTTTTAAAGATGCCAAACAATGGACCCGGCATATTAATCCATTACCCATTGTTGCTGAAATAATGCCTGCCAGCAAATTGCTCGCACAATTAATGCAACAGCAAAAAACAATGGCTATCGTAGTTGACGAATTCGGTGGAACTGCCGGTATTGTAACTATGGAAGATATTATGGAAGAAATCTTTGGCGAAATAGAAGACGAACATGATAGTAATTCCCTTATTTCTCAGAAATTAAAAGAGAATGAATATCTGCTTTCCGGTAGATTGGAAATTGATAGTGTAAATCAACAATACGACCTTGATATTCCGGAATCGGATAGCTATGTGACTATTGCAGGTTTTATATTGCATTATTATCAAGATTTTCCTAAATTAAATGAAGTCATCAAAATTGATAACTTTTCATTTCGAATATTGCGCGTAACGAATAATAAAATCGAATTGGTGAATCTGAAAATACTCTAAAAGCAGTAGTAATTTTGGTTTGATTTTAAATTCCTAAATCTTTTTTGTATATTCGTCCGCTAAAATTTTTTAGGTTATAGAAATAGTTTAATTATTCGCATAATAAGATGGCAACTTTAGAAAAAATCAGAAGTAAAGGAGTATTCCTTATGATAGTTATTGGTATAGCTTTAGTAGCTTTCATTGTAGGTGATTTTGTGAGAAGAAACCCACATAATGATACTATCGCTAAGATAAACGGGAAAGAAATTAAATTAAAAGAATATCAAAATGCTATCAACCAGCTTACTGATGTTTATAAAATAGAATATAATACATCTTCATTGGACGAAAATACAACGATACAAATTCGTCAGTCGGTATGGGAATCATTAATTCGTTCTAATTTAGTGGGAGCTGATGCCCAAAAAATCGGTTTGGCAATCGGAGAAAAAGAATTAGAAGAATTAACTCTCGGGACCGAAAAAATAATGCCGCATCCAATGATTTCTCAAAGAAGAATTTTTGCAAACCCTTCTACAGGAATGTTTGATAGAAACCGTTTAATTAGTCTTTTAAGTGAGTTGAAAACTCCACCTACTTCTCCTGAAATGGCAGAACAATATAACACATTGAAAAATTATTGGTTATATTTTGAAAACACCATTAAAACAGGTACTCTTGAAAATAAATATAATATTTTGTTGAGCCGTGCGCTGAAATCCAATTCGGTGGAAGCTAAATTAGCTTTCGATTCTAAAAAATCGACCGTAGATGTTGTATATATTACTCAATCATATGCTTCTATTCCTAATGATAAAGTGACGGTTTCGGATAAAGAAATTGCTGTTAAATACAAACAAATCAAAGAAAGATACAAACAACCGGAAGAAACCAGAGAGATTAAATTTGTTGCTTTTGATGTAAAACCGAGTGAAGCCGATTTTCAAAAGGAAAAAACACTCATGGATAGTTTGAAACCTAAATTTGAAACTGCTCAAGATGTTAAATTGATTGTAAACGCAAACTCAAAACCATATCAAGATATAGCTTTTTCGGCAAAAGATATTGATCCCGATTTGAAAGAGTTTGCATTTTCTGGTAAAGTAGGTGAAGTATTTGGTCCTGCATTATTCGGAAACACATATAAAATGGCACGCATTGTTGCTAATGGAATCATGACTCCGGATTCGTTCGAAGTGCGTCATATTGTTGTGTTCGACCAAGATTCGATTAAAACAAAGACATTGGCAGATAGTATTTTTACCGCACTTAAGGGAGGAGCCGATTTTGCTGCAATGGCTGCTAAATATTCTCAAAATCAAGGAACGGCACAACAAAGTGGAAAAGTAGGTTGGCTTACAGAAAGTATGATTACTAATATGCCGGGATTGGCAACATTGTTTGTTAATACTCCGGTAAATACTTTATTCACTTATCAAGAAGGACCATCTATTCAAATTATGGAAGTTACCAAGAAAACAGCTAATGTAAGTAAAGTGAAATTAGCTGTTATCGAAAGCGAAGTAACACCAAGCCGCGAAACTTATAACATAATTTACGGTAAAGCCAAACAATTAGCATCCGAAAGTACTAATATCGAATCGTTCGAAAAAAATGCCCAAAAGTCGGGTTATATGATTCAGTCGTCGCCTGCAATGGATAGAAATATGCCGAATTTGTATAACATTAAAAATTCGCGTCAAATTGTGCGTTGGGCATTTGAGCACGAAAAAGGACAAGTATCTGATGTGTATGATTGTGAAAATCAATTTATCGTTGCCGAATTGACAGGAATTAATCCTAAAGGCTATAAATCATTGGAAAGCGTTACTCCTGAAATTAAAGCAATGCTTGTCAATGATAAAAAAGCAGATATTATTATTGCTGATTTGGCTTCCAAAAAAGCACCAGATATTCAGACTTTGGCTGCTCAATTAGCAGTTAAAGTAGATACTGCAAAACAGGTAAATTTTGAATCATCTTCTTTTGGTAATCGAGGATTTGAACCCACAGCTATTGTTTGGGCAAGTCAAAGCGGATTAAATAAATTATCTGCTCCGGTAAAAGGGCAACAAGGTGTATATGTGATGCAAGCATACAATAAGTATGAAAATCCGCTTCCTTTTAATGTTAAAATGGAAAAAGATGCACTAAGCACTCGTTATGCATATGCTGTTTATATGGCTGCAGAAGCATTAAAAGATAAAGCTGACATCGAAGATAACCGATATACTTTTTATTAAAAAACGAATAGCTCATAACAATAAAAACGGAATGAATCAACTCATTCCGTTTTTTGTATAACTCAATCGTTAAATAGATGAAAACACCTTTGCTCGGAAAAACGCTTAACGAATTAAAGGAAATTGTTATTTCGCTTAATTTGCCTTCATTTACAGCCAAGCAGATAACAGAGTGGTTGTATAAAAAAAGGATATTCGATGTTGAACAAATGACGAATATTTCGGTAAAAAACAGAGCAATTATTGGCGAACATTTTTGTATTGGTACAACTGCTCCTGTTCAAGTCATGGAATCTTCGGACGGAACTAAAAAATATCTATTCAAAGTATCGAAAGGATATATTGAATCGGTTTATATTCCGGAAGAGGATAGAGCAACGCTTTGTATTTCGTCGCAAGTAGGGTGCAAAATAAATTGTTTATTTTGTATGACGGGTAAACAAGGATTTTCCGGTAATTTGTCCGTTGCCGAAATATTGAATCAAATTGTTTCAATACCTGAAGCCGATAAATTGACAAATATTGTCTTTATGGGTATGGGAGAACCTTTCGATAATACAATTGAAGTGCTAAAAGCATTGGAAATACTTACTTCCGACCATGCTTATGCATGGAGTCCCAAAAGGATAACCGTTTCGACTATTGGGCTTATTCCCGGCATGAAAATTTTTCTCGAAAAATCGAATTGTCATTTAGCCGTTAGTTTGCATAATCCTTTTCATGAGGAGCGTTTGCAATTGATGCCATCTGAAAAGGCGTATTCGATACAAGAAATTGTTGATTTGCTTAAAAAATACGATTTTTCTCATCAACGCCGCATTTCGTTTGAGTACATTATGTTTAAGGGAGGAAATGACACTATTCGTCATGCGAAAGAGTTGGTATATTTGCTTTCGGGTTTGGAGTGCCGCATTAATTTGATTCGTTTTCATGAAATTCCGGGTGTTAATTTACAAACAAGTGAGGATGAAAAAATAATTCGATTCCGCGATTATCTTTCAGCGAACGGAATAACGACTACTATACGCAAATCAAGAGGAGAAGATATTTTAGCTGCATGCGGAATGTTATCTACGCAACAGAAAATTAACCATTCAAATTAATCAGTTATCTTTGTAAAAAACTATAAAAAACCAAACTGTATGGTGTATTGTTTGGTTGTATTATTTCCAAATAATAGTAAAAGATAAAGGAAAATTTTTTAGGAAACAGAAATGATTCTGAATAAATTGGTATGAACGAAAAAATTAAAATAGGTATCACACAAGGAGATATAAACGGGATCAACTATGAAGTGATAATGAAAGCATTAACAGATCATCAGTTGTTGGATATTTGTACACCAATAATTTACGGCTTATCTAAAGTTATGTCTTTTTATAAAAAAGAACTTGATATACAGACGCTTAATTATAATGTAATACAAAAGGTGTCCGAAGCGAATCCGAAACGAATAAATGTAATTAATTGCTCGCAGAACGATGTTGCGGTCACACTGGGACAAGTTTCTACTGTTGCAGGAGAAATGGCGAAAACAGCGCTCGAGATGAGCATAAAAGATTTAAAAAGCGGCTTTATTGATGCTTTGTTGGCAATGCCGATAGATAAAAGAACAATTAATTCCGGCTATTTTGGTGGACATAAAGAATTGTTAGAACAAGAATTTGATATGAAATCACAAAGCTTATCTTTATTAGTTGGACATCAAATGAGAATTGTAACAATCTTTGATAAAGAAGATCCGGTGAATCCGCTTCAAAAAGGAATACTTACCGATAAAATAAAAGTTTTTAATAAAGTATTGATCGAAGATTTTGGTGTGCGGAAACCCCGCATCGCAATTATTGGAACAACTGCCGACGGAACGGCAGGTGCAGAAATCAAAGATTTAAATAATGCCGGATTTGTTTGTTTGGAGGTAACAGATGGTAATAATTTTTTCGAAAAACGGGAATATATTAAGTTTGATGGTATTGTGTTGCTTTCTTACGAACAATTAGAATCAATTTATACTGATGAATGGGTGCAATATTTTTCTAATTTACCGATAATTTGCACTACTCCGATCCATGGTGTAGAATATGAAAAAGCAGGACAAAATATAGCATCTGAAGATTCGTTTCGTAATGCCATTTATTTAGCTTGCGATTTATTTAAGGAACGAAGGTTTTACAAAGAAATTACAGCAAATCCCTTAAAAATAACTGTACAAAGAACGGAAAATCAAAAAGCAGACTGAAAAAGTCTGCTTTTTTTATTTACTTGTGATGTCTTTCTACCGTTCATAATTTCAGATTGTAATTATGATTTTCTCCCAATTTTCATATAAATCCTTCATATTGTCAAAAACAAGATTTGCTCCGGCATTTTCAAGTTCTTTTCGTTTAAGGATTCCTGTATTTACTGCAATGGTAAAAATACCTGCAGCTACACCTGATTGTATGCCTAAAGGTGCATTTTCTATTACAATTGCTTCATTGGATTGTACATTTGCCTTTGCCAAAGCCATCAGGTATGGTTCCGGATTTGGTTTACCATATTTTACATCGAAAGCTGTAACCATACGGGTTCTATCGAAAAGAGAAGGATAAAATTTTTCAATTGTATTTAATAAGGAAGCTTGCCCTGAACCGGTAACAACAGAACAGATAATCCCTTTTTTTGTAATTTTTTCAGCTAATTTATCAGTAAAAGCAACAGGGTTTGCCGATGGGTAACTTTCAAACTTTTCCGATTTTATTTTAATCAGTTGTTTTATTTCTTCTTCAGTACTATGCCTGCAAAGTGAAGCCATAAATGCATTATCAATAGTAGATGCACCGGTTCGTCCTTCATTCAGGTAAGCATCATATTCTGAAAACCGTACTCCGACTGTTTCGAAAGCATATTTCCATGCTTTAGCATGACCCGGCATCGAATCGAATAACACACCATCCATATCGAAAAAGACAGCTTTTAGGTTGAAAGATGCGTAATTATGTTTTTTTAAAAAAGAATTAAGATCTGATAAGTTCATTTCTTTTGTATAAAAAATCCACAGCCTTCGGACGAATAACTGTGGTTTTCATGGTAAATGAGTATGTTTAACTAAAAAGACTATTTCTTCAAATTTGCGTGTTCGATGTATTTTTCAATATCTCGTGCTTCAGAACTTTGCGGATAATTGTTTTTTATTTTCGTATAAAGTTCAATGGCTTGAGCAAAATCACCTTTAGTTTCACAAATAGCTCCGGCTTTTTTCAAATATACAGGGCTGAACACTTTGTTGTCGTTTTTATAAGCTTTCTTGAAATAATCCAAAGCTTTGTCCAGATTCCCTAATTCAGCGTACGCATCACCGATTTTTCCGGTTGCTACCACTTCGAAATTAATAGATCCATTAGCATTAAATTTAGTCAAATGATCAATGGCTTTTTGATATTCACCTAGTTCGTATTCACAGATTCCTGCATATAAATGTGCAGCATTTGATGATTTGGTTATGCCGTATTCTTTAATAATTTTATTGAAACCAATATAATTAGCTCCATCTCCGTTTAATGCTACTTTGAACGAGTCAACCTCAAAATATTGTTGCCCTTTCGACATTTGATCTTGTGCTTCTATTTCTTTTGGTGCCAAATAGAATTTGTTGAATAACAATATTCCGCAAACAACCAAAACAATTAACAAAACAGCATAAATTAATTGTTTTTGATATTTTTCAATAAAGGCTTCTGCTTTTCCTATTGCTATTTGTACATCTTCGCCGATACCATGCTCCAGCGCTTTTTTATTTTTTGACATAAAATTTAATGAATTAATTTGATTTTGTTACTGAAGGGCAAAAATATATGTTTCTTCGCTATAAATGAAATTTTTATCAAGAATTTCGGTCGATTTTTTAACTCAACTGCATGGCAAACTCCCAAATCACTATTCCGGCTGTAACTGATACATTGAGCGAATGCTTTGTCCCGTATTGCGGAATCTCAATGCAACCATCGGATAAATCAATTATTTGTTGCTGTACGCCTTTTACTTCATTGCCCAATACGACAGCATATTTTTTCGTTTTATTTAAATGTAAGTCGGGCAACATAAGACTTTTTTCTGCTTGTTCGATCGAATAAATAATATATTCGTCTTTTTTCAAATCGGCAATAGCATCTTTTGTATGTTCAAAATATATCCAATCGACTGTGTTTTCAGCTCCTAATGCTGTTTTGTGGATTTCGGCATTGGGAGGTATGCCTGTGCTGCCGCATAAATAAATCGATTCAATCAAAAATGCATCCGAAGTACGAAAAATTGCTCCTACATTGTGCAGGCTACGAACATTATCAAGTACTACAATTAGTGGGATTTTTTCTGTCTTTTTAAATTCTTCGGCGCTGATGCGGTTAAGTTCTTCTATTTTTAATTTGCGATGCATTTTGATTAAATCAGTCCTTTTTCTTTGAGTAATAATTCCATTTCCGCTTGCACTTTTTGAGCTTCGGTAGCCGCCGCTTGTGCGAAATTCTCCGAATTGTCCGCATAGATAATCTGGCGCGAAGAATTTACCAACAACCCACAATGATTGTTCATGCCGTATTTCACCACTTCGGCTAAACTACCGCCTTGTGCGCCAACTCCGGGAACTAATAAAAAATGTTCGGGGATAATGGTGCGGATGTCTTGTAGCATTTCTGCTTTGGTAGCACCTACCACATACATCATATTCTCTTTATTCCCCCATTTTAAAGAGGTTTTGAGGACTTTTTCAAACAAACGTTCTCCTGTTTCGGCATCTTTGATAAATTGAAAATCGAAGGCTCCTTTGTTGGAAGTCAATGCTAGTAAGATTACCCATTTATTTTCATAACCCAAGAATGGAATAACTGAATCTTCGCCCATATATGGAGCTACCGTAGCGGCATCAAAATCCATATTGCCGAAAAAAGTACGGGCATACATAGCGGAGGTATTACCAATATCACCCCGTTTGGCATCGGCAATGATAAACTGGTCGGGATAATTGGTGCGGATATAATCCACGGTGTGCTCCAAAACTTCCCAACCCTCCAAGCCAATGCTTTCGTAAAAAGCCAAATTTGGCTTGTATGCTACGCAATAAGATGCTGTAGCGTCGATTATTGCCTTATTAAAGGCAAACATAGCGTCATTCTCCTCGAATAAATGTTCGGGAATTTTTTCAATATCAGTATCTAACCCTACGCAAAGGAATGATTTTTTGCGTTTTATGTTTGAAAATAGTTCCTGATAGGTCATGGCTTTAGTTATTAGCGACTAGCGACTAGTAATTAGCTACTAGTTTTGTTGCTTTGTTTTTAATGATTTAATTAAACTTGTCAGCATCTTGGTTATTTCAGAAAGAATCGTATCTAACTGCTTGAAATTTTCTTCATTTAAATAACCCAACCGCAGTGCAATGATAAGAAAAGTTTCTAATTCTACAGCAGATCCCAATGAAATATGCAAAAATTGAACAAATTCACGATTCCCTTTTCGTCCCGAACCTTCAGCAATATTCGCAGGAATAGAAGTTACACATCGTCTAACTTGGTTTGTTAAAGCAAATAATTCACTTTGAGGGAAAGCTTTTGTCTTTTCATAAACTTCTACTACAAAATCTATGCTCTTTTGCCAAACAATCAAATCTTTATGCGTTTTTATTACCTTTTCCATAATAAAAATGTATTTCACTAGTAACTCACAACTAGTAGCTAGTCGCTTATAATTCCGATTCCTTCAATCGCTCTGCATTTTCGGCAATAATCAGTTGGTCGATTACACCTTGAATATCGCCATCGACAAAAGCTGATAAGTTATAGATTGTCAAATTAATGCGGTGGTCGGTAACACGCCCTTGCGGGTAGTTGTAGGTGCGGATTTTTGCTGAGCGGTCACCCGTGCTGACCATTGTTTTACGGCGAGCAGCAATATCGTCTATATATTTTTGGTGCTCTTTGTCGTAAATCATGGTGCGAAGTCGAGCTAGTGCTCGTTCTTTGTTTTTGGGTTGGTCGCGGGTTTCGGTACATTCAATCAAAATTTCTTCCGAAACGCCTGTATTCGGGTTTTTCCAAACATAACGCAAGCGAACGCCGGACTCTACCTTGTTTACATTTTGTCCACCGGCACCGCCCGAGCGGAAAGTATCCCATTTAATTTCACCTTCTTTGATTTCTACATCAAATTCGTCGGCTTCGGGAAGCACAGCCACCGTAGCTGCCGAAGTATGTACACGCCCCTGTGTTTCGGTGGCGGGTACTCGTTGGACACGGTGCACGCCCGATTCGTATTTGAGCGTTCCATACACATTTTCGCCGCTTACGGTGAAAACAATTTCCTTGAATCCACCGGAAGTGCCTTCGGTAAAGCTGCTTAATTCGGTACGCCAACCTTTTGTTTCACAGTATTTTTGATACATACGATATAAATCACCTGCAAAAATAGCAGCTTCATCACCACCTGTACCACCTCGAATTTCGACAATGGCATTTTTCCCGTCTTCGGGGTCGGCGGGGATAAGGAGGAGTTTGATTTCTTCTTCTATTTTCGATAATTGTGGTTGAAGTAAATCAAGCTCAGCTTTTGCCATATCACGCATGTCGGCATCGGTTTCGGCGTCCAGAATTTCTTTGGCTTCCTCAATTCCCCGCAACATCGTTTCGTATTTCTTTTTAGCATCGAGGATTTTTTCCAAATCCCGATACTCCTTATTCAGCTTTACATAGCGCTTTTGGTCGGCAATCACCGAGGGGTCGGTAATGAGCGTCGATATTTCTTCGAACTTATGCTCAAGTCCTTCCAGTTTTTCTAATAATGCGTTTGATGCCATATTTATCTTTCTTATATCCATTTAACACCACAATAGTTGATGCGGACTTTCCGTACCAACTATTATAGATGCGCTTTGACTATTTATCGTAATTCTCAACCTGTTTTTTCGCATTCACCGCCAAACTCAAGAAACTTAATTTCCGGTTTTCAAACTGTTCGATGCTTAATTATTTCGGGCAAAAGTACACAACATGCGGCTAAATACAAAACAAGCCCCGTTATTATTCAATATCCTTGAAAAACTCGGCAAGTGTAATTTTGTGAATATCCAGAATGGAGAGTAATGTTTTGAGGGTAATATTCGCGCCTTTCTCCACACGCCAATACTGCACGCGGTTTAGTTCGTTATCCCACGCAAAAAATTCGTAACTTGAATAACCTGCTACAACTCGAAGTTCTTTTATTTTCTTGGCTATTTTTATAATGCGGGGGTCAAGTTCCTGGCTCGTATCTTTCTGATTATCTAGCATATTACGGTTGAGTTGTTTTATAACACAAAGTTATAAGAAGCTTCTTTTTTATTAACAGCATATAATTTACTGCATAAATGTTGTTTATTTTTAAAAAATATATTTATATTTGGGGGAATAATTTTTAATCTAAAAATCAATTTAACTATGGAATACAACATTGACATTTACATTGGCGACACTCAAAATCGTTTTGTGTTAGGCAAACAGGGAAAAACGCCTTTGTTTGTAATAGGATTAAATCCGAGTACGGCAGACGACAAAACGCCTGACCCTACAATGCGCAAAGTTATGGGCATAGCCGAAAGGCATAAATGCGACAGTTTTGTGATGTTAAACCTCTACCCGCAACGCACTACCAACCCAAACGGTTTACACGAACAACTTGATGAAATATTATTCAAACAAAATCTGCAAGAAATTATAAAAACATTAAACACGGTTAAAAAACCATTTGTTTTTGTTGCTTGGGGCGACAATATTGGCATACGCAAATATCTTTATCGTTGTGCCAAAGAAATTATTACTCAAATCGGCGATAATGCCGTTTGGCTGAAAACTGGCGCATTGACTAAAAACGGGAATCCGCGCCACCCATTATATGCACGATATGAATGGGGATTGTCTGATTTTGATTTTAAAAATTATGTTGAACATCTAAAATTTTAACACGATGAAAAAACTCATATTTACAGCCGTGTTGTTTATTTTATCGCTTAATGTTTTTACGCAAGTGTCATTTATTACTCCTGTCGAAAAAGTGTCTCCACCCGAACCTGTGGTTGAGCCTTACGACAGTTTGATGAATATCTCCGATTGTAAGGATTATAAAATGCTTATCGGACAAGAATTTTATAATTCTCGCAGTGCCAAATACTTTATATTATCAGATTATGTGAAAACAGAGGGTAAGTGGGGAAAAGAATTTAAATTCAAAGAAAAAACAAGTGGAAATATTTTTGAATATCCAGAATATTCTTGGCAAAGATTTGAATTAGATTTTATTCTGGTGCCCTATTTTGTAAAGCAAAAGCAACTTTGTGAAAATAAATATTTTAGACTTACTTCCGAGTTAAAACCCATATCGTATTATTATTCAAGAACACAGAGGATTGCAACTGATATAAAGACTGATGAAAAAGTTACAATTTCAATAGAAGATAAAAGTAGGTGGTTCTGTAAAGAAGTTGCGCTTGACAAAAGAGAGGTTTTTGCTGGTACAAGTGACTATAAGGCTTACCAAATTTGTTATATTTTAACCAATGAGCAAGGCAACACAGTTAAATTATTTAACGAATATGCATCACCAATGGACAATATTTCTGGAATGGCACTTATAACAGACTTTCAACGAGAGGATATTTATTTAACTGAGCAGAGAAAGAAACAAGCCGAAGCGAAAAAAACACAGCAAATGCGTAATCAGGAAGAATCCCAAAGAAAAGCGTCATACATTAGCAAATACGGACAAACCAATGGCAACCTGATATACAACAAAAAAGTAGCATTAGGTTTCACGCCCGAAATGTGTAAAGCCTCTTGGGAAAATCCTTTCAATACAACTAAAACTACAACTGCCGAAGGCACTTACGAAATATGGAGTTATGGCGGAATATTTGGTAGTGGTCGGGCATTGCATTTCCTTAATGGTAAATTAGTGAAAATTGTAGAATAATTTAAAAACATGAAAAAAATATCCTTTTATTTCCTTATTACAGTATCTGCCATTTGTTTATGCAGTTGCAGTAAAAACTACAACAAAGTTTTAGACGATTTGAGAGCCGAATTAGCATAATTTTTCTTGAACATAACTTTTTCTAAATACCACTAAATAAATTACTTATTAAAACTGATATTATGAATAAACACGAAGAATTAAACCGGTATTGGGAAACCGAAATCAGACCCCAATTAGACCCTTTGCATAGCGCAGAAGGCGATTTACTGTATTATGTGTTTCAAACGCCCTATCGTTTTCAGCCCGAATTGCTGATTGTAGGTATAAATCCGGGTGGCGATTACAAAGATGTACCTTTCCTGAAAAGAGAAAAAAATTGGTACACAGAGAAAACAAGAGAACCGCGAAGTTTTAATGACATTATTTGCAGTGTTTTCGGATACGGGAAAAACGACAAATTGTTTAATCTGTTGGAAAATGCCGTTGGTACGAACAGGATTTTTTTCAATTCGGGAAGTGTCGAAAAATTGAAAAGAAAAGGAACAGCAAACGAAATGATAAGAAAATGCGTGAAAATTGCAGACAATCTGGTAGATAATTTTATCCAGCCCAAACGGATTGTATGTCTTGGCGTTCCCCCTTTCGATGGAACGAAAAATAAAGAAAAACAAATAGAACAACCCATTGCAGGCTTGGCATTAAAAAAGTCGTACAGAGGGGAAATTCCTGTGTATTTCATTCCAAATCCAAGCAGATTAAACATTAATCGGTATTACAGCCCAGAGCAAATCGCTCAATATCAACACTATTTTGAACAGGAATTTTTAGAATAGTAAAACAATGAAAAAACTAACATTATTATTCGCAGCATTGATGCTGACAACGGCAGGTGCATTTGCCCAATGTGACCTAAGACTATTTAACTCGTCTTCAAATACCGCCTTTTGCCTTTTTGGTGGAACACTTACTATTGGCGTTAAAGGAAGTGGAGCAGGAGTAATGACGGATTGGACAGGAAATGGGTCGTCAACACCACCTTGGTATAGCACTCGTGAACGCATTACAAATGTAGTTGTCCAAAACGGTGTAACTCACATTGGAAGTTGTGCGTTTATGTATTCTCCCGAACTAACTTCTGCAACTATTGCTCCAAGTGTTCGTTCAATTGGAGGGGGAACTTTTATGCAGTGCAGCAAATTGACTTCTGTAATTATTGCCGAAGGCGTTAAAACGATTGGGAGTGCGTTTCAAGGTTGTACTTCTCTGCCTTCTATCACTATTCCCTCAACTGTTACCACATTTGAAGGAACTGTGTTTGCCAATTGCAAGGCTCTTACATCTATAACCATTTATGCAAAACAACCGCCAACAGTGAGTATTGCCATTGCCACTATGTTTTTAAATTTAACTTTAAGCGACATTACGCTTTATGTCCCTGCGGAATCAATAGATTTGTATCAAGCCAAAGCGTGGAAAAAATTTAATATTGTGGCAACCTCAACCGTAACTCCTTCGGATAATGGCACAGCTACCATCACTTGGCAACGCTACGAACAATCCGAAGGCGGCTATCGCATTGTCATTTACAGCGATGCCGCGCGCACAACCGCTATCCGCGAGTTGGTGTTCGATGCTGCCGGTAATTTGATAAGCGATACCAATTTGCGCTCGGCAGGTGCGCCTTTCAGTTATATGGTAACAGGGTTAGACGGCAATACAAAGTATTTTTATACCCTCGAATATCTCGGCGCGGGCGGTGCGCCGCTGTTTAGCACAGACAGCGAGTTCACTACGCTTGGTTCAAGCACCGGCACAAACAATACACAGGCAGCTCTCGTTACCGTTTCCCCCAACCCAACCACAGGGATAGTAAATATCTCGCAAGAGGCTGAAATCAAAGTTTATACCCCGCAGGGAGCTTTGTTGCTGCAAACGGTTGGTAATCAAGTGAATTTATCGGCTTATCCGCAAGGTGTTTATTTCTTGCAAATAGATGGACAACCTGTGAAAGTGATAAAGCAATAGAACAAGTTACAAATGATATAAAATGCCCCGCTAACGCAATCTTGCAAATCGTACAATAAATAGAAACGCCGAAACTCTTTTGTGGGTTTCGGCGTGTTTATTATTTTTTATGGTTATAACCATAAAAATTTTGAAATTTATCACTATATTTGTGGTCGTAACCATAAAAAGTTTCAGAAATGATAAACAGAAACGCATACATAAAACAGATAAAGCCATTTTTTGGCAAACCGCAAGTAAAGATACTTACAGGCATTCGGCGCAGTGGCAAATCTACGGTGCTGAAAATGTTGCAGAAAGAACTGCTTGCGAGCGGCATTTCGCAGGAACAGATTATTTTGCTGAATTTTGAGAGTTTTGAGCATGCGGAACTCACTATGGCAAAGCAACTCTACGCTTTTTTGAAAGAAAAATTTACAAAAAACGAAAAATTTTACCTGCTTTTTGACGAAATTCAAGAAGTGGAAAATTGGGAAAAATTGATCAATTCACTGCTGGTCGATTTTGATGTAGATGTGTATATTACCGGTTCAAACTCGCATTTATTGTCGTCTGAATTTGCTACTTTTCTTGCCGGGCGTTATGTGGAAATTCCAATTTTTACGCTTTCGTTCAATGAATTTTTGGATTTCCGACAACACTATTTTCCCAACGAAACTGGCAGTCTTTTTGAAAAATACCTGCGTTTTGGGGGCTTTCCTGTTATTCACACAGCCGATTATTCACTCGAAACGGCTTACAAAGTGGTGTACGATATTTATTCGTCGGTCATTTTACGCGACACCATCCAACGCAACAAAATTCGCGATATTGAGCTGTTGGAAAGGGTTGTAAAATATGCTTTCGATAATATCGGCAACACTTTTTCGGGTAAAAATGTAGCTGATTTTTTTAAAAGTCAGCAGCGAAAAATCGACATCAACACCGTGTATAACTACCTGAATGCTCTCGAAAGCGCGTTTATTCTCTACCGTGTGCCTCGCTACGATATTAAGGGCAGGGAAATTCTGAAAACACAGGAAAAATACTATGTAGGTGATATTTCGCTGCTGTATGCCACGATGGGTTTTCGCGACAGAATGATAAGCGGAATACTTGAGAATTTAATTTTACTTGAATTAAAATATAGAGGTTATCAGGTATTTATTGGGAAAAACGACACGCGCGAAATTGATTTCATCGGTGAGAAGAAAGGCGAGAGAATCTACATTCAAGTTGCTTATAAATTGGACAGCAAACAAACCGTCGACCGTGAATTTTCGCCACTTCTGGCAATAGACGACCATTATCCGAAATATGTTGTAACGATGGACGAATTTTGGAAAGATAATATCGAAGGCATTAAACATTTGCATATTTCTGATTTTTTGAAAAATATATAAATAGCAGCTGTTCGCGCTGGGGCTGTGCCTTGTGTTAAAAAAAAGTGTAGAAATATTTAGCAACAATAAATAAAAAGACAAATTCTTCTTTAGATAATTTTACCTCTATTATTTTCTTCCACCCATTTGCGAGCGTTTACAAACACTTCAATCCAAGGGGTGATTTGGTCGCTGTTTTTGCGGTCGGCAGGGTATAGCGGCCATTGCCAAGGGAAAATAGAACGCTCCAAATGCGGCATCATAGCCAAGTGGCGACCGTCTGCTGAGCAAATTCCAGCTACATTATAATTTGAGCCATTCGGATTCGAAGGATAACCTTCGTATGTATAATTGGCAATGATATTGTATTCATTTTCTGCTTTTGGCAAGTGGAATTTTCCTTCGCCATGAGCAATCCAAATGCCTAACTTACTTCCTGATAATGAGCCAAATAATACCGAATTATTTTGAGGAATAGTTAATCCTACAAAGTTCGATTCAAACTTATGCGAGTTATTATGCAGCATGCGTGGACGCTCATCGTGCTCAGGGTTTAACAAGTTCAGTTCTACCATTAACTGGCAACCGTTGCAAATACCCAAACTCAATGTATCGGGACGGGCATAGAAACTTTCCAATGTTTTTTTTGCTTTTTCGTTGTAAAGAAATCCACCTGCCCAACCTTTGGCAGAGCCGAGCACATCGGAATTGGAGAACCCACCGCAGAAAACGATAAAGTTTATATCTTCCAGCGTTTCGCGACCCGAAGTGAGGTCGGTCATGTGTACATCTTTTACATCGAAGCCGGCAAGATAAAGCGAGTAAGCCATTTCACGCTCGCCGTTTGTTCCTTTTTCGCGGATAATAGCAGCACGGATTCCCGATTTATCTTCACGGTCTTGTGTAATACCGTATTGCGAGAATTTCCCTTTAAAATTTTTGTTGAAAGAATAGGTCAAAGGTTGTTTGCTATAGTTTTCATAACGCTCTTTAGCACATGCTTCGCCGCTTTGTTTTCTATCCAAAAGGTAAGATGAGTTATACCACAAATTGCGTAAGTTATCAATGTCAAACGACAATTTTTCTCCATCTTTATTGATGGTGATAGTGCGTTCTTGACAAGGCTTGGCAATTACGGCGTAACCGATGCCATTACATTCAAGAACGGCACGAACTTCTTTTTTATCTTTTACTTGAATTAATATCCCCGGATTTTCAGCAAACAGGATTTTTACCAAATCTTCTTCCTCAATACCATCCAGATTTACATTTAATCCGCCTTGCGTGTTGGCAAAAGTCATTTCAAGTAATGCGGTAAGTAGTCCGCCTGATGAAATATCGTGTCCGGAAAGGATTAATCCTTCGTTGATTAAATCTTGTACGGTATTAAATGCTTCGCGGAAATATTCCGGATAACGCACGGTTGGTGCTTCATCTCCCAGTTTATTAAGAATTTGCGCCAATGACGAACCACCCAATTTATGATTGTCAAACGAGAAATCAATATGGAAAATGGCAGTTTCAGGATCGTTTACCAGCACAGGACTAACCACTTTTTTTACATCAGACACTTCGCCTCCGGCAGAAATAATAACAGTTCCGGGTGCGAAAACACGCTCCTCACCATATTTCTGCGTCATAGATAATGAATCTTTTCCGGTCGGGATGTTGATGCCGAGTTCGCAAGCAAATTCGCTGCAAGCTTCGACAGCTTTGTAAAGGCGAGCATCTTCGCCCGGATTTTTACATGGCCACATCCAGTTGGCACTAAGCGAAACGCTGTTTAATCCGTCAGTTAACGGTGCCCAGATAATATTAGTCAATGCTTCGGAGATTGCTAGGATGGATCCCGATTGTGGATTAATCATAGCTGCTAACGGCGCATGACCAATAGAGGTTGCTAATCCGGCTTTACCACGATAGTCGAGAGCCACCACACCACAATTGTTGAGCGGCAATTGCAATTCACCGGCACATTGTTGCATAGCAATTTTTCCGGTTACCGAACGGTCAACTTTATTGGTTAACCAATCTTTACACGCAACCGATTCAATCTGAAGTATTTGCTCGATATAGTTGGAGATATTTTCTTTTTGAGTAATGACAGGAGCAAAACTTTCTTTTACCGTGTTATCAGTGATCACTGTGCGCGGCGGCTTTCCAATCATATACTCGAGTTTAAGGTCGATAGGTCGTTGCCCGTCAGCTTGCTCGAAAGTAAATTGCATATCGCCTTTGGTTTCGCCTACTACATACATTGGCGAACGCTCACGCTCGGCAATTTTGCGGATGTGTTCTATATCTTTTTCGTTTATCAAAAGTCCCATACGCTCTTGACTTTCGTTACCGATAATTTCTTTGGCAGAAAGCGTTGGATCGCCGATTGGCAGTTGCGACATATCAATTTTTCCCCCTGTGGCTTCCACTAATTCGGACAAGCAATTGAGGTGTCCTCCCGCGCCGTGGTCGTGAATAGAAACAATTGGGTTGTTATCACTTTCGGCTAAAGCACGGATTACATTTGCTGCACGCTTTTGCATCTCAGGGTTGGCGCGTTGCACAGCATTTAGTTCGATAGCATTAGAGTATTGACCTGTTTCGACAGATGAAACAGCTCCCCCGCCCATGCCGATGCGGTAATTGTCGCCACCCATTACAACGACTTTTTGTCCCGGTTCGGGTGTGCCTTTAAGACTGTCGCTCATTTTTCCGTAACCGATGCCGCCTGCAAGCATGATTACCTTGTCGTAACCGTATTTTTTATCGTTTTCGGTATGTTCGAAAGTGAGGACTGAACCACAAATAAGCGGCTGCCCGAATTTATTACCAAAATCGCTAGCTCCGTTCGAAGCTTTTATTAAGATTTGTTCAGGAGTTTGGTATAGCCAGTTGCGGGCAATCAAATTCTTTTCCCATTCATGTTGAGGCGAAGTGCGAGGATAGGAAGTCATGTAAACTGCCGTTCCCGCTAATGGGAGAGAAGCTTTACCTCCGCCCAGACGGTCGCGGATTTCGCCGCCTGTTCCGGTTGCAGCACCGTTAAAAGGTTCAACGGTGGTTGGGAAATTGTGCGTTTCGGCTTTGAGCGAAAGCACCGATTTTATTTTTTTTACTTGGAAATAATCGGATGTTTCAGCTGAAGCAGGTGAAAATTGTTCGATTTCCGGTCCGGCATTGAAAGCTACATTGTCTTTGTAAGCAGAAACTAATCGATTTGGATTTTCTTCCGAAGTTCTTTTTATCAGTTTAAATAAAGAAGATTCTTTTTCTTCACCGTCAATAATGTACTGACCGTTAAAGATTTTATGGCGGCAGTGCTCCGAGTTAACTTGTGAAAAACCAAACACTTCGCTGTCAGTTAGTTTTCGACCTATTTTTTTGACAATGTCATTCAGATATTCGATTTCATCCTCGCTTAAAGCTAAGCCTTCTTGCTTGTTGTAAGCTGCAATATCGTCGATGTAAATAATCGGATCCGGTTTCTTATCGATGGTGAAAATGGTTTGATTCAAGTTGCTGTATTTTTGTTGCAACATGGGGTCAAACTCCACTTTTTCATGCATTTGAAAGTATTCTTCGATACGGGCAATACCTGCAATTCCCATGTTTTGGGTGATTTCTACCGCGTTGGTACTCCAAGGGGTAATCATTTCGCGGCGTGGACCGACGAATTGTCCTTCGAGGCTATCGTGTCCTAAATACTCAGCTTCACCAAAAAGCCAAATAAGTTTGTTAATGTCTTCTTGATTAATGTTTTGCGTAGCATCTACAGCTAAAATTCTCGTTTCAGGTGTACGGAAGAAATGAATCATAAAAAGATTTACTATTTAATTCCCGTTGGTCATTGACCTTCGGTTGACAATTTAAATTGCTATTTCTCAACGGCAAATTTTTCAATGTTTGCAAAGATACAACAGAATTAGGAAAATAGGAATAAAGCGTCTTAACAAATAAAATTATTCTTCGTTTCTTATTTTTCGACAAACAATAATTAACGCAATAGTTACAACTATTGCAGAAAGAGTATCTGCAATGGGCATAGAATACCAAACGCCATTGAGTCCTAAAGAGTGAGGTAGTATCAGTATTGCCGGAATTAAGAAAATTACTTGACGGGTAAGGCTTAGAAAAATAGAAATTTTTGCTTTTCCGATAGCTTGAAAAAAGTTTACCGCAACCATTTGGAATCCAACTAAGAAAAAAACAGCCATAACATGATGTAAACCGTTGGAAGAAAGCTGAATCAATTCACTATCCCGGGTGAAAATTCGTATCGGGAGTTCGGGTGCAATAAGGGCAAATAAAAATCCCAATGTTGTAATAATGGTTCCTGCTATCATTCCATAATTCAAAGTTTTAAACATTCTGTCGTATTTTTTTGCCCCATAGTTAAAGCCCACAATAGGTTGCATTCCTTGATTTATTCCGATAATAGTAAGCGCCAACATCATTAATAAACTATTAATAATGCCCCATGCTCCGATGGCTAAATCACCACCATAAAATTTCAAGCTATGGTTGATTAGAATATTAATTACACTTGCGGTTATTTGCATCAGAAAAGGTGATAATCCGATTGAAAAAATAGAAAGAATAATTGTTCGGTTGAGTTGGAAATTACTTTTTTTGAAACGAACCAAACTGTTTTTTTGAAAGAAGTGGTGCATGACTAAGACACAAGTCATAAACATACTGATAACCGTTGCGATGGCGGCTCCACGAATACCAAGATCGAGTGCGAAAATGAAAATCGGGTCTAAGATAACATTTAGTACAGCTCCTGAAGCCATAATTAACATTGCTTTGGTTGGATAACCCGAAGCACGCATCATATTACTATAACCAAAAGAAATGGTGGCAAAAATCTGTCCGGGAATAATGATTTCCATAAATTCGCGGGCATATGGAATAGTCTCCGAAGTTCCCCCCAAAGCCATCAGTATTTCGTCCAAGAAAATAAATCCGATGGTATATACAACCAGCGAAATACCAATACTTAGTACCATTGCGTTGCCTAGTACATTTTCAGCTTTAGCAATGTTTCGTTGTCCGATAAGGATAGAAATACGAGCCGAAGAACCTGCCCCGATAAGCATACCGAATGCCCCGAAAATTACCATTAATGGCAAAGTAAGTGCTAATCCTGTAATAGCCATCGGTCCTACGCCTTGACCAATAAAAGCCCTGTCAATTATATTGTACAAGGCATTTGAAATAGTACCGATAATGGCTGGAGTTGAATATTTTATCAGCAATTTGCTGATGCTGTCGTGTTCTAACTGATGTGAAATCTGATTACTCATCACATACTTCTTTACTAACAAAAAAGAGTACCATCAGTACTCTTTTTCTTTCTTTATCCTAAATAACTTTTTAATAATTTGCTTTTGGAACTGCTCCGTAAGCGTCGAATCGCTTTTTCTTTTATTTGTCGAACACGCTCGCGGGTAAGACCAAATTTATCTCCGATTTCTTCCAAGGTCATTTCTTGATAGCCAATGCCGAAGAACATTTTAATAATTTCACTTTCTCTATCTGTGAGGGTTGATAGGGATCTGTCAATCTCTTTTGATAACGATTCGTTAATTAATGAACGATCGGCATTTGGAGAATCGTCGTTTACAAGGACATCTAACAAACTGTTATCTTCTCCTTCAACAAATGGAGCATCAACAGAAATGTGCCTGCCGGATACTTTAAGTGTATCGGCAATTTTTTCAACAGGAATTTCGAGTTGCTCTGCTAATTCATCCGGCGATGGTTTACGCTCGTTTTCTTGTTCAAATTTCGAAAATGCTTTGTTGATTTTATTAAGGGAACCGACTTGGTTCAAAGGCAAGCGCACAATCCGGGATTGCTCTGCCAATGCCTGTAAAATGGATTGACGAATCCACCAAACTGCATAAGAAATAAATTTAAAACCGCGGGTTTCGTCAAATTTTTCGGCAGCTTTGATTAATCCTAAATTTCCTTCATTGATAAGATCCGGTAAACTTAATCCTTGATTTTGGTATTGCTTAGCAACGGAAACGACAAAACGGAGGTTTGCACGCGTTAATTTTTCAAGAGCCCGACGATCACCTTTTCGAATGCGTTGAGCCAATTCTACCTCTTCTTCTACAGTAATAAGGTCTTCGCGACCTATTTCTTGCAAGTACTTATCTAACGATGCGCTCTCGCGGTTGGTAATGGATTTGGTAATCTTTAACTGTCTCATAGTCGAAAGAAATTTAAGCTTGCAAAGTTACTACTATTATTGTAAAAAACAACTTTTATTTTTAATGTCATTGAGAACAAATTTTTAGAATTGAACAATCGAAAACAACTTCTGTATTTATAACAAAGAAAATAGTAAAATGTTTTCTAAAATGAAATAAAAATTTCCTACAAAATATTTTTCTCAGAAATAAATTTTACCTTTGTCCTAGTATTTGGTTTTTGTACATCATCCTGATGTGCGAAATTAAAAGGGAATCAGGTGAGAATCCTGAACAGTCCCGCTGCTGTAAGCTCTTTAAAACGCTTTGCACAAAACTTTGCCACTGATTATTAAGTGGAAAGTTGAAAATGGAAAATGGAAAGTGAATAAAAAACTCTTTCAATTTTCAACTTTCAACTTTCAACTGATTTCGGGAAGGCGTGCAAAACGGGAGTAAGTCAGAAGACCTACCAAATTAATAACAGTTTAAAGCTTTCGAGGAATAAGGCTTGTGAACAAATTTGGCAGGAATTGCTTACCATGCATTTAATGCTATTTTTTTTCCCAACAATTTTTTCAATGTCGGAAGCTGGTTGATAATTTAATCAATACAGCGACATGTTTTTTCTATTTACACGCGATTTCCGAATAAGGATTTTTGTATTCTTGTTTTTTATCCTTACTATGTCTTATGCTTTTGCTCAAGAAAGTAAAGATGACCTTCAAGTATATGAATTAGATGATCTTATTGTAACCGGACAATCGTACAAAGAAGTAATCCCTGCACAAAAACTAACAGGGGAAGAACTCGAACGCCTTAATAGCCAATCAGTAGCCGATGCTATCCGCTATTTCTCCGGTGTACAGATAAAAGATTACGGAGGCGTGGGCGGTATCAAGACCGTTGATATTCGCAGTATGGGCACCAATCAAATGGGTGTTTTTTATGATGGGATACAATTAGGCAATGCACAAAACGGACAAATAGATTTAGGTAAATTTTCGTTGGATAATATTTCTGAAATCTCACTTTACAATGGGCAAAAAAGCGAAATATTCCAATCAGCAAAAGATTTTGGAGCAGCCGGAACCATTTATTTACGGACTAATGCTCCCACATTTAAAGACGACAAAAAGACAAACTTGCGAGCCATACTTCGCGCAGGTTCGTTTGGCTTGGTAAATCCTTCTGTCCTTTGGGAACAAAAAATCACGGATAGAATAAGTTCTTCATTTAATGCCGAATACACTTATGCTAACGGCAAATATAAGTTCAAAGAGAAAAAACTAAACCCAGGCGGTACTGTTGCATGGGATACAACTGCCATTCGTCAAAATGGCGATGTTAATGCTTTTCGTCTCGAAGGTGGGTTAAATGGCTTTTTCAGTACAGGGAATTGGAATGCCAAAGCTTATTATTATGATTCGGAACGAGGCATTCCGGGAGCTATTGTCAACAATGTTTGGAAAAACTCCCAACGCCAATGGGATAGGAACTTTTTTGTACAAGGCTCATTTAAGCGGCATTTTGGAAATAAATACAGTTTGCTTTTCAACACCAAATATGCTTATGACTACATGCGTTACCTTAATCCGGATACTACGCTTATGTATCTCAATAATATATTCAAGCAACAAGAAGCCTACTTTTCATTAGCCAATAAATATTCTATTCTAAGAAATTTGGATATCAATCTTTCTACCGATTTTCAATGGAACTCATTGGATGCTAATTTGGTAAATTTTGCATATCCCGAACGCTACACAAGCTTAGTAGCTTTAGCAACTGCTTTTGAATGGCGACGCGTTAAAATGCAGGCAAGTTTATTGGGAACTTTTGTTTGTGAAAAGATAGGGACTGGAGCAGCAGCTTCTCCCGACAAAGAAGAATACACACCTGCTGTGTTCTTTTCATACCAACCATTTAAGAGAATTCCTCTCAACTTTCGGGCATTTTATAAAAAAATATTCCGTATGCCCACTTTCAATGATTTGTATTATACCGATATTGGAAATATACTACTCAAACCCGAATATACTACGCAATATGATGTGGGCTTTGAATACACCAAAACATTTCGGAAATCATCTATCAAGTCAGTTGGTATCCAAGCTGATGGGTATTATAACACTGTTACCGACAAAATTATTGCTGTTCCCAAAGGTACAGGGCAGTATCGTTGGATGATGATGAACATTGGAAAGGTAGAGATCAGAGGATTGGATATATCGGGCAACGCAGCATTTCTATTGCCTTACCATATTGCTTTAAACCTGAATGTTACCTATACCTACCAAAAAGCACAGGATTTTACCGATCCTACCGATAACTATCCTATAGCGGGAACTTATGGTGGGCAAATAGCCTACATTCCTTGGCATAGCGGCTCGGCAATACTTGGCATAAAGTACAAGTCGTGGGATCTGAATTACAGTTTTATCTATGTGGGCGAACGATATCATAATTCTTCCAATATCCTACAAAATTACGAGCAGCCTTGGTATACAAGCGATATGTCTGTCGGAAAAGAATGCAAAGTATGGAAATTACGCTCGAAACTTACTTTTGAAGTGAACAATCTGTTCGACCAAGCATACGAAGTGATTTTGAACTATCCCATGCCCGGACGAAACTACAAAGCGATATTAAAAATAGAAATATAAACCACCTAAATTCCCTACAGGTGGGGACTAAAAAATCGGAATTAAATATTAAAAATAATGAGAGTAAATAATTTTTTCAATAGCACTACGCAAAAGCCTCGCCTTTGGGGAGGCTTGGTGGGGCTTGTTATTTTGTCACTATGCTTTTTCACTTCTTGTCGTGATGATGAAGAGATTTTCATTGCCGAGCAGGAAAATGTATCTGCTCCCGAAGAAACATCTATCACAGGTTTTTATCTGCTTAACGAAGGTAATATGGGTAGTAATAAATCTACTCTCGATAAATACGATTATTCTACAGGAATTTATTCCCGTAATATTTATGCAGAGGCAAATCCGACTGTTCCCAAAGAATTGGGCGATGTAGGCAACGACATCAAAATATACGGGAGCAGGTTGTATGCAGTTATCAACTGCTCGAACAAAGTGGAGGTGATGGATGCCAAAACGGCCAAGCGCATCGGGCAAATTGATATTCCGAATTGCCGGTATATTCGCTTTAATGGGAAATATGCGTATGTTACTTCGTATGCGGGCCCCGTAGAACTCAATCCCAATTACGAACAATTGGGTTATGTCGCTAAAGTAGATACAGCTACATTGCAGGTGTTAGACAGATGTTTGGTCGGTTTTCAGCCCGATGAGATGGAAATTGCCGGCAATAAAATATATGTAGCCAATTCGGGCGGATACATGTTCCCGAATTATGAAAGCACGGTATCGGTGATTGACATCGCATCGTTTACCGAAACCAAACGCATTGAGGTTGCCCGCAACCTGCACCGGCTCCGGGCTGACAGGCTTGGTAACCTGTGGGTTACTTCGCGCGGTGATTATTATACCCAACCATCCCGCCTTTATTGGATTGATACAAAGAATGATATACTGGTTGATTCTCTCGACATTGCCGTATCAAATTTCCATTTGGACGGCGATTCGCTTTACCTGTACAGCGTGGAATGGAGCTATATCTCCATGTCGAACGAAATCACATATGGTATTGTGGATGTTGCAAAAAAAGAAATTGTAACCCGTAATTTCATTACCGACGGCACTGATGCTCAAATAAAAATTCCTTATGGGATTGCCGTCAACCCACAAACAAAAGACATTTATGTGACCGATGCCAAAAACTATGTCAACCCCGGTACACTTTATTGCTTCAACAAAGGCGGTAAACAAAAATGGAATGTACGAACGGGAGATATTCCGGCTCATTTCGTATTCTATTAATATAATAATACACAAGAATCATGAAACAAAAAATCTTTTTTGTAATCGTTTTTTTCTTCTCAGCAATTAGTATTGTCAGAGCAGTGTCGCCTTATATCAGTAAAGTATTTGATTTTCGTCCTGCTCCAGGACAATTTGTAAACAAATTACCTGAATACGAAATCGGTGATACACAGGAAGACATGAATCGTAAAGCCGAAGAAAGTATTAGTGGCGAAAATAAAGTGCTGATTTCCTTGGGTGGTTACGGAGGGTATGTCATTTTTGGGTTTGACCATCCTATTGTGAATGTATCGGGACAAAGTGATTTTAAGATATGGGGAAATGCGTTTTTTGCTACTTCTAATCCTAATCCGGATGCTTCGCGTGATGGAGGGAGCTGTGAGCCCGGCATTGTAAAAGTCTCTTATGATGCTAATGGGAATAGCATCCCTGATGATGAATGGTATGAATTAGCAGGTAGCGAATACCACAAGCCTGAAACCATTAAAAACTATCGGCTCACATACCATAAACCTGATGAGAATAAGGTGAAAGTCCCTATGCCCGGTTATCCGTTTTTGAACGACATTACTTATATAAAATGGGAAACCAACCAAGCGGATGATGGCTATTTGTTTCGTAATATTTTTCATACACAGCCTTATTATCCCCAATGGATAACGGATGAAACGCTCACATTTGAGGGAACTAAGCTTGCTGACAATTATGCGGATGAAAGCGGAACAGGTTCGTACTTTGTACAATATGCTTACTCATGGGGGTATGCAGATAACTACCCTAACAATGACGATCGTTCCAACTTTAATATAGAGTGGGCGATAGATACCGAAGGAAATCCGGTACATCTTCCGGAGATTCATTTTGTGAAGGTATATACAGGTGTAAACCAGTATTGTGGTTGGCTGGGCGAAACCTCTACCGAAATAATGGGAGCCGAAGATTTACATCCTGATGCGTCGTCAGCAAATGTTAATAATATCTCTCAGGATAAAAATGCTATCCATTTGCTAAATAATCCTATAAAAGATCGACTGATAATAACTTCTGAAAAACCGAAAACCGTGGATATTTACAATTATTTGGGTTGTAAACAGATGTCGTTCAAGGTGGAAAGCGGCACTAATTATATCCCTTGCAATCAATTATTAAAAGGCATTTATATCCTTATAACCGGAAATAAAACAATCAAATTTATAAAACAATAATTTTATTTATTAACATTTTTAAATTTTATCAATCATGAAAAAGAAAATTTTCTCTTTAGCGTTTAGTCTTGCATTATGGGCAAGTAATGTAGTGTTCGCCGCCAATCCGGGCGAAGTTATAACTTTGGATTTGAGCCAGCCAACCAACCCTACAACATTTAATGTAGATGCAAATGGCGTTTGGACAGAAACTTACAATGATGTGGATTACACTTTTATTGAATTTAACAGTCCCTTTTCATTCTCGCATATAATTCCCCCAAGTGCGTCTTATGGAGGTTATTACTGGGACGGATTTACTTACAGCAAAAACGGCGACAATACCAATTATTTCGATGGTGGCAGCAGTCAAAGTTGGGTAGGACACCAATGGGGCAATATGGCAGGTGGAGGTATCAAAACCGATACCCAAGGCAATGTAATGAAAGACGGAAACGGCATAGTGCTTACCGATTCCGACACGCCTTATTTGGTAGCTTATTGGGGATATTGGATGGACGACGATTATTATCAAAATAATTATCTTCCAGAACCTACGCATAATCTTCAAACAATTTTTACTGACGGAAACACCTACGAAGCCGTAGGAATGTATGTAAATAATCATCCATGGCCCTATTATGGAAATATTAATGGTGATGGATTTGCTCGAGCCCTCGACCAGGAAGGAGATTATTTCAAACTGATTATTCATGGACTTGATGAAAACTATGAGAATAATGGAAAATCCGTTGAATATTACCTTGCCAAATACGAGAATGGCCAACTTATCCAAAGCCCTGATTGGGAATGGGTAGATTTGTCCGCCCTAGGCGAAGTTGGCGGATTATATTATACGCTCGAAACTACTGATGCAGGGATGTGGGGGCCGAATACCGCAGTTTATTTCTGCATGGATAAATTACAAATACGCGTTTCCGGTACTCCTACAAAGGTTCCAGATACTATTGCCGATACTCAACTTTCCGTTTATCCAAACCCATTTGCCGATTATATAAATGTGAAAACCAATACCGACAGCCGTGTTGCCATCTACAATATTTCGGGACAATGCGTGTTGAATAAAGCCGTTGTAGTGGGCGAAAACCACATCGAAACTTCTGCGTTACCTAAAGGAACTTATATTTTGAAGTGTGGAGAAAATACAATAAAAATTATAAAATAAGCAATAACAGAATATTTAAAAAGGTCAGTTTCCTGACAGGAGGGAGCTGATCTTTCAATAAAAAATAAAAAACAAAATACAAATGGAAAATAATAAAATAGATTTAAGATTCAGTGTTATCAGTATGATAATCTTGTTAGCTGCTATGAGCCGTTTAATTCCTCATCCTGCCAATTTTGCCCCGATAGGAGGAATGGCTCTTTTTGGCGCAGCTTATTTTAGTAAGCGATATTGGGCTTTTATTATTCCGATAGTCTCCATGTGGATTAGCGACCTTATATTAAACAATGTGGTGTATGGAGAATATTTCGACCGTTTTGTGTGGTTTTATGAAGGTTCATTGTTTACTTATGGTGCATTCGTATTGATTGTATTACTTGGTTTCATGACACTAAAAATAGTTCGGGTACAAAATCTGATAGTTACATCTTTAATAGCTTCTGTACTATTTTTTTTCGTATCTAATTTTGGAGTGTGGATGTCTTCTATGATTTATCCTCATACGGCCGAAGGACTTATCAGTTGTTATATAGCCGGATTACCGTTTTTCAAAAATACATTGTTTGGTGATTTGTTTTACAGTGCTGTTTTATTTGGCGCATTTGAATTAAGTGTAAGACGATTTCCACAATTGCAGCTACAGAATATCAAGTAATTTAAATAAAGAAAAAATAAGCACTATAATTTGTACTGAATATCTTGATCGGAAGAGAAAAAAGCTTACATCACAACTTCAATTATGTTTAAGTAACTTGTATTATAGAATATGAAAAATAAACAATTGAAGTAAAATAACGGCGATAAACTATTTATTTAAACAAGGGCTTTGCATAAGTGTAAAGCCCTTGTTGTTTTCATTCCGTTTTGCGTCAGTTTCATTCCGTTTTGCGTCAGTGGTCATTGAAGGGGTCTATCTACCTTTGCAAGCCAAACTTTACATGTTATAAAATGAAAAAGAAGATTCTCCTTATTCTTGCCACTTTAGTATCGATTGTGGTTTTATTTTTTATCTATAATATATATTTTTCCACTACTAAAATAGCTTTGGTAAACTTTCAAAAGTTTCAGGTAGCCGAGTTGATAAAATCTAACGAAGACGATTTTATTTCAGTAGAAGAAGTTTCGATTGAAGAGCTTGATAAACTCCGTAAATATGATGCCGTGCTTGTTTGGGGAATGGGTATGCGCATTACTGCCGAACAACGCGAATTGATACAAAAAGCCGCAAGCAAAACCGCCATTTACACCATGGCAGCTACCAATCCCGAAAACAATATTTGCAGCATCGACAGCCTAAAGCTCAAAATCATTAAAGAATACATTGACAACGGTGGAAGCAAAAATAACGCGAACCTGTTTCGTTACATCCGTAAAGAAATAGACCGAAAGAAATTTTTTGTAGTGGAGCCCGAAGCTCCTACAGAAAAACCTTCGGATGTACTTTATTATTTAGATAAAAACAAATATTTCAAAACCGTTGTCGAATTTGAAGAGTATCTAAGACAAGAAAAAATATTCCGACTCAATGCTCCTAAAATAGCCATAATAGGCGGAATGAGTGACCCTTTCGGTGAAAATTGCGACAACCTTGATAGTCTTATATTATCGTTTCAGCGCTCAGGAGTAAATGTATATCCTGTGGCTTCGATGATGAAACGATTAGCATTTTTACAGGAGATAAACCCCGATGCAGTTATTTACATGCCTCACGGGCGACTTTCAATGATGATGCCTGATGCTGCTGTGAAATGGTTTAAAGAACGAAACATCCCTTTGTTTGGTGCACTTACCACCATGCAACCAGCTGACGAATGGACAAAAGACCCTCAGGGTATGATGGGCGGTTTCCTATCGCAAAGTGTAGTGATGCCTGAACTCGACGGGGCTATTTATCCTTATGTAATCAACGCTCAATATGTTGATAAAAACGGCTTGTATTTGTTTAAAACTATTCCCGAACGATTAAAGAGTTTTACCCGGCTTGTCAATAATTTTATTTCGCTTAAAAAGAAAAATAACGCCGACAAACGCGTAGCCATTTATTACTTCAAAGGAGTTGGTCAGCAAACCCTTACGGCGCAAGGCTTAGAGACTGTCCCATCACTTTATAATTTATTGAAAAAGCTAAAAGTTGAAGGCTATAAAGTAGATAACTTGCCCGAAAATGAAAAAGCCTTCGAAGCCCTGTTGCAAAAGCAAGGATCAGTACTTGGTGCATATGCAAAAGGAGCTTTTGATAATTTCCTGAAAAACGGAAATCCCGCATTGATAGAAAAACATGAATATGAAGCTTGGATAAAACAATCACTTCCAGATTCACTTTACAATGATGTGGTAAAAAATTATGGGGAAGCGCCTGGCGACTATATGTCGGTGAGTGAAAACGGAAAAAATTATCTGGCAGTAGCCCGTATTCAATTGGGAAATATTGTTTTGCTGCCGCAACCCATGGCAGGATTAGGTGACGATGCTTTTAAAATTGTACATGGAACTAAATTAGCTCCTCCGCACACTTACATTGCTTCATACCTATGGACGCAATACGGCTTCAAAGCCGATGTTATGATACATTTTGGAACGCACGGCAGCCTTGAGTTTACGCCAAGTAAACAAGTAGCTTTAAGTAACAACGATTGGCCGGACAGATTAGTAGGTACAGTGCCTCATTTCTATTATTATTCCATTGGTAATGTGGGCGAAAGCATGATGGCAAAACGCCGTTCGTACGCCACGCTTGTGTCTTACCTTACTCCTCCTTTTATGGAGAGCAATATGCGGGGTATGTTTGCTTCATTGAACGACAGAATTAGGGCTTACAACAAAGCCTCTGAGAACGATAAAAACCGAACTTCGTTGGCAGTGAAAAAAGTAGTTGTACAAATGGGCTTGCACCGCGATTTAAAACTCGACAGCATTTTAAATAAACCTTATACTGCCGAACAAATTGAACAAATAGACAATTTTGCCGAAGAAATAGCCAACGAAAAAATAGTTGGGCATTTATACACTACAGGTGTTTTGTACGAAAAAACACAAATACAATCGACAGTAATGGCAATGAGTGCAGATCCAATTGCTTACAGTTTGGCTGCATTGGATAAACAACGCAAACGAGTAACCGATGCACAGTTGAAAAACAAAGTATTTTTTACCGATAAATACCTCAATCCTGCCAAAAGGTTAGTTAATCAGGTGTTAGCAGGCAAAAGAGTCGATAGTACATTAATTTGTTCGGTAGCCGGAATTTCGACTGAAGAGCTTACCAATGCACACAACATATTGAAACCTAAAAAAGGTGGTATGGCTGCGATGATGCAGGGAGGTAATGTGGATACAAAAAATATGGATTCGCGCATGAAAGAAGCTGTCAAAAAAGGTAAACATCCATCGTGGGTACCCAAAATAGGTTCGAGCCCTGGAGGGGCAACTAAAACTCTTCAAACACAAGCTCAACCGGTTCAAATGCCAAAACCGGATAAAAATGAACCTGTCAAAGAGCAAAAACAATACGCACAAGCAATTGTGGAGGTAGAGCGTACATTAAACAATATTGTACAATACAAAAAATCGTTAGAAAACAGCCCACAGGTAGAATTAGACGCTATTATTAATGCCTTGAATGGCGGATATGTAGCCCCTTCTTCGGGTGGCGATGCAGTTGCTAATCCTTCGGCAATTCCTACAGGACGCAATCTGTATGCTGTCAATGCCGAATCTACACCTTCTGAAAATGCATGGTATAAAGGGGTTGAGTTGGCAAAAGCCACTATTGAGCAATATCGCAAACAACATAATGCTTATCCGCACAAGGTAAGTTACACTTTTTGGAGCAGTGAATTTATCGAAAGCGAAGGGGCAACCATTGCACAAGTGTTGTATATGCTTGGCGTAGAGCCGGTGCGCGATGCATTTGGGCGTGTAACTGATTTGCGTCTTATCCCTTCTGCTGAATTAGGTCGTCCTCGCATTGATATAGTAGTGCAAACTTCGGGACAATTTCGTGATTTGGCAGCCTCGCGCTTGGCTTTAATTAATAGAGCAGTAGAAATGGCTGCCGCTTCTACAGGTGATAAATACGAAAATCAAGTAACCGTAAGTGCGGTCGAAACCGAGCGGCAGTTAGTAGAGCAAGGCATGTCGCCCAAAGAAGCCCGCGAACTATCGACTGCACGCGTGTTTGGCGGCGTAAACGGAAATTACGGAACAGGTATTATGGGTATGGTAGAGCGTGGTGACCGCTGGGAAAATGAAAGTGAAATTGCTGATGTTTACCTTAATAATATGGGCGCTATTTATGGTAGTGAAAAAGATTGGGGTAAATTTAACGCAGGATTGCTTCGTGCGGTACTTCATAATACCAATGTGGTAATTCAGCCACGCCAAAATAACACTTGGGGTGCTTTGAGTTTAGACCATGTGTACGAATTTATGGGTGGCATGAATTTAACAGTTCGTCAGGTAACGGGCAAAGATCCTGAAAGCTATTTTGCCGACTACCGCAATAGGAATAATGTACGCATTCAAGATTTGAAGGAAGCAGTAGGAGTGGAAGCCCGTTCTACTATTTTCAATCCGACTTATATTAAAGAACAAATGAAAGGCGGAGCTTCGAGCGCCTCGCAATTCAGCGAAGTGATTAAAAATACTTACGGGTGGAATGTGATGAAGCCATCAACTATTGATAATGAGATGTGGAATAAAATTTACTCGGTATATGTAAAAGACGAGTATAATTTGAATGTGCAAGAATTCTTTAAAAGTCAAAATCCTGCCGCTCTCGAAGAAATGACGGGTATTATGATGGAATCGGCTCGCAAAGGCATGTGGAAAGCAAGTCCTGAGCAACTCAAAGTAGTAGCGGAACTTCATACTGATATAGTGAAACAATTTGGGGCAAGCGGTGGCAGCTTTACAGCTCAAAATTCAAAATTGCAGGATTATATTTCGCAAAAAGTGGATAACCAAGCTGTAGCTAGTGTTTATAAAAAACAAATGCAGCAAATGTTAGTATCATCGTCTGATGCCGACCAAAAGCAAGGCGTAACCATGAAAAAGCAAAAGATGCAAAATCAAGGTGAAGAAGAAAAAACAATTTTCGATGATTGGGTTATTATAGGAGTTGTATTGATGGTATTTATAGGCTTGATAGTAATGGTTCGCCAACGCCGGAAAAAGTAATTTGATAACAAGTATTTTTTATGCAATTACTCTTCAATTTATTGGTTGTATTCATTGTGCTGAATTGTTTGTTCAAACTCAGCTTCCTGAAAGTTTGGCAAACAATTGTATTTGCGGCTTTATGTGCGGGTTTTATAATAGTTACTTACAACTTTGCTTCGCAGCAGTCCAAAACAGAGCTTGCCGCTTATCTCAATAATCCGCAAATTATGAGTAATGTGGCTGTTTTGGTTACTATAGAATCAGCTATTTGTATAAGTTTTTGCATTGTTGCTATCAAAGCTTTTTTCGGTAAACCATCTCGTTATTACAGCATATTAAAATGGTTTATCAGCCTGCTTATTTTTCCTGCTTTGTTTTATGCTCTTGCGCAATTGATGTTTAGTTTTTCGGGTGTTTCGTTTGCGGTAGTAGGTTGGTCGGCAGCTGCGGTAGTAATGGTAGCTATGCCTTTGTTGAGCTATCTTATCAAAAAAGTGTTGCCCGAAGAAGATTTGAGGCTCGAAATACATTTTATGGTAAGTCTTGCCATTACTATTATCGGGTTGATATCCACTGTTAATGGCAATGTAACTTATGCAGTTGTAAAAGAGCCGTTCAACCTAAAAGCATTACTGTTATCGATAGGATTATTTGCAGTAACTTTTATTTTCGGCATTGTGTGGCATAAAATAAAATTCAGAATAAAAAAACCTTTTTAATAAATAAATTGAGTTGACAAGATACGGATAAACGAATTTAATTTTAGAATCAAAGCAACTCGTGTCTCGTAACTATTAAACCAAGAATCATGGAAATAATTTCGAAAGCCTTATTTTGGGTAGCTAACAGCTTGCTTATCCCTGACATCATTATTTTACTTTTCTTATTCGGACGCTCGTTGTTGCTGATAGGTAGTTTTTACAACCAGTTTATGGTGAAACGCCGAAGCGACAAAGCCATGAACGACAAAATAAAAAACATTAACCATACCTCTGTTAATGAGTTGAAAGCAGCATTACCCGAAAAAGACAATTCATTATTTATAAAATATTTGAGGGATTTGCTTAATAATCCTGCCAACGAAGCCTACTCCGATTTCTTAATTTCTAATTTTGAGAACGAAGCCGAAAAAGATATTGCCTTATCCAAGCTATTGGCAAAAATGGGTCCCGTACTCGGACTGATAGGAACGCTTATTGCCATGAGTCCGGCTTTAGTTGGACTGTCCGCAGGTGATATTTCGGGTATGGCTTACAATATGCAGGTGGTTTTTGCCACAACGGTAGTTGGATTGGTGGTGAGTGCTATAGGTTTGGTAACCTTACAGTTCAAACAACGATGGTATGCCAAAGATGTTAATAACCTGGACTATGTGGCAAGAGTATTAATCGAAAAAAATGCAAAGAAATGAGGCAAAAACAAAGACGAACCACAGGCTTCTCCAAAGAAGAAGATACCGACCCGCTAAGTGTGGTGGTAAACTTGTTTGATGTGGCAATGGTATTTGCCGTAGCCCTTATGGTGGCAATGGTGATGCACATGAATATGACCGAGGTTTTTACCAAAGAGGATTATACTATCGTGAAAAATCCGGGTAAGGAAAATATGGAAATTATTACTAAAGAAGGTAATAAGATAGAACGATACACACCTTCTGCACCAACTAATACCAATGGTAAACAGGGTAAAAAAGTAGGTATTGCCTATGAGTTGGAGAATGGTGAGATTATTTATGTGCCGGAGTAGAATTAGCATAAAAATTATTAGTTTAAAGATAATTTGTTCTTTATACCTTTTCCAACATTTTGCTCGGCAATACTCCAAAATGCTTTTTAAAAGCACTTGTAAAGTGAGTGGCATTTTTATAACCAACACTTTCGGCAGCTTCAGTAACAGTTGTTTTTCCTTCTAACAGAAGCTTCTTGGCATATTTCATGCGTGTTTCCTGTACATAACCATAAACCGTATAACCGAATACTTCTTTAAATACTTTTTTAAGCGTGCACTCATTTGTTCCGACTTTTAAAGCCAACTCTACCAGCGAACACGGATTGCTAATGTCTCTCATCAAAATTTCGCGGGCTTTGTAAATTTTCTCTATTTCGGTTCGTTTACACTTTTCCGCGACAGGTACAGGATTTTCCATCAATTGATTCAACTGCAAGTACAGTAGTTCTATTACTTTGCTCTCAAGTCGGATATTTTTAAGTGGGGTATCATGAGGACATTGCACGATGTCATTGATGATTTCGTGCATTTGCAGACTGATATTCATGCTTTGAGGATAAAGAGAGCCCGCTTGGTTTTGCTCTATTTGCTTTTTGAATATTGTCAGCAGTTTATCCGATGGCAGAAAGCGTTTGAAAAAATTAGGTGAAATATTTACCTCAAAGAAACTCCAATTGGAACATGATATACACTTAGAGCAGGCATTAGTAATGATTTTACCTTTATTATTGCTTGGAATGTAAATAATATTGTGACGGTTACAATCCAATATAATATCGGACGAAATTTGGTCAAGTTGTAATATATTATTGCCTTGAAGCAAAAATATCATTTTCACAATCGGCTTCATGCCTTTGTTTTCAAAATTCAAATTAAGATTTTGAGAAAGAGTTGTTTTGACGAAGTTAATTATAATGTCACTCCATTGAAAAGAGCGGATAGTTCCACTTCCAAGCATTTCGTCAAAATGATAATTCTTATCTTCGACTGGGACAGCATTTGTTTGTGCCGAATTGTGTTCGTAAGTAATTGAATTGTTGTTCTGTAGTAGTTCCAGCATTTTATTATTTCCGTTTTGCGTCAGTTTCATTCCGTTTTGCGTTACACGCACACCGATAGCCTTCTCTACCTTTGCACAGGTTTTACAAAAGTAACTCCTTTGTTTTCAACAACAAATCACGATAAATAGGTAATTTTTACTTCAAAACTCATTATTTTATGAAAAAAGTATTTTTTTTGTTTTTGACCATATTGTTATGTTATTATTCTTATTCTCAAAATATTATCAAAGGAAGAATTGTAGATGAAGAAACAAATGAACCGGTCGAAGACGCTATTCTGACTTCGCATCGTTCAAAAAAGTTTATAACGAAAACTGATTCGGCAGGTTTTTATTCATTCGATATCGGTACTGGCAAAGAAGCCGATGTTCTTATCAGCCATATTCAATATGAAAAGAAACAGCTAATGCTGAAAACCAATGATAACAAAATAACTACACTTACACCTTTTTCACATATGATTGATGCGATTGTAGTTACAGGACAACATAGTCCTCAATCGCTCAAAAATTCGGTTTACAGCGTGCGTGTTATCAATGAAGAAAAAATACAAATGCGTGCCGCTAATAATGTTGCAGATGTTTTGAATACTGAATTAGGGGTTCGCTTTACAAACGATTTGGCATTAGGCGAAACCAAAATTTCGTTGATGGGAATGGACGGACAGAATGTAAAAATCCTTTTAGATGGCATTCCGTTGCTGGATAGAGGCGATAGCCGTCAAAGTCTTGGTCAAATTGATGTGAACAGCATTGAGCGTATCGAAATTGTCGAAGGTCCGATGTCTGTTATTTATGGTAGTGATGCCTTGGCAGGCGTTATTAACATCATTACTAAAAAAGGTCGTGGACACAAACTTTCAATCAACGCTCATATTCAGGAAGAAAGCGTTGGTAATGAATATAACTTCCTAACAGATGAAGGTGTACACAACGAAAGTTTGAATGTGGGATGGAGCAACGATCATTGGCGAATATCGGCTGGTGGTTCGCGTAATGAATTTGGTGGTTGGGCAAATGGAAAAACTGATCGTTCTAAGTATTGGCAGCCTAAAACCCAATACTTGGGAAATGGAACACTCGGTTATAACAAAAGCGGTTTTAATGTTTGGTATCGCTTAGACTACGCTTACGAAGACCTCTATACGCCTGCTCCTTATAGCACGCTTACATATAATGTCGTAGATCGTGATTTTATAACCAATCGATACACACATCAGCTGCAAGCCGACTGGCGCATAAAATCTTCATTTATAATAAATGCAGCAGCTTCATATCAGCATTACACGCGCGATTCTAAAGCATACAATGTAAATGTGCAAACCAAAGAAGAGAATCTTATTTCGGATATCCAAACAGCACTGTTTAACTCGATTTATTTCCGCACAACTGCGGCATGGACACTCAATAAATGGCTTTCGTTACAACCGGGTATCGACTTTAAAAAAGATGAAGGGAGCGGTGAGCGTATTGAAGGAAAACCTTCCATAACTGACTATGCAGCGTATGTTTCGGCAGAAGTGAAGCCGCTTTCTTGGATGAATATCCGCCCTGGTTTGCGGTTTATATACAATACTGAGTATGATGCACCTCCTGCTGTTCCGTCAATCAATACCAAATTTATTTTGAATAAGTTTTGGGACTTGCGTTTAGGATATGGTTATGGTTTCCGTGCCCCTTCTATCAATGAATTATATTTTTCATTTCACGACACTAACCACAATATTGATGGTAATACCGACTTGAAAGCCGAATATTCGAACAGTTTTACTGCTTCGTTAGCTTGGAGCAAAAAGTTTGGGACACATGTGCGGTTAGCTTCGACTTTGAGCGGTTTCTACAATGACTTTAATGATAAAATAGACCTTGCCGAACGAACAGACATTTCCGGTTATTATAAGTATGTGAACATCGACCGGTATAAAACAACCGGTGGAACTTGGGCAAATTCACTCAACTATAAAAATTTGAGTTTTGTACTTGGATTCTCCTATATTGGATATTATAATGAATTTGAAAGAGTTGAGTTGGCGGACGGTTCATCGCCTGAATTTACATGGTCGCCCGAAGTAAATTCTACTCTTACTTATAATTTCCCAAAATTGAAAGGGAAAGTTTCCTTGTTTTATAAATACACAGGTAAATATGATAAATACCAATTAGATAGTAATAATCAAATGTACCTGTCTACCCGTCAAGCCTATAATTGGTTGGACTTAACTTTGAGTAAAGAAATTATTAAAGGGCTGAGTGCAACCGCAGGAGTGAAAAACATCTTAAATGTAAAAACAGTGGATGATACTACCATTGGTACAGGACACAGTAGTGGAAATGGTAGCGTTTCGGTAGCCTATGGAACATCTTTCTTTTTTGGAATTAATTATTCTTTTAACAAATAATCAATTAAATTTTAATCAAAATGAAGAAAAAATTGTCTTTTTTATTCGTAGCGGCATTTTTCGCCGCAACATTTATGTCATGTAATGATGATAACGACGATTCTATGCCGGTGATTAAACCATCGGATGGTTTAGTAATGACCCTTAATGGCGGACAAGGCGGAGCTGCTGCCGAAAACTCCGTATTTGTCGATTTCAGTGCCGACCGTCAGGACAGCATTAAGCGTTCATCGTGGGACTTAGGTTTTTATTGTGCAAGCGATTATCGCGTGATTATTAATCACACTTCGGGTTCGGTAGCTCAAGTTATTGAGAAAACAGACATTAATAGTGTTACCGAAGCTGATGCAGCTCCTTTTACCGATAATCTGACTTTTACACAAACAGGCAATCTGGCTAATATGGACGATGTGGATGGTGATTTGACAAAAACGGTTATAGCAGCCGTTTCGGCAACTGATAACGAGAACAAAGTATATATCGTTCGTAGCGGAGCAAAACTCAATGCCAATGCGGAATTGATGAAAGTACGCATCCTTCGTAATGGCAACGGATATACACTTCAATATGCCAAATTAACCGAAACAAGTTTTAAAACAATGACTGTTGGCAAAGACAGCAACAAAAATTTTGTATATGTTTCATTTGATAATGGCATTGTGAATGTTGAGCCCGGAAAAACTAATTGGGATATTGAGTGGACGGCTTCTACTTATAAGTCGGGAACGGTAGCTTATTTTTATTCAGATTATGTATACATTAATTCGTATGGAGGTGTAAAAGTAGCCGAAGTGTTTACTTCAACTATCGATTTTGTCGATTTTTCGTTAGTAAATGTAACCTCTGATATGTTTAATAATAGCATTCGCAATCTTATAGGGAGTAATTGGCGTTCGACTAACCCTGCGACAGGTGTAAAAACCGACCGTTTCTATGTTATTCAAGACCCTGCGGGAAATATTTATAAACTTCGTTTCTTAAAAGTAGGTATTAATAATGATGGAGGTGTGCGTGGCTATCCTCAAATCGAATATCAATTAGTAAAATAAAGGAAACACTTTTTCCTTAAAATTTCGGGAACCTTTCGCTCCTTCTGCTTAGCCTTTGCACAGGATTACACCGCAGAGTTTGATTGGTTCCCGATTTTTTTTGTTGATAGAACGGAGCTTATATAAAAGCTATACGATTTAAAGTTGCATGTATTTATAATAAAAAAATATAAAATGTTTTTTTATGGTAATTTCAACTTCTAAAAACATATTGTCGTGTCGCTTAAAATAGCTAACTTTGTCCGATTTTTATTTTCCCCGGGTTTATATATTGAAATTAATCGAATATGACCGCTCCGTTTCATTACCAAAACCCTTTTCCAACAGGAAAAGACGAAACAGAATATTACTTTTTGAGTAAAGAAGGTGTTTCGGTATCTGAGTTCGAAGGCAAACCAATACTTAAAGTATCGAAAAAGGCTTTGACCCTGTTGGCAAAAACTTGTTTTCACGATAGTGCGTTTATGCTTCGACCTGAGCATCAGGCACAAGTGGCTAAAATTCTGGATGATCCCGAAGCTAGCGAAAACGATAAATATGTGGCTCTTACCATGCTTCGCAACGCTGAAATTTCAGCAAAAGGAGTGTTGCCATTCTGCCAAGATACCGGCACGGCAACTATTATAGCCAAAAAAGGACAACAAGTATGGACTGGCGGCAGTGACGAAGAAGCGCTTTCATTAGGCGTATATCAAGCTTATACCGAAGATAATTTGCGCTATTCGCAAACCATTCCGCTAAGCATGTATGTCGAAAAAAATTCGAATAATAATCTTCCTGCACAAATTGATATCCAGTCTGTTGACGGCGATGAATACAATTTCCTCTGCATTGCCAAAGGTGGTGGTTCGGCAAATAAGACTTACCTTTTTCAAGAAACAAAAGCTTTACTTAATCCTGACAGCTTAGAGCAATTCATGATTGAAAAAATGAAATCGTTAGGAACAGCAGCCTGTCCCCCTTATCATATTGCGTTTGTGGTGGGTGGTTTATCGGCAGATATGTGCTTGAAAACCGTAAAATTAGCTTCTACCAAATATTACGATGGCTTACCAACCGAAGGGAACGATTACGGACAAGCTTTTCGAGACATCAAATTGGAGAAAAAAATACTTAAAGCCGCACAAGAAATTGGCCTTGGAGCGCAATTTGGCGGTAAATATTTAGCTCACGATGTGCGTATTGTTCGTTTACCCCGGCATGGGGCATCGTGTCCGGTAGCAATGGCGGTTTCGTGTTCGGCAGACAGAAATATCAAAGCCAAAATTAACAAAGACGGTATTTGGATTGAAAAAATGGAAGATAATCCGGCTAAATATATTCCCGAACATTTGCGTAATGCAGGAGAGGGTGATGCTGTACGCATAAATCTGAATCAACCTATGAAGGATATTTTGGCGGAATTAACTAAATATCCGGTTGCTACGCGTTTGTCACTTAACGGAAAAATAATTGTAGGGCGCGATATTGCACATGCCAAATTGAAAGAGCATTTAGACAAAGGCGAAGATTTGCCGCAATATATTAAAGACCATCCGATTTATTATGCAGGTCCGGCAAAAACCCCAAAAGGTTATGCTTGTGGCTCGATGGGACCAACTACTGCCGGACGCATGGACTCGTATGTAGATTTATTCCAAAGCCATGGCGGAAGTATGATTATGTTGGCAAAAGGAAACCGTAGCCAAGCTGTAACCGATGCTTGTAAAAAGCATGGCGGATTTTATCTGGGTTCTATTGGTGGTCCGGCAGCCATTTTAGCACAAAACAATATTAAAAGCATTAAATGTGTAGAATATCCTGAGCTTGGCATGGAAGCCATTTGGGAAATTGAAGTAGAAGATTTTCCCGCATTCATTTTAGTAGATGATAAAGGAAATGATTTCTTCAAACAATTGAAACCATTTTGCGTGAAATGTTAACTAATTATTCATGTCAAATAATATTTGCAAAGTACACAAAGCTTTATAGTTTCTGTGTACTTTGTTATTTTATAATTTAATATAATATTTTATAAAAATGTTTCGACCTCGTTTTTTTGAAACCATTAAGACTTACAATCGGCAAAGATTTATGGCAGATGCCATGGCAGGTATCATTGTTGGAATTGTAGCATTGCCACTGGCTATTGCATTTGGTATAGCATCGGGAGTTACTCCTCAGCAAGGATTGATTACAGCAATAATTGCAGGATTTATTATTTCTTTTTTTGGAGGAAGTAATGTTCAGATAGGTGGTCCTACCGGTGCATTTATTGTGATTGTGTATGGAATTATACAGCAGTACGGTATTCAGGGTTTGATGATAGCAACTCTTTTGGCAGGGATAATGCTTATTCTAATGGGTGTTTGCCGCTTGGGTGCTGTAATTAAGTTTATTCCATATCCGGTTGTGGTCGGGTTTACTTCGGGTATTGCATTAACTATTTTCAGTACACAAATAAAAGATCTTTTTGGATTGCAGATAACCAAAGTACCCTCGGAATTTGTAGATAAATGGATTGTATATTTTCGGAATTTCGATAGCACTAATTTTTGGGCGTTTGGAATTGGCTTGATTAGCCTAGTAATTATTTTTAATAGTGGTCGATTTATCAAAAAGATACCCGGCTCTCTGATTGCTATTATTGTGATGACCGTAGCAGCCTTTCTGTTGCGTAAATTTTGCGGGGTGACGGCTATCGAGACCATTGGAGATCATTTTACAATAGAAGCATCTCTTCCGCAACCTCAAGGGTTTACTTTGAATTTTGAAATTATTACCCGATTATTGCCGCCAGCATTTACTATTGCCTTGCTTGGTGCCATAGAATCATTACTTTCGGCTACCGTTGCCGATGGTGTTACCGGCGACCGGCATCATTCCAATACCGAATTGATAGCGCAAGGAGCAGCTAATATTCTTTCTCCTCTTTTTGGTGGTATTCCGGCGACAGGAGCTATTGCCCGTACGATGACAAATATTAATAATGGAGGAAAAACTCCAATTGCCGGTATTATTCATGCAGTAGTATTGTTGTTGATTTTGTTGTTTTTAAGTCCACTGACACAATATATTCCAATGGCTTGTTTAGCCGGAGTATTAGTGGTTGTAGCTTATAATATGAGTGAGTGGCGCACATTTAAAGCATTGCTTAAAAATCCGAAATCGGATGTAGCGGTATTGATTACTACTTTCTTGCTCACTGTATTGTTTGACCTTACTATTGCTATTCAAATCGGGTTGTTATTAGCTATATTGTTACTTTTGAAGCGACTCTCGGAAACATCAACTATATCTATTTTTAAGGAAGATATTCAGCTTGCAGATGCTGATGGTAAACTGATGGAAGAACAACTTAAACTACCGGAAGGTGTCGAAGTGTATGAAATAGAAGGACCTTTTTTCTTTGGCATCGCCAGCAAATTTGATGAAGTGATGCAAACTATCGGTGATAAGCCGAAAGTGCGCATTATTCGTATGCGTAAAGTTCCATTTATTGATTCTTCGGGCATACATAATTTAGAGGTTCTGTTGCGAAAAACACGAAAAGAACATATACAAATTATTCTTTCCGGAGTCAATCCTACTGTACACGAAACTCTTGATAAAGCCGGCATAACGCAACAACTGGGAGAAGAGTTTGTGTGCAGCCATATCAGTTTAGCCCTGAAGAAAGCTGAAGAAATAGTAGCAGCAAAACGATAATTCTTTTTACAAACAAGATTTAGCCACAAAGCAAATTAATTGCTTTGTGGCTTTTTTTATTCAAAATTGTTGACGAACAAGAGCAATTATTTTGGAAATAAAGAATTTATTCCTTTCAAAAAAATATAAAGAATTTGATTAAAAATAAGATGTTCTTGAACGGCTTGTTTTAAATCAAAACTTTTTTATCCTCAAAAATACCAAATTGTAAGCATTTTATCTCTTATAGCTTACAATTTGAAACTTCCTTGAATATAAAACAACAAAAAGATATTTATTTTAGCTTTTAGATGTCATAATGTATAATTTTGCATCGTAATTCTTTACAAAAAGAAAGTTTTTTGATAAAATAAAAAACAAAAAGACAATGAGATTCACCAAAATGCACGGAACCGGAAACGACTATGTTTATATAGACTGTTTTAAAGAAACAATACAGCAACCGGAGAAAGTGGTTTCTCGCATAAGCGATCGACACAAAGGAATCGGTTCTGATGGATTGGTGCTGATTATGCCTTCTGATATTGCCGATTTCCGTATGCGCATGTTCAATCCCGATGGATCAGAGGCTCAAATGTGCGGAAATGCATCTCGTTGTGTAGGTAAATATGTATATGATCGTGGTTTGACAGATAAAACAAATATTTCGCTCGAAACGAAAGCCGGTATTAAACATTTGGAATTATTTCCCAAAGAAGGAAAAGTTCAAAAAGTACGGGTTGATATGGGCGAGCCGATTCTTGACCCGACACAAATTCCGGTAGCGATAAACAATACGCAAGTAATAAACTTCCCACTGATTTTCGATACTGCTCAATATAATATCACTTGTGTGTCGATGGGAAATCCGCATACAATCATTTTTGCAAAACAAGTGGAAGGCATACAGATTGAAACTATTGGTCGAAGAATCGAAAATCACCCTTTTTTCCCGATGCGTACTAATGTCGAGTTTTTGGAGGTACTATCGCCTTCTCTTGCTAAGATGAGGGTTTGGGAACGAGGGACAGGCGAAACACAAGCTTGTGGAACAGGTGCTTGTGCTGCATTGGTTGCCGGGGTTTTAAATAATGAAATGGATAGAAAAGCAACCATCATTTTGCCCGGAGGTGAACTTGAAGTAGAATGGGACGAAGCCACCAACCATGTGTACATGACAGGCGATGCGGTTACTGTTTTTGAAGGAGAAATAGATTAATTAAAAATTAGAAGAGAGAAATTAAAATGATTTTACTAAACGAAAACTTTTTGAAGCTACCCGGAAATTATTTGTTTTCCGAAATTGCTAAAAGAGTCAACAAATATAAAAATGAGAATCCTAATGCCAATATCATCAGCATGGGAATTGGCGATGTAACACAGCCTTTGGCTCCGGCTGTTATCAAAGCTATACATCAAGCTGCCGACGAAATGGCAAACGAGAAAACAATGCGTGGTTATGCGCCTGAATGTGGGTATCGGTTTTTGATTGAAACGATTATAAAAAATGATTTTAATCCGCGAGGAATACAACTAACAACCGACGAGGTTTTTATTGGCGATGGAGCCAAAAGCGATCTGGGAAATATGGGTGATATTTTAAGTGTAGAAAATACGGTAGCTGTTACCGACCCTGTCTATCCTGCATATTTAGACACTAACGCTATGGCAGGGCGAAACGGAGTTTTCGTAAATGGTTTATGGAATAATATCACTTATCTGCCTTGCACGCCCCAAAATGATTTTGTGCCTGAAGTGCCTGCTAAGTCGGCAGATATGATATATCTCTGTTATCCTAACAACCCAACAGGAACAACTTTGACGAAAGAACAACTGAAAAAGTGGGTTGATTATGCATTGGAAAAGAAAATAATATTATTGTTCGATGCTGCTTACGAAGCATTTATCTCGGAAGAGAATGTACCGCACAGCATCTACGAAATAAAAGGAGCGAAGGAAGTGGCTATCGAGTTTCGCAGTTTTTCCAAGACTGCAGGATTTACAGGGTTGCGGTGCGGTTATACCGTAGTTCCAAAAGAATTAATGGCATACGACAAAACCGGCAAACCGCATTCGCTCAATGACCTGTGGCGTAGACGGCAATGTACCAAGTTCAACGGAACCGCATATATTGTACAGCGAGCAGCCGAAGCCGTTTATTCCGAAGAAGGGAAAAAGCAAATACGCGAAACAATCGCTTATTATATGGGTAACGCCCAACTGATAAAACAAAATTTAGAAGCTATCGGAATGACTGTATATGGTGGAGTAAATGCTCCTTATATTTGGTTGAAAACACCCGAAAATCTTTCTTCTTGGGAATTTTTCGAAAAATTATTGAACGAAAATCAATTAGTAGTTACGCCCGGCATAGGTTTTGGGCAAAGCGGCGAAGGTTTTGTAAGACTTACCGCATTTGGTAAACAGAGTGATACACTGGAAGCCATGCAACGAATTAAAAAGATTACACCATGAGAACAATTATAAAACAAACAAGGTACTATTACCTGTATCCACGCATACAAAATCCCCGCTTTGGGGATAAAGAAAAAGAAATCGTAAGCGAAAGATAATCTATTAATTATTAGAAACTTATATGCAATTTGACAAAATGGAATTTTGTCGAACATAGGGATGTTGTATCCTAAAAACAAAAATTTAATCAATATTTTAAAAATAAAAACAATGAAAAAGATAATATATACAATATTTGCCTTACTGACAATAATATCGGTAAAGGCAGAAGAAACGGAAAAGGAGTCGAGCATCGATTTCTCGTTAGGATCCGATTTTGTTAGCTCGTATGTGTGGCGTGGGGCTTATCAAACAAGTGCCGCTATTCAACCGGCAATGGCCGTGAGTGCATATGGATTTTCTCTGTCGGCTTGGGGTAGTGTCCCTTTTCAAGGAGTAAGTAAAGAAGTGGATTTCACTGCTGCCTACAAGATTAAAGGATTTAAAATAGCTGTTACCGATTACTGGTGGGCTGGCGAAGGGGCTTACAAATATTTTACTTATGATAGCCATGCCACCGAACATCATTTTGAAGGAACAATCGAATACACTTTACCATTCGAAAAATTTCCGTTAAGCTTTGTTTGGAACACCATGTTTGCTGGTGAAGATTATGCTAAAGCTAACGGAGACAGAGCTTACTCAACCTACATTTCGGCATCTTATCCATTTAAAGTAAAAGAGATTGATTTAGGCTTGAGCCTCGGGCTTACCCCATGGGAAGGCATCTATGGCGAAGACTTTTCGGTAATAAACATTGGCTTAAAAGCGGCTAAGGAAATTAAGATCACAGAAAAATTTGCTTTACCCGTATTTGGCGAAATTATGGTTAATCCGCGAAGCGAAGATATATTCTTTGTATTCGGAGTTAGTTTATAAATAGTAAACTTTAAAATATAAAAAACAATGAAAAAGATAGAAGCAATCATCCGCAAATCGAGATTCGAAGATGTAAAAGCAGCTTTGTTGAAAGTTGATATAGAATGGTTTTCGTATTATGATGTGCGTGGTGTGGGAAAAACCCACCAGGAGAGAATTTATCGTGGAATAGTGTACGATACAAGTTATATCGAACGAACTCTATTGAGTATTGTAGTGCGGGATATTAATGTGGAAAAGACAGTCAATGCCATATTGGAGCAGGCTTATACCGGCGAAATAGGCGATGGTCGTATTTTCATTTATTCGGTAGAAGATGCTATCCGTATCCGCACCAAAGAACGAGGTGATATCTCCTTATATGATAAAAAATAAAAGTAACTAATCATTTCTCAAAATAGAAAAAAGAGAAACAAAAATTAAATCATCATGAAAAAGATACTATATGTAATAGGAATCCTATTTATTCTCACATCAATCTCTTCCGTATCGATGGCTCAGGGTGTCGAAGAGGGAGTTAGAGATGTAACTACTGAGCTGGCAAAAGTTGTAGAAGAACCTGCTGTATTGGATAGCGGTAATACCTCTTGGATTATAGTAGCAACTATTCTTGTTATGCTGATGACTATTCCGGGCTTGGCGTTGTTTTACGGCGGTTTGGTTCGCCAAAAAAACTTGTTGAGTATTATTATGCAATGTTTTGTCTTAGCAGGAATTATCACCATTGTTTGGTTTGCCTTTGGCTATAGTTGGGTGTTCGGCACTTCGTTTATGGAAAGCGGCAATCCACTGAGCTTTATCATTGGTGGATTCGACAAAGTGTTTCTTCATGGCATCACTTTAAATACATTGATTCCCGGAGCAAACATTCCCGAAATTTTATTTTCCTTGTTTCAATGTATGTTTGCCATCATTACTCCTGCTTTAATTATCGGTGCATTTGCCGAAAGGGTAAAGTTTTCGGGTTACCTTTTGTTCATTGTTCTCTGGTCTATTTTTGTTTACAACCCGTTGGCTCATTGGGTATGGGGTGGCGGTTGGTTGCAAGAAATTGGAGCTATAGACTTTGCCGGAGGTACTGTTGTACACATTAACGCGGGTATCACAGCCCTTGTAATGGCGATTTTAATTGGTAAGCGTAAAGACTACAAACATGGTCAACCGACTCCTCCTCACAACATTACATTTGTTTTCTTGGGAGCTGTATTTCTCTGGTTAGGATGGTTCGGATTCAATGCCGGAAGTGGTTTGGCTGCCGATGGACTTGCAGCTAATGCATTTCTTGTAACGCACTTTGCAACGGCTGTTGCTGTAGTGGTATGGATGCTTATCGACTGGGTAAAACACAAAAAACCAACTATAGTAGGTGCTTGTACAGGAGCTATTGCCGGATTGGTTGCCATTACGCCCGCAGCCGGAACGGTAGATCTTTTAGGAGCTTTCTTTATTGGTGCTATTTCTTCAATGGTTTGCTTTTTTATGGTTGCTTTCGTAAAAGGCAAGTTCAAATATGACGACTCGCTCGATGCTTTTGGAGTACACGGTGTAGGAGGAACTATCGGTTCTGTGCTTACAGGGGTGTTTGCGACACAAGCCATTAGCGGCGAAGGTGGTGTACAAGGAGCTCTTTACGGAGATTGGCATCAACTTGGCGTGCAAGTAATTGCTACAATTGCCTCTATCGCATTCAGCGCTATAATGACTGTTATTCTGTTCAAAATTGTAGATAAAACAGTAGGAATGCGTGTATCTCCTCGTGTAGAAGAAGAAGGCTTGGATATTTACGAACACGGTGAAACAAATTACAGTTAATCACTTGATTATTAGCTTATAAAAATAAAGTTTATAAAGTTCTGTGTTTACAAGAGAATAAATAAATATTTCGTGTTATACATTTATTCATGTTCGTTTTTTTCCGACTTTCTGTAAACCTTATACTTTATAAACTTTATAATCAACTAAATAAATAACATAAAAAAAAACAAAAAACTATGTCTCTCTACATTCCCAAAGGCTATAAGCCTATGCTTGAACCCGAAGCAATGGAACAAGCTATAAAAGAAATAAAATTAAAGTTTCAGGAAGAATTGTCGCAGGCGTTGAATCTCAGACGAGTAACAGCACCCTTATTTATCCTTTCGGGGACAGGTATCAATGATAACTTAAACGGAGTAGAACGCCCCGTTTCGTTCGAGATTCCTGCTGTGGGTGGTCGAAAAGCCGAGATCGTTCATTCTCTGGCAAAATGGAAACGAATGAAATTAGGTGCTTACGGCATCGAAGCCGGAAAAGGTCTTTATACCGATATGAACGCCATTCGCGCTGATGAAGAGCTTGACAACATCCACTCGCTTTATGTGGATCAATGGGATTGGGAACGCACCATTACTGCAGCAGACCGTAACCTTGATTTTTTAAAAAGCATGGTGCGTAAAATTTACAACGCCATCAAAGAAACCGAAAAATATATTTGCCAAAAATATCCGCAAATCAAGCCGGTTTTGAGCGATAGCATCAAATTTGTTCATACCGAAGATTTGCAAAAAGAATATCCGGATTTAACACCCAAAGAGAGAGAAAACGAAGTGGCAAAAAAATATGGTTCGGTATTCATCATCGGTATTGGAGGTGAGTTGGCTGATGGTACAATTCATGATGGTCGCGCGCCGGATTACGACGATTGGAGTACTCCAACAGAAAATGGTTATAAGGGGCTTAATGGCGATATCGTAGTTTGGAGTCCTGTGTTGGAATCGGCTTACGAACTTTCATCAATGGGAATCCGGGTGGATAAATCGGCTTTGCAGGTGCAATTAAAAATCCGCCAATGTGAAGAGCGTTTAAGTTTATTATTCCATAAAAGTTTGATGGAAGACAAAATTCCACTTTCTATCGGAGGTGGTATCGGACAGTCGCGTTTGTGCATGTTTCTTTTGCGTTGTGCACACATTGGTGAAGTACAAGCCAGCATTTGGCCCGAAGAAATGGAACAAACTTGTATTCAACATGGAATCATTCTTAAATAAAAAATAAAAATGAAAAGTGAAGAATTAGATATAATTCAAGATGCACTTTTAAATTTTTCTAATCTCAAAACTTATAATTCTTAATTTTTTTAACTCTTAATTAAAAATAGTATGTTACGATTTAAAGCCGTAGAAAAAGCATCGGCAAGAAAAGCACTGGAAGTAACTGCTCCTGCAGCAAAAACTTCTGATTATTTCGGGAAAAATGTGTTTGATAGAACTAAAATGAAAAAATATCTATCCAAAGATACATTGAAATTAGTGTTAAATGCCATCGACAAAGGCGAACCATTAAATCGAGATGTGGCAAACCATGTAGCTGCCGGTATGCGTATGTGGGCGATGGAAATGGGCGCAACACACTACACTCACTGGTTTCATCCGCTTACCGATGGTACAGCCGAAAAGCACGATGCTTTTGTCGAATTGGACGGCGCCGGTGGTATGATCGAAGAATTTTCGGGTAAATTATTGGCGCAGCAAGAGCCTGATGCTTCCAGTTTTCCGAGCGGTGGTATTCGAAACACATTCGAAGCGCGTGGTTACACAGCTTGGGATCCGTCTTCGCCGGCGTTTATTGTGGAAGATACTCTTTGCATTCCAACCGTTTTTATCTCATACACAGGCGAGGCGTTAGACTATAAAACACCTTTGTTGAAATCAATCAATGTCTTAGATAAAGCGGCTGTAAGCGTATGTAAATATTTTGATAAAAATGTAAAAAAAGTGTTCTCTTACTTAGGTTGGGAGCAAGAATATTTTTTGGTAGATGAGGCTTTGTACGCAGCTCGTCCTGACCTTATACTAACCGGTCGTACTCTTATGGGGCATGACAGCGCTAAGAACCAACAGTTAGAAGACCATTATTTTGGCTCGATCCCTACCCGTGTAGCTGCATTTATGCGTGACTTGGAATTTGAATGTTATAAATTAAGCATTCCTGTAAAAACCCGCCATAATGAGGTGGCTCCTAACCAGTTTGAAGTAGCGCCGATTTTCGAAGAATGTAATTTGGCTGTCGATCATAACCTGTTGCTTATGTCCGTTATGAAGATTGTAGCTCGCCGTCATTGTTTTCGTGTATTATTGCACGAAAAGCCCTTTAAAGGGATCAATGGGTCTGGTAAGCACAACAACTGGTCGATGGGTACGGATACCGGTGTAAATCTATTATCGCCGGGAAAAAATGCGAAAGAAAATCTTCAATTCATCACTTTTGTATCGAATGTGTTGATGGCGGTTTACAAAAATAATGCATTGCTTAAAGCAAGTATTTCATCGGCAACTAACGCACACCGTCTGGGAGCTAATGAAGCGCCTCCGGCTATTATTTCTATCTTTATGGGAACTCAAATTTCGGCTTTGCTAGATAGTTTGGAGTCCGGCACAGGTGTTAGAGGGATTCATTTGCAAGAAAAAACAAGCACTCGATTGTCCCTTAGCCATATTCCCGAGATTTTGGTAGATAATGCCGATCGTAACCGTACATCGCCTTTCGCCTTTACCGGAAACCGTTTCGAGTTTCGTGCCGTAGGTTCTTCGGCAAACTGTGCCTCTGCTATGCTTGTGCTCAATACTGCTGTAGCAGGACAGTTAAAAATCTTCAAACAAGAGGTGGATGCGCTTATCGCACAAGGCAAAGATAAGGAAAAAGCTATTCTTACTATTGTGCGTAAAAACATAAAGGAATCTAAAAAAATTCGTTTCGATGGCAATGGTTACAGTGATGAGTGGAAAGCTGAAGCTGCCAAACGAGGATTGGATTGTGAAACCTGCGTGCCGGTTATTTTTGATGCTTATTTGACTAAACAAAGTGTAAAATTATTCACCGAAACAGGTGTGTTGAGTGAAAAAGAGCTTCATGCCCGCAACGAAGTAAAATGGGAACAATATACTAAGAAAGTGCAAATCGAAGCGCGTGTATTGGGTGATTTGGCAATGAACCATATCATTCCCGTAGCTACTCGTTATCAAGGTTTATTACTCGACAATGTATCTAAAATTTACACGCTATACACACCCGAAAAGACTGATACGATAGCTCGTCATAATTTGAATATTATAGAGGACATCGCCACACACTTAAATAAAATTAAAGAACAAGTAGATGAAATGGTCGCAGCTCGGAAAATAGCCAACAAGATAGAAAACGAACGAGAGAAAGCATTTGCTTACTGTACCAAGATAGTGCCGTATTTGGATTCAATCCGTTACCACATTGATAAGCTCGAACTTATTGTTGATAACGAAATGTGGACACTGCCTAAATACCGTGAGTTGTTGTTTATCAGATAACAAAATAAATTAAAAATGAAGAATGAAGAGTTAAGAATTGACTTAATTGAAGCAATAAATTCTAATTTTGCTAAAAATTCTTAATGTCTTACTTAACTCTTAATTTCAAAAATTATGCTTCAAAACAATCTATATAACCCTGCTAATGAGCACGATGCCTGTGGAGTCGGACTGATAGTTGATATACATGGCAATAGATCGCACGAAATCGTGGAGAAGGGGATGCAGGTGCTCGAAAATATGCTCCATCGTGGAGCCGAAAGTGCAGATAACAAAACAGGCGATGGTGCCGGAATTACCTTGCAAATACCGCATGAGTTTATTCTCTTGCAAGGTATTCCTGTGCCCGAAAGGGGTAAATACGGCACCGGACTTGTTTTTCTTCCCAAAGAAAAGGAAAAAGCTGCATCGTGTATCGAAATCATACAAACTGTTTTGCAGCAAGAAGGATTAACAATGCTCGCCATGCGCGAAGTGCCTGTTAATAGTCAAATATTAGGCGAAATTTCTCGTGCTAATGAACCTCAAATCAAACAGATTTTTGTAACTGATAATAACCATTTGTATGGTGTCGAATTGGAACGCAAGTTATATATTGCCCGTAAGAAAATGGAGAAATTTTTTCTCCGCTCCGAGGCAAAATCGGAAGCTTACATTGTAAGTCTTTCTTCTCAACGCATTGTGTATAAAGGTATGCTCACTTCTATTCAGCTGCGGGAATATTTCCACGATTTGAGTGATGCGAATTTTACCAGTGCTTTGGCTTTGGTGCATTCTCGTTTTAGCACCAATACTTTTCCGTCTTGGAAATTGGCACAGCCTTTCCGTTTGCTCGGGCATAATGGCGAGATAAATACCATTCGTGGTAATCGTTATTGGATGGAAGCGCGCGAAAGTATTTTGCAAGCTCCACAGTTGGGTAATCCTGAAGATATTTTTCCTATTATACAACCTGAAATGAGCGATAGTGCTTCGCTTGATAATGTGTTGGAATTTTTAGTAATGTCCGGGAAATCGCTTCCGCACGCTATGGCTATGCTTGTTCCTGAAAGTTGGAACGATAAGAATCCTATCTCCGACGAACTGAAAGCCTTTTACGAATACCATAGTATATTGATGGAGCCATGGGATGGACCTGCTGCGTTGCTTTTTACCGATGGTCGCTATGCCGGCGGTATGCTTGATCGAAATGGGCTGCGTCCGGGTCGTTATCTAATAACCAAAAACGATGTAATGGTGATTGCTTCCGAAACAGGTGTGTTACCGTTTCATGCTTCCGAGATCAAACAAAAAGGACGGCTCAAACCCGGTAAAATGATATTGATTGACACCCACGAAGGAAAAATTCATTATGATGCCGAAATAAAAAAAGAATTGGCTTCTGCTCATCCTTATGCCGAGTGGTTGGCTCAAAACCGTATTATTCTTTCCAATATATCTTCGGGACGAACTGTAAAACATACGGTGGAAAATCTGCTTCAACAATTGGTTGCGTTCGGGTATTCGAAAGAAGATATTGAGAAAATTATTCTGCCAATGGCGGACGAAGGTAAAGAACCTGTCGGATCGATGGGTAATGATACACCGTTGGCTGTTTTGTCCGAAAAACCGCAACGCTTATTTAACTATTTCCGTCAGCTGTTTGCACAAGTTACTAATCCGCCTATCGACCCGATTCGCGAAGAGTTGGTGATGTCCTTATCGCTTTATATCGGTTGTTTGGAAAAAAATCTGCTTGAGCCGTCATCTCAGTTATGTAAAATGGTAAAATTGCAAAGTCCGGTACTGAATAATACAGATTTGGATATCTTGCGCAATCTCGGATATAAAGGCTTTAAAACAACCACAATACCGATGTTTTTTGATGCGACAAATCCTATTGATGCCGAAAAAAATCTGGCTGGAGCAGTAAAAAAATTATGTCGGAAAGCTGAACAAGCAGTGGACGAAGGCTATAATTACATTATTCTTAGCGATAAAGGTGTAAACAAATATTTCGCTGCTATTCCTTCGTTATTGGCAGTATCGGGAGTGCATCATCATTTAATTGACAAGCGCAAACGGATGCAAACCGCTGTAATTATAGAAACTGCCGAAGCCCGCGAAGTAATGCATTATGCATTATTGTTCGGTTTTGGAGCTACGGCTGTCAATCCTTATATGGCATTTGCCATATTGCACGATAAAGTAAAAAATCACGAAATACAATTAGATTATCATACTGCCGAAAAAAATTATATAAAATCAATCAATAAAGGTTTGTTGAAGATTCTTTCTAAAATGGGAATCTCTACTTTGCGAAGCTATCGGGGTGCTCAAATATTTGAGGCTTTAGGTATTAGTCAACAATTGCTCGACAAATATTTCCGTGGTATGACATCGTCTATTGACGGTATTACTCTTGAGGATATTGCTAAAGATACTTTGATTCAACATGCCGCAGCTTTTTCTTCTGATGAAATTGATTTGGAAAATAACGGAATTTATGCATACCGTTGTCATGGCGAGTATCATGCATGGAATCCCGAAACTATTTCTAAGTTACAAATCGCAACTCGTACCGGGGATTATGTCAAGTTTAAAGAATACACTCATATTGTGGATGAAAAATCGCAACCGGTATTTTTGCGTGATTTACTTACTTTCAAACGAAATCCGATCGATATTGCAGAAGTAGAACCGGTATTCGAAATCACTAAACGCTTTGTAACCGGAGCCATGTCGTTTGGTTCTATCAGCAAGGAAGCGCACGAGGCTATCGCCATTGCTCTGAATATGATTCATGGTAAAAGCAATACTGGCGAAGGTGGCGAAAATTCTGCCCGTTTTCATATTGGTGAAGACGGACTTAACCGCCGGAGTGCTATCAAACAAATTGCTTCAGGGCGTTTTGGAGTAACGGCTGAATATTTGGTGAATGCCGACGAGTTACAAATTAAAATAGCACAAGGCGCAAAACCGGGCGAAGGCGGACAACTTCCGGGGTTCAAGGTGGACAAAATTATTGCCGAAACTCGTCATTCGATACCCGGCATTACTCTTATTTCGCCGCCACCACACCATGATATTTATTCCATCGAAGATTTGGCACAACTTATTTTCGATTTGAAAAATATCAATCCGCAAGCACGCATCAGTGTTAAATTGGTTGCTGAAAGCGGTGTAGGAACTATTGCCGCTGGGGTAGCCAAAGCCAAAGCCGATGTAATTGTTATTAGCGGTGCCGAAGGTGGTACAGGAGCCAGCCCGATCAGTTCTATTAAACATGCAGGTATTCCGGGCGAGCTTGGTTTAGCTGAAACACAACAAACATTGGTGATGAATAACTTGCGTGGTTTTGTTCGCCTGCAAACCGACGGACAACTGAAAACCGGAAAAGATATCATTACTGCTGCTTTGATGGGTGCCGAAGAATTCGGTTTTGCTACCAGTGCATTAATTGTGCTTGGCTGTGTGATGATGCGCAAATGCCACTTGAATTCTTGTCCGGTAGGTGTTGCTACGCAAAACGAAGAATTGCGTGCCCGTTTTAGAGGCAAATACGAATATGTGGTTAATTTTATGAATTTCTTGGCAGAAGAAGTGCGTGAGCATTTGGCAGAAATGGGATTCCGTAGCCTCGATGAAATAATCGGACGAGCCGATTTACTTGAAGCACGGAAACTGAGTGATAATCCGAAAGTTGGAAAAATCAATCTATCCAAGTTAATGTATTTCGACAATAGCGGGAATGATGTTAAATGCACCAAAATGCAAGACCATAAAATAGACCAAATCCTTGATCTTACATTGATAGAACAAGCGAAGCGGGCTATTGAGCATGCAAAGCCGGTAACGATACATTCTGCTATAACCAATGTCAACCGTTCAGCCGGAGCTATGCTTTCGGGCGAGGTTGCCAAACGCTATGGCAATGCAGGATTACCGGACGGAAGTATTACCGTAAATTTTACAGGTTCTGCCGGACAAAGTTTTGGAGCATTTCTTTCGCATGGAATTAATTTTAACCTCGAAGGCGAAGCTAACGACTATTTGGGTAAAGGATTATCCGGTGGTCGAATATCTCTCAAAATACCTGCCGGTACAATATTCGAGCCTGAAAAAAATATCATTGCCGGAAATACATTGCTTTACGGGGCAACCTCAGGTGAAGTATATATTAACGGGCGAGTGGGCGAGCGTTTTTGTGTGCGGAACAGTGGTGCAATAGCGGTTGTTGAGGGCGCCGGTGATCATTGTTGCGAATATATGACAGGCGGTCGTACCGTAGTGCTTGGTGCAACAGGTAAAAATTTTGCGGCAGGTATGAGCGGAGGTCTGGCGTATGTACTTGATATGGACAGAAATTTCGATTATTTCTGTAATATGGAAATGGTAGAATTATCGTTGTTGGAAGATAAATACGATATAAACGAACTACAAACTTTGATAACCAATCATGTGCAGCACACACAAAGCCCATTCGGAAAGAAGATTCTGGAACAATGGGAACACTATTTGCCGTATTTTATCAAAGTAACTCCGATTGAATACAAAAAAATAGTACAAGAGCAGAAAATGGAGGCGCTTAAAAACAAAATAGCCTTAGTAGAGTCGGACTATTAATAGATCAAGAATCAAAAGGTTATTGTCTGAGTTCTTAATTCTTAATTGATTATGCATAATACATTTTTAAAAGTAAATAGAAAAGAAGCCGGTTATCGCCCTGTTATGGAACGCATTGCCGATTTTGGCGAGGTGGAGCAAACCCTCAATAGCGAAGACCGTATGTTGCAGGCTTCACGCTGTATGGAGTGTGGAGTGCCGTTTTGTCATTGGGCTTGTCCGTTGGGTAATCTTAATCCGGAGTGGCAGGCATTATTAGCCGAGGGAAAGTGGTTTGAGGCATACGATTTGCTGACCGAAACTAATAATTTCCCCGAATTCACAGGGCGTGTATGTCCTGCATTGTGCGAAAAAAGCTGTGTATTGAAGCTTAATGAGCAATCCGTTACTTCGCGCGAGAATGAAGCGGCAGTGGCCGAGCATGCGTTTTTGGAAGGATATGTAAAACCTCGTCCACCTAAAATACGCACAGTGAAAAAAGTAGCCGTTGTTGGTGCCGGTCCTGCCGGACTGGCGGCTGCCGATATCCTCAACAGGCAAGGACACTCCGTAGTTGTTTACGAGAAAGACCAGGCTGCAGGAGGGTTACTTCGCTTAGGAATTCCCGATTTTAAGCTTAATAAACAAGTAATAGATCGCCGGATAGCTATTCTTAAAGCTGAAGGAATCGTATTTAAATGTGGGGTAGAGGTAGGTAAAGATATTTCACATGAAAAGTTGCTTGCCGATTTCGATGCCGTATGCCTGGCGGTAGGCGCAGGTCAACCGCGCGACCTTAATGCCGATGGACGCAACTTAGAGGGTGTTTATTTTGCACTTGATTTTCTTCAACAACAAAACAGATTGGTAGCCGGAGCAACTATTCCTGCCGAAGAGCTTATTTCTGCTAAAGGCAAAAGCGTATTGGTTATTGGTGGTGGAGATACGGGTTCTGACTGTGTGGGGACATCTATTCGTCAAAAAGCCCTTAATGTAACGCAAATTGAAATCATGCCACAGCCGCCCGAAGTTTGTAATCCTGCTACTCCTTGGCCTCTCTATCCTAATGTGCTGAAAACATCCAGTTCGCACCTCGAAGGTTGCACTCGCCGTTGGAATTTGAGTACCCGCCGTTTTATCGGCGAAAATGGCAAATTAACAGGCGTAGAAGTGGTAGAAGTAAAATGGACGATTTTACCCGATGGAAAAATGTGCATGACCGAAGTGGGAAAACCGGAAATAATCAAAGCAGAATTAGTACTTTTGTGCATGGGCTTTGTGCATCCTGTACACGAGGGGTTGTTGGACGGCTTGGGCGTAACCTACGATGTAAGAGGAAATGTAGCTACAACAACACCTTTTCAATCGTCAATACCCAAAGTATTTACCGCTGGTGATGCCCTTACCGGAGCAAGCCTTGTTGTGAGAGCCATTGATTCGGGGCGAAAATCAGCCCAAGCAATCAATGATTTTTTGAAGTAATGAAAAATTTTCAATCCATGCAACAAAAAATAAAAATAGCTGCAGCTGTACCCGAAGTTTCGTTAGCCAATTGTAGAGCCAATGCAGCACAATTGCTACAACAAATAACTCAAGCTGTCGGTCAAGGAGTTGATTTGGTTTGTTTTCCCGAACTGAGCCTTACAGGAGCTACTTGTGGCGATTTGTTTCATAACGAATTACTTCTTTCCGAAGCTGAAAAAAGCTTACAGTTCTTATTGATTTCTACTGAAAACTTATCTATTACGAGTTTGGTAGGTTTGCCTGTCCGATACAAAGGAGGCGTATACAAAGTGAGCGTAATTTTCGCACAGGGAAATATATTGGGTGTTGTGCCTGTTTCTTTATCGAAAAGAGAAAAAAGCGTCTTTGATGATTCTTCCGTTCTTTTGGCAGAAAAACAAATCAATCTTTGTGGACAAACGGTTTTGTGTACAGAGAGCTTTGTTGCTACCGATACATTTACTATTTCTGTTACAAGCGATTTTTCTCTTCTTTCGACACCTGCCGATGTGCTTGTCATTCCCTCGGCTTTGCCTGCTGTGGTCGGACAAGTTGCACGCATACGCAAGCAAGTAATAGCCTTGGCTTCAACGCAGGCGGTGGTGTTTGTATCGGCAGGTTTTGGCGAATCGACTACCGATAATGTTTTTGCAGGTCATGCGTTAATCGCTGCTGATAAACAAATACTTGCTGAAATTGAGCCTTATTCACTTAACGCACAACTTGTTGTTGCCGAAGTTGTTCTTGGCTTATCAGAAGTAGATCCGATTATATCAACAGTTTTTGATGAGGCTGTTACACAGAACCCATTCCTTCCGAAAGCTGTCTGCATGGAAGAATGTTGCAGCGAAGCTTTTGTTATTCAAACACAGGGATTAATTACCCGTTTGCATCGCACAGGGATAAAAAAAGTGGTATTGGGTATTTCAGGCGGATTAGATTCTACACTGACATTGCTTGTTTGCGTCAATGCATTTGATAAAATGAACCTGCCGCGTAATGGAATTACCGGAATTACTATGCCGGGTTTTGGCACTACAGGACGCACCTATGCTAATGCGGTGGAATTGATTAGACAATTAGGTGTGACTTTTCGGGAAGTAAGTATCAAAAATGCTTGTTTGCAACATTTTGCCGATATAAATCAACCTATTGATAAACACGATGCTGTTTATGAAAACGCACAAGCACGCGAGCGCACACAGATATTGATGGATATTGCCAATCAGCAGTGTAGTCTTGTAGTTGGTACGGGCGATTTATCCGAATTAGCCCTTGGATGGGCTACTTATGGCGGAGACCATCTGTCGATGTATTGTGTAAATGGCGGAGTGCCTAAAACGATGGTACGAAACATTGTGAGCTGGGCTGCTGATACGAAACAATTTGTTGCGGCAAAAAATATCCTGCACGATATTATTGATACGCCTGTTAGTCCGGAATTACTTCCTGCCGACGATGCCGATTGTATTTCGCAAAAAACCGAAGATTTAGTTGGACCATACGAACTGCACGATTTCTTTTTGTATTATTTGCTTAAAAACGGATATTCACCCGTGCGCATACAACAATTGGCAGAACAACAGTTCTCCGATAAATATGACTCCGCTGCCATCAAAAAATGGCTTAACATATTTGTTCGTCGGTTTTTTACACAGCAGTTCAAACGCTCTTGTATGCCCGATGGGCCACAAGTATTTGAAGTAAGCCTATCTCCGAGAGGAGGTTTTAGTATGCCTAGCGATGCTCTTGTGGATATGTGGTTGGAGGATTTGGAGTAACTGTTTATTGATATGTTGGTAGTTGCTGGAGAAAGTCTTTCATTAAGTCGTTATAATTCCTTCCTGTAGATTCTGATACGACTGGCACTCTTTATTATCTGTTGTCCCAGTGCCTCGTATTCTATCCGCCCCTGCTCTGTACTTGTATCAAGCTCTTTTTGTGCTCTTTTTAAACTATCGACTTCTATTTTTAAGGATGCTAAATTTTTTAATGCCGATGTTGCTTTAATATCCACATCAACCAGTACTTTCTTTTCTATATTATCTGCCATTTCTTTTGTTTTTCATTTTTTAATATGTATATTTGTTCTATCTAATATCAACAATATGAATCCATTTTATTGGTTTATACTCGGAAATCTTTTTCTTTGGATTGTAGCTATTATTATCACTCCTTCGAAAAGGTTTAAGAAACCTCCTAAAGAAACAAGGAGCGTTGTTCCGTTTATCCGTATCTTGCAAGAAGATGACAATAAATATAAAGATTAATACTCTCGCCCGCCAAAGGAATTTGGCGTTTTTTTTATTGTATTCTTTTAAATCTACCTTTGTAATTTTGCCTGCTATAAAGTTCTTTATCTTGTTTACATAGAAATACGCTCCGAAATAACTTTGAGGTATTGAAAACAGTGCATCATTGCAGAAATGGTCGCATTGACAGTTGTGAATTCCTTTCAAAATTTTGTATCTTTGACTTGATTAACAGCTTATACTGTATGCATTGGACGGCAGGGTGTTGAAACAAATTTCACCAGACAATGGCAAAATAAACATCAGCGATCTTATGCCGGGAACATATATACTGGCATCCGGCGGACAAACTTTACTGATAGTGAAAAAGTAAAAGAAAAATAAACCTCTAAAACAGGAATTAAAAGGAAGATAAATCTTCCTTTTTTTGTTCTGAAAAGTTAGAGAGCTTAAATCAACCTTAAATAAAAATTCCTTCGCAACAAATTTTTACCGCAAAAGTTATTCATTTAAAATTTTCATGTTTGCTGTTTACTTATACTTAATATTATATTTTAAATTAAATCTTTCATTTATAAAAGATTAACTATACAGAATTCAATAATAGAATATTATTAAGAACAAAGTTTCATAATTAATTGTTAGATTTCCAGCTATTCTTAAATATATAATATTACTTTTGAAACATTAATTATTTAATTTAAGGAAAGTTATTCATTATCAAACAATGATTATACATTTTAAATATCAGACAATTAAGTAGATTAACAATTTTAACTCATTTTATGCAAAATAATAAAAATTTTCTTCCGGTAGGAAAAAAAAGGATAATAAGTAAAAATGTAATAGTAAAACTATTTTTATTTAGTGTAATTTGTTTTTATTTTTTACCGGCAAAGACCCAAAATCAATATATACCTGTTAATTGCAACACTCCGTTGGTTGGAGAAGGAAGGATCGTTAATCATGTTTCTGATAACCTGATAAGTGTTCTTTCCAATTTTCCGGCTGCTTTGAACAATCTGGTAGATGGAGATCTTAGTAATTATGCAACATTTCAAACTCCGGCATTGGTGGGAAATGTACCATTGATTTCAATTAAGGATGTTTTACATTATTACCCGGCAAATGTCCGTACCGGTTTTGTTGTACAAACAAGTGGTGCTGCTTTAAATCTTTCGTTGATGAATGGATTTATAATCCGTACATACCGGAATGGAGTAGTGCAGGAAATAATAACCACGTCCAACAGTACCCTGTCAATTGAATTGATAGGTAACTCACAAGGAAAACGACGCATTTCTTTTATTACAGCGTTACCTTTTGATGAAATAGAGTTGGTTCAGACTTCCTTGTCATCCCTCATAACATCAATAAATATTTATTATGCTTTTGTCGAACCTGTTTCCGGATGTGATTATAATTGTATAACACCGGTAAACACAATGAATTTTCCGGGGGCTGCTGCAAGTAGTTCTATAAGTGGACTGTGTTTGGGATGTTCTGTCTCCAATCTAAACAACGTGCTGGATGCATCCCTGACAAATTATGCATCCATGAATACTGTGGTGGGTTTTGTTGCGACCATAAATCTGAATGTGAAAGCAGGAGAAGTAATCCCAGCCGGGTCGGATGCCGGTTTTGTGTTGACTACAGCAGGCGGTCTGCTTGACGCATCTTTATTGCAAAACACAAAAATAAGTACTTATTTATCAGGAACTTTACAAGAAAGCCAAAATTTTGGAGGAATTGCAGATATCTCTCTTTTAGCCGGAAATCTACAAGCATTAAGTTTTAAGACAACTAAGAATTTTGATGAAATCCAAATTTCCGAACCGACTGCTATAGCTTTGGCTACCACTTATCGTATCTACTACGCTTTTATACGACGGGATAGTGATAATGACGGTTTCCCGAATTGTGTAGATAGATGTCCGACCGGACCAGATTACTATGATGCAAATGGTAATGGAATACCTGATGCTTGTGATAATAGCTGTAATTTAAATGCCGGTGCGGATTTTTATTTATGCCCGGATGAAACTTCCTATGATTTCGATAATCTGGGATTAGAAGATAATCTTACCTGGAATATACTCGACATAAGTGAATCCGGAGCTTCAATAAATTCTCAAGGCCTGGTAACGGGCATGCTTCAGCCCGGGAAGTATTACGTAGAAGTGGGAAATACTGAAGAATGTTATGATACGGTAATTATCACTAAAAGAGATCCTTTAGCAAATTTTACCTGTAATATTCCACTCATCGGGCCAGAAATGGAAATTTTTGATCCTTCCGGAGGAAATTGCTTATTGTGTATCAATAGTGGGACATCCGGCAATCCGGATAATGTGATAGATGGAGATCTTTCAAATTATATCGTTTCAAATTCATTAGTTTCCATTTTAAATTCTACTCCTGTAATTGGTGTGCATAACAAGATAAAGACTTATCCTGCCGGAACCCGCACCGGTTTTGTAGTAAAAAATATGGATGGCCTTTTGGATGTAGACATACTGTCAAGTTTTTCCATCCGGACTTATCTGCAAGGAGTAGAGCAGGAAACCATATCCGGAAACTTTCTCATGTTATCGACAGGATTATTGGGAACAGATAATAAACTGCAACGCATAGGCTTTGTATCTTCCCTGCCTTTTGATGCTGTGGTTCTGTATGTGAATTCCGGTATATCCATTTCCAGCGGATTACGGGTATATTATGCTTTTGAAGAAAGCGGAAGCGAATGCGATAACAATGTAGCCGATGATTGTGTCCAGATGCTTAAGGCGGGAGACGCAACCCTGGAGATGAGCAGGACAGGATTCTTTGGAATTGCTTGCGTTAATTGTTCTCTTACCAATTTGGGAAACCTGATCGATGAAGAAGATGATAATTATGCCGTTATATCCCAATCGATAGGATTAGAGTCCATTGCATCCGTTTCGATTAAAAGTGGACAACTGTTTACAAATAAATACCAGGCAGGATTCATTATAGCCTCTCCCGGAGGTTTATTAAATATTAGTGCTTTATCCGGAATTACCATCCAGACATACAATAATGGAGTATTAGTGGATAATTATATTGCAAACTCTTCACTGGTCGGATTGGAGATAATAGACCAATCATCAGGAAAAATGATGATTGTTTTTCAGCCTACAGCATCTTTCAATGAAATCCGCCTTACAGTTACAGCGACTATCGGAGTTTTACAGACTATACATGTTTATGGTGCGTTTGTCCGGAAAGACAGTGATGGAGATGGTGTGCCCGACTGTATGGACAAATGCTGCAAAGGACCCGATTACATCATGGATCCGGATGCTCCTGGCATCCCTTCAGCCTGTAGTATGGAAGCGATTGCCGATGCAGCATGTGTTTCTTATCCTGTAACAATATCTATAACCGAAAATAATCTCTCTGGCGAGTATTCCTATGCTCTTTACGAAGGAGATACTCAAATAGGGATATTTAGTTCCGATGAGCTTTCCTTTATTCCTGCAACATCCGGACCCGTGCTGTATACGATCAAAGCAAGTTTAAACGGTTCTGATTATGTTCCGGTAAAAGATCTTCATCTTGTAATTTATTCGAAAGCTTTGACCTGGTCACCTGTCTCTTCACAGGATACGGTTTGGAGTGATAATTTAAACTGGACTCCGGATCTTCCGGATACAGGCCCGGGAAGCTCTCCTTACTGGTGTACGGATGTTACTATACCGGGAGACGCAGTTTCTTTTCCTACACTGGAAGAAGGAGACCAATGCAGGGATATCTATTTTAAAAATAATGCTTCGGCAGGAAAAATCATATATCTGAAATACCGGCACGCATATGTCGAATTCAAGCCTAACCGGAATTCCTGGGTTATGATCTCGGCTCCTTTGAAATACATGTATTCCGCTGATTATGGAGCTGATTACAGCTGGAGCAGCGCTATTTCTCCCAAAGTATTTATGCGGCATTTTGATGTGGAATATAAAACAACGGGGAAAATAAATCCTGACGGTGTCGCCGGAACTTCAAACGGAAATTTTTCACGAGCCTTTGCATATCTGGAAGAAAACCTGGAATCAGCCCAAGGCTTTGCAATCTGGATAAACGGGCAACCATACGCAGATAGTGATTTCCCTGCATCCGCTCCCTACAATTTCCCCAGAAGGGATCAAGAAAACGATGATGTTCTTTATTCCTATCACGATATAAATGGCAATTGGGTCGGAGATCCTTTTTACATAGAGGAGAGAGGAAATAATATAAAAAATGAAGAAGAATGGACTGCAACTTCCGTACCGGATGGAAATAACCGTTATCGCTTCATCTATGAAGATCTATTGGATTCCAACAGAGAGTTTCAGGTTCCTATAACAACAGGAAGTACCATAATCGTAGGGAATCCGTTTATGTCACATCTCGATTTTGTCCGTTTTTATAATGATAATACTGAGCGTATCTATAATTATTATCGGATATGGAACGGGGAACAATTCTATTCATATGTTTATCTTGAGGGATCCCAAGTCTGGTCCGGGCTGGAAGGATTATCCTCTTCCGGGGAAACAACTATATCCCAATATATTAGCCCTATGCAGGCGTTTTTTGTAGAAACGAATCCGGATTCTCCATCTTCCGTATTAAGATTTACCCCAGAAAGCTCTGTCGCTAAAACAGGAAGCACATTAAGAAATCTATCGACAGAAGAATCCCATATTTTAAGGATTAGTGTTCAGGCAGAGAATAAAAAAAGCTATGGGATTGTCGCTGCTTTACCTGGCGTGTCTAACGGTTACCTCGCAGGAGAAGATGTTTATAAGCTCTTCTCCCCATATGATGAATTTCCTGAAATTTATACGGTTGCAGATGAAAATGCCATAGAAATAAATGCCGTGAATATAGATAATGATCACCTAATACCTATTGGGATAAAAACCAATATGACAGGTCCTATGGAATTAAATATAAAAGGAAGTGATAGTTTCTCATCTTACGATGAAGTAAAAATAATAGATCTTGAAAAGAATACGGAACATGATTTAGATAAGGCGGACACTACAATTCTTTTTGAAAAATCAAACACTGAAAACCTTGAAGGAAGATTTTATGTTGCGTTAAAAAGATACTCTGCTACGAATAAAGATATCACGGATAATAAAAAGTGTTCAATATCGATTTTTGTAAACGAGAAAACTATAACAATAAGCTCTGTTGAAGAAGAAATTAAAGCCATCCGCATTTACAACCTAGAAGGAAAATTAAAATATTCAAAAGAAAATGTAAATAATAATTATCAGCAATTCTATTTTCAGGAAAAAGGGATTTTCTTATTACAAATCAAGACAAATTATAATGTAAAAAATTATAAACTAATATTATAGATTTCTTTTCTTGTTAAATAATAATTGTTTGTTGCACCCATAATTAAACCATTTATGAATAAGTCAATAATAATACTTCTGTTTTTGTTTTTTTGTAAAAACATATATTCCGAAGAATATACACCTTTTTTCCTTTACGGATGATAATTCTGACATTTATTATTCCGGCTATGTTCCTTGCAGAATTGGAATGTGTTGTGAATTCCTTTCAAATTGTATCTTTGAGGTATTGAAAACAGTTAAGCTCGGACGAGCAAGATGTAAACAACCGTTGTGAATTCCTTTCAAATTGTATCTTTGAGGTATTGAAAACAGTCATAAAATAATTATTAATCGCCGAAAGGCAGTTGTGAATTCCTTTCAAATTGTATCTTTGAGGTATTGAAAACAGTGAAGCCCTGAAATGATGTTGAAAGACATTGTTGTGAATTCCTTTCAAATTGTATCTTTGAGGTATTGAAAACAGTATTGGCTGAAAAAGTGTCAACAGCTAAGGGGTTGTGAATTCCTTTCAAATTGTATCTTTGAGGTATTGAAAACAGTTGAGATTCTGGCACGACATGATACACTTGGTTGTGAATTCCTTTCAAATTGTATCTTTGAGGTATTGAAAACAGTTCCGATAGCGTTGAGTATAAGAGCATATATGTTGTGAATTCCTTTCAAATTGTATCTTTGAGGTATTGAAAACAGTACCGCTTCGGGGCTAACCGGTGCAGCTTGTGTTGTGAATTCCTTTCAAATTGTATCTTTGAGGTATTGAAAACAGTCTCTATCTATTTTAGGGTGGCTTGATTTTGGTTGTGAATTCCTTTCAAATTGTATCTTTGAGGTATTGAAAACAGTACAACAGCCTGTATTCCCTCTGCCGTATTTGTTGTGAATTCCTTTCAAATTGTATCTTTGAGGTATTGAAAACAGTTTAATTTCTAAATAATCAAATTCGCTATTTGTTGTGAATTCCTTTCAAATTGTATCTTTGAGGTATTGAAAACAGTCAAGGTTTTTTCAGTAAAACCGATAGTGGCGTTGTGAATTCCTTTCAAATTGTATCTTTGAGGTATTGAAAACAGTCTATTATAAATTTTGCATACATTTGTAGGTGTTGTGAATTCCTTTCAAATTGTATCTTTGAGGTATTGAAAACAGTTTTCAGGAAATGCTCCAAGTTTGAATTTGGGTTGTGAATTCCTTTCAAATTGTATCTTTGAGGTATTGAAAACAGTGACTTGACTCCAACTAATCCACCTTCACCAGTTGTGAATTCCTTTCAAATTGTATCTTTGAGGTATTGAAAACAGTGCCATGCTATTGCTTGGTCATTGCAACTCAGTTGTGAATTCCTTTCAAATTGTATCTTTGAGGTATTGAAAACAGTTTTTAAAGGATTTGGGAGAGGAAACAGACAGTTGTGAATTCCTTTCAAATTGTATCTTTGAGGTATTGAAAACAGTTGTTTCGTCTGCCATATCAACTAATTTTTAGTTGTGAATTCCTTTCAAATTGTATCTTTGAGGTATTGAAAACAGTCTCATCATCACATGCTGTACTCATAATCATGTTGTGAATTCCTTTCAAATTGTATCTTTGAGGTATTGAAAACAGTTTGTTGCAAAATCTTTATAATTTAACTCTTGTTGTGAATTCCTTTCAAATTGTATCTTTGAGGTATTGAAAACAGTCTGTTTTTGAGGCTTAATTATAAAGAAGATGTTGTGAATTCCTTTCAAATTGTATCTTTGAGGTATTGAAAACAGTGGAAAAGCTAATTGTTACACTTGCTGCTTGTTGTGAATTCCTTTCAAATTGTATCTTTGAGGTATTGAAAACAGTGATGATTTCTCAGTTTGAAAATACCGGGGGTTGTGAATTCCTTTCAAATTGTATCTTTGAGGTATTGAAAACAGTAGAATATTCCAAAGATGAAGAACTGCCATGTTGTGAATTCCTTTCAAATTGTATCTTTGAGGTATTGAAAACAGTAATATTGCACTCTTGCATTAAGAAGTAGTGTTGTGAATTCCTTTCAAATTGTATCTTTGAGGTATTGAAAACAGTTAATTCGCAATTATTACCTGCGCCGTCGCTGTTGTGAATTCCTTTCAAATTGTATCTTTGAGGTATTGAAAACAGTTTTGCTATATAAGGAGCAAAAGGACTGTAGTTGTGAATTCCTTTCAAATTGTATCTTTGAGGTATTGAAAACAGTCCAAAAATATTAGGGACTTGTAATCCGTCAGTTGTGAATTCCTTTCAAATTGTATCTTTGAGGTATTGAAAACAGTACTTGTCGAAGTTCTACCTTATGAGGTATGTTGTGAATTCCTTTCAAATTGTATCTTTGAGGTATTGAAAACAGTTGTCTCCTGAAGAATATCAAGCCTGTGCCCGTTGTGAATTCCTTTCAAATTGTATCTTTGAGGTATTGAAAACAGTTTTGGAGCTCACAATAGTGGATAGCTTTTTGTTGTGAATTCCTTTCAAATTGTATCTTTGAGGTATTGAAAACAGTAAAATCGTCTATTGCCGGAAGGGTCCCGCAGTTGTGAATTCCTTTCAAATTGTATCTTTGAGGTATTGAAAACAGTCATGAAGAAACCGTTTTTGCACAAAGAAAGTTGTGAATTCCTTTCAAATTGTATCTTTGAGGTATTGAAAACAGTCTCTTTATCAATTTGAGCGTTTACTTTTTTGTTGTGAATTCCTTTCAAATTGTATCTTTGAGGTATTGAAAACAGTCTATTTTATTTGGTATATTTACAGCTCCTGTTGTGAATTCCTTTCAAATTGTATCTTTGAGGTATTGAAAACAGTCAGAACATTTAGGCATTAAAGAAAAGTATGTTGTGAATTCCTTTCAAATTGTATCTTTGAGGTATTGAAAACAGTTATATTTGCAAAGTATTTACAAGTGTAAATGTTGTGAATTCCTTTCAAATTGTATCTTTGAGGTATTGAAAACAGTCATGTTTTTTGACTTTTTGAGATTAGTACTGTTGTGAATTCCTTTCAAATTGTATCTTTGAGGTATTGAAAACAGTAGATGAAACCCCAATATTTATG
>CAZJHO010000006.1:0-182795 GCA_964546015.1 uncultured Paludibacter sp.
CCTGTCCAACGGAATAACCCACCGAGCCTCCGCTGCCCGAAGCATTACCGCCTGTGGCGTTAACGCTTTCCTGTGCCTGTAGTCCTGTCAGTCGAAGTCCCAACAAAAGTACGGCGGTTAATTTTATTCGTTTGTGTAGCATTTTTGGTCTCCTTATTTTAAAGTGTTAATAGTTATTTATTTTTCATTTTTGTCTGTTTCATGGTTGTTGCTGGGTTTTCTCCAATGAACGAAGCGGATTGCATATCATCTCTTAAATATACGCAAAAATACAATAATTTTTCGCAAACAAAATAATTTGAAAAACATTTAAAATCAAGTAATTACTTTGTCTTAATAGATGCGTATTTGTAATGTCTTTTTTTTAATTTTGTAGAAATGAATCGATGAAATGCGTATGTTGTTCAATCTTTTGGATGATATGTAAAAATAAAAATCCCGCCAAACTGAAAAGTTTGGCGGGATTTACTTATCAATTATTGATAAGTAACAATTACTACAAAGTAACTCCTGTTTTAAAGATAGCAATTTCGCGAGAGTCGGTTTTTTCATGATTAACCCATTCGCCATTAGCTACTTTGATTACATATTGGATAAATTCTTCGTGTAAATCTTCCATTGATTTTCCTTGTAATAAACTACCTGCGTTGAAGTCAATCCAGTTTGGTTTATTTTCGTACAATGGAGTATTGGTAGAAATTTTCATGGTTGGTACGAAACTACCGAACGGCGTACCACGACCGGTTGTAAACAATACCATTTGACATCCGCAAGAGCCGAGAGCAGTAGCAGCAACCAAATCGTTACCCGGTGAGCTCAATAAGTTCAAACCACGAGTTTTTAAGCGGTCTCCATACATCAATACATCTTTTACATAGGATTTACCGCATTTTTGGGTACAACCGAGCGATTTTTCTTCCAAAGTAGAGATACCTCCCGCTTTGTTTCCCGGCGATGGGTTTTCGTACACAGGTTGTTCGTTTTTGATAAAGTATTCTTTGAAATCGTTGATCAAATGAACAGTTTTGTCGAACATCTCAACGGTTTCGCAACGGTTCATTAAGATAGTTTCAGCACCGAACATTTCAGGTACTTCAGTCAAAACGGTTGTTCCGCCTTGTGCTACCAAGAAATCGGAGAATACACCCAACAATGGGTTAGCTGTAATGCCTGAGAAGCCGTCAGAACCACCGCATTTCAAACCTACACGAAGTTCCGAAATAGGGCATTCTTCACGCTTATCTTTTGAAGCGATAGCGTAAATTTCTTTCAAAAGTTTAACCCCTTCGGCAATTTCGTCTTTTACTTTCTGGGTAACCATAAATTTGATGCGAGATTCATCAAATTCGCCCAAAAATTCGCGGAATTGATCCGGTTGGTTATTTTCACAACCTAAGCCAAGTACCAAAACACCACCTGCATTTGGATGAAGTACTATGTTACGAAGGATTTTACGGGTTGTTTCGTGATCATCGCCCAATTGGGAACAGCCATAGTTGTGTACAAACACTTCCATGGCATCAACGCCTTTCAATTCGCCGATTTCTTTTTTGAATTCGCGGATAATAGTTTGTCCAATACCGTTTACACAACCAACGGTAGGTACAATCCAAATTTCGTTGCGGATACCTACTTCGCCGTTCTTGCGTTTGTAACCGTTGAATTTCAAATCTCTTTTAGGGATGTCTAATTCAACTTTTACAGGCTCATATTTGTAATCCAACAAACCTTCGAGGTTAGTTTTGATATTCTTTTCATTTACCAATCCGCCTTGCGCAATAGCATTAATAGCGTGTCCGATTGGGAAACCGTATTTAATTATATTTTCGTTTACAGCTAATGTTTTCAACGCAAATTTATGTCCGGCAGGAATAGTTTCGACAAGTGTGATTTCTACACCTTCTACATTCACTTTTGTTCCGGCAGGTTGCTCCAAGATGGCTACAGCCACATTGTCGGCAGGATTTATTTTTAAATAGTTAGTCATCTCTTAATTTTTTAGTTTTAAAGATTAAAAAAACAAAAATTTACCACTAAAATCCACAAAGAAAATTCACAAAGAACACAAAATACTTTGTGCTCTTTGTGCATTCTTAGAGTCCTTTGTGGTAAAAATACTTTTTTGAACAGTAGGTTACACGATCGATTTAACTACTTCTAACATTCCTTTTTCTTGGATAGCTGTTAAGTAGTTTTCGATTTTAGCAGTTAAGCCAGGGATTTTGTTCAAATCTTCGCCCCAGATAAACTCAGCGCTTAATACGCCTTCGGTTACTTTCTTAATATCGCCTGTAGCCCAAAGGTTTTTCAATAGGTCGATAATAGCTGCATCGTCATTTGGCGTGATTTCGTCGTTACCGCGTTTGCCACCTTTGTAGTAGGTAATGATGCCTGCCAAACCAAGAGTTAATGCATCAGGTAATTTTCCGTTCTTTTGAGTGTAAATTTTCAATCCCGGAAGATCGCGGGTTTTAAATTTAGGGAATGAGTTAAGCATAATGCTTGTTACGAAGTGTTTTACAAACGGATTGCGGAAACGCTCCATTACATCAGCAGAGTATTGCTCCAATTGATCTTTTGGCAAGTTCAAAGTGCTCATCAACTCTTCGTTCATCGCTTTACGAACGAATTTACCAAGAATAGGATCTTCGCAAATTTCGCGAACTGTATCTAACCCTGAAAGGTAACCTACAGGAGAAAGAACCGTGTGAGGACCATTCAAAAGAGTTACTTTGCGTTCGTGGTAAGGGCTTTCGTCAGGAACGAACAATACATTCAATCCTGCTTTATCCGCAGGGAATTCTTTAGCTACCGATTCAGGAGCTTCGATTACCCAAAAGTGGAAAATTTCGGCTTTCACTACCAAATTATCTTTTAATTGAATTTTTGCCAAAATTTCATCGATAGTATCCTTAGGATAGCCGGGTACGATACGGTCAACCAATGTAGAGTAAACACCACAAGCACCATCGAACCATGCTTTGAAATCAGCACCAAGGTTCCAGTGTTCGATGTATTGGTTGATACATTTTTTCAATTCTTTACCGTTGTGGAAAATCAGTTCGCAAGGGAAAATGATTAAACCTTTGCTCATATCGCCATTGAAAGTCTTGAAACGGTGGTAAAGCAATTGTACCAATTTGCCTGGATAAGAAGAAGCAGGTTTGTCATCTAATTTGCAAGCAGGATCGAAAGCTATACCGGCTTCGGTTGTATTTGAAATAACAAAACGCATTTCAGGGTTTTCAGCCAATTTCATATACTCGTTAAATTGAATATAAGGGTTCAAAGCACGACTGATTACATCGATAAGCTCAATGCTATCAACAGTTTTTCCTTTGTCTAAACCTTGAAGATTCAAGTGATAAAGGCAATCTTGTTCGTTCAACATGTCAATCATCCCGTTTCCGATTGGTTGTACTACAACAACGCTGCTGTTGAAGTTGACTTTTTTGTTCATGTTCCACACAATCCAATCTGCAAATGCGCGTAAGAAGTTACCTTCACCAAATTGGATAATTCTCTCAGGATAGGTTTGTGCCCCTTTTGCAGTAGCACGGCTTAATTTTTCCATAGGACTAAAGTTTATATTATTGATTAATTAAATTATTGACAAAAGTGCAACAAAAATATCAAAATCTTTTTAAAATAAAAATTAAGAGTTAGACTAAATATAAAAGAGATTGTCCAAATAGGCGATTTGTGTAGGAAAAATTTGTCGTTTCTTCAACTGAGAAAGACCAAAAAAGTTTGGATTAATACTTTCGTCTTTTATTTGAATATAATTATGATACATTACGCTTTTAGAGAAAAAATAATACTGGTTTTAACAAAGGTCAAGATGTCAAAAAAAAGATTGTTTTAAAGTGTATTAACAGGTGGATCTTAAGTGCTGATATATTCTTCTTCAAACTATAGTAAGTATATATAAAATAGGAAAAAACCAATTTATACTTGACTCGTTTTTTGTTGAAATGATTGTATATTTGTGAGTTCGATTTTTTGTAATCCGTAGTGTGAGCCTAACCAAATTCATAAAGAAAAATAAATCGAAGTTGAATAAAGAATTTATTCGCTTTCTTGTAGTGGGTGTTGTAGCTACAGCTATTCATTATAGTATCTACTTATTGTTGTTAAATGTGCTTAATCCTACCATAGCCTATACTGTTGGCTATGCGGGTAGCTTTTGTTGTAATTTTTTATTGACAAATCTTTTTACTTTTAGAACTCATCCTACCGTTAAGCGAGGAGTAGGGTTTGTAGTCAGCCATGCTATTAATTACGGACTGCATATTATTTTACTTAATCTGTTTTTATCCTTGTCTGTACCCGAAGAATGGGCTCCTGTACCTGTTTATATAATAGCAATACCTGTTAATTTTTTGTTAATTCGTTTTGCATTTAAATCGAAGTGGACTTCGTAAAATGAATAAACTAAAGAGGGATTACTTGTAATGTTAGTGTAATCCTTTGGGATTTTGGTTTATAAATTAAATCTTATCTAAAGGTTATTCTCAATTTGTTCCGGATCGTTGGTGTATTCTGCCGGACAGAGATATGCAATATATCCGGTGTTATCCTGCTTTGTTTTTTTTCTGTATCGTACTAGTCAGCGTATATTTTAGCCATATCAAAGATTCGGGATAAGTAAGTAGTGATTCAACAGGTAATTCGTGTTGCTATGGCTGCTACATAGAGTAACTAAAATATCATTTTCTTTTGATATTTGAAAAAAAATACTATTTTTGTCAAACTCAAAGAAAGAGAAATAATAACTAAAATATTAATTATTAACTAAAAACTGAGAAATTGCTATGAAAAAATTCATGGATGAAAATTTCGTGTTAGACACGAAAACAGCACAAACGCTTTATCACGAACATTCGAAACACTTACCGATTATCGATTATCACTGCCATTTAGATCCAAAAATGATAGCTATGGATCGTAAATTTGAAAACCTTGGGCAAATTTGGTTGGAAGGTGATCACTATAAATGGCGTGCGATGCGTACTAATGGTGTAGATGAGCGTTTCTGTACAGGGAAAGATACTACTTGGTACGAAAAATTCGAAAAATGGGCTGAAACTGTTCCTTATACCATGCGTAATCCTCTTTATCACTGGACACATTCGGAATTGAAAGCTGCGTTTGGTGTAGAAAAAATATTGAATCCTAAAACTGCTCGTGAGATCTACGATGAGTGTACGGCTAAATTGCAAACTCCTGAGTATTCAGCTCGTGGTTTGATGCGTAAATTTAAAGTGGAAGTGGTTTGTACTACCGATGATCCTATCGATACATTAGAATATCATATCCAGTTGAAAAATGAAGGATTTGAAGTAAAAGTGCTTCCAACATGGCGCCCTGACAAAGCGATGGCTGTGGAAGTTCCTGCTGATTTTCGTGCTTATGTGGAGAAATTATCTGAAATATCAGGTGTAAAAATTAGTAAATTCCAAGATTTGATTGAAGCACTTCAAAAACGCCACGATTTCTTTGCCGAAGTTGGTTGTAAACTATCCGACCATGGTATTGAAGAGTTCTATGCAGAAGACTACACGCAAGCCGAAATTGACACTATTTTCAATAAAGTGTATGGCGGTACATTCTTAACAAAAGAAGAAATCTTGAAGTTTAAATCGGCAATGATGTACGAAGGTGCAATCATGGATCACGCCAAAGGTTGGACGCAACAATTCCACTATGGTGCTATCCGCAATAACAATACTCGTTTGTTCAAACAATTAGGTCCTGATACAGGTTTCGATTCAATTGGCGACTTTACTGTAGCTAAAGCAATGTCTAAATTCTTGAACCGTTTGGATACTAACAATAAATTGGCGAAAACTATTCTTTACAACTTGAATCCTCGCGATAACGATCTGATCACTACTATGATCGGTAACTTCCAAGATGGTTCGGTAGCGGGTAAAATTCAATTCGGTTCAGGATGGTGGTTCTTGGATCAAAAAATTGGTATGGAAGCGCAAATGAATTCACTTTCGGTACTTGGTTTGTTAAGCCGCTTTGTAGGTATGTTGACAGACTCTCGCAGTTTCTTATCGTATCCTCGTCACGAGTATTTCCGCCGCATTCTTTGTAACCTTATCGGTAACGATGTTGAAGCGGGATTGCTTCCTGAATCTGAACTTGATTTTATGGGTAAAATGGTTGAGAATATCAGCTATTACAATGCAAAAGAGTTCTTTAAATTCTAAAGTAAAGAGTCTTAGTTAATATAACTTAAAAAGTCCGCAGGCAATTTGCCTGCGGACTTTTTTTATTTGTTGCTCAAAACTTATTCACATAAGTTTTAACTTTCAACTATTTAATATATATTTGCAGGCGATTTTTTAAAAATAATTCAAAAACATATTTTTTAATCATTTATCTAAAAACAAATTATGAGCAAAAAAATTGTAACCTTCGGAGAAATTATGTTGCGTTTGGCAACTCCCGGCTACCAACGCTTTAGTCAAGCTTCTGAATTTACAGCTACTTTTGGTGGTGGTGAAGCTAATGTTGCCGTTTCTTTGGCAAACTATGGTATGGATGCTTCATTTGTAACCCGTTTACCTAAAAACGACATTGCGCAATCGGCTATCATGAGCCTTCGCAAACAAAATGTTAATACCGGCAATATTATCTTCGGTGGTGACCGTGTTGGTATTTATTTCCTTGAAACAGGTGCTGTTGCTCGTGCTTCTAAAGTAGTTTACGACCGTGCAGGCTCTGCTATCGCTGATATCAAACCGGGTATGATCAACTGGAAAGAAGTATTGAAAGGTGCAGATTGGTTCCACTGGACAGGTATCACTCCGGCTTTATCGCAAGGTGCCGCTGATGCTTGTTTAGAAGCTATCAAAACAGCTAATGAAATGGGTGTGATGGTTTCTACCGATTTGAATTTCCGTAAAAACTTATGGAAATATGGTAAAACTGCTGCAGAAGTAATGCCTGCTTTAGTTGAAGGTTGTGATGTTATACTTGGTAACGAAGAAGATGCTGAAATGGTATTCGGCATTAAACCTGAAGGTTTTGATTCTCACCACACAGGCGGCGAAGTAAATGCTGCTGAATTTGAGTCGGTGTGTACTCAATTGATGAAAAAATTCCCACGCGCTAAAAAAGTAATTATCACGCTTCGTGGTTCTATTAATGCTAACCACAACACTTGGAGAGGCTGTTTGTATTCTAACGGTTCGTTGAAAGTTTCTAAAGGATACGATATTACTCACATCGTTGACCGTGTAGGTGGTGGTGATTCATTTATGGGTGGTCTTATCTACGGTCTGTTAACTTACACTAATGATGATCAAAAAGCATTAGAATTTGCAGTGGCAGCTTCTTGCTTGAAACACACTATCTATGGCGACTTTAACTTGGTAACCGTTGAAGAAGTTGAAAAACTAATGGGTGGAGACGCTTCCGGTCGCGTATCTAGATAAATTTTATTACAGATTTACAAATTTACAGGTTGAATATTAGAAATCTGTTGGTTTTTGAAATCTGTAAATCTGTAAGTTTTTAAGTCCATGAATTCTGATGATTTGAAAAAACGCTTGCCATTATTTGCAGTGCGAACAATAAAAATGGCAGAAAAGTTGCCTAATACGGCACAGGAAATGTTATCAGGAATCAAATCGTTCGTTCAGGTTCTTCGCCTGGCCCTAATTATAGGGCTGCTTGTTTAGCAAAATCGAAACGAGATTTTATAAATAAGCTAAAAATGGTGGAAGAAGAATTAGATGAAACAATTTATTGGCTTGAAATAATTATTTTATTGGAATTCCTTCCTGCAAAATTGTTGGGAGATTTGCTCAAAGAAGGGAATGAATTATTTCTGATAATTACCCGAGCTATAAAAACCAGCAAAGAAAATGAAGAAAAAGAAAAATATCGGAAGCAGGAGACTAAATCTGTAAATCCATAAATTAATAAATCTGTAAATATAAATTCGATGGCAAAATTTAATAAAATTCAAGTAATTGCTGCTGCTAAAGAAACGGGAATGGTTCCTGTATTTTTTCATAAAGATGTAGAAGTAGCAAAGCAAGTAGTAAAAGCCTGTTACGAAGGTGGAGTTCGTATATTCGAGTTCACTAATCGTGGCGACTTTGCTCATGAAATTTTTGGCGAATTGGTAAAATTCGCAGCAAAGGAATGCCCAGAAATGATTTTGGGTATCGGTTCTATTGTTGATCCTGCAACGGCTGCGTTGTATCTTCAATTAGGCACGAACTTTATCGTAGGTCCATTGTTTAACCCTGAAATTTGCAAAATAGCAAATCGTCGGTTGGTTCCTTACATGCCGGGTTGTGGTTCTGTATCTGAAGTAGGTTTGGCACAAGAAATGGGTTGCGATGTTTGTAAGGTTTTTCCCGGAGATGTATTGGGCGCAAACTTTGTAAAAGGTTTGAAAGCTCCGATGCCGTGGTCAATGCTTATGGTAACCGGTGGTGTTAAGCCTGAAGAAGGTAACTTAAAAACTTGGTTCGATGCTGGTGTAACTTGTGTTGGTATGGGTTCTAACCTTTTTCCTGCTGATGTTATTGCAGCAAAAGAATGGAGTAAAATTACTCAAATGTGTAAAGACGCTTTAACCATTATAAAAACGGTGCGTAAATAATATTTTGACGGATTACGAGTTATAACACTTGTAATCCGTTTTTTTTATAAACAATAAAATTTAAAATTATGAGTAATGTAAAAAATGTTACAGGTAAGATGACTAAATATCGCTGGACGATTGTAGCCCTCTTACTTTTTGCAACAACAATCAACTACATGGACCGTAATGTGGTTGGGTACTTAAAAGACTATTTCTGTCTGCCGGTATCTCAAGGCGGGTTTGGTTGGTCTGCAACCGACTTCTCTATCTTAACTTCTGTTTTCACATTCTTCTATGCAGGATTTACTTTAGTCGCCGGATATGTTATAGATAAAATCGGAACGAAAAAAGGATTAGCTTATTCGTTGATTTTATGGTCTGTAACCGGCGTTGCCAGTGCCTTTATGCCTAGTGCTTTGATTTCTCAAAGCGTAACTATTTTTGGCGTAATACTTCCTGCAAGCCTTATATTCCAATGTATTGTACGAAGCTTATTTGGAGCGGGAGAAGCCGGAAACTTCCCTGCATCTATCAAAACGGTAGCCGAATGGTTCCCTAAAAAAGAACGCGCATTAGCTACCGGTATATTCAACTCGGGGTCGAATCTTGGTGCTATGATTTGTGCGCTAATTATCCCTGTCATCCTTGTTGCTTGGACCCCCAATGCCGAAAAAGGAACCGATTTATTCTTGGGTCTTTGGCACGGTTGGCAAATGGCATTTATCATTACCGGTTTGGTTGGTTTCTTGTGGTTAATCTTCTGGGGTAAATTTTATGCTACCCCTAAACAAATGTTGGACAAAGGCGCCCTTAACCAAGCCGAATATGATTATATCCATAGCGACGAAGACGAAGCCCCTGTAGTAGAAGAGCCTACCGATGGCGTAAAAAAGATATCGTGGGGTAAGATGCTTGGCTACAAACAAACTTGGTCTTTTGTGCTAGGTAAGTTTATGACTGATGGTATTTGGTGGTTCCTGTTGTTCTGGCTACCTACTTATATCAAACAACAATTCTGTATTCCACAAGGAATGGATGCTGATACCACAAAATATACCGTAATGATTTCTACATTTATCGTATATGGTATTGCTATTGTGGGTTCTATTTATGGTGGTTCTATCCCTATGACATTTATGAACAAAGGCTGGCAAACTTATAAAGCGCGTATGACTGCGTTGTTGCTTATTGCGTTTGCGCCTTTATTGTTATTGGGTACTCAATTTGCTGCCGGATTTGGTATTGTTGCTGCTGTAGCAATCATCAGTATCGGAGGAGCTGCTCACCAAGCATGGTCGGCCAACCTGTTTACAACCGTATCGGATATGTTCCCTAAAAAAGCCGTAGGTTCAGTTACCGGTATCGGTGCTGCAGCCGGAGGCCTTGGTGGTGTATTGGTACAAATCTTAGCCGGTCGGTTGGAAGATATTTTCCGTTTGAAAGGTGTTGCTATAGCGCAAGCACAAGGTTTGATTCAAGCTACAGAAGCTATTCCTATGAAAGATATCAAAATCGATAACCTGAAAGAAGTCTTGGTTGATCAATCTTTATTCGATCAAGCCATGAAATTAATTTCAGATAATGTATCTACAGGTTACGGAATCATGTTTGCCGTTTGTGCCTTAGCTTATTTATTAGCTTGGGGTATGATGAAAGTTTTGGTTCCAAGACATAAACCGATTACTGATTTATAATCAATTTGTTTTTAATTTAAAAGAACGCTTGACTTGAAGAAGTTAAGCGTTTTATTTTGTAAAAAATTAATTGATTCGAACTTTATTGAGAATATCTAGACACATAAAGTTTTAATATATCTAAATGTATTTTTATTAAGTGTTTGTTTTTTAACAATGTAACTGTATTTAACAAGTAGTTTTTTGTGTATTATTAATGTTAAAAGAATGAAAAATGATAAAAACTCAAGTTGTCTATTTCTTATATTTTTAAGAAATAATGATTCTGATAACCAACTTGTTGTTTTTGTGAGATTGTAAATTGTTTATTGTTGTTTTTTTATTTTTTTACATTTGAAAAAAGAAATATGTTGTAAAACATATAGGATGCCCTTTCATGATGTTAAAAAAAATACGACCTTTGAAAACTAAAAATTTTGCACAAAGTCAATAGAACATTTAACATGAAACATTTCTACTCAGGTAAAGTAAATAGTACGCTTGTTGCTTCTAATAAAAAATCGGAAGTGAGGAGTATGTCTGTTGCTTCGAGTGGAGTGAAGTTTTTCATAGTTTTTTTATTATTTATATTTTCGATAGTTCAGATAAATGCACAAACTCCGGTTACACCGACTTATACGGGAGGAACAACCACTACAACTACAGTAGTAATCGGTACGGAGACTTTTTTAGAATATAGGTATTTTAGTGGTTCAGGAAGTACTACAAATAATAATGCAAAAATTACTGTAACGGGAAATTGTACTATTATCCTTTATGCTACCGGTGGAAATAATTCAACATCGAATAGAAATTTTATTGTAACGGGAGGAAGCTATTCTGAATCTAAAACCAATAATAAAAACTCTGCTCCTGTTACATATTCTTATACGGGAGGAGCCGGTACTGTAACTATTTATCCTACTGGCGGCGGAGGTACTATTTATGGCATTTATCTTATTTATCCTTGTACCGCAGGCACTCCTTCTGGTCTTGTTAAGACTGCTAACTGTGATGGTACAGCCGATCTTTCATACACCGATACACCTGCCTCAGGCGATGTGTGGTATTGGCAAACCTCAGCCACAGGAACAGCCAATAATGCTTCTCCTTATACAGTAAGTTCGGCAAATACTTATTATTTGCGTGCATATAATGCAGCAGGAGATTGTTGGGGTACAGCAACAAGTATATCTGTAACGACTACAGATCTTGCTGTTGCACCTTCTATAACAAGTGAAAATTTTGTTCAATTGCCAAACACGCTTACACTAACAGGTTCTCCTGCTGGTGGTACATGGAGTGTAATTAACGGAACAGGCTCGGCATCAATAACCGGAGGGAATATTCTTAATCCATCCGCCGAAGGTACCGTTACTGTAACATACACTCTCAACGGTTGTCCTACTCAACAAACGGTAACCATTATTACATCTGCTCCTTGTGATGCCATAACGGATTCGTTTTCTGTTACCGGATCCACTACTATTTGTAGCGAAATTTCAGCCACGATAAGCCTAAGCGGTTCTGAAATAGGAGTGAGTTATAAATTATACAACGGTTCAATTCAAGTAGGCTCTGTTGTAGCGGGAACCGGAGATCCAATTTCATTTGATATCGTTAGCCCAACAACAACTACTTACACTGTAAAAGGGTATGGTACCAATGGTATTTTCTGTACTCCCGAAGTAGCCATGCAAGGTAATGCCGTGATAACAGTAAATCCTGCAACTGCTATTTCTACACAGCCTCAGGGGGCTACTTATACGGTTAATGACATACCGAATGCACTTTCTGCTACAGCTTCGGGTACGGGAACTCTTACTTATCAATGGTATAAAAACACAACAAATACTACTGTAGGGGCAACCTTGATATATGGAGCAACTACAGCTACTTTATCTGCAAGTAATATTTCTACAGCAACTCCAGGTTCTACTTTTTATTATGTAATAGTGTCTGGCGACTGTGGAACTCCGGTTACAAGCGATATTGTAGAAGTAAAAGTGAATTCTTGTGCAGCTAATTGTCCTTATACTTATCAGTGTGAAGGATTTGAAAGCGGATGGACAACAAATACAAGTTCTACTCCTATAAATCAAAATGTTTCTACCGGAACTTGGTCTCTGGCTGGAGGAACTGTGAGTACAACACCAGTTAGAGGCAATTATTCTATGAGAAGGTCCAGTTCTAGTTTCATACTAAGAACCCCTATTTTAAGTACCGGGGCAGGAGAATTAACAGTTTATGCTCACCCTAATGGTTCTACTGCTAGGACTATTACTATTAAAGCCTATAATTCTAGTGACGCACAAATATTTACTGAAACAAAAACAACCACATCCAATGCTTGGGTACAATATTCTTTTGAGATAAATAGAATTGATGCTCATTACATAACTATAGAAGGTAATAATAATAGCCTTTATTTTGATGATATTTGTATCACATCAGGTCTGGGTCCTTGTTCTGTGACAACTTCTGTTCCTTCTGTTTCTAATTTGGGCTACGAAGAAGGAGAGTCTCCTGTTCCTCAGTCGTTTACTGTTACTTGGGCAAATCTTCTTTCTAATATATTAACACTGACTCCTCCTGCCAATTTTGAAATATCAGTGGACGGAGGTACTATATGGAATTCGGATCAAGTCTTATATACAGTGCCTTCTACAACAGCAGGTTCGGTTGAAGTGCTGGTTCGTTTGGCTTCCGGTTTGACACCATCGGAGATTCCTTATTCAGGTATTGTAACTATTACTACTACACAAGCAGGCTGTGAAAATACAGTAGCAGTTAATGGTACCGTATTGGCAGCAGGAAGTTGTTATTTTATTATGCCTGAAGAAGTTAGCGGTTTGGATTACGAAGAAGGAGGAACCTCTCCTGAAAAAGGAATATCTATTTCCTGGAAAAATTTATCGTCTGATACAATTATAATCAGACCTCCTGATAATTTTGAAATATCTGTAAATGATGAGGAGTGGACTTCGGCAGAAGTAAATTATCCTATAGAAATAGAAGACCAAATCCAAGGAAGTGTTCCTGTAAAAGTGCGTTTGCTAAAAGGATTGTCTCCTTCTATTTATACAGGATCGCTTATTGTTACAGCAGAGGATGATGTAACATGTACCAATAGCACAACCATGAATGGAGTTGTAGTGCCTTCTATTGTGCTTCCGGTAGAATGTGTTGACGGAATACCAATTACTACAAATTGGGCTTTAACTACGAATAATAATCCTTCTACCGAAATTACAGATAATATTATAGGAGAAGCTGTTGTTTTAGGAGCTAATGTGAGAGCTTCGGCAGGAAATAATTCTGATGGGACAAGATTAAAATCCTCAGGTTCTTGGCCAGCACCTGCTACAGAAGGTTATCATTTGGATATTCCGTTTTCTGTTTTAGAAGGTAAGAATGCTACAATAAACAGTATAAGTTGTACTATAAAAACAAGTAGTGGAACAGCTGCGACATCTTATTTACTTCAATATTCAATAGATGGAGGAGATTTTCATGATTTTGATACCCAAATAGGACCTACCAGTTCAGGTCAGTCAGTTTCGGTTACATTCACATCATCTACTCCCGTATTATTAGGAAGTGAGCAACGGGTAGTATTTCGTTTATTGCCTGTAGGATCTTCTTCCAATAGCCGTAATATTTATATAAAAAATATTACTATTGGAGGCACTACTTGTGACGAAAGCCCTATTCCTAGCACATTGCATGTGAGTACTACCTCTTTAAGCGGATTTACTTCAGATGGTTGTTTAAATAATGTACAAAGCTTTACGGTAACAGGTTCAAATCTTCGTCCTGTTTCGGGAACAATTAATTTAACCGGTGCTGCAGACTATGAATATTCTTTAGTCTCAGATTTTACTTCTACTTTAACCGAAGTGCCATATTCCGGTGGAGAGATAGATCAACTTGTCTATGTCCGTTTAAAACAAGGCAAATCTGCCGGAAATTATAATCAGACAGTAACAGTTTCAGGTGGAGGTTATGCAGGAACTCCTTTAGAAATAGCTTTAAGTGGCACCAGTACAGGAAATACTACCATATCATTTGCGAGTGCTTTAAGCGGATTTACTTATGTTGATACGGATGGAGGTCCTTCAACTTCTCAGCAAGGAACACTTTCATGGACAGCCATACCTGTTGGATCGACCATTAATTTGTCTATGTTACATAGCAATTTTGAATTTTCTTTAGATGGCACTAACTTTTCAAATCCGTCAAACTTCACAACAGAAACAAGCCCAAGAACTATTTATTTTAGATTAAAAGCGGGTCTTGAAGTTGGAAATTATACCGATACACTAGTTGCGCAATATGATTGTTATACTGCAAAACAAATTTTGTCAGGAACGGTAACCTCAGGAACAGGCTGTTTATTTACTGCTTCAACTTACTCTGTTTCAGATTTAAAATACCCGCTTTCTGCAGGTCCGTCAGAAATAAAAACAGTTACTATTACTATTGCAAATTATGCGGCGGCAAACAATCCGACAGTTACATTGAGTAACACGAATTTCCAATATTCATTTAATGGATCAGATTGGATTTCTAGTTCCAGTACTTCACGGTCTGAATTGAAAATAGCTAATGGAACAGTAACCATGTATATTCGTTTGAGAAGTGGGCGAAATGTAGGGATATATGAAGGTATATTATCAATAAGACCATCCAATTGCGGACAGGTAGATATTAATCTATCGGGCGAAGTATATGAAGTTCCTGTCATAGTTATAAAAAATGATAAAAACAGGGAAATAGAAATGGTTTGTGAAGATGCCATATCGGGAAATCCGACAATAACACTTACGGCAGATAAAACCTCTACCGGACCTTGGTTATGGGAATATAATAATGATAATAATGGATGGGAAACATTACCTCAAAATTCGAAAACAATCTCTCTTTCTCCTCCTAATGGTATTACTGTGTATCGGGTAACGATAAATGGTATAAGTACCGAGAAGGTTTTTCGTACTATGGTTTGTTGTGCTGTTGTCGGGAATTCTCAGTTAATATTTTCTGATGATTTTGGCGCTTTAGAAGGAACAGCCAGAAGGTCAGACCCTTCCGTAACCAGTAGTTACAGTTATGCAGCCTCGGGCGAAACGAAAGATGGAATGTATTCTGTGGTAAATAATCCGAGAGTGGCTAATGGTCCTGAAAGTTATTGGAAAGATATGCCTGACCATACAGGAAATACGAATGGAGCCATGTTGGTATTTAATGGTTCGGCTCCGGGACAAATAGCTTATAGTAGAACTTATCCGGATCTATGTCCTAATACTTTGTATAATTTTTCTGCTTGGGTGGTAAACTTACATAGAAGTACCGATACCAATCGTCCGAGACTTACATTTAATATTTTAGATTCGGATAGGAATGTATTGGCTACAACAAGTACTGGTGAAATTGGTATTAACGAAGGTTGGATTGAAAATAGTGTTACCTTTAATTCAGGAACAGGTGGTCAAACGATAATTCTTGAAATTGTAAGTTATCAGCCTTCCGGAGGAGGAAATGACTTTGGTATCGACGATGTGGTTTTTACTTCTTGTACGCCGGAAACCTTCTTAACTGTTGATGGTTTAAGGGCGATCGATTATGTGCTTTGTGATGGTGACCGGGAACTTAGAATGGTTTCCAATTGTGATTATGATATCCAAGCATTTTATCCGAGTGCTTCCTATGGCTTTCTTTATCGTAAAAAAATGCCAACAGATGTAGGTCCTGATACTGAATTTAGAGATTGGATTTTAGCTGATTGGCCACAACTTAATAATGAATATATTTTTGATACATCAGTATTGGACGAAGGAGAAACTTATTCATTTATGTCTGTTACGGCAAATAGTTCTTTAACCGTACAAAAAGTAATTGATTATTATACGGGAGATGCGGCTACTTTAATTTTAGAGACATGCGAAAAGTATAGTGCATCTACCGTTTCTCAAGTACGCAAGCCTGATATACCGGATATTGAAGTACAAATGAACCAAGATACGGTTTGTATCAAAGATGGTGGTACAATTACAGCATCAATCAGACAATTAAATGAAGCTGATCCGGTGACATTGACAGAAGGACGGTTTGATGTAGATGAAGAAGGTTTAGCAATTACAACATCAACTAATCTATCCTTTGTGGTTGATGTAGCTGGTTCAGAACCAGGAACTTATGAGATATCATACTTCTTGCCTGGTGATGCAGGTGATACCGAAGTAAATGTATGTGATGAATTTACTTATAGACACACTATTGTTATATTGGATGAAACAATGCCTTCGGTTACAATTGAAGTTGATAAAGATACAGTATGTATAAATTCTGGTGGTGTCGTGTTTACGGCTACTCCAACAGATGAAGGTGAAAATCCGTCTTATCAATGGTATCTGAATGGAATAGAGGTTGGAACAAATTCGTCCACATACGCAAATACAAATATAGCCAATGGAGATGAAGTATATTGTGTGGTAACGAATACCGATTTATGTGGTTCTTCGGCTATAAGTAATACTATTACAATAACAGTAGAAGATCCTACCGTAGAAATAACATCGGACAATGGAATTACTCTTTCTTGTATATTAGGTAGTATTACTCTTATTGCTACTCCATCTATCGAAAGCACTTATGAATGGTTGCCTGGAGGTGAAACCACATCAACAAAAATTGTAACTGCAACCGGAACATATTCTGTAACCACAACTACGGCAAATGGATGTACAGCCGTAGATGATATTACAATTGATTACCAGGACCCTCCGGCTCCGAATTTAGTAATTACTAATCCTGATCTTGTGTGTGAACCAAATACAGTTGATATAACTGTTGCAGCTATTACAGAAGGAAGTTCGAACACAGGTACTCTCTCGTATTGGAAAGATGAGGACGAAAATGAAAGTTTAAACAACCCGGATGCTATCTCTGAATCCGGTATTTATTATATAAAAACATCTCCTAATGCTTGTGGTGTTACAGATAAAGAACCGGTAGTTGTAATAATAGATCCATTACCAAGTACATCAGAAATTTCTCATAATTAATAACTAAAATAAATTAAAAATCAATTTTCAATTCAGTTTAATTAACTAAATCTTCATGCTTATGAAAAAGTTTTTCAAGTTTTTAGTATGTGCATTTATGTTTTTCCTATATGGTATAGGAACTAATGCGCAAAACCCGTATCCGAATACCGGTAGTCATTCGGTATGTGAAGGAGAGACCAGGAATTACGGTGTAGTTCTTACTACGGGTTCTACTTATGTATGGTCTGTTACGGCAGGTGCTTCTGGAACAGACTGGGTATTGACATCTCCACTTGAAGGAGAAATAAATAAAGCCACTGTAGAGTGGAAAAAAAGAGGTACTTATACAGTCAGTGTTACTGAAACCAGTGCAAATGGTTGCGAGGGAGATCCTGTGACTATTGCGGTAACGGTTAATCCATTGCCTATTGTATCTAATAAAACGGCATCTGTGTGTTCCGGAGCTAATATTGGCATAGAATTGCCACTTATTGATGAATATACTGGAGTGGAAGGTGCAGTTACTATTACTCACTATGAAATTGCAGCTGTAAAATCTACTACAACAGATTTTGCCGGTACACCTTATGAAACAGCAGCTAAAACAGTTGCAGCTGAAGATATGATCTCCGACGATGTATTTACCAATACATCAGGTGTAGATCAAACGGTTACTTATACAATTACTCCTTATGCCGGTGATTGTGCGGGAGAAAACTTTACTGCTATAGCTACCGTTTATCCTCAGCCTGTTAAAACAGCTATGAGTGAAACGGCAGTTTGTTCTCGTGATGTAGTTGGTGTAACTTTACCTGGTACGGATAATAGTACTACTCCAATGACAATTAGCAAGTGGAGAATTACTAGCATAGACGCAACAGACTTAGTAGCCGATGCAGGTAATTTTTCTAATCTTAATACTGTAATTACAACAGCTAATTCTCTTGCTGCTGATAAATTTACAAATACAACCAATTCTGTTAAAAATGTGGTATATACTGTAGTACCTATTTCAGCTAATGATTGTGAAGGAGATCCATTTACTATTACAGTACCGGTTAATCCAGAACCAGTTATAACTCCTGTTCCACAATCATCTTGTTCAGGTGAGGCAATTGCTCAAACATTACCAACAATAGGAACTAATGGAGTTGCTATTGATAAATGGGATATTGTTTCTATAACATTATCTTCAACTGATCCTGATGTATTGAGACCAGGAAGCTCAAATGTAGTAGCAGCAAATAATGTAGCAAGCGATTATATCGCAAGTGATGTATTTACTAATTTGAGTGACCAAGCTCAAACCGTAACATATAGAATTCAACCATACGCAACAACAGGTGGTTGTGCGGGAGATCCTTACGACCTTGTAGTAACTATAACTCAAGCTCCTGTAGTTGAACCTCAAACAGCAAATCAATGTTCTGGTATTGCTATTGGCGGAACATTACCAACTACGGATAAATATGATGCCGGAATTAGCAGCTACTATATTACCGATATAGTTATAGATCCAAGCTTAACCGGATCATCTGCAGTAACTCCAACACCAACGCCGGTTGTAGGTCAAGACGAAGTAACAGCTACAGCGTTAGCGGGTGATACTTATACTAATATAACTAATTCGGCTAAGACTGTAGTTTATACTGTAATTCCACGCTCTACATGTAACGGTGAACCATTTACATATACCGTAACAATTAATCCAGAGCCTGTGGTTGGTGACGGTACGGGTACTGCTTGTTCGGCTGATGCTAACTTAACAACAGTAGATCCTGTGGTTGCTCCTACATCAGTTGCTGTGGCAACATATACAATTACAGCTGTAACTCCTGCCGGAGCACTTGTAGCTGATGCTACTAATGCAGACCATGTAGATGATGCCGTTGCTTATACAACATTAGATGCCTTGAAGGCTGCTATCAACGCTGATATCTTCACAAATGAAACAGACGATGACTTGACTGTGGTTTATACTGTAGTGCCAAGATCAGCAGAAGGTTGTGCCGGTGAGACATTCACAGTCACTAATACAATCTACAAGAAAGTAGTAACTTCAGAAATCAGTTTCGAATAAAAATTGATGAGATAAATCCAAAAACTCAACTCCCCTTTAGGGGAGCTGAGTTGCGGATTATCTGAATATAATTGTTTTGTAATTTCTCTTTATATGTGAACCTTTTGGTTTTATTATTTGTTGAATAATAAGTCTTTATGTTTTTGAAAATAGTATATATACGATTCTTTTGTGTAATGTTGCTTTGTACATTCTGTTTTACAGTGCAAGGTGCTGCTGCCGATAGAGTTATACTTGGTACTACAAAAACATATACTGTAAATCAAACTCCAGGTTCTAGGTATAGTTGGCAGATTGACGGAGGACTACCTTTGGCTTCTACTACAAATTCTGTATCTGTGACATGGAATACGGTGGGAATACACACTTTAACCGTTAAAGAGAAAGATATAAACGATTGTTACGGCCAATCTGTAGCATTGGAAGTGAGAGTGGAATTGCCTCCGAATCTGGAAATTGCTGTTGCCGATGTTTGCGCCGGAAATGATCTGGTTTTTACTGCAACCAACATACCGGGTGCAACTTATAGCTGGAAATTGAATGGTAATCCGATTATTGTTTCTGGATATGCATATACAATATCAACTCCACCTGTAGGTAGTTATACGGTAGAAGTACAATATACGCTGTTGGGTTATACATCTGATCCGGCAAATCAGACGGCAGTTGTGAACCCGATTCCGGTTGTTAACGAGTTGATTGCATCTAAAAATAATGCATGTCAAGGTTCGGATTTAGTATTTACAGTATCTCCGGCAGGATATTCAACTTATAATTGGACGGTTCAGGGTGTTGAACATTCAGAAACAAGTAATACCTTACATTATAAAGCAAACAATCCTGGAGCTATAAATGTTTATGTAACAGCAACTCATAATGGTTGTACTTCAGATCCTCAAAAAGCTCAGGCTGTTATTCTAGCAGCACCGACTCCGCGTACAATGGACTATGAGGCTTGTGCTACAAAAGGTCAATTGATGCTTAATTCATTAGTTGCTGCGCAAGGAAGAAAGAATTGGTATGCAACAGAAATATCAACTAATCCGATAACAGCGCCTACGATAAACACAGAGGAGCCACAATCGACAGTATATTATGTGAGTGCTGTGACAAGTCAAGGATGTGAATCGGAACGAGTACCGGTATCAATAAATATTTATGAGAATCCGATCTTTATAAGTGAGGCTGTAAAACAAGAAGGTCGTACGGCTGAAATTCGTGTCGAAAAGGGAACACCTCCGTATATTTATAAATTGCGTGATGCTGTATCATCGCCATTCTATACTACAACTGTAGTGGATGATTTGATCATAGGTAAAAACCCAATTGAAATATCGGATGCCCAAGGATGTAAAGTTTCAGCTATTGTTGAGGCGAAGATTAATTTGATTCCTGACGAATATTTCTCTCCGAACGGAGATGGTATACATGATTACTGGTTGATAAAGAATATAGAAAGTTATCCGAATACAATAATCATTATTCGCGATCGTTATGGAAAAGAATTGGCTCGATACAAAGGAGCAGATTTCAAAGGATGGGACGGTAAATATCAAGGAAATCCTGTAATATCGGATGATTATTGGTACGAAATACAAGTTCACGAAATCGGAGATAGAATGATAGGTCACTTTAATTTAAGACGATAGCCGATAGAAAAGATTTTAAAATGAAAGATTACATTCAAAATAAAATAAATAAAAGAGTAAGATATTCTTTTCTACTCTGTATCTTTCTATTCTTTGCATCTAATATGTTTGGACAAGAAGATCCGGTAGCTAACCAGTATTATTTTAATTATTATTTAGAAAATCCTGCAGTGGCCGGTTCTACCGATTGTACCTATTTTATGTTCACGAATAGTATGAACTGGGTAGGTATTGAAAATGCACCGATGACGCAATTGTTCAGTTTTCAAACTCGATTAAAATCAAATATTGGAATAGGAGCATACTTGTTCAACGATAGAAACGGATATACACGCCAACAAGGCGGACAGTTTACTCTGGCATATCACATTATTTTGGATAAAGGCAGGCAATATTTGAAACAAGTCAGAAAAGACAGGCAATTATCGTTCGGTGTTTCGGCTAAATTTTTCAATTTCGGATATGATCCTGATTTTGATCCGAACGATCCTTTTGACCCGGCTTATCAAATATTAGAAAGCGATCAAGCATTCAACGCTAATGTAGGGGTGTATTATACATCTTATGGTTTTTTTACCGGATTATCAGCCTATAATTTGGCGACAATGGAGAAATCAGTATACGATAAGAATTTAGAACCGATTATTCCGCTTTCAATTCATGCTCTTATTGGCAATGAATTTTCATTAAATGAGAGAGAAGCTTTAGAGCCGTCTCTTTTGTACAGGATAAATGCAAATGATGAAATGTCAATGGACTTAAACCTTCGTTATTCGCAAGAATTTAGAGCAAACTCAAATAATTCATGGTGGATTCAAGGAACTTATAGGCAAACAATAGATAAAGAAAATAAGCATCCTTTAGCTTTGATTCCTATGGTTGGTTTTCAGTTTGATAAATGGCATATAGCTTATGCTTATGAAGTGAACCTTAATAGTTGGGCAAAATATAGCACTGGAACCCATCAAATAATGTTAGGTTATACATTATGTCAAGTTGCTAAATTCTGTAGATAAAAAATAAACATAAAAGCATTGAAGATTTAGTATAAAATCCATCGAAACTTGTTTCGATGGATTTTTTTATCAAAATGATAAAAATAAACTCTAAAGAGTATCTTTTTTATGTTGAATAATTAAAAAACCTATCCATTTTGTAGAAAAATGTACGGATGTTCAGAATATTTTGTAATTTTGTAACTCCTAAATGAAAATAACATTATAAAAAAGATAAAAATGAATCAACTTTCAGATCGTATTAATGCTTTAGCAGCTTCCGAAACTTTGGCCATGTCACAAAAAAGCGCAGAATTACAAGCGCAAGGATTCGATGTAATAAATTTAAGTGTAGGTGAACCTGATTTTAATACGCCCGAACACATTAAAGAGGCTGCCAAGAAAGCGATTGAGAATAATTTCTCTTTCTACTCTCCGGTACCTGGTTATCCTGCTTTGCGTAATGCAATTGTTGCCAAACTGAAAAATGAAAACGGATTAGATTACACACCGGCTCAGATTGTTTGTTCAAACGGAGCGAAACAATCAGTTTGTAATACTGTTCTTTGTGTTGTTAATCCTGGTGACGAAGTAATTATTCCTGCTCCTTATTGGGTAAGTTATATCGAAATGGTAAAATTAGCCGAAGGAAAAAGTGTAATTATTTCGGCAGGAATTGATCAGGATTTTAAAATTACTCCATCTCAATTGGAAGCAGCTATTACACCAAAAACAAAAGCGTTAATTCTTTGTTCTCCTTCGAATCCAACAGGTAGTGTGTACACTAAAGACGAATTGAAAGCATTAGCTAATGTGTTGGCGAAATATCCTCAAATTATTATTCTTGCTGACGAGATTTACGAGCATATCAATTATGTAGGAAAACATGAAAGTATTGCTCAATTTGAAAATATTCGCGACCGAGTAGTTATTATCAATGGGGTATCTAAAGGATATGCTATGACTGGATGGCGTTTAGGTTGGATTGCAGCTCCAAAATGGATTGCCGATGCTTGTAATAAATTACAAGGTCAATATACTTCGGGACCATGCTCAATTACTCAGAAAGCAGCAGAAGTAGCTTATACAGGTGATCAAACTTGTGTTTCCGAGATGTGTAAGGCATTTGAGCGTCGTAAGAATTTAATCGTAAAATTAGCGAAAGAAATCCCTGGCTTTAAAGTTAACAATCCAACCGGTGCATTTTATATTTTTCCTGAGTGCAGTTACTATTTAGGAAAATCGTATGAAGGTAAAAAAATTGAAAATTCAGCAGATTTAGCTATGTGGTTATTAGAAACTGCTCATGTAGCTTGTGTTGGAGGTTTGGCTTTCGGTGCTCCAGAATGTATTCGTATGTCATATGCTACTTCCGATGAAAACATTGAAAAAGCAATGGCTCGTATTAAAGAAGCTTTAGCAAAACTTCAATAAAAGAAAAAAAGAGTTCATAGTATTAAAAAAGGCTATCAATCATTCGATTGATAGCTTTTTTGTTTCGATATAGATTATTTAATTACTCTTCAAAAGAAATTTCCGGTTCTGCTATTTCCGGCTTAGTTGGAATGTTATTCTCTTTTTCTGTATCATGCTTTTCTACTATTAGTTCGGAGGTATTTTTTTCGGCTTCGCTATCTTTTAATAATTGATCAGCACGAGATATCCACTGTCTTTTTCCAAAGATAGCTTCCAAATCATCAGAGAAAATAACTTCTTTTTCGATTAATAGTTCTGCTAATTTATTGTGTTGTTCTTTGTGTTCGGACAGTATTTTTTTCGCGCGTTCATATTGTTCGGCAATGATTTCTTTAGCTTCGGCATCAATAAGCTCCGCTGTTTTTTCGCTATATGGTTTTGTAAAGCCATATTCACTTTGACCTGATGAGTCGTAGTAACTTATGTTAGCAATTTTGTCACTCATACCGAAATAAGCTACCATTGCATATGCCTGCTTAGTTACACGCTCCAAGTCACTAATAGCGCCTGTGCCCATTGTTCCAAAAAAAACTTCTTCGGCAGCACGACCACCTAAAGTAGTACACATTTCATCTAACATATGTTCTTTATTGGTGATAGCTCTTTCTTCAGGAAGATACCATGCTGCGCCTAAAGCCTCACCACGGGGAACGATAGTAACTTTAACCAATGGTGCAGCATGTTCCAGCACCCAACTAACAGTAGCGTGCCCTGCTTCGTGGAAAGCAATTGCTTTTTTCTCTTCGGTTGTAATAATTTTGGTTTTCTTTTCTAATCCACCAACAATTCTATCCACTGCATCTAAGAAATCCTGCTTTTCAACAATCGATTTGTTTTTACGGGCAGCAATTAATGCCGCTTCATTACAAACATTGGCTATGTCGGCACCGGAAAAACCGGGTGTTTGTTTTGCTAAAAATTCAATATCTAAGTCGTTGCCTAGTTTTAGTGGACGAAGATGCACTTCGAAAATTTCTTTGCGATCGTTGATATCAGGTAAATCGACATGTATTTGTCTGTCAAACCTGCCTGCACGCAACAGGGCTTTGTCAAGAATGTCGGCTCGATTAGTTGCAGCCAAAATAATTACTCCGCTATTTGTTCCGAAACCGTCCATCTCGGTAAGTAATTGGTTAAGAGTACTCTCTCGTTCATCGTTACTTCCGGTAAAGGCGTTGCGGCCACGCGCGCGACCTACTGCATCAATTTCATCAATAAATATAATACAAGGTGATTTTTCTTTTGCTTGACGGAATAAATCGCGTACTCTTGAAGCTCCAACTCCGACAAACATTTCAACAAAATCTGAACCGGACATGGTAAAGAATGGAACATCGGCTTCGCCGGCTACTGCTTTAGCCAAAAGGGTTTTGCCTGTCCCCGGAGGACCTACCAGCAAAGCTCCTTTTGGAATTTTTCCTCCTAATTCAGTATATTTAGCCGGATTTTTCAAAAAAGAAACTATTTCTTCAATTTCTTGCTTAGCTTCCGAAAGTCCTGCTACATCTTTGAATGTTGTTTTTTTATTCGGACTGTTTTTATCGAATATTTGTGCTCGAGCTTTTCCTACAGAAAATGGATTATTGCCGCCGGCAGCGCCTCCCATTCGTCGCATTAAAAAAATCCATAATCCGACTAAGAGAATAATCGGACCAAAGGAGAATAAAATGTTTAAAAGCATATTGTCACCTTCAATATATTTTATGTCGCCTTTGTAATCATTTTCTTTAAGCATTTTGCTAACTGCTTCGGGCGAAGATATTTTAGTTTCAATAATGCCTTTTTGGTTAGGACGCACCTTTTCTTTCTCAAAAACTTGATTAATGGCGTCTTTTTTTACATTAGCTGTTACTAAGTTGTTATCCGTAACAATTGTAATAGAGTCCAGTACATTGGCTTGTACATATTTTTCGAATTGAGAATAAGATACTTTTTTTATATTCGGTTCATCACCAGACATATAATTGAAGATCAATAATCCGGCAAAAATGATTACAAAAAGCCAGTTATAGTTAAATTTAATCGGCTTTCTGTTTCCGAGTGGATTCTGTTTTTGTTCTGGTTTTTTATTATTATTTTCCATAATGAGTTTAATCTAAGTCAGGAATCTCTGTTAATTTGGCATCCGACCAAAGGTGTTCTATATCATAAAAAGCGCGCATTTCGGGTTGGAATATATGTACTAGAATTTGTCCGTAATCATATACAATCCATAATGCATTTTCTTTTCCATCGGTAGTAAAAGGTTTTATTTTGGTTTCTTTTTGTATATAATCTTTTACAGAATCTGAAATAGCGCTAACATGAGTGGTGGTATTTCCTTCGCAGATTACGAAATAATCGCAAGCGCGCTCACTAAGTTTGGTCATATCCACTACCGTGATTTTTTTACCTTTCTTTTCTTGTATTCCTTCAATTATTTTTTGAATAATTTGTTTTTCAGTCATAAAATTTAAATAAAAACACGCAAATATACTCTGAATTTTAGGATAAAAAAAGCCCGATTATGATAAAACGGGCAAAAGATATATTGAAATTAGTTAAAACTGTTAATTGCAAAGCATGGTAGATTCGATAAAAAGTAATTGTTGTTCAAGCATTTTAACCTTTTTCATATCGTAACCATTTAAGGCAGCTATTTTTATAGGATTACTGTAGATAGCTTCAATTTCCATACGACGGTGATTATCAAAATCCAACTTCATGCTTGGTAAATATGGCTGCATATTATCTGTATGGGTAATCATTTTGTCCACCTCTTCCGATTTGAGTGGAGAACCGCAAACATTAGCGGCTCCCAATACTTCAAACATTATGTCTTGTACTAATTGGCGCATGTCGGGTTGTTCGTTTAGTTTGTTGCAGGTACAATTCATAACAACGGATAGTCCGTTATATGGTACATTCCAAACTAATTTTTCCCAGCGGGCTTGCTCTAAATTGTCAGTTAGTTCAATTTTGATTTTACTATGATTACAATCCGATTTGAATCGTTTAAGCATGTTATTATCTGTTCCTTGGTATAATCCAACTTTTATCCATCCAAAATCAGTATGAATGATATATCCCGGAGCAGCCTTTACTGAACCGATAAAAGCTAAACCTCCGGCAATGTTCAAGTTAGGGAAATGTTCGGCTAACTGTGCTTCAATGCCTAAGCCGTTTTGAATTAATATCACTATTGTAGTTGGCTTTAAAATAGGAGGAAGGATGTCTTTAAGCAAATGATTTTGAGTCGTTTTAAGACAAATCAATATAACATCGCATAAAGGCATATCCGAGGATTTTTGATAAATATTCGGATGTTGCAAGTGAAAATCTCCTTTGATAGAATCTACTTTTAATCCGTTGATCTTAATGTGATTATAATCTGAGTGTAATAAAAAATGCACATCGTAACCGGCTTCGGCTAATCTACCCCCGAAATAACCTCCCAAAGCACCGACACCGATTACTCCATAACTTAATTTCATATATTTCTGTTATTCAAAATTCACTTCAAAGGTACATAATCTTGTGTATATGTAAAATCTAGTATTTTATTATGTACTTTTGCTTTTTTCTGAAAAATTATGTTGAGTAAAAATAAAATAAAAGAGCTAACCGGCTATGGTCTAAAAAAATACCGTGATCAAGATGCTGTTTTTATAGCTGAAGGACATAAGTTGGTGAATGAATTTTTGCCGGTATTCAAATGTAAAACATTGGTTGCTACAACCGAATGGATTGCAGAAAATAATCCTATTGTAAAAGAATTGATTACAGCAACTGATAATGAGTTGAGAAAAATATCCCAATTAAAGACACCGCAACAAGTATTTGCTGTATTCGAGCAACCATCATTTATATTACCTGCTGATTTGAAATTGAAAGATATTAGTTTGGCTTTAGATGATATTCAAGATCCGGGCAATATGGGCACAATTCTTCGCATAGCCGATTGGTTTGGAATAGAAGCAATATTTTGTTCGGAACATTGTGTCGATATTTTTAATCCTAAAACAGTACAGGCAAGCATGGGTGCTATTGCTAGAGTTAAGGTTTTTAAAGTTGACTTACCTGAATTTTTACAAGAACAAAAGAAAAAAGAAATCCCCGTTTTAGGTACTTTTCTTAACGGAGAAAATATTTACATTGAGAATTTGCCTAAATCTGGTATTATCGTAATGGGCAATGAAGGAAACGGTATAAGTTCTGCTGTTGAACAAGAGATAACAAACCGGTTATTTATTCCTAATTTCCCAAAAGGAAAACCAACATCCGAATCACTCAATGTAGCCATAGCAACAGCAATTGTTTGTGCCGAGTTTCGTAGAAGATAAGCCCTTTTTAATACATTTTTTTAGCCGGTTGGTTTGCCCACTCGTAAAAGACTTTACGGCATTCTTCCGAATCGATTTGGTCGATGTCTATTTTGAAGGCATCTTTATCCCCTTGTAAGTATAGATACATTGCATTGTCATCAAATCCGATCTTTTTTGCGTCTTCGCGATTGCAACCGAAATATATTTTTTTGATTTTTGCCCACATTATTGCCGAAAGGCACATTGGACAAGGTTCGCATGAAGAATATATTTCGCAATCGGATAAATCGAAAGTATTCAGTTTTTTACAAGCTTTTCTGATTGTTGCGATTTCAGCATGCATAGTTGGGTCGTTTGTAGCAAGAACTTGATTATGCGAGCTTGCTATTACTTCGCCATTACGCACAATTACAGCCCCAAAAGGACCGCCTTCCATCGTATGAATATTTTTTTCTGCCTCTACATTGGCAAGGTACATAAATTTGTTCATGACATTCAATTTTATTGATACAAATATAACAAATGATAATTGAAAGATTAAATGTTAGCGGATAATTATTCCGACAACAAAACTTTACTGTTAATTAGCGCTTAAGTCATTTTTAATTCTCCTCTAAATTTTCTACTTTTGCAGGCTTAAAATCAAGAATGAGAAATGAGGGACGAGTAATGAGTAAAATGACTCATCTTGTAACTTGTCAACTTGTAACTGTTACCTATGGCTAAATTTAAAGAGAACCAAGGATTAGATTTGTCTCATATCAACAAAAAGGTATTAAAAGAATGGGACGAGAAAGATATTTTTCATAAAAGCGTAAAGAACCGTGAGGGAACACCTTCATTTGTGTTTTACGAGGGACCCCCGTCAGCAAACGGTATGCCGGGTATTCATCATGTGATAGCGCGTACAATTAAAGATATTTTCTGCCGGTACAAAACCATGAAAGGTTTCCAGGTAAATCGCAAAGCAGGTTGGGATACTCATGGTTTGCCTGTAGAATTGGGTGTGGAAAAATCATTAGGCATTACTAAGGAAGACATTGGTAAAAAAATATCCGTTGAAGAATACAATGCCGCTTGCCGTAAAGATGTGATGAAGTTCACTAAGGAATGGGAAGATCTCACACGCAAAATGGGTTATTGGGTAGATATGAATGACCCATACATCACTTACGATAATAAATATATAGAATCGCTTTGGTGGTTGCTGAAACAGTTGTATAACAAAGATTTATTATACAAGGGCTACACTATTCAGCCCTATTCACCTGCTGCGGGTACAGGTTTGAGTTCGCACGAATTAAATCAACCCGGTTGTTATCGTGATGTGAAAGACACTACTTGTGTAGCACAATTCAAATTAATTAATAATGAAAAGCTAATAATTAATAATGAAGAAAATTTGCCGATTTTCTTTCTTGCCTGGACTACCACACCTTGGACATTACCTTCGAACACAGCACTTTGTGTAGGACCGAATATCGATTATGTAGCTGTAAAAACTTATAATTCATATACCTTTACGCCCATCATAGTTATTTTGGCGAAAGATTTAATTGACTTACATTTCAATTCGAAAGCCAAAGAAATTGCATTAGCAGATTATAAAGCAGGGGATAAACTCATCCCTTACGAAATTGTTGCCGAATATAAAGGTAAGGATTTAGTAGGAATGGTGTACGAACAATTGATTCCTTGGGTAAATCCGGGTGAAGGTGCGTTTCGTGTTATTTCCGGCGATTTTGTTACTACCGAAGACGGTACTGGTATCGTGCACATTGCACCAACCTTCGGTTCGGACGATGCGCGTGTGGCAAAAGCAGCCGGAGTGCCTCCATTGCAATTGCTTGACAAAAACGGGAACTTGCGCCCAATGGTCGATCTTACCGGGAAATATTTTGTAATTGATGAGTTGGATGCCGATTTTGTAACATCTAAAGTAAATGTTGATTTATATAAGGAATATGCCGGACGGTATGTGAAGGATGAATATATACCTGCAGCCCCCTCTGGCTCCCCCGAAGGGGAAGGACAAGGAACGCCTTCGGATAAAGGTTTGCAAAGTCCCCCTTCGGGGGAACCAGAGGTCGCGACCGATAGGGAGCAATTAGGGAGCTTGGATGTAGATATTTGTGTGATGTTGAAGCAACAAAATTTAGCTTTCAAAATTGAAAAACATACGCACACTTATCCGCATTGTTGGCGCACCGATAAACCTGTATTGTATTATCCGCTGGATAGCTGGTTCATTCGTTCTACAGCTGTTCGTGACCGTATGATTGAGCTGAACAACACCATTAATTGGAAGCCTGTCTCAACCGGAACCGGTCGCTTTGGTAAATGGCTTGAAAACTTGAACGATTGGAATCTTTCGCGCAGTCGCTATTGGGGAACCCCGCTGCCAATATGGCGTACAGAAGATGGTGCAGAAGAAATCTGCATTGGCTCAATGGAGGATTTGATGATGGAAATAGAAAAATCGGTTGCCAAAGGATTTATGAAAGAAAATCCTTACAAGAATTTTAAAGTAAACGATTTTTCTGCCGAAAATTATTCTACCAAAAATCTTGATTTGCACCGTCCGTTTGTGGACAATATTATATTAGTTTCGCCATCGGGACAACCGATGAAGCGCGAATTAGATTTGATTGATGTGTGGTTTGATAGTGGCGCAATGCCTTATGCACAAATACATTATCCGTTCGAGAATAAAGAAATATTGGACAATGGTTCGGTTTTTCCTGCGGACTTTATTTCGGAGGGAGTTGACCAAACTCGTGGTTGGTTCTTTACTTTGCACGCTATCAGTACGATGATAAAATCGAGTGTAGCGTTTAAAAGTGTAATAAGCACAGGTTTGGTGCTCGACAAAAATGGCAATAAAATGTCTAAACGCTTGGGCAACGCCGTTGATCCGTTTGAAACGATTGAAAAATATGGCTCCGACCCATTGCGTTGGTATATGATAACCAATGCTTCGCCATGGGATAATCTTAAATTCGATGTGGAAGGAATAGAAGAAGTGCGTCGCAAATTCTTCGGAACACTTTACAATACTTATTCGTTTTTTGCTTTGTATGCCAATGTTGACCAATTCAATTATTCACAAAATGAAATTCTGGTAGAGAAACGCCCTGAAATAGACTGTTGGATCATTTCGTTGCTTAATACTTTGATAAAAGAAGTGGATAAAGCTTATGCCGATTACGAGCCAACTTGTGCCGGACGCGCCATTGCCGATTTTGTAAACGATAACCTGAGTAACTGGTATGTGCGCCTGAACCGTAAACGCTTCTGGGGTGGCAGTATGGATGATGATAAACTGGCTGCTTACCAAACGCTATATACTTGTCTCGAAACTGTTTCACGCCTGATGGCTCCGATAGCACCGTTCTATGCCGACCAATTATTTTTAGATTTGAATGCCGTAACGGGCAAGGATAAAAGCGAATCGATACACTTAGCCGATTTCCCGAAAGCAAATAACGCTTTGATAAACAAATATTTGGAAGATCGCATGCAATTGGCACAGGATATTTCGTCCATGACTTTGGCTTTACGCAAAAAAGTGAATATCAAAGTGCGCCAACCGCTTCAAACCATTATGATTCCGGTGCTCGAAGCACAGCAAAAAGAATATATTGAAACCGTAAAAGAGATTATCTTGAGCGAAGTGAATGTGAAAGAAATTCGCTTTGTGGATGATTCGACAGGTATTTTGGTGAAACGCGTCAAGCCCGATTTCAAAAAACTTGGTCCGAAATGCGGCAGAAACATGAAGCAAGTAGCTGCCGAAATCCAGGCATTTAGTCAGGAAGATATTTCGAAATTCGAGAAAGAAGGAATTTTCAGTTTCGATATCGCTGGAGAAAAAATACAAATAGCTATTGATGATGTCGAAGTAATTTCGGAAGATATTCCGGGTTGGTTGGTCACTAATAACGGCAATTTGACTGTGGCGCTTGATATTACTATCACCGACGATTTGCAAAAAGAAGGTTTGGCTCGCGAACTCATCAACCGTATTCAAAACTTGCGTAAAACAAGTGGCTTTGAAATTACCGACCGTATTTCGGTACAAATTAAATCTGTTCCGCAAATGGAAGGAGCGATTGCCGATTTTGGTAATTATATCGCTTCGCAAGTATTAGCTGATAAGATTGAAATGGTGGCAGAATTAAGCAATGCTTCCGAGTTAGACTTTGAAGAATTTATAGTTTTAGTAAAAATAGAAAGAGTATAAAATGCTAAACCGTAGGATAAAAGGTAGATAATCATATTTTACATTTTCATGGCTCTATCCATTGTTCGCTTGTCTTCTTTTTCTTTTAAGGAATGACGCTTGTCATAATTCTTTTTGCCACGGGCAAGAGCGATCTCCAATTTTGCTAATCCTTTTTCATTGATAAATAAAAGAGTAGGTATAATTGTATATCCGGTTTCTTTTGTGTCGCGAAGCAATTTGCGTAATTCTCGTTTGGTTAGCAAAAGTTTTCGTTCTCGGCGACTGTCATGATTGGCATATGAACCGAATTTGTATTCGGCTATATGTATATTTTTTACCCACAATTCATTTCCCTGAAAATAGCAATAGGAGTCAACTAAACCAGCTTTCCCTTCGCGGATAGATTTTATTTCGGTTCCAAATAATTGGATACCGGCTGTGTATCGCGTCATTAATTCATAATCAAAACCGGCGCGTTTGTTTTTTATACTAATATTACTTGGTTTAAACATATCTAATAAGGCAATCCTGCCGATAAAGCATAATCAATAATAAAAGAAACAATCAATACAATAGAACTGTAGAGTAAAACAAAACTGCTCAATTTATTTTCGTCCAATTTTGTTAATCTTGCTGCTCCTTCCCACACAATATATATAGTATATAAATTCATTATCCGCAGAAAAAATAAATCAGGAATAAGAATTATAATGTTATTGATTACAATATTAAGAGTGATAGAATAAACGGATAAACGAACGGATAAGCGTCTGTTGAAATGTAACTTAAACTTCTTATTTAAAAACTCAATTAGAATAAAGTAAACCACCCAAAAACTGGCAAAATAAGCAATACTTGAAAATATAGGTTTTAAAAATAATATAAAAACAGGTGCTTCACCACGATGTAGAAAGGTTCCTATAAATGTTGTAATAGTATTGAATAAAATTAATGATCGAAAAAATTCAAAATCTTTTTTCAACCAATTGGAATCGCCACTAATTAAATTATCCCAAGTAGAAGAGGGCGAAATAATTAGATGAGCTATTTGCTTAAAAAAATCTTTGTATGACATGACTTTTAGTGGGCTACAAAGATAATTATTTAATTGAGGATTATAAAAATACAATTTCGATAGTGAAGAGAAAACGATTGTACATAATGATATGTTCATGGAATAAATATTTGATTATTTTTGCGAATATTTTTTATTATTCATAAATCTTAAATTAAAAGCATAAAAAAAATAACAAGTTGATAAATGCATAATCAACTTGTTATTTTTATGATTTTTTTTGTGAAATTAAAATTTAGAATGTAAATCATGTCCCATACGATCTTTTTTTGTTTTCATATAGAAAAGATTGTATTTATTGGGTTTTATTTCCAAAGGAATATTTTCTACTACTTCTAATCCGTAAGCTTCCAATCCGATTCGTTTTACAGGATTATTAGTCATAAGGCGCATTTTACATACACCAAGTTCGCGTAAGATGCTGGCACCGATACCATAATCGCGCTCGTCAGCTTGAAAGCCAAGATGTAAATTAGCATCAACGGTATCAAGCCCTTCTTCTTGTAGTTTATAAGCACTGATTTTATTCATAAGCCCAATGCCTCGTCCTTCTTGCATAAGATATATTAAAACTCCTTTTCCTTCGCGTTCAATTCGTTTCATTGCTTCGTGGAGCTGGTCTCCGCATTCGCAACGCATCGAGCTGAAAATATCTCCGGTCATGCATGATGAGTGTACGCGTACCAGTACAGGTTCATTTTTATCCCACTTTCCTTTAAAAAGAGCAACATGCTCTAATCCGTTTGACTTTTGGCGGAAAGGAATCAGCTGAAAGTCACCGTAAGCTGTCGGCAAGTGTATTTCTTCTCCTTTTTCAATTAGAGAATCTTGTTGCAATCGGTAAACGATAAGATCTTTGATGGAAATAATTTTAATATCGAATTTTTTCGATACTTTCATTAAATCCGGTAAACGCGCCATCGTGCCATCTTCGTTAATGATTTCAATAAGAGCTCCAGCAGGATATAATCCGGCTAAGCGTGCTATATCAATAGTAGCTTCAGTGTGTCCGGCTCTGCGAAGAACCCCACGGTTACGAGCTCGCAAAGGACTGATATGTCCGGGGCGAGCCAAATCCGAAGGTGTTGTTTTCGGGTCGGCGAGGGCGCGTATAGTCATCGCACGGTCGTACATGGAAACACCAGTGGTGCAGCCTTGCCCTATTAAATCAACGGTGGTTGTAAATGGTGTTTCATACACAGAGGTGTTGGTGCTGACTTGCATCGGGATTTCAAGCTCGGCACAACGATCTTCTGTAATTGGGGCACAGAGAAGTCCTCGTCCGTAAGTCATCATGAAGTTGATTTTTTCGGGAGTTACTTTTTCCGCTGCAATCACGAAATCACCTTCATTTTCTCTGTCTTCATCATCAACAATAATCAAAAATTTTCCTTCGCGAAAATCTTCGATAGCTTCTTCTATCGTATTTAATTTAAATGTTTCCATTAGTGTTTTTTCTTTTTGCGAAATAATTTCTGTATCTGTTTCCAAAATTTCCAATAGGTATCACTATTGAAAATAGGAGAGTCTGTTGCTGCTTTATAAGTGAAAAACAAACCAATTGGTAATAAGCACATAGAACTTAGCCAAATACCTTTCCAAACAATCCAAATTTCTTCTCTTGCTAATTTGTAACCCATTTGGTCGATAGTATAATATATGATAAACATCAGCACCGAAATGGTAATGGATATACCTAATCCTCCTTTTCGTATGATAGCTCCCAATGGTGCGCCGATGAAGAAAAATATCAAACAAGCAAAAGATAGCGTAAATTTACGATGCCATTCTATACGGTTTTTTATTTTATCTGAGTTGATAGATGCGATGAAGATTCCATTATTTTCTATTTCGGTTTGTGTAAATTTAGCTTGATTGATGGCATATTGCAACGATTTTTTTTTCTGTTCTTCAGAAAACCCATTTGAGAGCGGGTTTTTCTCTGCTTCGGCTAGCTTTTGAGGAGTCGATTCGGCAAGGCTATATCCGTAATTGGTATTTCTGCCTAAAAAATGTGATTTTAAAAAAGAATTTGACATGATACCGATAATGCTGTCCGAACGATGATGCAATGAATCAATAGCTTCTTGTAGTTGTACAATATTACGACTCAAATGTTTATTCCTGTTAAAACTTTCTTCGTCTATTTTAAAATTGGAATCAAAATCAATTAAAAATTCTTTCTCAACAAAAGATTCTCTTCGATAAGGAATGCTTCTATTGCTGGCGTGAAATCCGTCCGATTTTTTTAAATTTTCGAAAGTTTCTCCACTATACAATTTTACGATCAAATACATTTTGTCGGACGACATTTGTATGCGTGCAGAATCAGCAGAAGTAACATTGGCATTGCTAAATCCTTTCGAAAAATCGTAAACCATTACATCTCTGAGCAATTTACCTTCATCTTCCTTGTTTCTTACATAAATGTTATACCCTTGAATCCCTGAATAAAATTCTCCGGTTGGTATTTCAACTTCCGGTGAAGTATTTTTTATGGAATACAATAGAGCAGTCATTTTTTTTTGTGTAATCGGCAACACATTGTTTGAGAAAAAAAATGCTCCGATACAAGTACAAGAAATGAGAATAATAAGAGATAACATAATCCGGAATAAAGATATTCCCGATGCCTTTAATGCAGTGAGTTCGAAATTCTCGCCCAAATTCCCGAAAGTCATTATAGATGCTAATAGAATAGCTAACGGCAATGCTAACGGTATGACGCTAAAACCCGCATATAGAAAAAATTCTGCTAAGACAGCAAAGCTGAGTCCTTTGCCTACTATATCGTTGATGTAGCGCCAAAATACTTGCATCAATAAAATAAAGCTGCATATAAAAATAGTGGCAAAAAATAGCTCGATAAATCGTTTGAGAAGATAGCTGTCAACACGCTTGATTCCTAACATAAATTTCAAATTGGTTTGCAAAAGTAGTAAATTTTGAGCTGATTTTACTCAAATTTTACATCAATTACGCATAATTCGGAAACAGTGCCAATCCGAAACGGTGGCCCCCATAAGCCGATACCCGATGATACATAAAAATGAGAGTTTCCTTTTTTCTTATAACCATAAGGCAATTCGTACATCTTTTTTACTATCAAATTAATAGGGAAAAATTGTCCCATATGTGTATGTCCGGACAGTTGTAGGTCAATACCATTATCTACGCTGTTTTGCAAATCATTTGGTTGGTGGTCCATTAAGAAAACAGGTAATTTTTTGTCTATCGATTTTGTTATGGATGCTAATGATAAACGGTCTGTCTTACTACGATCCTCTCTTCCGACTAAATAAAAACTGTTATCAATTAATAAAGCTGTATCTTTCAGTAACTTTATAGAAGTATTATTTTTTATGTATTCACAAATGCCTGTCTTGTCGAAAAGATCATGATTGCCAGTTACTGCGTATGTTCCAAGAGGTGCATTTATTTTGTAAAATTCTTTGTTGATTTCTGTTTCTTTCAATGGGCGGATATTTCCATCAATAATATCTCCGGCTATACATACTATATCGGGGTTTTGTCCGTTAATTAAATTGATATATTTTTTCAATTGTTCGTTTTGAATAGTATATCCTAAATGAATATCACTTATCATTACAATTCTCAGTTTCTTGAAATTAGGAGTTTCTTTTTCTATATCTAAGGATAAGTGTGTTATCGTAGGATGATTGAATTTTATATATCCGATGATCAAAATAATGCTTACCCCAATAATGTTTACTGCCAATAAAAAATATTTTATTTTTTGATAATGACCGTAAACAAATTCAGGAAAAAAAGGTAGAAAATGATTGATTAATCGTAATAAATCAATGACAATGACAATTAGTAGGAAATAAATCATTGCCGCAAACCAGATATTGCCAATCCATTGTATAGTAGAAACTAATTTTAGTGGCAATATGTTTTCTGTCAATTTGCCGCAAACGAATGATAAACATAAACATCCGAAAAGAGCACAAAAAACTATCCGAAAATACGATTCATTAGGGAAAACTTGCCATCCGCGAATAAATAAATAGGTGTTTATGCTGAAGTAAATGCATAAACTAATTAGAATGAAAAGAATCATTTTGGTATTCATACAAATTATTTGCTTGCAAAGGTAATATTTTAATGAGCTAAAAAGAATTATTTTAAAAGTTTGATAATTAAACAGTTGACTTGCTTGTTTAATTTGACTTTGTTAAATTTTTATCTATTTTTAAATAAAAAAATTAGGTATTTTGATATATTATTATCATTTTTGTTGCTCGATAAAGAAAGAATCAAAACAAACCAAAAATTAATCTTTAAACTTTTTATTTATGAGAAAACTATCGTTTTTAACAGTTCTCGCCCTGTTGACGGCAATTTCTTTTACTTCATGTAAAAAAATGGGGCCATTATCTGCCGAATATTTTAAAGTAGATCCAGCTGTCTTGGAAGCCAAAGGAGGTAAAGTAGAGGCTACTATTACCGGTACTTTCCCTGAAGAGTATGTAAAGAAAAAAGCTGTAATCACAGTTGTTCCGGTATTAAAATATAACGGTACGGAAGAAAAACTTCAGACAAAAGTTTTCCAAGGTGAAAAAGTAAAAGGTAATGACGAACAGATCTCTTACAAAATGGGTGGAACCTACACTCATAAGGTATCTTTCGACTTCAAACCCGGGATGGAAAAATCAGAACTTTATCTTCAGTTTGAAGTAAAAGTAGGGAAGAAAGTAGTTACTATTCCTGAAGTAAAAATAGCTGATGGTATAAACACTACTTATATGCTTGCAAAAGCAGATAAATTAGAGCCAATCTTTTCATCAGATGCATTCCAACGCTCTATTCTTGAAAAACAAGAAGCAGAAATCAATTTCTTGGTTGGTCAAGCAAATATCCGTTCTACTGAGCTGAAAAGAGAAGACTTAGTTGCTTTGGGTGACAAATTGAAAGAAATTAGCAAAGAAAAAGAAACAAAATCAATTTCAGGTTTAGAAATTGCAGGATATGCTTCTCCGGAAGGTAGTCTTGAATTTAATACCACTTTAGCTGAAAAACGCGAAAAAGTTGCTGCTGATTATGTCAACAAAGAAATGAAAAAACTGAAAGAATCTGCTCAAATAGATTCTAAATATACTCCTGAAGATTGGGAAGGATTCCAACAATTAGTAGCAAATTCTTCTATTCAAGACAAAGATTTGATCTTAAGTGTATTGTCTAATTATTCAGACCCAAACCAACGCGAGGTGGAAATCCGTAAGCTTTCTGCAGCATTTAAAGCATTGGAAACTGATATTTTACCAAAACTCCGTCGTTCTAAGTTGAAGCTTACTTATGAAATTACAGGTAAAACCGATGAACAATTAATTGCTGCTGCAACCACTAATCCGTCTTCTTTAACTGTTGAAGAATTATTGTTTTCAGCTACATTAATTAGCGATCTGGGTCAAAAAGCTGCAATTTATACTAGCGGAACAGAGTTGTTTGCAAATGATTACCGTGTATTCAACAATTTGGGTGCAACAAAATATTTGCAAGGTGACTTAGCTGGAGCAGAACAAGCTTTCTCTAAAGCAGCCTCTTTATCATCTTCGGCTAAAGAAGTAAGTTACAATTCTGCTATCGTAAATATTAGAAAAGGTGATATGAAGTCTGCTGAATCTTTGTTAGGAAAGTCAGCCGGTTTGGGAGCAAAAGTAGATGCAGCTTTAGGTGTCGTTTACCTTTATAAAGGTGATTATGGCGCAGCAAACAATGCTATGTCTATCGAAAAATCAAATAATGCAGCAATTGCTAAATTGGTAACTAAAAACACTTCAGCTGCTACTACAATTTTAAATGAAATAAGTACTCCTGATGCCACAACAGCTTATTTGAAAGCTATTATAGCGGCTCGTTTGGGAGATAAAAACAATGTTTACGCAAACCTAAGAGAAGCTGTTAAAAATAATGATTTGAAGAAACGCGCAGCTACTGATATTGAGTTCGCTAAATATAGTACAGAAGAAGCATTTGATCAATTGATCAAATAAAAAAATCTTTTAGAATAATTATTCAAAAAAACGCAGTGAGGATTTCTTGCTGCGTTTTTTATTTTTATTTCAGTGGTGGATACAATGTATTTTAATACATTTGTGATTTTGTATAAAACACTAATTGAAAAATTAAAATAGACATGATAAATTGTTTTATCCTTTATTCGGATGAGCAATCTGCTAAAAAAACAGTAGATTCTCTACGCCAAAGTTCTTTAGTAAATGAAATATTCCTTCTGCAAACAGTAGATGCCCTACCTCAAATCGAAGGATGCAAGCAGTTGAAGATTGATGGTTTCCAAAGTTCCGAAACACTTCGTGTCATTGCTCAATATGCATCCTCTAAATTAACTTTATTATACACAAAGCATACACCTCTTGAATTAGGACAATTTGCTATAGAGCGAATGGTGCAGGTTTTTGAAGATGTCACTCCCGGTATGTTATACACTGATTATTATCAGCAAACAGACGGAAAAAATAAATCAATTCCAACAATCGATTACCAAATCGGAAGTGTACGCGATGATTTTAATTTCGGTTCAGTACTCTTATATAATACGAGTTTGATTCGAAGTTTTGTGAAAAGTGATTTGTTATCCTCGTATCAATTTGCAGCTTTATATGCTTTGAGATTATATGTATCGGAACAAATGCCTATATTTCATCTGAATGAATTTTTATATACAGAAGTGGAGGAAGATACCCGTAAAAGTGGTGAGAAACAATTCGATTATGTCGATCCTAAAAATAGGGAAGTGCAAATTGAGATGGAAAAAGTTTTTACTCGACATCTGAAACAAATAGGTGTATTTTTAGAACCATCATTTAAAAATGTAGATTTTGAACTCCATCCGTTTGATGTGGAAGCATCTGTGATTATTCCTGTTCGTAATCGAATACAAACAATTGAAGATGCGATTAAGTCGGTTCTTTCACAAAAAACTACTTTTCCATTTAATTTGATAATAATAGATAATCATTCTATTGATGGAACAACTGAGCTTGTGCGGAAATATGCACAGGAAGATCCCCGTGTAGTGCATCTGGTTCCTGAACGAACGGATTTGGGGATTGGTGGTTGTTGGAATGAAGGAGTACAAAATGTACATTGTGGTAAATTTGCAGTTCAACTGGATAGTGATGATGTATATGCTTCTGAGAAAACATTACAAATAATAGTAGATGCTTTTTATGAGCAAAAAACAGCGATGATAATAGGTTCTTACACTATGACGGACTTTAAGATGCAAACAATCCCTCCCGGATTAATTGATCATAAAGAATGGACTCCGGAAAATGGACGAAATAATGCTTTGAGAATAAATGGATTAGGTGCTCCAAGGGCATTTTATACTCCGATTTTGAGAAAGATAAAAGTGCCTAATACCAGTTATGGAGAAGATTATGCGTTAGGTTTGCGTATTAGTCGGGAATATCAAATAGGAAGAATATATGAATCGGTTTATCTTTGTCGTCGTTGGGATGAGAATTCTGATGCCTCTCTGGATATTTTAAAACAAAACACTTATAATTTGTATAAGGATAAGCTTCGTAGTATTGAAATTATGGCAAGAAAGAATATGAAGTAGTATTATAATTTAGTTAAATACGGTGTTCACTAATGTGGATGCCGTTTTTTTATTTAGCATTATTGATAAATTTTATCAAAAAGACACCAAAAATGTAAATAATCTGACTTCTTTTTTGATTTTAATCGTTTTTTGTTGTAAAAAATCATCTTTTTGACGAAAAAAATTACAAAAAGCTTTGCAAATTTAAATTGTATGTATATTTTTGCAGCGGAAAAATGATTTAACACGAAATATTAATAAACTAAATCTTTAAACAATGTCAGAAAGAAACGAACATTTAGAAGAATTTATGGCAGCAGTGATTGCCAAAAATCCTGGTGAGTTGGAATTTCACCAAGCAGTACGCGAAGTTGCTACTTCGTTAATTCCTTTTATTGATGCTAATCCTAAATATAAAACAGCTAAAATTCTTGAAAGAATGGCTGAGCCGGAACGCGCAATAACTTTCCGTGTGCCTTGGATGGATGATAAGGGTGATATCCAGATCAATCGCGGTTTTCGTATCGAAATGAATAGCGCTATCGGACCTTACAAAGGTGGTTTGCGTTTTCACCCATCAGTAAATATGGGTATCCTTCGCTTTTTAGCATTTGAGCAAGTGTTAAAGAACAGCTTAACAACATTGCCAATGGGTGGTGGCAAAGGAGGTTCCGATTTTGATCCTAAAGAAAAATCGGATGCTGAGATTATGCGTTTTTGCCAAAGCTTTATGACAGAATTGTGTCGTCATATCGGTCCTGATACTGATGTGCCTGCAGGTGATATAGGCGTAGGAGCTCGCGAAATCGGTTACATGTTCGGTCAATACAAGCGCATCCGTAACGAATTTACAGGTGTGTTAACAGGTAAAGGTCTTAATTGGGGTGGCAGTTTGATTCGTCCTGAAGCTACAGGATATGGTTGCGTGTATTTTGCACAAGAAATGCTTAAAACTAAAGGCGAAGATTTCAAAGGAAAAATTGTTCTTGTTTCAGGTTCGGGTAATGTGGCTCAATATGCTGTAGAAAAAGCGAACCAATTAGGTGCTAAAGTAGTTACTTTGTCAGATTCTAACGGTTTTATTTATGATGCAGACGGTATCAATGAAGAAAAACTGGCTTTTGTTTTGGAATTGAAAAATGTAAAACGCGGTCGTATTTCAGAATATGTGGCTAAATATCCATCAGCAAAATATTTTGAAGGCAAGCTTCCTTGGGGTATTAAATGTGATATTGCCCTTCCTTGTGCTACTCAAAACGAAATCAACGAAGAAGATGCAAAAACATTGGTTGCTAACGGTTGTAAAGTTGTTGCCGAAGGTGCAAATATGCCTTCTACAAACGAAGCAATCGAAGTATATTTGGCTGCAAAAATTCTTTATGGTCCTGGAAAGGCTGCTAATGCAGGTGGTGTAGCTACTTCAGGTTTGGAAATGACTCAGAACTCTATGCGTCTTCCTTGGACTCGTGAAGAAGTCGATGCTAAATTACACCAAATCATGATTAATATTCACAAAACTTGCATGAAATATGGCAAAGAAAAAGATGGATTTGTTAACTATGTAAAAGGTGCGAACATTGGTGGATTTATCAAAGTAGCCGATGCTATGATTGAACAAGGTTTAGTGTAATCGTTTTACTTTTCTATATATTTTTTTAACAACCACCTCTTTGTTTAGAGGTGGTTTTTCTTTTTTCTGAAGGCATTTTCTCAAACATCTTTTGATGGTATTTTTAGTGAAATATTTTGCGAGTTTTGTCAACTTTTATATATTTGCACCCACAGTTGCGAAAGTAGCTCAGTTGGTAGAGCACAACCTTGCCCCAAAAGGTTTTTTTAAGGGGAAAACCCCAACCTTGACAAGATTATTACGAAAACAACAAAATAATTGCGAAAGTAGCTCAGTTGGTAGAGCACAACCTTGCCCCAAAAGGTTTTTTTAAGGGGAAAACCCCAACCTTGGCAAGATTATTACGAAAATAACAAAATAATTGCGAAAGTAGCTCAGTTGGTAGAGCACAACCTTGCCAAGGTTGGGGTCGCGGGTTCGAGTCCCGTTTTTCGCTCAAAGAAAAGAGACTTTATAGAAAGTCTCTTTTTTATTTTCATTAAATTGAACTTACTTTGTTAATCTTAGTTAAATGTTTAATTTTATATTATTGAGATATTGAAAATATAAAAGATGAAAAATTTATTTTTTATAATAAAAACGAAAGCTTGTCGTTATTTGTAATAATATTTTTTTATATTTTTTTAAGATATAAGATGCTTTGATACAATAAAGTATATTTGAAATTTAATTAACTTGCAACCCTATTTTATGATGTAATATTATTTTTTTATATTAAAACCTAAAATAGCGAAACCATAAACCTTAAATCTAATACTAAAATGTACACAATGAAAAGATCTTCTCTTTTTTTGATTGGGATTTTTTTGTCGATATTTTCGACAAGCATTTATTCTCAGGATTATGCCATGACTGCGCCTATTGGTTATGGTGCAAGTGCAACAGGTGGAACGGGTGGAACTGTTGTTACTGTCTCTAATTTAAATGATTTTAAAACTCAAGTTTCTTCGACCGGTAAGAAAATAATTCTTGTATCAGGAACTATTAATTTTACAGGTTTGTACAGTGTGGTGATCAAGGATAAAACTATTATTGGTCTGCCCGGTGCAACATTAGCAAATCTAAGCGGACGGGATAAAAGTTCATCCGGTATTCTTAATATCAAAAGTGGTTCGAGTAATGTAATTATTCGTAATCTGACTTTTAAAGGGGCGGGGGCATATGATTGTGACGGAAGTGATAACCTTTGTATAGATGGAGGTACAAATATTTGGGTTGACCATTGCGATTTTCAGGATGGTGTAGATGGAAACTTTGATAACAAAGGGAAAACGGATAACATCACTATATCATGGTGTCGTTTCCGTTATTTAATTGCTCCTAAAGCAGGAGGCTCCGGAGGTAGTGATGACCATCGTTTTACAAACTTGTTAGGTTCTAGTGCCAGTGATAAGCCTACCGATGGAACATATAATATCACTTGGGCATATTGTTGGTGGGACGAAGGTTGTAAGGAACGCATGGTGCGTGGTCGTAATGCTGAGTTACACTTCTTAAACTGCTATTGGAATTCTTCGGTAGCTAATTATTATATTGGTCCTGAAAATATGAAAGCCTATATCGAAGGCTGTTATTTCGAAGGTAAGCCAAGTTCCAGTAATATATGGAAAAGTTATGGAGGTACAAATCCTGTTAAGTTTGTAAACTCATATGGTAAAAACGGACTTCCAGCAAATTCAGGCACAGTGAATGTGCCGAGTTATTCTTATACGGCTCTTTCGTATGCAGATGCTAGATCTGCTGTAACTGATGCAAACTGTGGGGCAGGGGCGACGCTTCAGGTGAATCCTACTACCGGAGCTGTATCTGCTGGTTGTAATGCTACAGAGCCAACAATTCAACTTACTAGTGCTGCGGGTACAAATTCTCAATCACTGTTGGCAAATAATCCGATAACCAACATTGTTTATACAATGGGTGGTTCTGCTACTTCTTTCCAAATAACTTATAGTGGAGGTTCTACAACTAAACCTTCATGGATGACTGCTCAAATTAGTGGAAAAACACTTACATTTAGCGGAACGCCTAATGTTTCTGTAAATACTACTTATACAATTAAAGTAAAAGCAACAGACGGGACTAAATCTACCGAAGAACAAACTATAACAATAGCAGTTACTGTACCGGCACCAGCTACATTAGATTTAACTTCAGGTAGTGCAACACAGACTGCTTATCTTGGTACTGCTATTTCGAATATAGTTTATACTTACGGAGGAGGAGCTACAGGGGTTAATGTAACAGGCTTGCCTACAGGGGTAACTTTCTCGACAAATGCATCGGACAAGCGGGTAACTATAAGTGGAATTCCAACTGTAACCGGTAGCTTTAATTTTACAGTGACGACTATAGGAGGATCTACCAATACTTCTAAAAATGGTTCGATTACAGTTAATGCTCCAACTATGTTAGGTTTGCCTGTTGCGACTTATACTGTGAGTGGTTCTACTGCAACTGTTTCGTGGGCAGCTGTTACCGGAACAAGTAGCTACAATGTAAAGGTATGTAGTAGTTCGGGAGCTTCTGGCACAACTGATAAGGATTGGGACTTTAATTCTTCTACATTTTCTTCTTTGTCCGGAAGTATTAGTTCTACGACCACTATAGATGGACTTACTTTTGTTTATTCGGGAAGTGCATTAAATGCGGTAACAGGAAAAGCAAAAACTTATTCTGATGGTTTTGCCGGAGGAGGAAAAGTAATTCAAACAGGTGGTAGCAGCAGTTATTCTGATGGTATGCCAACGAAGCGTTATATGACATTTGTAGTAGATGGTCCTGTAAAAATAACAGCATGGTTCTTTGGTAATTCAACAGGAGACCGATCGTTATTGATTTCAGCAGGAACAACTGAAACAGAAATGGAATACAATTCTACAGATCAAGCAGCTACTATAGCAACCTATAATTATACTGGAAGTGGATCTACTATTTATGTTTACAGCAATAATAGTATAAATATAAGCCGTATAAAAGTAGAACCGGCAGCGGCTACTACTTGTACGGAAAAGAGTGTAAGTGGATTTACAACAACAATAACGAGCTTCGATGCGGCTACAGGTTCAATCTATGTACAAGCTGTAAGCAATAGTCCTGCTTATACAACCGGAGAATATGCTAAAGCCACATCTCAAAATGTTGCTGTAAATGCTACTTTGGCTCTTACAAGCTCAGTATCGACAACATCACAAACTAAAACGACCGGTTCGGAACTGTCTGCAATTACATATTCTTATACCGGAACTCCAACTATAGAATGGACAGGCACTACCAATAGTACAACGGCTCCTGCAGGTATTACTGTGAATATTTCGGCAAATACGATTGCTGTCACAGGTACCCCTACTGCCGCAGGTAACTTTGGATATACTGTAAAAGCAATGCCAATTAATGGTGGAACACCTGTCGCAGGAATTACGCTAACAGGTACAATTACAGTAATTCCGGCTCCGATTGATGCTACTCTTGCTTTAGATCCCGAATCAATGGCAAATGCAACAGTTAGTGTCGGTGGACAAGTGAATATAGAGTATGATTATACAGGGGCAACTCCTGTTATTACTTGGAGCGGAAGCAGTACAAGTAACCCTGCAGGTATTACTGTAGAAACTGGCGGGGATTACATTATTATCTCAGGGATTCCAACAGTTCCGGGCACATATAATTACACTATTAATGTTGCCGGACTAAATGGAGGGGTGGCTGCTGCGCCTAAGAATGGTACAATTACTGTAAATGCAGCTCTTATTACACCTACTAATGTAACGGCAAGTCCAACAAGCAATTCCATTACTGTGAGTTGGGATGCCAATACTGAAGCAACAGCATTTAAAGTGAAATTATGTGGTGCAGCGGCAGATGCATCCACTACTGTTTGGAATTTCAATTCATGGACGATAGATGAAAGCGATGCTGATGCAAATCTTGTTGTTGATGGAACAAATCCTCGCTTCAATTATGCTGTAAATCCTAATGGAGGAGAATTAAAATTTGCTAGTGGTACGATAATTCCTGATTTAGCTGGATTGAAATTTACTGTTGCTTCGTGGAGTAATACAAAATTACGCTTAGGATACGGTTCGGGACAAATTTATCTGAACGGAACGAATATTAAAGTAGAAATTCCTTGTGCTGTTGGCGATATTGTAACTATTATAGGCCCTGCAGGAAACGCAACCGCAGTAAATCGTGGTTACACCGTAACAGGTGGAACTTTGCAAAACGGTGGACAGAATAATATTGATGTAACCGGTATTATGAATGTGGCCGGAGCAGTAGGTACATGGATATACGAGGCAACATCTACTACGCTGTCTATTACGACTACCGGTGGCGGTATGAATATACAAAGTATTACTGTAAGTAGTCCGGATGCTGTAACCTGCAATGAATACGATGCAAGCGGTACAAGTAAAACCATTAGCGGACTTGATCCGAATGCCGAGTACACATATCAGGTGAAAGCTTTACGCAATACAGAAGAAACTGCTTACAGCGTAGCAAAAACCATTTCTACAATAGACAATATTCCGCAAGCTGCTACTATTACGCTGACTTCGAATATTACCACAGTAGCACAAACAGTGGTAGTAGGTACGGCGATTGTTCCTATTATTTATGATTATACAGGTTCGGGAGCTACAGTAGTATGGTCTCCTTCTACACCGGTGGGAATTAATGATTCAACTGTCGGAAGTGTAAATATCAGTGGTATGCCAAGTCAATCCGGAACATATACTTATACGGTAAATGTAACTGGCATCAATGGTGGACAATCGGCACAAGCAATCGGTACTGTTACTGTGTTGGATTCATTGACAGTGCCGGCAAATGTTGTCGCTACACCGACTGCAACTACTATCGGTTTGACTTGGGATGTTGTAACGGGTGCTGAAAAGTATGTAGTAAATCTTTGTCATGAAGAAGAGACAGAAGGAGCAGGTGCTGGAACACCAACTGTTTCTACATGGCTAACAAGTTCCGCTGCATATAACTCGACTTCAAAATCGTATGATGTTGTAGGTATTGGTAGTTACTATAAAGGTACTAGTGGAGGAACTGCAACTATAAACGATAATTTTGGCGGAGGAGATTGTCATGGTTCAAATAAAAATATTGTAATGGGTAGCAGTCTATTTATTTTTAAAGCAGATAAGGCAATAAGTAAAATTACTGTATATGGTAATTCAGGTACAGGTAGCAACAGAACACTTGCAACTACAAATCCAATAACAACTTCAACTACATTAGCAGGAACATATACTGCTATTTCTGCTGATGATTATACTGTTGATGTTACTAATAATAACATAAATGGTAAGCACGAAAGTGTAGCATGTAGCGGTACAAGTTTAAAAATCACATTTGATAATGTTATTGCAGCAGGCACATTTATTAAGATAACATTAACAGGAAATGCTTATGTGTCAGCTATTGAATACGAAACTCCTGCTGAAGGAGGGGATTCAGGTGGCGGTTCTGGTTCAACCGAACTTGTATGTAATACTTATGAAACCAATACGAATAGTATTACCATTTCGGACTTAACAGCTAATACCGAATATTCGTATCAGGTAAAAGCTGTAAGGGGAACTGAGGCTACCAATTATAATACAGCTGAAAAGATTACAACATTAGCCGCTAAAATTGACCCTTCTGCTCCAACAGGCATAACAGCAACCTACGGACAAACTTTATTAAATGTAACATTACCGACCGGTTGGACATGGGTAAATTCAGCAGCTTCTGTAGGAAATGCGGGTAGTCAAACGCATAAAGCAAATTATGCCGGGGATGCCAATTATAATGCGGCAAGTAATGTTGATGTAACAGTAACCGTTTCAAAAGCAAGTGTAACGAAGCCTGCTTTAGAAATAAATTCATTTACATTTGATAATACAAGTAAAACCGTATCGTTGAATGCAAGCGGTGTTTATACATTTGGAGGTACGACTTCAGCAACTAATGCAGGTAACTATACCGCAACGGTAACTTTGACCGACAAAACAAACTATCAATGGACAGATGCTTCGACAACGGATTTGTCGCTTGCATGGGATATTTCTAAAGCTAATGTCTCTGCTCCAACAGGCTTAACAGCTACCTACGGACAAACCTTAGCGAATGTAACTTTACCGGCTGGCTGGTCTTGGGTAACAGCAAGCACTTCTGTAGGAAATGTAGGCAGTCAGACACATAAAGCAAACTATGCCGGGGATGCTAATTACAATGCGGCTTCTAATGTTGATGTAACCATTATTGTAAATAAAGCCGCAGCGCCGTCTGCACCAACCGGTTTATCTGCCACTTACGGACAAACCTTAGCGAATGTAACTTTACCGGCTGGCTGGTCTTGGGTAACAGCAAGCACTTCTGTAGGAAATGTAGGCAGTCAGACACATAAAGCAAACTATGCCGGGGATACTAATTATAATGCGGCTTCTAATGTTGATGTAACTATTACTGTAAATAAAGCGGCAGCGCCATCTGCCCCGACAGGCTTAACAGCTACCTACGGACAAACCTTAGCGAATGTAACTTTACCGACCGGTTGGACATGGGTAAATTCAGCAGCTTCTGTAGGAAATGCGGGTAGTCAAACGCATAAAGCAAATTATGCCGGCGATGCCAATTATAATGCGGCTTCTAATGTTGATGTAACCATTACTGTAAATAAAGCCGCAGCGCCGTCTGCACCAACCGGTTTATCTGCCACTTACGGGCAAACCTTGTCCAATGTAACCTTGCCTTCTGGCTGGTCTTGGGTAACAGCAAGCACTTCTGTAGGAAATGTAGGCAGTCAGACACATAAAGCAAATTATGCCGGGGATGCTAATTATAATTCAGCAAGTAATGTTGATGTGACAGTAAGCGTTTCAAAAGCAAGTGTAACGAAACCTGCTTTAGAAATAAATTCATTTACATTTGATAATACAAATAAAACCGTATCGTTGAATGCAAGCGGTGTTTATACATTTGGAGGTACGACTTCAGCAACTAATGCAGGTAACTATACCGCAACGGTAACTTTGACCGACAAAACAAACTATCAATGGACAGATGCTTCGACAACGGATTTGTCGCTTGCATGGGATATTTCTAAAGCTAATGTCTCTGCTCCAACAGGCTTAACAGCTACCTACGGACAAACCTTAGCGAATGTAACTTTACCGGCTGGCTGGTCTTGGGTAACAGCAAGCACTTCTGTAGGAAATGTAGGCAGTCAGACACATAAAGCAAACTATGCCGGGGATACTAATTATAATGCGGCTTCTAATGTTGATGTAACTATTACTGTAAATAAAGCGGCAGCGCCATCTGCCCCGACAGGCTTAACAGCTACCTACGGACAAACCTTAGCGAATGTAACTTTACCGACCGGTTGGACATGGGTAAATTCAGCAGCTTCTGTAGGAAATGCGGGTAGTCAAACGCATAAAGCAAATTATGCCGGCGATGCCAATTATAATGCGGCTTCTAATGTTGATGTAACCATTACTGTAAATAAAGCCGCAGCGCCGTCTGCCCCGACAGATTTAACGGCGATTTACGGACAAACTTTGTCGAGTGTGACTTTGCCTGCAGGTTGGTTTTGGGTAACAGCGAGTGCCTCTGTAGGAAATGATGGTACTCAAACGCATAAAGCAAATTATGCAGGCGACACCAACTATGAGTCAGCTAGTAATATTGATGTAACAATTACAGTAAGTCCACCTACAACTATTGATGAATCGACGGCAGACAAGTTGCAAATCATTAAAACTACAACTGAATTGAAAGCTATAGGAGTTGATGTTGCTCAAATTTGTTTGTATGCTATTTCCGGTCAATATTTTGGTTGTGTTAGTTCTGCCGTAATGGATATCTCTTCATTGATAAAAGGAACATCATATATAGCTCAAATACGAACTGTAAGTGGTAAGCTTATTCTATATAAATTTATAAAATAAAATAAGCTGAGATCCCTTTTTTATTCTAAAGACGGGTAAAGTGTATGAACTTTATCCGTTTTTATTTTGTTAGGATAAGTAGTAGTTTATTGAAAATAAGCTACCTTTGTTCTTAAAAATTATCAAAAATGAAAAACACAAAAATTATACTTTTATTTCTTTTATTTTTTACAGTTAAATTATATGCTCAGGATTACTGTATGACTGCTCCTGTTGGGTATGGTGCAGGGACAACCGGAGGAGGGAATGTTACACCGGTAACAGTGAGTACATATAATGATTTGAAAAGTAATTTAACTTCTTCTAGCGCAAAAGTTATTTTGGTTTCAGGAACGATAACCATACCAAGTAATGGTCAAATCAGCTTGAAATCTAATAAAACATTAATCGGATTACCGGGCGCTAAATTAGTATCAAATGATCAAACAAAAGATGGATCGGGTATTTTAAAAATGAATGGAATTTCAAATGTAATCATTAGAAACTTGATATTTGAAGGTCCGGGTGCATACGATATAGATGGAGCAGATCTTATAACTAATACTGGTTGTACTAATTTATGGGTTGATCATTGTGAATTCTATGATGGAGTAGATGGGAATTTTGACAATACTAATAATGCAGATAAAATAACCATCTCGTGGTGTAAATTTGGATATAAAAAAGCGTATAAGGCAGGTGGATTGGAAACTGATGATCATCGTTTTACTAATTTAGTAGGGGGAGGTTCTTCTGATTATCCGACAGATGGTCGATACAGCATAACATTCCAATATTGTTATTGGACAGATGGTTGTAAAAGTAGAATGCCTCGAGCCAGAAATGCGCAGCTTCATATTTTAAATTGTTATTATAATGTTACAACCAAAAATACCTCTGGAGGAAATGTTTCTACCACTGCTATAGGGTTAGAAGCAGGAACGAAAGGAACGGATTGTTATGTGGAAAGTTCTAATTTCAAGAAAATCAGCACTATAGCCGATTGTAGTTATGGTGGTACACCTAATCTTAGAATGGTAAATTGTATTAAAGGTAGCAATGGAGCTACAGTAACAGATAAAAATGGAAGTACGGTTTCGGCTCCGTCATATACTTATACTGTATTACCTGTAGCTCAGGTAGAAGCTGCAGTTACAGGTTCTTGTGGTGCGGGAGCTACATTGTATGTTACCTCGACCGGAGAAATAAGTTCTCCTTGTGACCCTTCTGCCACCATTGAATCCGTAGGATTGAATAAGGTTGCATTTATTCAGACTGAAGAGCAGTTGATGATACGAGGGATTGATGTTGCTGATGTGATACTTTATACTGTTTCCGGTTCAAAGATAAGCCATCAAAAAGGTGCAAATATTAATATCGATTTTCTTTCAAGCGGTCTTTATATTGCACAAATCAGAACAGAAGCGGGAAATGTTTTTTCTCGGAAATTTATTAAATAAACAATTTTAAAATTCTTCCATCATACCGTTTTCTTCATCGGATAAGTTTTCAGAGCCGTTTTTCCCTTTTTTGCCGTTAGCTTTTTTATTGTTGCCAAAATTATAAACAGCTGTAAATCTAAAATTAGGGGCATAACGCCAATTCTCGCTATGTTGCGTAAAGTCTATCGTTTTGGTATCGTTTATATTTTTGCGGGTGTTAAAGATGTCTCGTATGGTAAATGAAAGACTCAATTTCTTATCCATAAATGTTTTTTTCAGCCCGAGATCAAAACTATATTGTTGTTCGTTGGTACCCTGGCTAACTGTGCGTGGTGAAATATAGTTTCCGGTAAGCTGACCGGATAAAGTTTTGCTCAACAACATATTGGCAAGTAAACGAAAGTTCCACGAAAAGCTCGAACTACCATCAATATGAATAGGTTCGGATGCCGAGGGAGTTGAAAAATCGCTGGAGAAAAGCTCATAATAAAAAACATTAAGCGTTCCTGTCAAGTTCAAAAATCTGGTAACAGGACTTTTACCTACTAGTTCCAATCCTACAGATTGGGATTTACTTACATTCATGTAAGTTGAGTTCATTATCCCTAAAGTATCTAAAAACCGTACTCTTTGTATTACATCGGTTGTGTATTTGTAGTAAACAGAGGTTAAAACTGATAGTTTATCCCATGATTTCAAATGGTTTAATTCAAGCGAATTGGTAAATTCGGGATCAAGGTCAGGGTTTCCATAACTAATATTAGTTGGATTGCTTACATCACGGAAAGCATTCAGTTGTCTGCCTCGAGGGCGGTTAATGCGGCGCGTATAATTTAATTGTACTTCATTTTTTTTTGGTAATGAATATGATAAAAAAGCAGTAGGAAACAATTCAAAATAATCTTTTGTCGGATTTTTGATACCGTATCCTTCATTATCAACGATGGTGTACTCGCTTCGTAATCCGGCATGAATGCTTAGTTTTTTTAGTTTTGTTCCATAAGTTCCGTAAGCTGCATAAACTTGCTCTTTATACATATAATCATCCGTAAGGCTGGGTACTATTTGAAATGTTGTTCCATCAAAGTTTTCTGTTTCCGAATAAGAATCTCTGCTTTGTATTCGGGCATTGATACCCGTTTCAATTTTGGATAGTTGTGTGATTGATTTCGAAAAATCGCTTTTTAATTCAATAGTTTGATTTTTATTATCATTTATTTGGTATTGGTCTTTTAGATTGGAAGGAATGTTGTTCCCAAAATTAAGATAATTAGCTTCGCCGTTCATTTTAGAAAAGGAGTAGGCGAGGGTAGTGTTCAGTTCTGTTTTTTTATCATATTTGTAAACATGGTTGAACATGGCGTTACCGGAATTTTGTTTGCCGTTGGTGTTATTTTTTCGTAAGTAGTCTTGCAAAATGTTTAAACTGTTGTATTCAAAATAGGAAGTTTCGTTTTCAATGTCCATTTTTCCATTCATAAAATAACCGCTTATGCCAAAAAGGTTTTTATCATTCAGTTGATAATTTAAACCTAAGCGAGACATTGATCCAAGCATATTATTTTCACTTTTCCCTTCTTGATGAAGGCTGCGGGAAATATTTCCGTTTTCTTCCAAATAGTCTCTATCCGAGAAATTTTCGGAAGTATAAAACAAGTTCCTCATGGAAATATTGAAATATCCATCCCATTTTCCCACATTGAAATTGATATTAGCACCGGCTATTTCACCTACTTTCGATTTAAAGGGATAGTTTAACCCGAAATTTACATTGCCGAAATAACCTGCTTTTCGGTCTTTTTTCATTACCAAGTTAATGATTCCGGCACTGCCTTCGGAACTATATTTTGCCGATGGATTGGATATTATCTCGACTGATTCGACACTTCCGGCAGGCATTTGTTCTAATATCTGACCGCGATTGTCTTCGGTAAGTCCGGCAGGTTTTCCGTTAATCCAGATTTCTACATTTGAGTTATTGCGTAGTGAAATATTACCGTCCGTGTCAACATCGACCGAAGGGATATTTTGCAAAATATCGAGCGTGCTTCCTCCTGAGGCAACAATATTTTGATCGACCGAGAAAACTTTTTTATCGATCTCAAATTTCACTTGAGGTCCTTGTGCTACAACAACCAAATCCTTTAATACTTTACTGTCCTCATTCATATGAAGTGTGCCGAGTTTCACCAATGGATTAGTACCTTTTATAGTAATTTTTTTTAAAATATTTCGGTAACCTAAAAAGGTAGCTTTCAAAATATAGTTTCCACTTTCAACATTTAAGATGATGAAGTTACCATCAGAATCGGTACTCGCACCATTGTAAATAGTACTATCAGATTTAAGTAACATTACATTGACAAATTCTAACGGAGTATTTTTGGATTGGTCTCGGATAGTTCCCTGAATAGTAACTTGTTGTGCAACAATAAGTGTAGGTAATAAAAATAGAAAAAAAAGAAAATGTATTTTTTTCATATAAAATAGGATAACAGCGGAATTAAATTAAGCAAAAATTATGCCTAAATTCTGTAAAAATATAATATTTACAGTAATTTCAGAAAGTTCTTATTTGACAAAATAATTATCAAATTTCGAATTAATTAATTTTAAAAATAATAAGAAAATGTCGGTATTATATTGTTTGAAAAAACAAAAACTCCCACTCAATGGAAGCCAAGTAGGAGTTTTTTATTTCTCAGAAATCAGAAAAATTAATTTTCGATTAGTTCCTTTGCAAAAGCAATTAAATCTACACCGGAAAAATTACCGGAAGTCATCAACAGTAAATTTTTGTTGCTGTAATCGATTTTGCGCAAGGTTTCTTGCAATAAATTCGTATCTGTGAAAACTTGCAAATTGTTTCCACCAAAAGCTTTAGCTACCTCTTCGGCGGTAATAGTGTTGAGCTTTTTGTGCTCGATTACATGCGGATCGAAATATACAAAAGCCATATCGGCATCGGTCATTGCATCTTTGTATTGAGGCAGAAAATCGGCAGTCAGGCTACTAAAAGTATGCAGCTCCATGCAGGCTACCAATTTGCGGTTGGGATATTGTGTTTTTACTGCCTTTACGGTGGCTTTTAGTTTTGATGGTGAGTGTGCGAAATCTTTATATGCAACAGAGTTGGCTGTTTCGGCTATTTTTTGCAGACGGTTGGCAGCTCCACCGAATTGGCTCATAGCATTGAAAAAATCTTCTTCACTGATTTCTAAAGCCCTGCAAACTCCCCAAGCTCCCATCATATTTTGTAAATTATGCTCGCCAAAAATTTGCAAATCGTATTTTTTTCCACAGATAATAACGCTTGTTTTTCCGTTGATTACTTCGTATTGTGGTGTGCAGTACGGTTCGGTCAAAATATCGGCACGAACATGCTGGGTTATATGTTGCAGGTTTTCGTCGCCCGAGAAATACACTAATTTGCCATTCGGCTCAATCAAGTCGGCAAAAATGCGAAATTGCTCTATATAATTATCTAGTGTAGGAAAAACATTGATATGATCCCAAGCAATACCAGTGAGCAGGGCGATGTGCGGCTGGTATAAATGAAATTTCGGACGCAAATCAATAGGCGAGGTCAGGTATTCGTCGCCTTCGAAAACGGCAATTTTGGCTTTTTCGGAAAGGCTTACCATGTTATCGAAACCTTCGATTTGTGCACCCACCATAAAATCGGTAGCGATTCCCAACTTTTTCAGTACAAAGAGAATCATGGCGGTTGTGGTGGTTTTTCCGTGACTGCCACTTATAACCACACGGGTTTTATCTTTAGTTTGTTCGTACAAATATTCCGGAAACGAATATATTTTAATGCCTAATTCTTTGGCTTTGAGTAGCTCCGGATTGTCTTCGCGAGCGTGCATGCCGAGAATGACGGCATCTAGTTCGGGAGTTATTTTTTCGGGAAACCAACCGAATGCCGCGGGTAGCAATCCGGCTTTTTCCAATCGGCTGCGTGATGGTTCAAAAATCTCGTCGTCCGAGCCGGTTATGATGTATCCTTCTTTGGTGTTCAGGGCTAATGCCAGATTGTGCATTGCCGCACCGCCTATGGCTATAAAATGTACTTTTTTCATGTTTTAGATTTATATTGAATTTATTGAGAAATATAGTTTTAAACCTGTAGTGCATTTATGTTTCTTTACAAGAGAAAAAATATGACTTAAATTCAATGATATTTTTTGTTTAAAGATTCTGTGTTATTACAAAGTTTGATTAAGAATAAACAAAGAGTTGCACTGAATCTGAAAAAATCGTTCTCTTTATTTTGTACAAATCTACATCAAAAATACACAAACATCCAAGCATCAATCTTTATCTTTGCGAAAATAATATGTACTTTTGTTCTTCATTTTATAAAGAATTATGGCAACACAGACTTTATGGCGCGAAAATGCACTGAAAGCATCTCGCGCACTTAATCTGATTTCGGACGAAACAATCAATCAAATACTTCTTGCCGTAGCCGATGAGGCTGTGGCCAAAGTCGATTTTATCCTTGCAGAAAATAAAAAAGATTTGAACGCGATGGATAAATCCGACCCTATGTATGACCGTTTGTTGCTCAGCAAAGAACGTCTCGAAGGTATTGCTGCAGATATGCGCAATGTAGCGTCGTTGCCTACGCCGCTTGGCAAAGTGTTGGAAAAACGGACTTTGTACAACGGCATGGAATTGACAAAAATATCAGTTCCTTTCGGTGTAATCGGTATTATTTATGAAGCCCGCCCAAATGTAAGTTTCGATGTGTTCTCGCTTTGTCTGAAATCGGGTAATGCTTGCGTGCTCAAAGGTGGAACGAATGCACATAATTCGAATACAGCTATTGTTGGTGTAATAAAAGAGGTGTTGAAAAAATTCAATGTGGACGAAAATATTGTTACACTTTTGCCTGCCGGGCGCGAAGCCACTGCCGATTTATTGAATGCCGTTGGTTATGTCGATTTAATAATTCCACGCGGTGGAAGCGGCTTAATAAATTTTGTGCGCGACAATTCACGAGTGCCTGTTATTGAAACCGGAGCCGGTGTGTGTCATATTTATTTCGACGAATTTGGCAACAAGGAAATCGGTGCAAACATTGTGTTTAATGCCAAAACTCGGCGTGTGAGCGTTTGTAACTCATTGGATTGTTTAGTGATTAATGAAAAACGATTAGCGGACTTGCCATTCATTTGCGAAAAATTAGTCACCAAAAATGTAGTTATTGAAGCCGATGCAAAAGCTTTTACTTTTTTGAACGGGAAATATCCTGCTAATTTATTGCAAAAAACGAATGCGGACAGCTTCGGAACCGAATTTTTAGATTATAAAATGAGCATCAAAACCGTTGCTAATGTACAAGAAGCGACAAAGCATATCAATACTTATGGTTCTAAACACAGCGAAGCCATTATTTCTGAAAATGAACAAAATATTGCTATTTTCGAGAAAATGGTCGATGCAGCTTGTGTGTATGCCAATGCTTCCATCTCGTTTAGTGATGGAGCGCAATTCGGTATGGGTGCCGAGATCGGTATTAGCACGCAAAAACTCCACGCTCGCGGACCAATGGCATTGCCCGAGCTGACAAGTTATAAATATATTATCAAAGGCGAAGGACAAGTCAGAAGTTGAAACGGATTGTATTAATACTTTTTGTTGTTGGGATAGCACAAGTTTTATTTGCTCAGAATTTAGATTTTTTGGAAAACAATTTTGGTTTTCGCGAATTTAAACTTCGTACACCCAAAGAAAATTATGCAGCGTATGAGTTGAAGCCGCTGCGCGATTTTTATCCATCATTTGACATTGTTAGTGTGTATGTTACCAAATACAATGTGAAAATTGGCAATACGCGTACCAAAGAAGTGCATCTTTTCTTTGTGGATAATGAATTGCTTTGCGTGAATGCTGTGCTGGAAGACAGTTTAAGTTTGGATTACCTGAAAAAATCTTTTGGCGAAGGTTTTGATCCCAAAGATCCCAACCAGACGGACGAAGATGTTTATAATGAAATGAAAACGGATCATAGTACCATGGGTTTTCGTTCTATTTGGGCTTGGCAAACAAAGGCCGTACGCATGGAAGAAGAATGGATTTATGAATTAAAAAACGGAAAATTTAAGAAACAAATGGTACTTTCCGTTTATTTAATCGGATTAAGTCGGGAAAAAAAATCTGAGAATTTGCACTAAAAATATGGACAACTTATTGACATATCTTACAGACGAAAAACAGTCAAAGCGAAAGGGCGGACTGTATCACAAGACGCAGGTAAATTTTGCTTACAATTCCAATCGGATCGAAGGTAGCAAATTAACCGAAGAACAAACCCGCTATATCTTCGAAACGCGTACCATTGGTTTCAAAGACCAAGAAGCCGTGCCTGTCGATGATATAATTGAAACCTCCAATCACTTTGTGGCATTCGATTATATGCTTGATATTGTCAGCGTGCCACTTTCTAATGAAATTATAAAAGAGTTTCACAGGATTTTGAAAAACAGCACTTCCGACGCTTCAAAAATGTGGTTTGCCGTTGGCGAGTGGAAAAAATTGCCCAGTGAGGTAGGTGGTAGTAAAACTTCTTTGCCACAAGATGTTGAATCCGATATGAATAAGCTCAATAGTTGGTATGCTTCATTATTACCTGAAATTTCTTTTGAAAATATTGTCGAATACCATTTTCGTTTTGAGAAAATTCACCCTTTTCAAGATGGCAATGGCAGAATAGGGCGCTTGCTGATGTTTCGCGAGTGCCTCAAAAACAATATTATTCCTTTCATTATAGATGACGAATACAAGCAGTTTTATTATCGTGGCTTGAGGGAATTTGAACATGTAAAAGAATATTTAATTGACACTTGTTTTTTCGCACAAGATATTTATGTCGAGTGGATTAAATATTTTTATCCCGAAGCAAAAAATAGATTACAACAAAATAAAGAATAAGAAATATGAAATTCTACACCAATGTAAAAGATCTTGGCGATTTGAATGCCGCAGTCAAAGAAGCTCTTGAAGTAAAGAAAAATCGTTTTGCTTATAAACACTTAGGACAAGATAAAACTTGTTTGATGGTATTCTTTAATTCCAGTTTGCGCACCCGTTTAAGCACTCAAAAAGCTGCGATGAACTTAGGGATGAATACGATGGTACTTGATGTTAACCAGGGTGCATGGAAACTTGAAACCGAGCGCGGTGTAATTATGGATGGCGATAAGTCGGAGCATCTTTTAGAAGCTGTGCCTGTAATGGGACAATATTGTGATGTAATTGGTGTGCGTGCCTTTGCCCAGTTTGAAAATAAAGCGGATGATTATGGTGAAAAGATATTAAATCAATTTATTCAATACTCCGGCAAGCCTGTATTTAGTATGGAAGCTGCTACCGGACATCCTTTGCAGGCTTTTGCAGATTTGATTACTATTGAAGAATATAAGAAAAAAGCTCGCCCGAAAGTAGTGCTTACTTGGGCGCCGCACCCTCGCGCGTTACCCCAGGCTGTGCCTAACTCGTTTGCTGATTTTATGAACGAGGCGGATGTTGATTTTGTAATTACACACCCAAAGGGTTACGAACTAGCCGAGCAATTTGTGCGTGGCGCTCATGTAGAATACGACCAACGCAAAGCATTTGAAGGAGCCGATTTTATTTATGCCAAAAACTGGGCAGCCTATCAGGACCCGAATTACGGACAAATACTTAGTAAAAATATGAGCTGGACAGTGGATACTGAAAAAATGGCATTGACAGACAGTGCATATTTTATGCACTGTTTGCCTGTTCGCCGCAATATGATTGTAACCGATGATGTTATCGAGAGCCCGCAATCCATTGTTATTCCCGAAGCGGCAAACCGCGAAATTTCGGCACAAGTAGTGATAAAGCGAATGTTGGAGGCTTTGAAATAATTATTATGAAAAATAAACTAACTCTTATCAAAGTAGGCGGACAAATCGTAGAAGAACCAGAAACACTGCAAAAACTGTTGTCTGATTTCAGCAAGATAGCTGGACACAAAGTGTTGGTACACGGTGGTGGGCGCGCAGCTACCAAAATTGCCGCTCAACTCGGCATCGAAAGCCAAATGGTAAACGGCAGACGGGTAACTGATGCGGCTACGCTGCAAGTCGTTACAATGGTATACGGCGGGCTAATAAATAAACAAATCGTTGCCGGACTGCAAGCGCTTGGCGTTAATGCACTGGGTTTGACCGGAGCTGATATGAACTATATGCGCAGTGAGAAGCGCCCAGTAAAAGAAGTAGATTACGGTTTTGTAGGCGATGTAAAAGAGGTAGATGCTGAAATATTAGCTGAATTAATAGCACAAAATGTAGTACCTGTGTTAGCACCGCTTACGCACGATAAAAAAGGTAACCTGCTCAATACTAATGCCGATACCATTGCAGGGGAGGCTGCTAAAGCATTAGCCAACCATTTTGATGTAACACTTATATTTTGTTTCGAGAAAAAAGGTGTACTCAGTGATCCCGATGATGACGACAGCGTGATACCCCGGATTACCAAAACAGACTTTGCCCAATATGTTGCAGACGGCACTATCAATGGCGGTATGATCCCTAAGCTGGAGAACGCGTTCGAAGCCATTGCTGTCGGAGTAAAACAAGTGATCATTACTAAGGCTGACGAAATCGGGAAAAATTCGGGAACGATAGTGAAATAGATAAGAGTAGAGAATTTATTTTATAAAATAAATTCTCTAGAAATAATTGAAATTTTTACGATAAATACGATGGACGAAATCTCTATCACCAGTTACAAAAGTATTAAACAAATACACCTGCGGGAAAATGAAATTGTAAAGTAAAAAAATCGGCAAAGTCAAAATAATAATGGCTTTGCTGTTTTTTTTAATCTGTCTTCTTACTTCAGCAATATTTTAGTGTGTTGGTTGTCTATTATTACTTATTCTAAAACTTGACATACATACATAAAAAAGCGTGGACAAACTCCAATTATTTGCTTACCGAGGTTCTAGACTACCTTAATGCTCAAATAAACGAGTAAAGCCCAAGCTGTAAAAGAGCGTGAGCGTCAATTGTTTTATTCTTGAGCATTTGAAATTGTCTAGATTTCGGTCAAGCAAAAATAAAAGATAACGCTTTTTTCAATATGTTTTAAAATGTGCGTATCAATACGCGTTATATTATCATAGACAAAATTTTTTTGTTGTTTCTTTGTGTTTTGCAAATGTACAAATTAATCTAACTTTGTCTTAAAATTTGCTTATAAATTAATAAACTGTATGAATGCACAATTTAAACGCCCATTTACATTCGATAGAGTTGTTCGTATTGTTATCGGAATGCTTATTGCGGTGGCTTTATTTTTCTTGCTCACGAAGTTGAGTGGTGTGTTGTTGCCCTTTTTTGTTGCTTGGTTAATAGCCTATATGATTTATCCGATAGTTAAGTTCTATCAATATCGCTGTAGGTTAAAAAATCGTATTGTTTCGATTGCTTTTGCCTTATTAAGTGTGTTTATTGTGTTTGGAACATTACTCTATTTTGTTGTTCCTCCTATTATTACAGAGATTTCGCGTACAACTGCTTTATTGACCGATTATATAACTCATCTGCAAAAAAGTGATTATTTATCGCCCGAAACAAAAGCTTATCTTATTAGTTGGATAAATAAAATTGATTTAGATGAATTGCTAAATCAACAAAATATTAAGGATGCTATAACTTCAATAATGCCTCGTTTTTGGGGATTTTTATCAAGTTCTATTGAATTTATCGTTAGCTTGTTTGTCATTTTTGTAGTGTTTTTGTACACTGTTTTTATCCTTGCTGATTATGAGAATTTTTCCAAAGATTTTCTGAATCTCATTCCCCAAAAATATCGTCTCTTGGTTCGGCAAATTTTGGGCGATTTAGAATCCGGAATGAATCGTTATTTTCGTGGACAGTCTTTGGTGGCTCTTATATCGGGGATTTTGTTAGCTATAGGATTTGAAATAATAGACTTGCCTCTTGGATTATTGCTTGGTATTATAATGGGAGTTTTAACACTTATACCTTATCTTAAATTAGTGATGATTCCGCCCATTGCTTTTTTTGTGATGCTCAAATCCATTGAAACAGGACAACCATTTTGGGTTCCGGCACTTTCGGCATTGATAGTTTTAGCCATAGTGCAAGGATTTGAAGATTTGTTTTTGATACCCAAAATAATGGGACGGGCAATGGGTATGGGTCCTGCAACTATATTGCTTTCTCTTTCTATATGGGGGGCTTTGTTCGGTATTTTAGGGATGATTATCGCTTTGCCGATGACTACTATTATTTTGTCATACTATAAACGATTTATTATCGGTAATGAGACTTCTTCCAAACAAACGAAAACTGCTTCTGAATTGAAAGTATAAATAAAAAGAACTTCAATAAAATAAACTCATGAACAAAGGTTTTTCTTCTCAATCGAAATGCTTATTTTTGTCGAAATTTTTCCGAAAAAGATGAAATGTCCATGATACTTTTACCGAAGTGAATAATTATTGTCATGGGCATTTCATGTGTCCATTAAAAGAATAAAATAAAACACATGAAAAAATATATTTTAATTTTTAGTCTTCTTGTGACAGGCTTTTTTCAGATAAATGCACAAGAATCTTATACTTATGCCAATCCGAATGTCTATTTTAATGATGGCTTGGAATATTTTTTACAGCGTAAATTTGCTGTATCGCTTTCTGCATTTGAGCGTTTTCTTGTTCAGCATCCGCAAGCCGATGAAAAATTAAAACAAGAAGCCGCTTACTATATTGCGGCAAACTCTTATGAGCTACGCAAGGCGACCACAGCGGAGTTGCTTAAAGAATATTTTAAAAATTATCCGTATACCCAATTTGAAGACCGTGTTTTCTTTATGCTGGGCAATTTATCGATGGAGAGTAAAAAATATGAAGAAGCTCTTTCGTGGTATTCTAAAGTAAAAGAATCTCGATTGAGTGATATCGAAAAAAACGAACTTATTTTTAACAAAGGGTACACTTACATCGAAACAAAAGATTTTGAAAAGGCTAAATCTATATTGAGATCATTGCGTGGCAAAAACACTAAATATGAAAATGCTACAAATTATTATTATGTTTATGCGGAATATTCATTAAAAAATTATGATGCTGCCCTTAGCGGATTTTTAGCAATAGAGAATGTTCCTGAATATGTTAATTTCGTGCCGTTTTATATCACGCAAATTTATTATATTCAAAAAGAATATAGCTTACTGATTCCTTATGCCGAAAAAACGCTTGAGTTAAATCCTAATTCGCCGAATGCCTCTGAGATTCATCGTATTTTAGGCGAATGTGCTTATCGTACAGGTGATTATTCAAAAGCAATTAACCATTTGACTGCTTATGAAAAGAAAACACCTAAAATACTTCGCAACGATTTGTATTTGTTGGGTGTGTCTTATTTTAAAGCCGAGAGTTACAGTTCGGCAGTTCGTTATTTGGGCAAATCTACCGGTGGCAACGATTCTATTTCACAGAGCGCTTATTTATATTTGGGAAACAGCTATATGAAATTGGAGCAAAAAACCAATGCTCGTATGGCGTTTCAATCGGCAGCTAACATGGATTTTGACCCAATAATAAAAGAAGAAGCTGCTTATAACTATGCTCTTTCTACTCTCGAATCTACTACTCCGTTTGGAGAAGCCATCACTGCTTTTGAGAATTTTCTGACTGAATACCCGGATTCAAAATATGCGCCTAAGATTCAGGAAAATTTGGTAACAGCTTACATGTCGTCCAAAAATTATCAATCAGCGCTTACTTCGCTTAATAAAATGGGTAAACTGAGTCCAGCCATGAAAGATGTGAAAGCATATGTGCTTTTCCAATTGGGAACAGAAGAGTTTTTGCGTAGTAATTATGATCAGGCGATTGATTTGTTTTCCTCTTCATTGCAAGAAGGAACGGATAAATTCAATCAGGCGCAAGTATATTACTGGCGTGCCGAAAGTTTTTATTTGATTGAGAAATATGATAAATCCAAAAAAGATTATCAATCATTTTTCGAAAGGAAGGAAGCATCTGTTTTTCCTGATTATAATTTAGCCAATTACAATCTGGCATATACTTATTTTCAAGGAAAACAATATAAGGAAGCTACTCCATATTTTTTGAAATATGTAGAAAAAGAAAAAAATACATCATTGCCTTCTTATACCGATGCATTAGACCGTTTGGGGGATTGTTATTTTGTTGCTCGCGATTTGAAAAATGCGGAGAAATATTATGGGATGTCTACTGCACGAGGTGGGAAAGATGCTGATTATGCGTCATTCCAAAAAGCGTTTTTGCTTGGCTTGCATAAAGATTATCGCGGGAAAATTTCCGGTCTGCAAAAAATGTTGAATGATTATCCGAATTCAACTTATCGGGATAATGCTTATTATGAAATGGCTCGTGCGTATGTGATGATTGATCAGCAAAGCAAAGCAATTGATACCTACCAGTCGTTGATAAAAAATTATCCTCAGTCGCCATTGGCAGTTAAAGCTTTATTGGAAATAGGCATGTTGCATTATAATACAGGACAATTTAATGATGCTATTGAATCGTATAAAAAGGTGGTGGCCAACTATCCGAATAGCCGCGAAACGCAAACCGCTCTTGAAAGCATGGAAGATATTTATGTGGAGCGTAATAATGTAGATGCGTTTTTTGCTTATACTCGTTCTCTCGAGAGTGGTATTTATGTGTCAAACACATCAAAGGAGGATTCTCTCACTTATTTATCGGCAGAACGATTATATATAAATAACAAATTTGAGGCTGCCGAAAAATCTTTCAAGAAATATTTATCACAATTTTGTCCTAATGGTCGTTCTTGCTTGCAAACTCAGTATTATTTAGCCGATTGTTATTATCAATCGAATAATATGCCTGCAGCTTTAGAACAGTATAAAGAGTTGAGCCAATTAAAAGGTAATCCTTATATGGAAGTAGTTTTGGTTCGTTTGTCACAACTAGCTTATGATGCAAAAGACTATCAGACAGCGCTTCCTGCGTTCAGAGAACTGCAAATTATTGCCCAAAATCCGGACCACATAAAAGCAGCGAGAATAGGAGTGCTTCGTTGTAGTTATTTGTTAAACGATGTTTCTTCTACCATTTCCATAGCACAAGAAATTTTGGCTATAAAAGGCATCGACGCGAGTTTAGAGCGCGAAGCCCGTTTCCATTTGGCAAAAGCTTATTGGCAATTGGGCGAAAAACAAAAGGCGCAAGTAGATTTTATTATTATAGCTAAAGATTTGCGAACAGAAGCCGGAGCCGAATCAAAATACTTAGTAGCAGATTATTATTTTGAGACTGGTGACAGTAATAAAGCCGAAGCTGAAATAAACGATTTTATCACTAAGGGAACTCCCTACCGTTATTGGTTGGCTCGTGCTTTTGTCTTGTTGGCAGATATAAATATCAAGCGTGGCGACGATTTTCAGGCAAAACAATATTTGCTTAGTTTGCAAGCAAATTATACCACGCAAGATTCTATTCAGGATATGATTCGCGAACGATTGGAAAAATTAAATGTGGAAGAACAAAACTGATAGTTAAAAAATATATTTAAAATAAGATGAAGAATCGAGTTTATATAATTATAGTGTTGTTATTTTCTCTCGCAAGTATTTTTGCACAAACAGATTCAATGCAAATTAAGCGTGATATAACTATTGAGAAAGAATACAAACCCACTATTCAAGCTGCCGGAAAAATAAATGAAATCCCGGCAACGGTAGAACCGGAACAAAAGAAAATAACACCTGAATACGGTGATTATACATATGCTGTAACACCAACTCATGAGATAGCACAACTGGATGCTGCCGAATTGAAAAAAGCTCCTCATGTAAATACAAAGCATGGCTATCTTCGCTTGGGATTAGGAAATTACTGGTCAACTTTAGGTAATTTCGGGTACGATTTGGTTAGTAAACCTAAGTATAAATTAAATGTAGGAATTAATCATGAAGGTACTTTCGGTAAAAAAATGCATACTGATAATGATGCGATAATCGGTTATCACCGTTATTACGAAGCGGGCGAGTTAGTAGCAAAAATAGGCTATGGATACGAGGCATTTAATTATTATGGAAACAACTCGCTTGACGGTAGTACTTTATATAATAAAGGTGCTTATCAATTTGCCGGTAGTGATTTCTATTCGGACGATGCTTCGATATCTTCATGGAAGATGAGCTTGGGTTATAAATCAATCCTTTCCGAGTCGAAAAAGAGACATTTTTATGCTGGGATCGATTATGATAGATTTTCTCCGAATCAGGGACTTACCGAAAATCAGATTAATACCCATGCTGTGTATGAGTACAAGATTACAACCGGAAAAGTAGGAGTGATAGCGAATCTTAAAAACTTGCTTTACAAATCTGATGATGTTGATTTTGCCAAAGATCAAAGCAGCTATTCTGTTTTCTTGATTAATCCGTATGTCGATTTTAAAGGCGAACGCTGGAATGCTCGACTTGGAGCCGGTGCTACTTTTTCAGGCAGGGGAAAAGCTTTTGCTCCTGTAGCTGATATCGCGGCGGAAGTTACTTTGGTTGAGCGATTCTTGTATGCTTACACCAAGATTGGAGGCGATATGCACACCAACACCATGAAGGAAATGGAACAATTGAATCGCTATATTAATCTGGACGAAAAAATAAAAGATACTTATACCGGACTCAATGCTCAAATTGGTTTGCGATTGAAACCGATTTACAATGCAATTATCGATTTCTCAGTAAATTACCGGTCTATTCAAGACCAATATTTCTTTGTAAACGATACAGTGCGTAATGCGATTACCGGCGATTTAGTACAAAGCAATGTGTTTGTTCCTCAATATCACGATGCTAAATTGTTAAATACAAATCTTACATTGGATTATAATTTCAATCAACAAATGGGATTTAATTTCGGTTGGAAATATAATTCGTGGAATGTGCGTGGAGATTATGAAGCGTGGCAAATGCCTCAGAATGAGTTCGATTTCGGCATCGATCTTCGTTTAGGCAAGCGTTTCCGTACCGAAATCGCGTCTTATTTTGCCACGGGGCGTAAAGCGTTGAATCTGACGGACGGTACAACTCGCTCCATGAAGTCGATGGCAGATATTAATTGGTATTTTACATATGCCCATACCAGTAAATTATATAGCTTTTTAAGACTGAATAACCTTATCAACCGTAAATACGAGCAATGGAACGGGTACCGTGTAAACGGCTTTAATTTTATGGTAGGTGCAGTTCTTTCTTTCTAACTTAACTTCATAGAATAAAATCAGATAATTTCATTTTGGACAAACTTCGATTTATAAGTTTAGCCAGTGGAAGTAGCGGCAATTGTTATTTTGTTGGTACAGGCTCGTTTGGTATTTTGATTGATGCCGGAATAGGTGCGCGTACTATTCGTAAACGGTTAAAAAATGCGGGCATTCCTTTCGAACATGTGTCTGCGCTTTTTATTACACATGACCATGCAGATCATGTCCGTTCGGCCGGTGTGCTAGGCGAAAAATACCATATTCCTGTTTATGCCACAGAAGCTATACATGATGGGATTCAGTGTTCATACACAGTAACCGAAAAGATATATAATAGTAAGCATGTATTCGAAATATCTCAACCAGTTTCTATTTATGATTTTACGATAGAAGCATTTCCGGTTTCGCATGATGCAAAACAAACCGTTGGTTATACTATTCATTATAAAGGAAAGCGTTTTACTATTGCTACTGATCTAGGATATATTTGCGAGAATGTAGCTCGACATATTTGTAGGGCTAATTATTTAGTCATTGAGGCTAATTATGATGAACGGATGCTTCGAGAAGGGCGATATTCTGATTATTTAAAAAAGAGAGTAGCAGGGCAATTTGGACATTTATGTAATAAAGAAACAGCTGTTTTTTTGAGTGATAATTATCATAAAGATCTTAAGCATATTTATTTGTGTCATTTAAGTAATGAAAATAATACGCCTCAACAAGCTTATGAGGAAGTAAGATTGTCTTTGTTGGAGAAAGGAATCGTTGTAGATGTTGATGTGCAATTATTGGCTTTGGAGCGAACGAAGCCCAGTGAATTGTTTATTTATTGATAAAATGCAATAAAGAAGAAAAAGAATTATTTTGTAATTAAAAAAAATACAGTACTTTTGCAGTCCGATTTATTGTCCGATAGTAAATTTTTCATGCTTCGGATCGAAAATGCTTGTGGATTAGCCTACGCAAGCAGTTTTTTGTGAAGAAATATGATTGAAGTAAAACACTAAAAGCAAATCACAACAGTGAACACATTAAGTTACAAAACAATCTCAGCCAATAAAGCTACCGCCCAAAAAGAATGGGTAGTGGTTGATGCTGCCGATTTGGTATTGGGTCGTATGGGCTCAAAAGTAGCCAAACTATTAAGAGGTAAATATAAACCAAGTTTCACTCCTCATGTTGATTGTGGAGATAACGTAATTATTATCAATGCAGATAAAGTAAAACTTACCGGTGCAAAATGGACAGATAGAATCTATTATTCGCATACAGGTTATCCTGGTGGACAACGCGAAATCACTCCTGCCGGTTTGATGGAGAAAAGCCCTGAAAAATTAATCAAAAAAGTAGTAAAAGGTATGCTTCCTAAAAATAAATTAGGAGCAAAATTGCTTGGAAATTTATATGTTTTTGCAGGAGCAGAACACAATATGCAAGCACAACAACCTAAAGTTATTGACTTAAATGCTCTTAAATAATATGGAAGTTATAAATGCTATAGGAAGAAGAAAAGCAGCTGTAGCTCGCATTTTCGTTAGCGAAGGAAAAGGTCAAATCACTATTAATAAACGCGATTTGAATACTTACTTTCCTTCAAGTTTACTGCAATATGTAGTAAAACAACCGTTGAACAAATTAGGTGTTGCTGAAAAATATGATATCAAAGTAAATCTAGATGGAGGTGGTTTTAAAGGACAGGCAGAGGCATTGCGTTTAGCAATTGCTCGTGCGTTGGTGAAAATTAATCCTGAAGATAAACCGGTATTGAAAGAAGAAGGATTTATGACTCGTGATCCACGCGAAGTTGAGCGTAAAAAACCGGGTCGTCCGAAAGCACGCAAACGCTTCCAATTCAGCAAACGCTAAAATTATTTACAGATTTATGGATTGTTTATTCATTTTTTTAAATCTGTAAATTGTAATTTTTTCAATTTGTAAATAAAAAAGGGTTTAGTATCTAAATCGGTGAGATGAATTATTTTTCCTACTCAACGATTGATTAAACCAAGAATGTAAACCAATAATAAAAAAAATGTTACAAACAAACTTTCAAGAATTATTAGATGCGGGTTGTCATTTCGGACATCTTAAAAAGAAATGGAATCCGGCTATGGCTCCTTATATTTTTATGGAGCGTAATGGTATCCACATTATCGATTTGCACAAAACTTTAGCCAAACTTGATGAAGCCGCCGCCGCAATGAAACAAATTGCAAAATCCGGTAAAAAGGTTTTATTCGTTGCAACTAAAAAACAAGCTAAAGATATTGTTGCAGAAAAAGCATCTTCAGTGCAAATGCCATATATTACGGAGCGTTGGGCAGGTGGTATGTTGACTAACTTCCCTACCATTCGTAAAGCTGTAAAGAAAATGAGTGTTATCGACAAAATGACAAAAGACGGGACTTTTGACAATATGTCGAAACGAGAGAAACTTCAGATCACTCGTCAGCGCAGCAAATTGGAAAAAAACTTAGGATCTATCGCAGATCTTACTCGTTTACCTTCTGCTTTGTTTGTTGTTGATGCAATGAAAGAATATATTGCCGTTCGTGAAGCTCGCCGTTTGGGTATTCCTGTTTTTGCAATTGTAGATACAAACTCAGATCCTAATATCATCGATTTTGTAATTCCGGCAAACGATGACGCTACAAAATCAATTGATATTATTTTGTCTGTGATGGTTAGTGCTATCGACGAAGGTTTACAAGAAAGAAAGATTGAGAAAGTAGAGGCAGAAGAATCTCAAGCTCCTGTTGTAAAAGAAAAAAGAACTCGCACGAGAAAAGAAAGCGCAAAAAAAGAAGTAGCTGCTGTTGAAGGAGAAACTGAAACTCCTGCGGCAGAATAATTTTTGCTCACAAATACTAAAGCGCTACAAACAAATCGAGTTTTCGAAGTAGGTTTGTAGCGTTTTTTTGATGAAAAAAGAATAATAATATTAAAAATATAAGATTATGGCTGTAACAATGGCAGATATTTCCAAATTGCGCACTATGACCGGTGCCGGCATGATGGATTGTAAGAATGCGTTAGCAGAAGCTAACGGTGATTTTGATAAAGCAATTGAAATTATTCGTAAACGCGGGCAAGCAATCGCAGCAAAACGCAGTGACCGTGAAGCTGCCGAAGGTTGTGTCTTGGCAGGTATAAACGGCGATTTTGCTGCCGTAGTAGCTTTGCGCTGTGAAACGGATTTTGTGGCTAAGAATGCAGATTTTATAGCTCTTACTCAATCAATATTAAATACGGCATTAGCTCAAAAACCAGCTTCTATAGAGGCATTAGGTACTCTTGCTATTGATGGTCGAGTGATTTCTGAATTAATTGCTGAGCGTTCTGGTGTTACCGGAGAAAAAATGGAACTTGGTTTCTATGAAACTGTAACTGGAGCAACAACTGTTTCTTATATCCATCCGGGAAATAAATTGGCTACTATAGTTGCTTTTGTCGAAGCCGGTGCAGATGCACAAGTAGTACGCGATATAGCCATGCAAGCAGCAGCAATGAATCCGGTATCGTTAGACAGAAGCTCTGTTCCTGCCGAGGTTATCGAAAAAGAACTTGAAATCGGTCGTGAAAAAGCACGTGAGGAGGGTAAACCTGAAGAAATGTTGGATAAAATTGCACAAGGTCGCTTGAACAAATTCTATCAAGAATCAACACTTTTGGAACAAGCTTTCATTAAAGACAATAAAATTTCTGTAGCTCAATATTTGAAACAAAATAATGCTACAGCTATTGCTTTCAAACGCGTCACTTTGAATCAAGATTAGTACTTTTTTAATATAAGCAAATAGCGACTATACATTTTTTGTGTAGTCGCTATTCTATTTTTAATAAATCATGAAAAATAATTACAGTATATAGAATTTCAAAAACTGCTTTTTTATCTTGTATTTTTGGTTAACTTTGTGTGTTTTTTCGTAATTTATGATAACTAAAATAATAGACGAATCGCATATTGTCGATTCAAAAGATTTAATTGATGATGCAGAGCGCATTGCCATAATAGCGCATGCTGCTCCTGATGGCGATGCAGTAGGGTCTGCCATGGCAATGTATCATTTTTTGTTCAGTATTGATAAAGAAGCAGTTGTTATTTTCCCGGATCCGTTTCCTGCTTTTTTAAATTTCATTCCCAGTGTAGATAAAGCCCTTTATTTCAAAGGAAATGAAGAACAAGTAAAGACTGTTTGCAATGAGGTTGATTTAATTATCTGTGTTGATTTTAACGATTTAAGTCGTCTGGGTGGTGTTTTAGCCGATGTAGTACGCAACTCAAAGACTCCCAAATTGATGATTGACCATCATCCTGATCCGATAATGGATGCTTGGACTGTAGCAATCTCGTATCCACGCTTTGCCTCAACCAGTGAAATAGTTTTTAGATTGATCTGCCGTATGGGATATGCAGCGGATATTAATAAATTCTGTGCTGAATGTATTTACACCGGAATGATGACTGATACCGGTAATTTTACCTACAATTCGAATGATGTGGAGATGTATTATATTGTTGGAGAATTGGTAAGGCGAGGTGTCAACAAAGATGAGATATATCGGAAGGTTAATGTTTATTCGGCGGATAGAATGCGATTAATGGGGCATTTGCTCATTAATAAAATGCGTATTTATCCTGAATATCAAGCTGCAATGATAGATTTATCGTTAGTGGAGCAAGAACAATTTAATTTTCAACGAGGTGATTCTGAGGGATTTGTAAATATTCCTCTTTCTATTGATGGTATTAATATTTCTGTGTTTTTTAAAGAAGAAACCGAGAAAATAAAAGTATCGTTGCGTTCGCGTGGAGATATTGCAGTAAACTCTGTTGCGTCAAAATTTTATCGGGGAGGAGGGCATCTGAATGCAGCCGGTGGCGAAATCTATGGTTCAACCCTCCAAAGTGTTGTGGATAAGTTTGAACGATTGATATTAAAAGAGTTTAATTTGGAAAATAAATAATATAGGTTTTTTGATAAATAATATTTTTCAATCTGTTTACTTGATAATTTGTAACTAATTAGACATGAAATATATTGTAATTTTAGGTGATGGTATGGCAGATGAGCCAATTCCGTCGCTTGGAAATAAAACTCCGCTGCAAGCCGCATCTAAACCTACTATTGATAAGTTAGCTGCCTTAGGTAGAAGTGGAATCTTACATACAGTACCGGAAGGTTTTTATCCGGGAAGCGAGATTGCTAATTTGTCAGTTTTAGGTTATGATGTTGCTAAAGTTTTCGAAGGGCGGGGTGCTCTTGAGGCTGCAAGTATGGGCGTTTCTATTAAAAAAGATGAAATGGCAATGCGTTGTAACTTTATCTGTATTGAGAACGGAAAAATAAAAAACCATTCGGCAGGGCATATTAGTAACGAAGAAGCTACGGAATTGATTCAATTTCTGAATCGAGAATTGGGGTCGGAGCAAGTTAAATTTTATCCGGGTGTTTCGTATCGTCATTTATTAGTTATTAAAGATGGTGTAAAATACCTCAATTGTACGCCTCCGCATGATGTTCCCGGTGCGTTTTTTAAAGATGTTTTGGTAAAGGCAGAAAAAGAAGAAGCCCAAGCTACAGCTGATTTGATTAATAACCTGATATTGCGTTCGCAAGAATTGTTAGAGAATCATCCGGTTAACATTAAAAGAAAAGCAGAAGGAAAGGATTCTGCAAATAGTATTTGGCTATGGTCTCCAGGCTATCGTCCTAGTATGCAAACGCTACTGGAAACATATGACTTGCGTAATGGAGTAGTTATTTCTGCTGTTGATTTGATAAAAGGAATTGGTATTTACGCCGGGTTGCAATCAATAGATGTGAAGGGGGCTACAGGTTTGTATGATACTAATTATGAAGGAAAAGCAAAAGCTGCTGTTGAAGCATTAAAAGAGAATGATTTTGTTTTTTTACATATAGAAGCCAGTGACGAAGCCGGACACGAAGGTGATGTAGAATTAAAAGTAAAAACGATTGAATATTTAGATAGTCGGGTTGTAAAGCCGATTTTTGAAGAAGTTTCCGAATGGGAGGAGCCTGTTACAATTGCTATTCTTCCGGATCATCCGACACTCTGTCGTATTAAAACCCACACAGATGATCCTGTTCCGTTCCTGATTTATCGCAAAGATAAAGATCCAGACAAAGTAATGATTTATGATGAATTTAGTGCTCGTGAAGGAGCTTTTGGAGAAATATATGGTGAGGATTTTATGAATCTTCTTACTGATACAGGATTCTTTAAAGCCTCTTACCGGAAAATGAAACAAAAATTTAAAGACTGGAAAAACTAAAATAATTAGCAAATTAGCTAATTGTAATTTATGAAATACTATAGCACAAATAAAATCGCTCCTATTGCTACGCTTGAAGAGGTTGTTGTAAAAGGGTTGGCTTCGGATAAGGGGCTTTATATGCCTGAAAAAATCAAATTGTTGCCACAATCTTTTTTCGATAATATTGAAAATCTTTCTTTTCAGGAAATAGCTTACACAATTGCCGATGCTTTCTTTGGCGAAGATGTAAAGGCGGATAAGTTGAAACAAATAGTGTACGATACACTAAGTTTTGATACGCCGGTGGTTAGAGTAAAGGAGAATATTTACAGCCTAGAATTATTTCATGGACCAACATTAGCATTTAAAGATGTAGGGGCGCGCTTTATGGCACGACTTCTCGGTTATTTTACCGAAAAAGAAAAAGGCAAGCTGGTCAATGTATTGGTAGCCACTTCGGGTGATACCGGAAGTGCGGTTGCCAACGGATTTTTGGGAGTAGAAGGGATTCGTGTTTTTGTGTTATATCCGAAAGGAAAAGTAAGTCCGATACAAGAATGTCAGTTTACCACTTTGGGTAAAAATATTACGGCATTGGAAGTTGATGGTACTTTTGATGACTGCCAAGCATTAGTGAAAGCTGCCTTTATGGATGCGGAATTGAATGCTAAACATAAATTAACTTCGGCAAATTCTATCAATGTTGCTCGTTTCTTGCCGCAAGCATTTTATTATTTTTATGCTTATGCGCAGATGAAAAAAGCTGTTCCTGAGAAAGATATAGTTATGTGTGTGCCAAGCGGAAATTTCGGAAATATTACAGCCGGATTGTTTGGAAAACATATGGGATTACCAATTAAACGATTTATTGCAGCAAATAATAGTAATGATATTTTTTTCCAATATTTACAAAGCGGACAATATAATCCACGCCCATCGGTAACTACGCTCGCTAATGCTATGGATGTGGGCGATCCAAGCAATTTTGTGCGTATTTTGGATTTATATAAAAACGATTTAAGTGCTATTAAAAAAGATATTAGTGCAACCCGTTATTCGGACGAAGAGATCACTGCTACTGTGAAGCGATGTTATCGAGAAACAGGTTATTTGCTTGATCCTCATGGGGCTTGTGGTTATCAAGCTTTGGAGGATAGCTTGCAAGCAAATGAAGTGGGTGTTTTCTTGGAAACGGCACATCCAGCCAAATTCTTGGAAACAGTTGAGAATATTATTGGTGATAAAATAGAAATTCCGGCCAAGTTGCAGGAATTTATGAAAGGAACGAAACAAAGCATTGAGTTGCCGAAAGATTTTAGTTCGTTTAAGCAATTTTTATTAAAGCAATAGCATTTTTATAAAAAGAAAGCTCCTGTTAATAAACTTATTGACGGGAGCTTTTTTGTTATTTTTATTCTTTATAAGTACGGGAAACTACATCTAAAATTCCGAACAATTCTCCCAAAGTCGTTGCTCGGAGCATAGCTATGCGTGTTTCTCTGAAATTGGGTATTCCTTTAAATAAGGGGGTTGCGGCTAAATGCCGTCGGGAATGAAGAATTCCTCGCCGTTCATCGAGCCATTCTATACTGTTAATCACCTGTTGTTTGATGATACTCATTTGTTCTTCAAAAGAAATAGGTGATAGTTTTTCTCCTGTTTGCAGATAATGCTTCATTTCCTTGAAGATCCAAGGCTTCCCAATAGAAGCGCGCCCCACCATTACCGCATCAACACCATATTTCTCAAAACATTCTTTAGCTCCTTCTGGTGTGTAAATATCACCGTTGCCAATGATGGGAATATGCATGCGTGGATTATTCTTGACCGCACCAATAAGTGTCCAGTCTGCATCGCTTTTATACATTTGCGCTCGGGTGCGTCCGTGTATGGTCAGTGCGGCAATACCACAATCTTGGAGGCGTTCGGCAAGTTCAACGATGATTTTATTGTCATCGTCCCAACCTAGACGGGTTTTTACTGTAATGGGCAGTTTTACTGCTTTTACAACGGCAGATGTTATGGCAAGCATTTTAGGTATATCTCTTAGTAATCCTGCGCCGGCACCTTTTCCTGCTACTTTTTTTACGGGGCAACCAAAGTTTAAATCAATTATTTCCGGTTTGGCTTGTTCTGCAATTTGGGCAGCTTCGGCTACTGTTTCGTGTTCTCGTCCATAGATTTGGATAGCCACAGGTCGCTCTTCGTTGTAGATGGATAGTTTTTGTTCGGTGCGTTTTACATTGCGTATCAATGCATCTGCCGATATAAACTCCGTATATACCATATCTGCTCCGAACTTTTTACATAATAGTCTGAATGCCGGATCGGTAACATCTTCCATCGGAGCTAAAAATAGTGGAAAATCGCCAAATTCTATGGTGGATATTTTCATTCCGAACAATTATAATTTGATGCGTGTTACTTCTATTTTTTCGTGTAAGAAATTGGCTGCTGATGCTTTAAATTTCTCTTCAGATTCGGTTGTGAAATATTTTACTGTACTATTTTTAGTACATCGATTGTCCATATCGGGATGGCGTTTCAAGTAATTTTGTAGCGATTTTGCAACCCATTCACCTTGTGAAATAATGGTAATACTGTCTGGAACATATTGGCATATTTTATCTACTAAAATAGGATAATGAGTACAACCCAGAATAATTGTATCGATTTTATTATCTTGTTTTAGTAATGCATCGATACACTTTTTAATAAAAAAATCAGCACCTTTTGTTTCATACTCACCGTTTTCGATAAGGGGAACCCACATAGGGCAGGCTTGCGATACAACTTTGATATCGGGGAATAATTTTTTGATTTCCAGAGGATAAGAGCATGATTGTACAGTCCCTATAGTTGCCAGTAGACCGACATGGTTTGTTTCGGTTATAGTACTGATTTCTTCAATAGTTGGGCGAATTACTCCCAATACACGACGATTGGAATCCAAGTTTTTTAAATCATTTTGTTGAATATTTCTCAATGCTTTTGCTGAGGCTGTATTACAAGCAAGTATTACTAAATGACAACCCATTTTAAATAAACGCATAACACATTCTAAAGTGTATTCATACACGACATCAAATGAGCGGTTTCCATACGGAGTACGGGCGTTGTCCCCCAAATAGATGAAATCATATTCAGGTAGGTATCGGCGGATTTCGTGTAAAATAGTAAGACCACCATAGCCGGAGTCGAATATGCCGATAGGAGCCGGTTGTTGAGATAAATTCATAGTACAAAATGATTTGTATTTATACTGCAAAAGTGCATTTTTTTTCTGAAAGTGCTACAAAAAAGGACAGCTTTTTGCTGCCCTTCTTATACTAGTTTTTAGATTTATTTTTTTGTTGTTCCTGCAGGTTTTGATGTTGTAGCAGCAGGTTTAACCGGAGCAGAGGCTGCTAATTTCTTTTTTAAAAGAGGAGTTATATCCATGCTTTGGTCTGAGAAATAAACTACCGTAGCACTACTGATGTCAAATACATAAATTAACTTATTTTCTTCTCCGATTTCTTTAATTGCTTTTTTGGCTAAATCAATGATAGGTGCGATCAAACTTTCTTGCTTCTTTTGCAATTGCTCTTGAGCGGTTTGTTTTACATTGTCGATACGGCGCTCTAAAGAAATAAGTTCTTCTTGTCTGGTTTGTTTGATTTGAGGATCAATGTCATTATTCTTCGGATCTAAGAAATCTTTCATTTTTTTTTCATACTCCTCGCTCATTTTCAATAATTCCGATTCGTATTGTTTTGCCAATGTTTCCAATTGTGTTTGGGCATCTTTCATTTGTGGCATATCGGCCAATACTTCTTGCGAATTTACATGCCCAAATTTCAAATCTTGAGCCATTAAACCGAATGGCAATAAGCATAATGCTGCTACTAAAATTTTTTTCAACATAAATTTTTTGATTATTTTAAAATATAGATTTAACAATTTTATTTTTTATTTGGCGTATCCGAGTTTGGCTAATACTTCATCACTAATATCAATTTTAGGAGAAGCAAAAATAATATCCATACTTGATGATTTATCTGTAACTAATTGATAGCCTTTTTCGTCAGCTACACTTTTGACAGCGGTATAAATTTCATCTTGAATCGGTTTGATAAGGCTTTCGCGTTTTTTATACAATTCGCCGTCTTGTCCGAAATATTTGCGTTTCAAATCTTGAGTCGTTTTTTCTTTGGCAATAATCTCGTTTTCACGCTTTGTTTTCATTTCTGCAGACAAGAAAACCAATTCAGTTTGATAGTTTTTATACAAAGTTTCGGCTTCTTTGGCAGAGGCTTCTACTTCGCTTTGCCATTTTTTTGATACTTGGTCCAATTGTTCGGTAGCAGCTTCGTAAGCAGGGATATTTTTTAATATATAATCCATATCTACCAACGCAAATTTTTGTGCATTTGCCGTCAGTGTAGCGGCAAATAATATACCAAGAATAACAACTAAATTTTTCATATTATTAAAAATTAAATTTGTATTATGGGGTCAAAGATAATGATTTATCGTTGACCTTACATCATATTACATTAGAATTCTTGTCCGAGAATGAAGTTAAAGTGACTACCACTGTTAGATTTTAATCCTCCAACCATATCAAATCCATAACCCCAGTCAACTCCCATTAAACCTAACATCGGTAAGAATAAACGGATCCCGAATCCGGCAGATCGTTTAACATCAAATGGGTTAAATTGGTTTAAATCAGACCAACAATTACCTCCTTCGACAAAAGCTAATCCGTAAATGGTGGTAGCACCTTCGGTTACAAGAGGATAGCGGAGTTCCATGGTTAAACGGGTATATACATTTCCGTTATATCCTCCTGTTGATGAGCGTGGGGTAAGCGAGCTACCCGCATATCCACGAAGTCCGACGATGTCCGAAGCATATGATGTGGATGAACCACTTAATCCGTCTCCACCTACAATAAAGTTCTGGAATGGTGAACGGCGGTCGGGATTATAATATCCCAAAAATCCATACTCGGCACGAGCCATCATTACAAGTTTCTGATTAGGTATAAGTGGCACAAATATTCTAGAGTTGAATTTCCATTTGTGGTATTCCAACCATTTATATCGTTCGCTATCGGGCGAATTAGAATAATCAACTCCGGATATTAACGAGTAAGGAGGAGTTAATTCCAAAGACAAGCCAAATATTGATCCGCTACGAGTATAAAGAGGGTTATCAATTGAATTTCTGGTTAAAGCAATACCTATATTGAAATTGTTGGAATTTCCATTTTCCATAATGAAATACTTCCAATTTTTTAATGAGTAAAGTTGGTAATTTACACTAGAACTCAAAACAAAGTAATCATCTGGCCACTTTAAACGAATGCCTAATCCAACCGAAACTCCGAATGTATGGATATATGAATTAGGGTCAGCATCATAAAAATATCCACTACTTGAACCATATGATGAATAATAATATGGGTTATAAGAATTACTACGACTACTTACTCCAGTTTGTGTAGAATAATAAGTGGTGAAAGAAAATGCGTTCGGTCGTTTTTTACCGAACCAAGGATCCAAGAATGAGAGACTTATCGAAGAATAGTATCTGGCATTAGTTGTTCCTTTGATGCTCAGAGTTTGTCCTTCGCCTTGTGGTACAATTTTATAGGTGTTAGGCTTAAATATATTTCCTATGGCAAAATTGGTGAATTTTAAACCTAAAGATCCGGTAACTCCTGTAGCGCCTCCATAACCGGCTGACAATTCAACTTGGTCGCTTGATTTCGTTTCCAAGCTATAGTTAATATCTACAGTTCCGTTTTCGGGATTTGGGAGTATTTCCGGTTGTAATTTTTCAGGATCGAATAATCCCATTTGCGCAATTTCGCGAAGCGTACGGATAATATCCGATTTATTGTATAGCTGTCCCGGTTTGGTGCGCAATTCGCGGCGGACAACATGTTCATACACACGGGTGTTTCCTGAAATGCCGATTTTGTTGATAACAGCTTGTCGTCCTTCGTAGATTTGCATATCGAAATCGATAGAATCTCCGGTGATAGTTGTTTCTTCCGGATTAATATTAGAGAACAAATATCCATTGTCTTGGTACAGATTAGCGACAGCATCATCATCTACAAAAAGGCGATCATTCAATAATTTACCATTATAAACATCTCCCTTTTTTATGCGTAAGGTTTGAGAAAGAAAATCACTGGTATAAATAGTATTTCCTGTCCAAGTTATATTGCGAAAATAGTATTTTTTTCCTTCATAGATTTTCAGATAGATATCTATTGACTTATCGTTTCTGCGTACAACCGAATCGTTAATAATGTATGCATCTCTGTATCCAATTTCGTTGTATTTATCTATGATAGCTTGTTTATCTTCTTCATAAAGTGAGTTGACAAACTTTTTTGTGCGGAAAATATTAGATATTTTCCCTTTTTCGTTTGTCTTTTTCATTACTTTATTAATTTTTCGCTTAGAAAGGTTCGAATTTCCTTCGATAATTATTTTATGAACCTTTACTTTTGAATTCTTATTAATGTTAATATTAACAATTACAGAATTAGGTTGTGATAAGTCATTTTCGGGAGTGATTGAAATAGCTACATTATCATATCCTTTTTCTTGGAAATATTTTTTTATGGTATTGCGGGTTTGATCTTCCAAATTGGGTGTAAATTGACTATTTTTGGTTAAACTAATGGTTGTTTCAAGATCTTCGACTTGTGATTTTTTTATACCATAGAACCGAATATCCGATATTTTAGGTTGTTGTTTGAGTTGAAGTACTAACCATACTTTATTATCCTCAACTTTGTTAATTGCAATACCAACTTCAGAGAACAACCCTTGCTTCCAGAATTTTTTTACCGCATTGGTAATATCGTCTCCCGGAATCGTAATTTTTTGTCCTACCTTAAGACCTGAAAAACTAATGACAACAGAACTGTCTAAGCTTTCAAGTCCTTGTGTGGCAATGTGTTGTATTTCGTATGTCTTAGGTGCTGATGAATAATCTATTTTGAAATTTTCTTGTCCGAGCATCCATTGGGTGCAAAACAAAAAAAGGGTCAAAAAGATTGTTATATACCTGTTTCTCATTTAAAAAAAGAATGAAGAATGAAAATACAAATTCCATAGCATTTTCATTGACCATTAGTTATTTAATTATTAATTTGATCTCCTGTTTTTCCAAATCGGCGTTCTCTTTTTTGATAATCAACGATAGCTTCATAGAAATCGTTTTTACTAAAATCAGGCCATAAAACAGGTGTGAAATATAGTTCGGAATAGGCGATTTGCCACATCAAGAAGTTGCTAAGTCTTAGCTCTCCACTTGTGCGTATAAGTAAATCCGGATTCGGTATGTCTTTAGTATATAAACTTGACGAAAATAAATTCTCGTCAATCTTGTCTATTGTTAATTTTTTATTTTCGATGTCTGATGCTATTTTTTTTACCGCGTCAAGAATTTCGTTGCGTGAAGAATAGCTAATTGCCAACACTAAAGTCATACGAGTGTTATTTTTTGTATCTTCTACACATTTTTGCAATCGAGTGTATACAGGCTTAGGTAAACGAGAGAAATCGCCGATAGCAGTAAGTTTAATGTTGTTTTTGTTAAGTGTAGGAGTTTCATTTTCAATACTTTTTACCAAAAGCTCCATCAGTCCGTTCACTTCAGTCTGTGGTCTGTTCCAATTCTCTGATGAGAAAGTGTACAAAGTTAAAAATTCGACGCCTATTTCGGCTGCCGCTTCGGTTACATTTCGTACGGCTTCAATAGCATTTTGATGTCCAAATATACGACCAAGACCTCGTTTTTTAGCCCAACGCCCGTTCCCGTCCATAATTACAGCTACATGGCGTGGTATATTTAGGGTGTTTATTTGTTCTTTCATCTGTTATCTGCAAAATTTATATCGTTCGCCTAAATCAATTCCAATATTTAGGGTGCAAAGAGAGTACCAATCGTTATTCATTAAAGATGAACCTCCTATTTGGTAAGGATCATTAGCTAAATCGAATTCGTCGGTAAAAAGTTTGTGCATAGTCCATTCTAAACCAACATTAATTCGGTTAAACAGTTTGTATTTTACTCCGACACCGAAAGGAATATTGGGAGAAAAGATGGCGCCAGCATCGTTAATAAAATTGGTGAATCCAATTCCGACACAAATATACGGAGAAAAAGTGTATTCGAATTCACCAGTTTTCATTAAACCATATTCAAAAAAGTTAAATTCTTGTTGCAAAGATATATCTACGAACCTTTGGTTAAAAGGGTCGCTTATTTTTCCTAAGGTGCCTTGCAATTTTGTAGCCCAACGCGCATTGATATTATATCGTATATATCCGCCTCCGACAGGTTGGAACTTATTAAATATTGTGGAATTGAGATCGCCCAAATAGTAAGTGGTTCCGCCTTTAACCCCAACATCAAAAAGTGCCTGAGCATTTGATGTAAAAGAAAATACGATAAAAAAAACGATTGTTAATATATTTCGTTTTGGAAAACTCAATCTCATTCGTTTATTCTGCTAAAATCTGACAAAAGTAACTATAATTCTTTGATAAAATGTTATCAAAGTTACTTCTCTAATCTTATCTAACCAGATATTTTATTCTTTATTGTTTGAATAGGAATAAAATCAAAAGAAGATTAAAAAAATATTGTTAACAAATGACAGATCAAGTTTTATTCATTTTTCAAAAAAACGCTTCCTCTATCCAAAAACTTAACAGGATTGTATGACATTTTGGCTTTGCGCAGGTTTTCTATACCTAAGTCTTCTTCGCGATTGATGTATGTAAATTCGGATGCTTCGTGGGCAATGAATTGTTGGTTCATCATTTGAAAAACACCTGGAGTATCGTGCATTGCCTTTTCTGCATGAACTACAAATGTATTATCACAAAGAGGGTTTCCGTATGAGTATGCCAACAGTTTTCCTTCATTCCAAAGACTGCCGCCGCGCATACCTAATTGGTTGAAATATTCAAAAGCTGTAAGAACAGCTTGTTTTTCTCCATACAAATTACTCCCCGGATGATTGTTGGTATATTCTTTTCTCCATCTTTCATATAGTTCAAGACATGCCGGAAATAGTTCGGGTATGAGTGTACGATATTCGAAATTCGGATATTTTTTTTTAAATCGGTTTATATGGTTTCTTTTATCTTGGAATTTTTTTCCGGAAAGAGAAATTAAATCTGAAGCAAGATATATGTATTCGAAATAATTTCGATTTTCGATAAAAATAAAAGTATCTGGCATTGCTTTGTCTATTTGTTCAAACATTTCGCTGGTAATGGCATGGATGCGAAACCGGAAATTGTTTTCTTTGGCATCATTCAGCATTAAATCTAATATATGAGCTATGTCGCCATTGCCGATAGGGGTCATAAAACAAGGTTGGTTATCATCACAAATATATTTTATCAGCATAAAATCGTCAACAATGGTATATGTGCTGTGGAATTGATGTTTCCAGCAAAAAACAGTAGCAAAGGAGAAGTCGCATATTTGATAACCTGCAGGTTTGAAATAGCGATTCATCGCATCTTGATCTTCGATGGTAATAGGCTTAAATGATAGCATAATGCGTTTTTGTCTGAGAGAGAAGTATTTGTAAGAAGCTTTTTGTTTTGTCGTTTTAATAAAAAAAATTACCTTTGCGCACTCGAAAAAATAGGTGTTGCGCAGGTGGTGAAATTGGTATACACGCTACTTTGAGGGGGTAGTGCCGGCAACGGCGTGTGAGTTCGAGTCTCATTCTGCGCACATTTACGAAAGCGGTTTCTTAATTTAACAAGAAACTGCTTTTTGTTTTTAGAACATAAACATAAGTACAGCCAGGAGGCGACTTCCACCAATGCTTTCAACATCCTTAGCCTTACCGTTTTTACTGTCCAAATTTCCATAGTACGCTTTATTATAACTATATTCAACAGACATTCTCCAACTTGATATTTGATAAGATAGTTGGGTTGATGCACGCCAAACTTGGTCTAACATTTTGCCGGAATACAATATGTTTCCATATACTAATGGACTGTTATTGGTAACATTTGTCAATATTTCGTGATCACAGCCCAGATTTTTAGCATATCCTCCGAATACGCTAATGTTCCAATTTTCTTTTATTTTGTAGCAAGCATCTATCCATCCGGTTATAGTGTTAAATGGCTTGTATGATTGTTCTCCTTTTGCGTTTACGCCGGTTACTGCATATCCTCCGAGCATACTTAAGTCGCTTAGATTTTGTCCGTAAGTGACTTTCCCGTCCATGTAAAATGATTTTTGAGCATATCGAGCATAGGCTGCAACAGCGTAAGATTCTATTTTTTCATCAATAGCGACAGGCTCTCCTGCGGCAGTAATTGTAGTGCGAGGTACGAGTTGTTTATATTCGCCGGCAATACCAAATCTCCATACATCTTTGTTAAATTCTACTCCTGCATTCATATCGGGTAATAGAGAGTTTTTCAAAAAAACAGTGCTTTTTGTGTTTGCTCCACTGGCATCAGGTCCTGACGATAAATATTGAGTTTGATATACTCCTGCTGCAAAAAGCTTAAAAGCATTTAAATTATACGAATATTTTACTTGTGGATTTCGAGCAAAAGGTTGATAAGGTTGTCCTCCATTTAGGTCTAAAACGGTTGGTGAAACACCTTCATAAAGCGGATGCCAGTATTGACCGATTAATAAATCCGAGTTTTTGAATTTCATGTTTATCCATGCATGGCGAATGCGTAACATGGTAGCCGAAGAATTGAATCCTTGGAAATCGGCTTCTATTTTTCCGGTAATGTCGGTTTTTAATTTATCGATGCGAAAATTATTAATATTAATGCCAAATCGTGTCCCTGTAGCAGTTAATCCGGTCATAGGGTGCGCATTGATGTCTTCTCCGTAGATATCATTTATTTCGGGTTTTGGGAAAAACAGAACAAACCCCTCCGAACCTTCTTCCATTTGGCGTGAATTATAATAGAAATCGGAACGAACAATTCCGTAAAGATTTATTACCGGAGTTGATTGAGAAAATAATTTGATTGTAGAATCTTTTAAATCGTTGGTTTTTGTAGAATCGATACTATTTACTTGATGTTGTGCAAAAAGTGCTGTTGTTTGGCAAGTAATTAACAGAGGAATAAAAATTTTTTTCATTTTAAGTTTAATTTTAGCCTGCAAATATCTTGAATATTTTTTACAATAAAAAGGTAGCAGAACAAAACTGCTACCTATCACTTATTATTTATGAAAATAAAAAACACTACTTTTTCAGATGCCTTAACGCTAAATCTAAAATTGCAGTGTCGTCTAATATTACTAATCCACCGTCTGGGCCCGGCTCTATATGAAATCCAACGCTTTTTCCTTCCTTATAGTTGTATCCGCCAAAATAGTTTCTTACTGTTTCGACGGATAATCCTAGCTCTGCGGCTATTTCGTGGATACTTCCGTCAGGAAGACTGTCTTTGATCTTCCTTAACTCGTTGAAGGTGATTGTCCTAGTCATAGTTTCTAATTTTTATGGTTGATAAAAATACCTAATTTTTTGATGCAATAAATATATAACGATGAAACGGAGTTTGCAAATGTTTTTTTTATTTTATGTTTTTAAAAATAGAATAATTGTGCTATAAGTGTTTGTCAGTGTTATTTTGTTGAATTTTTATGTTCTATAACAATGTTTTTAATCATAAAAAAGATAGAAAACAGCTATCAATAAGATAGTTGAATATAATGCAGTTAGTGTAATATTAATATCCTTTAGGTTGAAGCCGGTGGCTGTTTGTCCATTTATGAAAGAAGCATCGGTTTGTAATGCTTGCGGACGGAGTCTTTTTAACAAATAAAACGCAAAGCAAGCAGCACCAAGTCCGACAATTGTTCCTCCAAGAATATCCAACGGATAGTGTACTCCTAAGTAAATACGAGAATAAGAATTCATCGCTGCCCAAATAAAGATACTGTAAGTGAAGAGTTTATTTTTGAATAATAAAACTGTGAAAAGAGCTATTCCGAAAGAATTGGCTGCGTGAGAAGATACAAATCCGTATTTCCCGCCGGTGTAATTATTTACTATATGTACAAAGCTCTGTATGGAAGGATCGCGAGATGGTCGCCAGCGTTCGACCAGAGGTTTTAGTAAACCGGAGCTTATCTGATCAGCAATCAGTATTGTAACTGCTATCCCAAGTATGATCCAAATTGATTCGATCTTTTTTGTTTTGATAATAACATAAAGCAATATAATTACGGCGGGCAACCATGTTAGCATTTGTGTAAATATCCAAAAGAAATGATCCCAAAATTCGGAATAATAACTATTTAGACTTAGCAAAAGCGATTTGTCCGCTTCAATAATTTTTTCAAGCATAAAGTTTTATTCTTTTTTGCGATGTTTTAGTTCTTCTTTTATCAGTGCCGCTTTTTCGTAAGCTTCATTTTCTATTGCTTTTTGCAGTTGTTCTTCCAGCTCTTCTATAGAGAGTATGGCTAAATTATTTTCATCTATAGCATGTTCTTCCTCCTCTTCTTTTTCTTGATATTCACTACCTTCTTCTGTTGTAGGAGGGAGATTAGTTAAATTCATCACATCTTCGGTTGTATATATGGGTGTTTGCATTCGTACTGCCAAAGCGATTGCATCGGAAGTGCGTGAATCAATTTTAATTTCATTGCCTTCTTTATCTCTAAAAAGTAATTCTGTAAAAAACAGGTCTTGTTCGATTTTATAAATAAAAATTCGTCGTAAAGAAATTTGGTATTTTTCCATCACCATGGCAAATAAGTCGTGTGTCAGCGGACGGCTGGGATGTATTCCTTGCAGATGCATGGCTATTGCCTGTGCTTCTACAGCGCCAATGACGATGGACATGCGCCGACTGCCATTTTCTTCGCCTAAAACCAGTGCATATGCATTTTGCTGCAGTTGAGCGTAGGTTAATCCGATTACATTTAATTTGATGAGTGCCATTGGATTTGATATCTTAGTGCATTGGCAAATGTAATAAATATATCGATGATCTACTTATTCTAAAACCAGATTTTCTTCTTTTATAACTATTGTTTGAACGGTGTTGATGTCCTTTTTATTATATGGTGCCGATAATCGAACATAATTTTCGGTAAAACCTTGCATTAGTTCATTTTTTGGGGTTGATTCCCAAAGTATTTTGGCTTCTTTGCCTATCTGTGAACGATAAAATTTTTGTAATTTTTCGTCAGAGATTTTGTGCAAAATTTCGCTGCGTAGTTTTTTTTCTTGCGGAGTTACAATATGATTAATTTCTATGGCTTTTGTTCCGGCTCGTTCCGAGTATGAAAAAACATGTAACTGTGAGATGTCTAGATTTTCAATGAATTTTTTAGCATCTTCGAAGTATTCGTTTATTTCGCCGCGTGTACCGACTATCACATCAACCCCAATAAAGGCATGTGGCATTAATTTCTTGATTTTTTCAATTTTTTCGGCAAAAAGTTCTCGGTCATATCTACGCTTCATCAACTGTAATACTTTGTTGTTGCCCGATTGTAGCGGGATATGAAAATGCGGAGCGAACCGCTTTGACTTTGCTACAAACCGGATAATTTCTTCGCTTAATAGATTGGGTTCTATACTGGAGATACGATAACGGGAAACACCTTCTACTTTGTCTAATGCTGTGATGAGTTGAAGAAATGTTTCACCAGTATTCCTACCGAAATCGCCGGTATTGATTCCGGTTAACACAATTTCTTTTGCTCCTTCGGCAACGGCTTGTTTTGCTTGATTAACGGTTTGTTCTATAGTTCCGCTCCGGCTTCTTCCGCGTGCAAACGGAATGGTACAATAAGTACAATAGTAATCACATCCGTCCTGTACTTTTAGGAAAAAACGGGTACGGTCGTCACGCGAACAGGAAGGATAGAATTCTTTGATATTTTTAATACCGGTGTTATGTATTTGTGCTTTCTCTTTTTTTTCTTTTGATTTGAAATAAAGATTGATATCAAATTTTTCTTTAGTGCCAAGGACCAAATCAACTCCTTTTATTTGTCCTATTTCTTGAGGTTTAAGTTGAGCATAACATCCAATTACGACAATAAATGCGTTTGGATACTTCCGGATAAACCGTGTAATAGCTTGTCGCGATTTACGGTCGGCTGTGTCGGTTACGGAGCAAGTATTAATGACACAAACAGAAGCTTGTTCCCCTTGTTTTGCTTTGCGAAATCCTTGGTTAGCTAACTCACGCCCGATGGATGAGGTTTCTGCAAAATTCAATTTGCAGCCTAATGTATGAAATGCTACTGTTTGTTGTTCAAATTGAGAAGAGTCGATCATCTTTTCGTTACTTGATACTATCGTTTTTTATTTTTTGTTTTCTGCTGAATATATTCCGAATTACTTCCGAAAATTTATTAAAATCTTCGCGATACATAATACCTACACCTTGTGTCATTTTCATATCACCATTGGTGTCGTAATAATTATTATCCGCAGAGTGGGTATAGACTTTTGCACGCCATTTGCCTGATTTAGTGAGTTTGTATTCTACATCCAAATCTCCGGTAAAATTAGAACTGGAACTATTTGTAGTTGCTGTATTACTATGGTATCCTACATTACTTGTAATTATTAACCGGTTGTTGGGTTGGTATTGAAATGCTACATCGTATTCGGTATTTGTAGATACATTATCATTTGTAACTTGTGCATTTAGTCCGATATTAAATTTATCTCCTAACTGTCCGAGCATATTGTTTAATTGTCCGGATAGTGTGGATGCCAATAAAGACATTCCAAAATTTGAGTTACTGGTTGACGCTAAATAATCAGGTCGATAGAATTGGTTAGTTACCAAAAGAGCTAAAATTTCACGGTTCATTAATTCGTCGGTGTTAATAACAGCTTTCACTCGTCGTTCTACTTCTGCTTCGGATGGAATTTCTATGTCGAATTTAATATTAGGTTGCATCAAATCACCTGTAAGTGTTAGTAAACAATTAACGGGAACACTGCTTCGTGAAAGTCCTTCAAGATCTGATGGGTCTAATATATTGGCTAATGAAACCGAAGGAACTGTATATATGGCATTGATATTTACGATAGGGTGAGACGGATTACCACTCCAATTAAGCGAACTTCCTTGTTTAATGATAAATGGTTTTCGAATTACTTCCTGTAATGAAAAAACATAACTTCCTTTTTCGACCACATAATTTCCGGATAATTTCATGTCAGCATTGGAAGCATAATCCATTCGTAAATTTCCGCTTCCGGTTGCTCGAACCGAATCACCACTGAAAGGATCGATTATAAGAACAATGGCTGCATCGGGAGTTGCTTCAAGCTGAATCGCCATTTTTAATACAGTTTTTGATACAGCCGAAGAGTCTTTTTTCTTAGAAGAAGATTTTATAATTCCTTCTTTCGGAATTACCACAGCATCTTTGCTTACATATTTAATAAACGAATTTTCTGTAGTGTTTCCGGATCCTTGCATCGGGAGTACAACACGGGTGTTAGGTTCTGATTTTGCGTTGATGTTAAAACTGATTTGATCGCTATTCCCATTTATTTGGACAGTTCCGGTGGCATAAATTTTTCCATAAAAGTCAGGATTGTCTTTTGCCGTTGTGTTCATTGCCATCAGGTTTTTACATGCGATATTAAAATTAAAACGCATATCTTTAAAACTATTATGTGTAATTCGTCCGGTAACACTTCCCGAATTTTTGTTCTTATCAAAAACCTGTATGTTATCAAATCTTATTTCGGTTGGTTTTAGGTGGACAACATCCGAAAATTGATAAGATGTTTTTAAATAGTCAATATCAAATTGTCCGTTTTTGACCATTACATCTCCGTCCATTTTAAAGCGTTTGAAGGAACCGAACAAGCGTACCTTTCCAGTTCCGGTTCCACTGATGTTTTTAACGGAAGAATCCAAATAATAACGCAAAAAGTCTAATGGTAATTGTCGGGCATCGACATAAAAATCGAGCGAGTCTTTGCGATAACTTCCTTTAAGGCTGGCAACGGTATCGTTTGTTTTGGAAATAAGAAAATCGGCATAAAGAACTTTATCTTGTTGATCCCAATGACTTTTTGCTTTTACATCGCCCCATAGCGAATTGTTGAAAGTGAAGCTTTTAGCGTCTAAGTTCAGATTGAGCATCATTTCTTTCAGTGCACTATATACTACAGCTTTTCCTGATACTTCAGATTCCATTTTAGGATCGTTTACTCCAACTAAGTTCATGATAGAATAAAGAGGTATTTTTCGTAATTCCACCGTTAAGCTATCATGAATACTTGCAGAAGCTATTCCATTTATATCTATATACTTATCATTGCTTTTTACTGAAAAACTGGAGATATTTACTGTCTTCAGGTCGGTTAGTATTTTCCCTTCGTGGATATTCCATTCGGTATTTTTTATCCACATTTCGGTTGGAATCAGATTGATATCTAATAAAGGATTTCCTGCATTATTCTGTCTGAGGAACGAAACAGCCGCTAATGTTCCTACAAAATCTGTATTATTCCAATTCAGATTAACCAATACGGAATCGTTTGCAATGCGTGATTCTAACTGTAATTTTGTTTCTTTGCCCAATCGGGTGGACGCAAATAAATCAATGGCTTTATCAATATTATTATTGCATAAAAGGTAAAAGTTGTTGACAAAAATTTTTCCTTTTTTCAAATATGGTAATGAAACTTCCATTCGGAATTTTTTGTCTGTATCGTTATAAAAACCGGCAATGGATGAGTATGGTGATACTTCGAAATCAATATTGAAAAATTCGGCTAAAGAATTGAGATTAAAATTAGAAAAATAAAAAACAAAATTATTTGCTTTAGGATTAATTCCTGATTTTTGTTTTGGCGTTAATTGGGAAATATATTGTCCTAACATATTGCCAAAACTTTGCTTAATATCTCTAAAATAGTGTTCCCCTTTTATAATACCTTGCATTAAATGAGAGTCTATCGTAAATATATTTGTACTATCGGAAACAGTTGATTTAAGATGAATTTTCTTTAAAAAATATTTTTCATCGTTATTGCTAAGCCAAACATTATCTACAAGAAGTTCTGTAGTTTGGCTGTCGAAATTTTGAGCCGAAAAATTGGTTTTAATATTGCAAGCGATACCAAGATCCGGGTATGATTTTATCAAATGTAATTTGTTCAGGTTAAGATGTGTAATATTCAGGCTAAATTCTCCGGACAGATTTCCTTTGGATACATCAACAACACCTTGAAAAAGAAATTTGGCGTTAGGATCATCAAGGGCGATATTTCCTTCAAATATTTTTTTATTGAAATTACCTTTAAGGGAAACATTGCTATACTGATAATCTCTGAAATTGATAGATGAAATGTTCCCGTTTACATCTCCTTCAAAATCACCATTCATGTGTACTTTCCCTTTAGAAGCGAGATTAAACGATAATTCCTTAAAAGAAGACGAATCGCCCAAAACGATGTATGGTCGTAGTTTGTTTGCCTGTAATTTCCCGCTGTACTCAAATCCTTCAAACTGAGACATAAAATCAATCATGATATCGACAGAAAGAAAACCTGCATTTGTATGCAAAGTACCATAGGCAACCAAATTGTCCATTAATCCGGATATTTTTCCCTTATATTGTATTTTACCTAAATTTTTCAATTGGTCGGGTAGTATAAATGGTTCTCCTTTCAACTCAGATACTAAATCTTGTATTTTAGCTTTATTCGTTTCTATGTTTTTAATATTAGCATAGATAAATGTTTCTTGCAAATTAGGTAATCCGGAAAATTCAAAGTCTCCATTCAGTAGGAAAGAATTATCGTATGAAGTACTGAAGTTTCTAATCTTCATGTTAGATAAAGACCCCTTAAAGTTAGTCGAAATAAAAAGTTTCTCTTTGAATTTTTCCAATAGTGGGGAAAATGCTTTCAAATCGACAGGAGTAATATTAGATGGTTTTATTTTGAAATCGAAAAGTATATTTTTCCAATTTTTCTTTAGAGCAGTAATAGAGTCATAGCTGATTCTGATAGTATCAAAGCTCAAATCTGTTTGGGGCATTCGGAGCGAAAGTCTCGAGACAGTAGCATTTCTCTTATTTGCTGTAATGGATAAAACCAAATCCTTCAGTTCAATTCCTGATTGTTCTTTTAAGCGTAACTTTTGTATCTCGAACGAAAAACTTTCTTTGTTTAATTCGTGTAAAGCTAATTTGGTTGAGAAATCTTTCACAAAAACATGACGAGCGTCAAAACCATTGGCTTTTCGTGGAAAGTTGTGGTTGTCAAAACGAAAAACGGCATCAATAATAGAGATATCTTCAATTTTGTAAGTCATTGTAGATGAAGATGGTTTGTCGCTTTTGAATGTATCGATCAGAAATTGGAGATTCGATACATTGTTGGTATCTACAGATAAGTAAATGTGAGGTTCTTTGAGTTCTACATTTCGGCAAACCAACCGGTTTTTGAATAGTTGTCTGATACTGAACCCTGCTTTTAAACGGTTAGCATATAACAAAGTATCTCCTTGTCTGTCTTCGAGATATAAGCCGTTCAGAGAAATTTTATTGAAAAATGGAATATCTACCGATGCAATTTGTACCTTTGTGCGCAATTCGTCCGAAAGTATCTCGGTAGCTTTATGTACAAGATAATTTTGCACCGTTTTGGTTTGTAAAGCAGCAAGCAGTAAAAATGCTAATAAGGCAAAACTTGCAACTACAATAGTTGTTATTTTAAGAACTTTTTTTATCTTTATTAAAATTGAAATTAAACCGTAATTCGGTTATATTTGTTCCTATAAAAGCGTTAATTGTCTGCAAATGTAGTAAAATTAGTAACGAGTTGTTTTAGTCTAAATAGAAATTAAAGTTAATATTTATTAGTTTTTTTATCATTGAATTATATTTTAGCAATAGAATCTTCGTGTGATGACACTTCGGCCGCAGTGTGTTGTGGTAAGTTGTTGTTATCCAATGTAGTGGCAAGCCAGGAGGTGCATCAACAATACGGTGGAGTTGTACCTGAATTGGCTTCTCGGGCACATCAACAAAATATAGTACCTGTTGTTGATGCAGCCTTGAAACAAGCCGGCATTACGAAAGAGCAACTCTCTGCTATAGCTTATACGCGAGGTCCCGGTTTGATGGGATCGTTGTTAGTGGGTACATCTTTTGCTAAAGGATTGGCACAGTCGCTTTCGCTACCTCTTATTGATGTTAATCATTTGCAGGCACATGTTTTAGCTAATTTTATTCAAGAAAAAGATGTAGAAAAGCAAGAACCTGAGTTTCCGTTTTTATGTTTGTTGGTCTCAGGGGGAAATTCGCAAATTATATTAGTGAAAACAGCCGATGATATGGAAATTATAGGTCAAACCATTGATGATGCTGCCGGCGAAGCTTTTGATAAATGTGCCAAAGTAATGGGCTTGCCTTATCCGGGTGGTCCTGTAGTAGATAGATTGGCGCAGGAAAGTAGCACAACTGCATTTAAATTTAATAAACCACAAATAGCCGGTTTTGATTATAGTTTCAGTGGTTTGAAGACCTCGTTTTTATATTTTTTGCGTGATAATTTAAAACAGAATCCTGCTTTCGTTGAAGAAAATAAAGCAAGCCTTTGTGCTTCTTTACAACAGACGATTGTAGATATTCTGATGGATAAGTTTACCAAAGCCTGTAAAAAATATCAGGTAAAAGATATTGCTTTAGCAGGAGGTGTTTCGGCAAACTCTGCATTGCGAAAAGCATTTTTGGCGTATGCACAAAAAAATAATAAGACTTCGCATATACCTAAATTGGCATTTACAATGGATAATGCAGCGATGATTGGAGTTGCTGCTCATTTTAAGTTTATAACGAATAATTTTTCGGATATATCATTGCTTCCATTTACACGAACAGAAATTTAGAACATGCTGATTTTAGAAACAATAAAAGGAAAAATTAAAAATCTTTGGCAAAAACTGGAAGCGCTGCAAAGTGTGATCATATTCATGGCGATTCTTTTTGCCGCAAATTTTGTATGGAAACTCAGCATATCCGGCGACGAAAGTGATGAACAGGTGTTTTTGTTCAATCATTGGGATATTTCGGCTTCATTTAATTTTATGACAGCGCATATTGCCCATATGGTACGCTCCGTTATTTTGTTTTTCAATATTCCTATTCATTGGCATTGCGATATTGATGTATGTTTTTCTAATCATCATCGCGTTATTGTTGTTTGGGGCTGTACGGCTATAAAGCAGTCGTTTATATTTTTATGCATTATGCTTTTTACTCCCGGTCCGTGGAAACATAAATTATGGTATATACCGTTTGGATTATTTTTGGTCTATTTGTTCAATATTTTCAGAATAACGATGATAGCCTTCTCTGTAGAAAACTATCGCGAATATTTTAATATTCTTCACGAAGGTGTTTTTAAATATCTTTTCTATGGATTTATTTTCTTGATTTGGGTTTTCTGGAATGAAAAATTCAACGAGAAATCAAAAAAGAAAGAAAAAACAGATGCAGAATCGCATCAATAAAGGCTTCTTTTTATGGCGAACAAAAAGAAAATAATCAATGACCCTGTTTTGGGTTTCATTAGCATACCTTCCGATTTTATTTACGACTTGATACAACATCCGTATTTTCAGCGTTTGAATAGAATTCGGCAGTTAGGATTGGCTTCGTTTGTATATCCGGGGACACAGCACACACGCTTTTTACATTCGCTTGGAGCAATGCATCTTACCATGCAAGCAATTACTCAACTTCGCTCAAAAGGAAATGATATAACCGAAGAAGAAGAAAATGCTGTATTAGCTGCTATTTTACTGCACGATATTGGTCATTCTCCTTTTTCGCACTCACTCGAAAATTTATTAGCGTTCGGCATTGGACATGAAGAAATCACATTGCTTCTTATGCAACGGATGAATGAGCAATTGAGTGGAAAATTAAATACTGCCATTGCTGTTTTTACCGATCAATATCCTAAAAAATATTTGCATCAACTGATTTCCGGTCAGTTGGATATGGACAGGCTTGATTATCTTATTCGTGACAGTTTCTTCTCTGGAGTGGTTGAAGGCACAATAGGAGCAGAGCGGATTATCAAAATGCTCAATGTGAAAGATGACAACTTGGTAATTGAGTCAAAAGGAATTAATTCGGTAGAAAATTTCTTGATAGCCCGCCGGTTAATGTATTGGCAGGTTTATTTGCATAAAACAACGATTGCTGCCGAAAAAATGTTACTCAATCTTTTGTTACGCGCCAAAGAGTTGAGCTTAAATGGAGAAGATTTGTTTGCCTCACCAGCTTTTTCTTTTTTCTTAAAAAATAAAGTTACGGCTGAAGATTTTTATACCGACGAGTCGGTTATTAATCGTTTTGTGGTATTGGACGATACGGATATTTTATCGGCTATAAAAGTATGGACAAGCCATACGGATAAGGTCTTATCCATGCTCAGTCAAGGTTTTATTAATCGTCGGCTGTTTAAAATAACTATCAGCGAGACCCCATTCGACAAAACCGATTCTTTATTAATAAAACAGAATCTTCAGGAAAAACTAAATCTCACAGCGTCCGAGATTGATTATCTTTTTGCCGAAGGGCTTATTCATAGCAGCACCTATAATCCTTCTGCCGAGAATATCCGCATATTATATAATGACGGTATGGTAAAAGAAATCGGTGAAGCTTCGGATATTCTTAATACAAATATGCTTTCGGAGCGGACTACAAAATGTTATCGATGTTACTGGTCTTAGACAACCTTTTAGAACCATTGCATTTTTACTCCCAAGGAAAGATGCAAATAATCGGTCGGTTTGAGGTAGCTATTCCCGACTGCACTAATGATATATAATTCGTTAGAGCTTATTTCGTAGAAAAAAGATATTAATTTTGTCTGTTTGCGTTTTTCTGCCGGAATTTCATATGAAATTCGTTGCCCTACAAAAAAATTAAAACGCACTTTGGTAGAAAAATTATAATAAGCGTTTGGATACTTGCCCGGTTCTTTTACCCAGAAGTCATCATCAAGAACAGAGTTTACATATATGCCACAACTTAAGGGCTCCAAGAAAAAACCTTTTTCCCCGAGCTTGATTTCCCACGGAGTAAAATTTTCTTTAAGGGTGATACATAATTTCCCGTGTTCCGTAGAATATTGAGGAATCCATCCGAACATCAGGTCTGTTTCCCACTGGTCTTTTTTACCATAATTCCAACCTGTACCTAATGAGATCAATCCCATTGAACCGGCATATTGCATTTTGGCATAACGAGGTATTAATTTGCTCCAGCCTTTTTGATATTTTTCTATTCTTTCTTCATAACTGTGATTCTGAGCATTAATAGTACCTGTAGAAAAAAAACATGCGATAAATATTCCAATTTTAAAATTCAACCACTTCATAGGTATAGCTGTCCGGAGTTATGGTAAATAATAAATAATTTCGTTTCTCAATACTTGCCGAACCGTAATATATTACGCCATCATTAAATAAATCTTTTGAACTAAGATTGTGCTGATGTGCGTTTAAGCAAAATTGAAGATTGGGGAATCTTTTTATAATATTCTGAAATACAAGGGCAACATTGTTGTTAAATTGTTCCGAAAAGGGAGGAGCATGCATGGCAAAAATGGTTTTTTCATGTCTCGGAATTTGGGTTGCATATTCATTGTAAATAAAAGAAAAATCAGGTACAGGATGTGAATAGTCGTATTCGATAGCGTTTGTGTTCAGACAAATAAACTTAGTATTGCCTGCCATAAATGAGAAATTTTCCTCTCCGAATATTTTACGATAAACCTGTTCGCCGGTAGCCAGACAGTCGTGATTGCCGAGTATGACGACATAAGGTATTTTTAATCCGTTTAAAATATCACGCTGCCACATCATTTCTTTCGTTAGGCCAAAGTCGGATATATCGCCGCCATGAATAACAAAATCTATGTCGGTGCGTTTATTTATGCTGTTTACAAAAGTTTTGGTTTCATTGTATCGCCGTTGTGTATCTCCCGTCATTACAAACCGGATAATTTGCTTGTTAGCACAACTTTCTTCTATCCGGGCAATATTTTTAGTATTGATACCTGTTTCGCCTGAAACTTTTCCATCGTAGGGATGTGCTTCGAATAACTCGTCGCAACTGTAAAGAAAAATTAGGGAAAAGAAGATAAAGAGTTTTCTCATGTGTTTTTTATATAAAGCTAAAAACAAGGTAAATATACTATATTTCTTGCATAAACAAGTTTGTTTTTTTGATGAATCAGACGCTTTTTTAGTTGAAATAACTGCATATCTTTGTTGAAAAATTAACAAGAAGATATGTTCGATGACCAGTATTTTATGAAGCAAGCTTTATTGGAAGCTCAAAAAGCATTTGATAAAGATGAAGTTCCGGTAGGAGCAGTGGTGGTTTGCCAAAATCAAATTATAGCCCGTTCGTACAATTATACCGAACATTTGAATGATGTTACGGCACATGCCGAAATGCAGGCGATTACAGCAGCAGCCGATGCGCTTGGTGGAAAATATTTGGTGGATTGTACGCTGTATGTGACTGTCGAGCCTTGCGTCATGTGTGCCGGAGCTTTAGGATGGTCTCAAATAAGTAAAATTGTGTTTGGAGCTGCTGATGAAAAACGAGGATTTCAACGCTTTGCACCACAAGCATTACATTCTAAAACAGAAGTTGTTTCGGGTGTTATGAAAGAGGAATGTGCTGAATTAATGAAACGCTTTTTTGCCAAAAAAAGATAACTATTTTACTTTCGGTAATCGGAACAAGAATTCCAATCCGCCTCCTGAACGGTTTTTTGCAACAATATTCCCTTTGTGGAAAAGAATAGCATTTTTCACAATGGATAAACCCAGACCCGAACCGCCGGTATCGCGTGTCCGACCTTCATTAATACGGTAAAAGCGCTCAAAAAGACGGTTTAAATGTTGTTCGTCAGAGATACCTATACCATTATCGGCAAAAGAGAAGTAATAGAAATCTTTGTCTTCGTTATATTGTTTGATTGTTATACTTGTACCGGTTCCTGCATAACAAATAGCATTCTCGGTTAGATTCCGGAAAATAGAATAAATTAAGTTTTTGTTTCCTTCAATAATGGTGTTTTGTGGAATATCCCATTTCATTACCATTTTTTTTTCTTGTAACGAAATCTTTAAATCATTTTTTAATTCCTTGAGTAACTGATTAAGAGTCAGTTGTTCCAAATGGAAAGATTGTGGCGCTTCTTCTATTTTGGTAATCAAACTCATATCTTGGATAAGTTCCGAAAGAATCAGCGTTTGATTATAGGCTTTTTCGAGGAATTGTTGAGTTTTTTCTTTGTCGAGCGATTGTTGTAAAACAGTTTCTAAATAGCCACGAATGCTCGTTACCGGTGTACGGAGTTCATGTGCAATATTACCCGTCATTTCTTGTTTAAGCTGGCGGGTTTTCTCTTGTTTAGTAATATCATTTATGATAATCTCAAAACTGTTGTCATCAAAAATATTTACCCGAATAGCGAAATATTTTCCTTGTTTACTAATTTGTGTTTCAAAATAATTTTCATCTTTTGTATGAGAAGATAAAAATGCGGTTACTTTTTCAAAAAGCGGATTGCTAAAAACCGCTGTAGGTTCGGTTGGTTCATCTTCAATAGTGTTAAGGTATTGAATAAACAACCCATTGTAAAACTGAACCCTTTTATCCGAAGTAAAGAAACACAGTCCTTCTTCGGAACTATACACATGTTGAAGGAGTTTTTCTCGTTCGGTGGCAATTTCTTTTTTGTGTTTACTAAGTTGATGATAATTTTCAGCAATTTTAGCACTAATCTCGCCCAATTCGTCATGTGGAAATTCGGGAATATAAATGGGTGCATTTTCGTTCTCAGTAGTTCGGGTAAAATCGCGTAACTGACTGATTGATTTGCCAAAACGACTCGAAACGATATTAATCAAAAATAACATCACTACAAAAAATATCAGCACATAATACAAAAAGAAATTATCTGCTTTTAAAAAATGTTGTACTTGTACATCATAGGGTAATGCCACGCGGATATAATAACTGGGAAATTTTTTGGCATAATACAAATATTCCAATTGATTGGAAGAAGACAGGCGAATATCGGTGCCTCGTCCGTCAGTTTGGGAAACCATAATTTCCGGTCGATTCAAGTGATTCTCGAGGTGTGAAATTTCGTCAATCACATTATCGTAAAGTACTTCTCCTTGATCATTAATAAGCGTTAAGCGGATATTTGAGGGCAAGAGCGAAAGTATAGAATCGGGATTCTGATTTTTAAGCAAGGATACTTCAATTACCGAAGTGTAAGCGTCAAGTTTTTCTTCCAAGGCTTCGGTTTTATATTTCCGTTCGCGCGATTGCTCTAAAATGATTATTCCTACTGTAAACAACGAAAAAAGGAGGAAAAAATAAAAGAATAGTTTATGTTTATATGAGCCTCCCCGACCCCCCAAAAAGAGGGGCTTCTGTGTGTTATTTCGTTTAACCTGTTTCATGGTTTTTTGTATTCTTCTCATTCCCTTTAGGGCGGTCGGGAGGGGCTTTATATTGTAAATCTATACCCAAATCCTGAACGATTAGAAATTAATCCGGCATAATTACCGAGCTTTTTACGCAAACGGGTAATATGTACATCAACCGTACGCTCAGTAATGTAAGGTGTTTCAATCCATACTTTGTCGATTATATCTTCGCGTGAAAATATTTTGTCGGGATGTTGTGCCAATAATACAAAGATTTCAAATTCGGTTTTAGTAAGTATTATTTTTTCTCCTTGAATACTTACTTCTTTTAGCTCGAGATCGATGGTAATATTGTCGAATTCTATTTTTCGGGAAGGTTTGTTTTCGGCGGCTTGTTCCGAAGTGTGATTTCGTTTAAGCACAGCTCGTACACGCGCTACAACTTCTTTAATCGAAAACGGTTTGGAAATGTAATCGTCGCCACCAACAGAAAAACCTGTAAGCATATCGTTTTCGGTACCTTTGGCAGTAAGAAAAATGATCGGAGTTTGATTGCCGTTTTTTCGTAACGATTCTGCCATCTTGTAACCTGACATACCATCCATCATCACATCAAGAAGAATAAGCGAAGTGTCTGGTGTGAGCTTTTCCAATGCCTTTTCGGCAGAGTTCGCACACAAGATTTCAAAACCTTCGTTAGCCAAATTAAATTCGAGGATTTCGCAAATGTCGCGCTCGTCGTCAACGATAAGGATTTTATGAGACATGGAACTCTGTATTTTATTATTACAAAAGTAATTTTTAGTTAACAAGTTGACAAGTTAACTTAAAAAAACTTGTTTACTCTTTTATTTTCCCGCCATGTTTTAACACTTTAGCATCAATATAAAATACAATCTCTTCGACAATATTACTGCAGTGATCACCGATGCGTTCGAGTTTCCGGATAAGTAACATAAGTTTGAGTCCGCAACGGATAAACTGTGGATTTTTTAGCAAATATTCATCCAGTATATTTACCGCATTGTGATATAATGCATCTACTTCAATATCTTTCGAGATAATTTTGCCTGAAATCTTGGTGTTTTCCGATTCAATCGCCACAAAACTGTCGGACAACATGCTTATCAGCATATCGAACATTTTTTCTATCTGTAAATCTTCGATTATTTGCGGATCCATTTTAGTACAATCGTCTTCGATGACATGCAACGCAATACCTTCTGCAAAATCACCGATACGCTCAAGCGTACTGCTTATTTTTATCAATGAAAGAACTAAACGCAAATCTATCGCTACAGGACTATACAGTGCGATATAATTTTCGCAATCGCTATCAATTTTTAACTCGAACGCATCGACGCGTTTTTCTCGTGTAGCAATTTCGCGAGCCAATTCTATATCACTTGTCAAGAAGGACTGTTTTGACTTTTCGAGTTGTGAAAGTACTAACTTCCACATTTGAGCCACTTCGCTCTTTAGTGCTTGAAGTTCTTTTTCTGTATGTTTCATAATTTCAATTTACTATTTTACTATTTACAATTTACAATTGAATTTCAAATTGTCTAATGGTAAATTGTCAAATTGTCAATGGATTTATCCGAATCTTCCTGTTATATAATTCTGTGTCTGTTCTTTTTCAGGATTTAAGAACATCTTTTTTGTGTCGTTAAATTCGACTAATTCACCTAACATGAAAAAGCCTGTTTTGTCACTTACCCGAGCGGCTTGTTGCATATTGTGTGTAACAATAACAATCGTATATTTTTCTTTCAATAAATGAATTAATTCTTCAATTTTCGAAGTTGAAATCGGGTCGAGAGCTGAGGCTGGCTCATCCATTAAAAGGATAGAAGGAGAAATCGCTAATGCTCGCGCAATACAAAGCCGTTGTTGTTGTCCACCCGAAAGTTCGAATGCCGATTTTTTTAATTTATCTTTTACTTCATTCCAAAGGGCTGCTCCTTGTAATGATTCTTCTACTCGTTGAGTAATGAAAGTTTTGTCTTTTATGCCATTTACCCGTAAACCATACGCCACATTTTCGAAAATCGATTTCGGGAAAGGGTTCGGTTTTTGAAAAACCATACCTACTTTTTTGCGTAGTTCATCCACATCGACGGATTTCCCATAGATATTTTCTCCGTCAATTATACATTCGCCTGTAAGGTGCGTTTCGTCAATCAAATCGTTCATGCGGTTAAACAGTCGGAGGAAAGTTGATTTCCCGCAACCCGAAGGTCCAATAAATGCTGTTACTGTATTAGCTTCCATTGTCATGCTAATATTTTTTAGCGCATGGAAATCTCCATAATAGAAATTTATATCTTTTGCTTGAATCATCATGTTTATTTACAATTTAACATTTTACCATTTACAATTAAACACTAAATTGTCTAATTGTAAATAGTTAAATAGTCAATTTAATTGGTTTTTACTTTTTTTCCAAAATGTTTCCTTAATAGGTTTGCTAATAAATTCATCAATAACACAATAAAAATCAATACCAAAGCGGTTCCATATGCGATTGGACGAGAAGCTTCGATATCTGTTCCGCTTGTGGCAATTACATACAAATGGTAAGGTAATGCCATTACTTGGTCAAAGATACTATTTGGCAATTTGGGTAAGAAATACGCCGCTACAGTAAAAAGTATTGGCGCCGTTTCGCCCGATACACGACCAATGGAAAGAATTAATCCGGTAATAATATTAGGGAAAGCCATCGGTAATACTACTCGACGAATGGTTTGTAGCTTGCTCGCTCCGAGAGCGTAGCTGCCCGTGCGAAACGAATCGGGAATGGCTTTAAGGGCTTCTTCCGTAGTGCGTATAATAAGTGGCAATACTAACAGTCCGAGTGTGAACGAACCGGCAATAATGGAATCGCCAAAACTCAGCGTATTGACAAACAACGCCATACCAAACAGCCCGAAAACGATAGAGGGAATACTTCCCAAATTATTAGTCATGATGCGGATAAACCTCACTATCCAACCGTTGCCGGCGTACTCGTTCATGTAGATTGCCGACATAATACCTAACGGAAAAGCAACAGTTATACTACCTGCTATCAGACAAAGCGTACCTACAATAGCGGGGAAGATACCTCCGCCAGTCATACCATCGGTCGGAGCTTTGGTAAGAAAATCCCAACTGATTACACCCGCACCGTTGTAGATAATAAACCCAAGTATCCAAAACAGAATAGCTACTACCGTTATACCTAGGAGTTTAAAAGTGGTAAAGGCTATTTTTTGTGTTGTCTTTTTGTGCATTATTTATAAAATTCAAAAATTCAAAGTTCAAAATTCGCTTCGACTTCACTCTGCAGCCATCACTAAGTAAACTGATTAAGACACTGAAGATAGTCGAAGTATTGTTCAAAGATTGAATTTTTGAGTTATTGAATCTTTGAACTTTTTGTAAAAATAAAGGCAAAATATTACAGAATATGAAAGGCTTTGTTACGAAATGGTTAAGAATAAATTTAGAAAATATAAGTTACCTATCATAATATGTAATTATTCAACTCAAATATATAAAATATGGATCAAAATAGATCTTGTTTTAGGCGTATTTTTAGCTTTGATAAATTTCATTATATCAATCCTTTATGTTTCCTTTTCGAAATAACCTCAGCTGAAATACTTATCGTCATCGTAATTACGAACAAGATGCAACCGAGCATGAATAGCGATTGATAGTGTGCTCCTCCGGTAGGGGCTTCACCAAGCTCTGCGGCAATGGTAGCCGGGATGGTACGCACCGATTCGAACAACGAATGTGGTATCACAGCTGCATTTCCCGTTACCATAAGCACTGCCATTGTTTCGCCGATAGCCCGTCCGATACCCAATACCACAGCTGCCGAAATTCCCGACGCAGCATAGGGCACAACTACCCGGTAAACCGTTTGCCATTTCGTAGCGCCCAAAGAAAGGCTTGCTTCACGCATGGATCTAGGCGTATTACGCATCGAATCTTCGGCAACAGTAATAATGGTAGGTAATGCCATAATGGCAAGAATAAGACTACCTGCCAAAGCTGTTTCGCCCACAGGTAGATGCAGTATCTTTTGTATCAAAGGCACAATCATCACCAATCCGAAAAAACCGTAAACTACCGACGGTATGCCTGCCAAAAGTTCAATAGTAGGCTTTAAGATTTTGCGTGTGCGCTCGCTTGCTAATTCGGATAAGTAAATGGCTGCGCCCAAGCCTAATGGCAAGGCTATAAGAATAGCAAAGAAGCTTACCCAAAGTGTACCCAAAATGAGTGGTAGCACGCCAAATTGTGCTGCTGGAGTAGCCGTAGGCAACCACTCTTTTCCTCCGAAGAAATCGGAAAAACTGATATGTTTGGTTGGCAATATTTTAACTTTACGATTATTTGTTGGCAAATATTTTTCGGGTAAAAATGCAATAATAGCCGGGTCATCGGCAATCACTTCTCCCAACTTTTCGGATAAGAGTGAATAACTTTCACCTCCTAATTCATCATCGCTATACATTGAAAAAATTTCGTCGAAACGAAATGGGCGTATTTCCTCATTACTTCCACCTAGCTCTTGCCAATTATTTATTTCATGGTCGAAAATAAGCTTGATTTGGTGCGAATTAAGGCGGGTCACTCCATTTTTTACATTTACACAAAGGGCATACCCCTTTTCTACTTCAGGACTGCTAAACAAACCCGAACCTTCTTTAAACAAAAAAACTATAATAAGCAGAATAGCAATGCTTGTTGCAAATCCGCTTACTGTAAGTAGCCACTCTATAGGGCGTTCTATAAATTTTCGATAGTTTTTCATGCTGCAAAAATATATCCTAAGTATTACAGAACTCTAACAATATTGTTACGGTTTGGTTAAGAGGTTTTCTTTATTATTAGGAACCATGCTGTTACGCAAATTATTACACATTGTTATTTCAAATAATGTAATTGTTTTCCATAGAAATTATTTTCTATTGGAAAATAATTATATCTTTGCAAAAAATTATAGGAAGAAGTTTTAAAATAACTCAAAAATAAGCACATGAAACACATAATTATCGGAGGTGTTGCGGGGGGAGCAACAGCAGCAGCAAGGATTCGCAGGGTAGATGAATTTGCGGAAATAGTTTTATTGGAAAAAGGGAGATACATCTCGTATGCTAATTGTGGATTACCTTATTATATTGGAGGAATTATTGCCGAACGGGAGAAACTTTTTTTGCAAACACCGGCGTCATTCGGTCGACGCTTTAATATAGATGTAAGGGTAGAAAACGAAGTAATAGAAATTGATCCTATTGCAAAAAATGTTACAATTCGCCGTATAGATAATTCAATATACATTGAGAATTACGACAAATTATTACTATCGCCGGGAGCATCTCCTGTGAAACCACCTTTGAAAGGAATCGATTCGGAAGGTATCTTTACACTTCGTAATGTGGAAGATACCGATAGAATAAAAAACTATATTACATCGCGCAAGATAAATAGTGCTATAGTTGTGGGAGCCGGATTTATTGGTTTGGAAATGGCGGAAAACCTTTATTACACCGGAGCCGAAGTGTCGATTGTCGAAATGGGTAATCAGGTAATGGCTCCTGTAGATTTTTCCATTGCTTCACATGTGCATCAACATTTGCTGCAAAAAGGAGTGCAATTGTTTTTAGAACAAAGCGTCGAACGGTTTGAAAAAAAAGGCAATAAAATCGAAGTGTTTCTTAGTGGAGGGAAAAAAATCACAACTGATATTGTTATTCTTTCTATAGGTGTGCGTCCCGAGACTACCATAGCTAAAGCTGCAGGTTTGAAAATAGGAGAAACGGGAGGTATCTGGGTGAATGAGTACCTCGAGACTTCAGTAAAAGATGTTTATGCTGTTGGCGATGCTATCGAATTTCCTCATCCGCTTACCGGAAAACCTTGGCTGAATTATTTGGCAAATCCGGCAAACAGACAGGGACGCATTGTTGCCGATAATATGGTTTTGGGCAATACAATTAAATATGAAGGAGCCATAGGAACTTCAATTGCCAAAGTTTTTGATATGACAGTGGCTTCTACAGGTTTAGCTGCCAAAAAACTCAAACAAATGGAAATTGGATATGCCGGATCTACAACACATTCGGCTTCACATGCGGGGTATTATCCCGATTCATTGCTATTAACCATTAAGCTAACTTTTGATCCCAACAGTGGAAAATTGTATGGAGCACAAGCTGTTGGTTATGATGGTGTAGATAAACGCATAGACCAAATTGCTCTACTCATAAAAGACGGTGGGACAATATACGATTTGATTAAAGTGGAACATGCTTATGCTCCTCCATTTTCTTCGGCAAAAGACCCTATTACCATTGCAGGCTATGTGGCAAGCAACATTGTAAACAAAGTAATGCCCATAGTAACATGGCGAGAGATACTGGAAGCCAACCGTGCAAATACTCTCCTTTTGGATGTGCGCACGCGTGAGGAAAATTCATTTGGAGCCATTGCCGGTTCGGTAAATATTCCTATAGATGAGCTTCGCGAAAGGATTGACGAATTACCTACAGATAAAGAAATTCATATTTATTGCGCAGTTGGACTTAGAGGTTATTTGGCATTAAGAATCCTTGCTGCCCGAGGGTTTAAAAACATCAAAAACCTTTCGGGAGGATATAAAACATATTCCATAGCAACAGCTCCTATCACCATTGACAAAGCAATAAAAATTTTGGCGGAAAGTAATAATATTGATATAGAAACACAACTCATGGAAAAACATCAAAAAACCATAAAGATAGATGCTTGCGGGCTACAATGTCCGGGACCAATCATGAAAATAAAACAAGCAATTGATACAATTGCCCAAGGAGAACGCATAGAAATAACAGCTACCGATGCCGGTTTTGCTCGCGACGCACAAGCGTGGTGCAATACGACGGGTAATTTGCTGATCTCGAACACGGAAGAAAAAGGTAAATATACTGTTGTTATTGAAAAAGGATCGCCTAAAGTTTGCAAAATAGCTACTTCATGCGATGGAAAATCTAAAACGCTCATTATGTTCAGCGATGATTTGGATAAAGCTCTTGCAACCTTTGTTTTGGCTAATGGAGCAGTGGCGACTGGACAAAAAGTTTCGATATTTTTCACTTTTTGGGGTTTGAATGTGATAAAAAAAACAGCAAAGCCAAAAGTAAAGAAAGATATTTTTGGAAAAATGTTTGGACTAATGCTTCCTTCAAGCTCTTTAAAGCTGCATCTTTCTAAAATGAGTATGCTGGGTATTGGCGACAAGATGATGCGATATATTATGAAACAAAAAGGTATTGACTCGCTCGAATCGCTCAGACAACAAGCTTTGGATAATGGAGTAGAATTCATTGCCTGTCAAATGTCAATGGATGTAATGGGTATAAAACGGGATGAGCTTCTTGATGAAGCTACAATAGGAGGTGTAGCGACCTATATGGAGCGTGCCGAAGATGCTAATGTAAATTTGTTTATCTGATGAAAAACATGCTGAAGAAATATGGGTTTACATTATTAGGATTATCTGTAGGGGCTGCAGGAGGTTATCTCTATTGGCTATATGTGGGTTGCAGTAATGGTACATGCCCTATAACATCCTCTCCCGTAATCAGTTCGCTGTGGGGAGCAGCAGTGGGAGCTTTATTATTCGGCATGTTTAAAAAAGATGAAAAAAATAAATAAGTAGTGTATGAAAAGAATTTTATAGGTAATAATTACTCTTGCCGCAATGACGGCATGTAATAATTCACAAAACAATAATAATAATAACAATAGAAATGAGATGAAAACAATTCAATTAACAAAGACAGATTTTTTGACCAAAGTTGCTAACTACGAAACCAATCCCACCGAATGGAAATATCTTGGTGATAAGCCTGCATTGATAGACTTCTATGCTTCTTGGTGCGGACCTTGCAAGATGGTTGCCCCCATACTAGAAGAGTTAGCTGCCGAATACGCTGACAGCGTTATTATTTACAAAATTGATACTGAGCAAGAACAGGAATTAGCGGAAATATTTGGCATTCGTTCTATTCCATCTTTACTTTTTATTCCTGTAAACGGACAACCTCAAATGGTACAAGGAGCCATGTCTAAAGCGGATTTTAAAAGAGTTATTGATTCTGTTTTGTTAAATAAATAGTAAATATGGCACTGGTAATAAACAAGAACCGCTGTCCGCAAAATCATAGTTGTCCATTACTGAATATTTGTCCGGAGGGAGCAATTTCGAAGGAAGGTTATATACTCTATAGAATTGATTTTACGAAATCTACAGAATGTGTCAAATTGCGGTATGTTGGCAGTTTATAAAGAAAAATAATGGAAAATTTATGTAAAATACGCAATATACAACGAGCCGTTGTAAGTTTCGAGCTAAAATTTGAGCAACGCTACGGGATTGGGCTAAACGAAGGCATGGCTCTATGTTCACTACTCAAAGCCGGTAGCCTCTCTTCGGGTGAGATAGGTGAACTGTTGGGGATAACTTCTTCCAATACTTCTAAAGTAATTGCTTCAATTGAGAAGAAAGGACTTGTGAAGCGCGTAATGGGTAAGCAAGATAAGCGCCAAATGTATTTTTCTTTAACAGAAAAAGGCACGGAACTTATCTCTGGCATTCGTTGCGATAAGATAGATATGTCCGATCTGCTAAAAGAAATAGTGGATAAAGTTCCCGTATGATTAATAAAAAAGGATAACCTAAGTTATCCTTTTTTATTGATTTTCAACTTATTTGAGTGTTATAAAACCTATCTCGGAAACGATCTTTTGACCTGTATCCGAAAGCATATAGTCGAGGTATGATTTTACTTTGCTCTCAGATTTCGTTACATAATAGTAGTATAACGGACGAACGATAGGATAGGTTTTATTTTTGGCATTAGCTACCGATGGTTCCACAAAAGTTTTGCCTTTATCGTACGATACAGCAATAGTTTTCACATCTTTATTTACATAAGCTAATCCCACATATCCGATGGCACCTTTGGTTTGGCTGATTGATTGTATAATTGCACCCGTAGCAGGCATGCTCATGATGCCGCTCATGTAGTTTTTGTTTTTCAATACGCTTTCTTTAAAGAATTCGTAAGTTCCTGACGAAGTTTCGCGAGAGTAAGGTACAATTTTCAAATCCTCGCCGCCTACTTCTTTCCAATTCTTGATTTTTCCGGTAAAAATACCTTCTAATTGTTCGCGGGTAAGATTTTTTACTTTATTGGCTGGATGTATAACAACCGCCAACGCATCATAAGCCGCTATTACTTCTTTTACTGTTTTACCTGCTTCCTGTAGCTTTTGTTTTTCGTCGAATTTAATTTTACGCGAAGATTGTGCCAAATCAGTAGTACCTTCGAGCAAAGCCGAAATACCTACCCCGCTACCGCCACCGGTTACAATAACGGTTGCTGATTTATTGACTTTCATAAAGTTCTCGGCTATTTTTTGCGACAAAGGCAACATTGTGTCCGAACCTTTAATTTTTTGTGCATTAGCACTCATGATTATGCCTGCAAATAGTGCAATGGCTAAAACTGTTTTTTTCATTTTTCTTCCATTTTAAATGATGAATAATTTTTTCCTTTTTTTCTCAATGCAAAAATAAATTGGGGATATTACAAGAGAAGAAAGGAAATGTTACAATGTGGTTAAGAATAATTGAAAGTTGAAAACGGAAAACTGAAAGTTATTTTGTTTTATAAATTTCCGTTTTCAACTCTCAGTTCTCATCAGTTAGGATTAGAATTTATACTGTAACCTCAAAGTAAACACATTATCTTTTCTGTCTGATTCATATCCTGCAAGATTTTGAGATTTTTCGTTTTTGTTGATTTCGTAGTAGGCTTGTAGGCGAACGGCGTTAGTAGCGCGCCAAAGTAATCCTACACCAAAAGTGTTTTGTGCAATATCGGCTTTGGTAATTCCGTTTTGTCCGATTTCATTTCCCGATACTTTGGTATTTGGATCGTACCAATCATATTTCAACACCGCAGAAAGTGGCAGTTTTCCTAAATCTTGCACTAACATTACATATCCACCACTGAAATTGCGAATGTAAGTATCGGTTGTTGGCAAAGCAGATGCATTCGGACTTTTAGTCGAAGATGAAGTTCCTGGTTGCTCACCGAAAAGATATTCTCCGCGAAGCTGCGTCATACCCAGTGCTGAATTGGCTGCAAGTTGTGCATCGATTCCGAAATATTCTCTTTTGGCAAATTCGCCTTTATTATCCGCATTATCATTCAACACAAATCCATTGCCTGCCATTGTATATACTTTCGATGTCCCTTGATACACGCCGCCGTTATAGTAAGAAACTCCTCCACTCAATTTTATATCGCTGCCGATGTTTTTATTTGCCGAAAGGTGTCCGATAAAATCCTTGTAATTGTCGGTTTCTTGTTTAATACCATTTCCGGCAAACAGTCCGGCTTCAAGTTTGAGGATATTCCAAGGTGAAGTTTTAGCGGCTTGGAGTGTTAACATGGCACCTAAATCTCTTTCCTCAGGAAACAATGTTTGAAAAATGGTAGAACGCTCTGGCGATTCACGGCGCGACGACGAATAACTGATTTCGTAGCCAAACGGACGGTCAAATACCCCTGCTTTCAGTGAGTTTGTTCCCCACCATGGGTCTTTTACTGCAAGATAGGCATCTTTAATTCCGACACCTTTTTCGGTTATGTCTAATTGGAAAACTCCCGAAGCAATTCCTTCATCATAAGTAAATTTGATGCGACCGCGACGAATGCCAAAACGGTCAAATGATTCTTCGGGATCTTCATTGGTTGTACCTACTTTTAGCGAAGCATCTTGCTGTCCGTGTTGATATTGTGCCTGAATATATCCGGACACTTTGAATTTTTTCAAAACACTTACAGCTTCTTCAAGTGCTTGTGTGCGCTGTTGTAGTTGTTCCGTTTCGGTTAACTCGGGTTCTTCTAACTGGGCAAAAGCCCCCATCGATAGACTAACTGCACAAATGGCAGTCATCCATTTTTTACTAAAGCAAGAAAATTTTTTCATACTAAATAATTTTAATTGTTTGACACTGCAAAATTATATGTAGCATGTTACGGACTATCTGCGTTGTAGTTACAAAAAAATTAAGAATAAAGGAGAGATTGTTTTTATAACCAATCTTATTTGTGCTAAAAAACTATCAACAATTAGGGTAAAACTTAATTTATTATTATTATTTTTGCAACTTTCTTACTAGAAATACAATTAAGAATATGCAGTTTACCGCTCAGCAAATAGCTGAATTTTTAAAAGGAACAGTTGTCGGAGATCCCGAAATTGTAGTAAGTTCGTTCTCTAAAATCGAAGAAGGAAAGCTCGGAACTCTAACTTTTCTTTCAAATCCCAAATACATTCCATATGTTTATACAACACAAGCAAGTATTGTTCTGGTAAACGATGATTTTGAACCGGAACATCCTATTGCTGCTACTCTAATAAAGGTTCCTGATGCTTATAAAGCATTAGCTCTGCTTTTACAGTTGGTTGATTCGATGAAACCAAGAAAAACAGGAATTCATCAATTGGCATTTATTAATGAGAGCGCTAAACTTGGGGACAATGTGTATGTAGGTCCATTTGTGTACATCGGTGATAATGCAGAAATAGCTGATGGTGTTCAAATTTACCCGAACACTTATGTAGGCGACAACACAAAAATTGGAGAATACACTACATTGTTTGCCGGAGTAAAGATATATAATGATTGTGTCATAGGAAATCAATGTATTGTACATGCTGGAGCAGTTATCGGTTCGGATGGATTTGGCTTTGCACCTAATCCGGATGGGACATATAATAAAGTTCCACAAATCGGAAATGTAATTATTGGGGATAATGTAGAAATAGGAGCCAATACTACTGTAGATCGTGCAACAATGGGTTCAACCATAATCCATAAAGGTGTTAAACTGGATAACTTGGTGCAAATAGCACATAATGTAGAACTAGGTGAAAATACTGTTATAGCAGCACAAACAGGTATTGCCGGATCGACTAAAGTCGGGAAAAATTGTGTTTTTGCAGGTCAGGTAGGTGTTGCCGGACATTTAATCATAGCAGATCGTACTACGCTTGCAGCAAAGTGTGGAGTAGATACCAGCTTGAAAGAACCCGGAAAAGCGTGGCAAGGAATGCCGGCGTTTCCTATTATGCAATTCCGTCGAATTACAGTCGCCAGCAAAAGCCTTATAGATATGCAACGCACATTATCTGCATTAGAAAAAGAAATAAAAGAACTCAAACAAAAAATTCAATAATTCAATTTAAAGGTTCGGTTTTTTATATTTGAAATTTGAATCTAATTAATTTGTATGAAACAAAAAACACTTAAACGATCATTCACAGTTACAGGGAAGGGTTTACATACCGGTGCCGAGATCATATTGACACTTAATCCGGCTCCGGAGCATTTCGGCGTTCAGATACAACGCGTCGATTTGGAAGATAAACCAATGATTAAAGCAATAGCCGAAAATGTAAATCAAACGCAACGCGGTACGGTTGTAGCAAATAAAGATGGTGTTCAAATCAGTACTATAGAACATGTAATGGCGTGTCTATATGCTGCAGAAATAGATAACTGTTTGATTGAAACAAATGCTCCCGAATTTCCTATTTTGGATGGCAGTGCAAAATGTTTTATTGATGAAATAGAAAAAGCTGGTATTGTAGAACAAGAACCTCAGCGTAATTGTTTTTATGTAAAAGAAAAAATAGAATATGTAAACGAAGCTACTGGTTCAAAAATCACACTTCTTCCTGATGATAAGTTTAGCGTAGATGTACATATCGAGTTTGATTCGCCGGTGTTAAATAATCAGTTTGCATCTCTTTCCGATTTGTCATTATTTAAAGACGAAATAGCTCCTTGTCGTACATTTGTTTTTGTTCGTGAGATAGAAGCCTTACTTAAACATAATTTGATAAAAGGTGGAGATTTGGATAATGCACTTGTTATCTACGATCAAGAAATAGGTAAAGAAGAATTCAACCATATTTTAGAAATTACCAATAATACGGGAACTAATCTGAAAGTAGACAAATTGGGTTATATCAATGCAGATTTGAAATTTCCAAATGAACCTGCTCGCCACAAATTGCTTGATGTAATCGGCGACTTATCCCTTATTGGTTATCCTATTGTCGGTAAAGTAATTGCAACTCGTCCGGGACATACAGTAAATACCGAATTTGCAAAATATTTACGCAAACAAATAAGAAAACAAGAATACCAGGCTCCTGTTTACAATCCTAATAAAGAACCGTTATATGATTTAAATGGTATTAAAAAGATTTTACCTCACCGTTGGCCGTTTTTATTGGTTGACAAAATTATAGAAGTAGGTTCTGATCATATTGTTGGTATTAAAAATGTAACATTCAATGAAACATTTTTCAATGGACATTTTCCTGAAGAGCCTGTTATGCCGGGTGTTTTAATCGTTGAAGCTATGGCACAAACAGGAGGTATTCTTGCATTGAATAGTGTTGATGAGCCCGAAAAATATTCTACCTATTTCTTAAAGTTGAATGAAGTGAGATTTAGAAATAAAGTAGTTCCGGGTGATACTATTATCTTTAAATTGTGGTTGGCTGAACCTATTCGTCGTGGTTTGGTACACATGATGGCTGTAGCTTTCGTAGGTGATAAAATTGTGACCGAAGCCGATTTAATGGCTCAGATTGTAAAAAATAAATAAGTCATATTATTTATTTCAAATAGAAAAATGGCACATTCATTTCAATGAATAGTCTTTTTTTATAAAAAATAGAGGTTTGTTGGTAAAAGTATAATAAAAATTGTTCATTTTTGTATCCCGAAATTTTGAAAAAAAAATTAAAACGCAACGATAAAATGGATCTATCATTTGTTCATCCTGATGCTAAAATTGGAAGTAATGTAACTATTGGAAATTTTGTTACTATTGATAAAAATGTAGAAATAGGCGATGGAACAATTATAATGCCGAATGTAGTTATTTTAGAGGGTGCCCGTATCGGCAAAAATTGTCGTATTTTCCCAGGCGCCGTCATTAGTGGAATTCCGCAAGATTTAAAATTCAAAGGAGAAGAAACAACTGCAATTATTGGAGATAACACAACATTGCGCGAAGGGGTAACAATTAATCGAGGTACAGCTTCACGAGGAAAAACGGTTATCGGAAATAATTGTTTGATTATGGCATATTCTCATGTCGGTCATGATTGCGTGTTAGGAAACAATATCATCATTTCTAATGCTACCCAATTAGCCGGCGAAGTTGAAATTGATGATTATGCAACCATTAGTGGTGGAGTATTAGTACATCAATTTACTCGTATTGGTGCCCATACAATGATACAGGGAGGTTCTCGTTTAGGCAAGGATATTCCTCCGTATATTACAGTAGGTCGTGATCCTGTTTGTTTCGTTGGATTAAATTCCATAGGTTTGCGTCGCAAAGGTTATACCGTAGAGCAAATAGATAGTATTCAACACATCTATCGTTTTATTTACCAGTCGGGATTAAATATTTCTCAGGGGGTAGAGATGGTAGAGAAAGAAATTCCGGATGGGCCGGAGAAAAGATTAGTTCTGGACTTTATAAAATCATCGTCGCGTGGTGTTGTTCGTGGAACGATGGACTAACTAATGGAAAGTTGAAAATTAAAAATTATTTTCATTAAAATAAAACTTAACGAGAATTGGGAATTGAAATTTGAACGAAAACTATTATTGTTTTCATTTTCAACTTTCAGTTCTCAATTTTCAATTTAAAAAATATGGAAGATTCTACAACAAAGCGAAGCCTCAATTTTATTGAGCAAATGATAGAAAAAGATTTGGCTGAGGGTAGAAACAATGGTCGTGTTCAAACCCGTTTCCCTCCTGAGCCTAATGGTTATTTGCATATCGGACATGCTAAAGCCATTTGTCTTGATTTTGGCATTGCCCAAAAATATGGTGGTATTTGTAACCTTCGTTTTGATGACACTAACCCAGCCAAAGAAGATGTTGAATATGTAGATTCTATACAGGAAGACATCAAATGGCTGGGCTATGAATGGGCAAATGTTTACTATGCCTCAGATTATTTTCAACAATTATGGAATTTGGCGATTAAGTTGATAAAAGATGGTAAAGCTTATGTAGATGAACAATCTGCCGAAGAAATCGCTAAACAAAAAGGATCTCCTACACAACCGGGTATAGAAAGCCCGTATCGAAATCGTCCTGTAGAAGAAAACTTGGCTTTATTCGAGAAGATGAATAGCGGTAAGGTAGAAGAAGGAGCGATGGTGCTTCGGGCTAAAATAGACATGACTTCGTCGAACATGCACTTTCGTGACCCGATCATGTATCGTGTAATTAAGAGTTATCCACACCACCGTACAGGTTACAAATGGAAAGCTTATCCGATGTACGATTATGCTCACGGACAGTCCGATTATTTTGAAGGAGTAACACATTCTCTTTGTACGCTTGAATTTGAAGTGCATCGTCCGCTTTATGATTGGTTCATCGATCAATTTGCTGATACTGATTACCGCCCCTATCAAACTGAATTTAATCGATTAAACATTACTTATACCGTAATGAGTAAACGCAAAATGCTTCAATTAGTAGAAGAAGGTATTGTTAATGGTTGGGATGACCCCCGCATGCCGACTATTTGCGGACTTCGTCGTCGTGGTTACACACCTGCATCCATTCATAATTTTATTGATAAGATCGGTTATACAAAATACGATGGAATTATTGATGTTTCTCTTCTCGAACATTCAGTAAGGGAAGATTTGAATGCTAATGCTGACCGTGTAAGCGTGGTACTGAATCCGATAAAACTTATCATTACCAATTATCCCGATGGACAAGTGGAAATGATGGAAGCTATAAATAATCCCGAAAAAGAAAATAGTGGCGTACATGAAATTCCTTTTGCCAAAGAACTTTATATTGAGGTAGATGATTTTATGGAAGAAGCTCCCAAAAAATATTTTCGCTTGACTGTCGGACAAGAAGTGCGCTTGAAAAATGCGTATATAGTAAAATGTACGGGTTGCAAAAAAGACGAAAACGGAAATGTAGTGGAAGTATATGCCGAGTACGATCCACAAACCAAAAGTGGTATGCCTGAAAGTAACCGTAAGGTAAAAGGAACCATTCACTGGGTAAGTGTAGAGCATTCGTTGTCAGCAGAAGTGCGTTTATATGATCGCTTATTTATGGTAGAGAATTTGAATGAAGAAAAAGACCGTGATTTTCATGAGTTATTAAATCCGAATTCGCTCGAAATAAATACCAAAGCTCGCGTTGAACCTTGGTTGAAAGAAGCTAAACATTTGAAGAATTTTCAATTCCAACGCATAGGTTACTTTAATGTCGATCCGGATTCTACACCGGAGAAATTGGTATTTAATCGCACCGTTTCACTTAAAGATAGCTGGGCTAAAGAAAATAAGAATTAAAGAAAAAAGTGTAACTCCTATTCAATTTTTGAATAGGAGTTTTCTTTTATATTTACATGAGAAACTTATCAATCCTTTTTGCGTCAACAGTTTTTATTGTGTATTTTCGCAGAATTAAGAATTATCATGTCTAATTATACCAATGATGGGTTTGATCAATTGTTATATCGTTACCGAGAGAGCGAAGATAACAAGCAGCATATCTATTTTGATGCAGAGGAAATAGGTGTGATTGTCGATTATTATCTCTGGACAGGTGAGATTGAAGAATCTCAAAAAGCCTTGGAATTAGGATTTAAACTCCATCCTCATAGTCCCGAGCTAAAAATCAGGCAAGCAAAAATTTTTGCCATAAACGGCGAAAAAGAAAAAGCATTGCAAATACTTGCTGTCAATCCAGCTATTGATGATCTGGAAATAATGCTTGTTCAAGGCGAAATCTTGGCATCTTTGCATCGTTTTGATGAGGCTGAAAAAATATTTTTTCAGGCTTTGAAAAATGAAGACTTTGAATATGATGACATTTGTCTTGATATAGCCTATACTTACATAGCACAAGAATCTTTTGAACGAAGTCTGAAGTATCTTACCATGGGATATAAACATAATCCTAGAAATATAGATATTTTGTTTGAAATGGCTTTTTGTTATGAGCAGATAGGTGACTGGGATAAAGCAATCGGAACTTATAATTTAATTCTGGATATAGAATCTTACTCCGAAGAAGCTTGGTTTTATTTGGGTCAGGTGCACTACGCACAAGAAGAATACTCAGATGCTTATAAGGCATTTGATTATGTGACCGTTATAAATGATAAGAACGCAGAAGCATGTTTACAGAGATCACATGCATTATTTCAATTAGAAAAATATAAGGAAGCATTAGAAGGATATTCTTCATATTATAATTTGACGGATAATAAGGCTGAGGCTCTTGTTTGTATGGCAGAATGCTATGAAGAAATGGAAAATCCTAGTGAGGCTATTTATTATTATCAAAAAGCAATAGAAATAGATTCTTTAAAAGTAGATGCATATATAGGACTATCTTATAATAGTTTGCAAAATGGAGATGAATATCAAACTATTTTTTTTGCTAAAAAAGCTCTTGAGATTGATCCTATGCAATGCGAACCTTGGACATATATGGCAGAAGCTTTTCTTCATTTAGAAGAATATAAGGAGGCAATCAATTCATATAAAGAAGCTTTAAAGATAGATGAGACACAAACAGAGATATGGGTTGGTTTAGGGCATGTGTATATGGCTTCCGGAGATATTCAATCTGCCTATGATTCCTATGGAGAGGCATTTAAGTTGAGTCAGGAAACAGAAAATATCTATTTGTTTTTAGCGATTGCGTTGTATAAATTAGGCAACATTGAAAATTCGTTAATAACGCTAAATGAGGCTGCATTGCGCAAATCGAATGCAATCAGTTTATTTTTTGAAATTTGCCCTGAAGCACTTGATGAATTTGAAAAACGAATAAAAAACGAATAACTAAAACTAAAAATTTATGGATTTTTTAAGTAGTTTGATAACTACAATTTTAGACTGGTATTCTGCCAATGTGGGTTATGGTACTATAACATTGTTGATGGCAATAGAAAGTACTTTTATCCCTCTTCCAAGTGAGCTGGTTCTTCCGCCGGTTGCTTGGCAAGCTACTTTAAACTATGTTCCGGGACATTTGAATTTATTTTTAATTATTTTGGTCGGGTCTATAGGATGTGTTTTGGGTGCTTTAATTAATTATTCTCTGTCCTATTTTTTAGGACGAAAAATAATTTACGGCTTGGTTGAAACTAGAGTGGCAAAAATATTTTTTTTGAACAGAGAAAAATTGGAAAAAGCAGAAGCTTATTTTTGCGCAAACGGGAATACTTCCACTTTTATCGGGCGTTTGGTTCCCGTTATTCGACATCTGATTTCTATTCCTGCGGGTTTAGCTAAAATGAATCTTAAGAAATTTATCATTTATACATTTCTTGGGTCATTACTTTGGAATACAATATTGTCATTTCTAGGATATTTTTTAGGTCAAAATCAAGATTTGATCATGCAATATATTCTCGAAATATCTTATGTTACAATTGGTGCGGCTGTATTGTTTGTCGTTTATATGGTTTGGAAAAAGAAACGAGCTAAGGCTGCAAAAGAGAGTGCAGATCGTGTTTTTGGAATTATAGGATTTCCATTAACAGCATCTTTTTCTCGTACTTTCTTTAATCAAAAGTTTGAAAAAGAAAGAATTAGTGCCCGGTACGATTTGTGTCCCCTCGAAAATATTGAAGATTTCCCGAATTTAATTTTACAAAAGAGCTTTGCAGGAATGAATGTAACTATTCCGTATAAACAAGCGGTTATGAAATATTTAGATGAATTGGATGAAACGGCAAAAGAAATCGGAGCAGTTAATGTAATTCAATTCTGTAAAAAAAATGGAGTGCAAAAAACAAAAGGATTTAACTCTGATGCAATTGGTTTTGAAAATTCTTTACTGCCATTATTAAAACCTCATCATACAAAAGCACTGGTGCTTGGTACAGGTGGAGCCTCTAAAGCGATAACTTATGTGTTGCGAAAAAATAATATTCCGTACACGCTTGTTTCGCGCACAAAAGCTGACGGACAATACACTTATGATGAGTTGACACCGGAAATAATAGCGGAAAATACTTTGATAATCAATACTACACCGTTGGGAATGTATCCGGTGGATAGCTGTCCTGATATTCCATACGAATATCTTTCCTCTAATCACCTTTTGTATGATTTAGTGTATAATCCGGAAAAAACTTTGTTTTTGGAAAAAGGTGAAGATCAGGGGGCAACGATTAAAAATGGCATGGAAATGCTTCTTGGACAGGCTATTGCTGCATGGGAGATTTGGAATCAAAATTAATTACTCATGAAACGCTTTTTGTTAATTTCTATCATTGCTTTTGCTTGTAGTTGGGCTAATGCTCAGCAGTTGCCTAATAAACAGGAATTTTTAAATTTTTGGTCGCAATTTAAGGATGCTCTTAAAACTAAAAATGCCGATTTCGTTTATGGACACATGTTGTTTCCTTTTAGTTGCGATGGTGGCTATTATAATCCTGAGGCAACCATAGAAGAAGTAAAAGAAAATAATCAAATGATTATTCCGGCTTACCGAAAAGAGATGGAATTTGTGCGCTTCGATCCTGTCCTGATTGAAGCTGAAAACGCTTATATCTGGCTTGGATACTCAACGATTGAAAAAGCTTATTTTTATAGTTATAAAAAACTGTCTGCAACCACAAACACTCCTTCTTACGAAGAAAATTATTGGTTTGTGAAAAAGAAAGACGGTTTTAAATTTTACAAAGTAACTGTGACTGTACAATAATAGAAAAAGGAAAATTAATTAATTTTCCTTTTTTATTTTCCTTTTATGATTTTTTTTATCTCGTTCAATTTATTCAAGGCTTCAATAGGTGTGAGGTTATTTATATCAGTATTGATGATTTCATCACGAATTTGTGAAAGGATTGGATCATCTAATTGGAAAAAGCTCATTTGATAACCTTCGTGTTTGGTGGCAATATCAATCATCGGTCTTGAAATATCGGATTGGCGGTTATCTGTTTCAAGTTGTTTTAGAATCTCATCGGCACGCTTAACGATGCTTTGAGGCATTCCTGCCATTTTAGCCACATGAATACCAAAACTATGCTCGCTTCCACCTCGTACCAATTTACGCAAGAAAATCACTTTTTTATCAACCTCTTTTACCGAAACATTATAGTTTTTTATCCGTTTAAACGATTTCTCCATTTCGTTTAGTTCATGATAATGCGTTGCAAAAAGGGTTTTAGCTTTAGCAGTCGGATGTTCGTGAATATATTCTACAATCGACCATGCTATGGAAATACCATCATAAGTGCTTGTACCACGGCCTAATTCGTCAAAAAGTATAAGGCTGCGGGCAGACATATTGTTCAGAATGCTTGCGGCTTCATTCATTTCTACCATAAAAGTAGATTCGCCAACCGAAATATTGTCACTGGCTCCCACACGGGTAAAGATTTTATCCACCACACCGATAGTAGCTGCTTCGGCAGGCACAAAACAACCAATCTGTGCCATCAATACGATCAACGCCGTTTGGCGTAGAAGAGCCGATTTACCTGCCATATTCGGACCTGTAATTATAATGATTTGTTGAGAATCGTTATCAAGGAAAACATCGTTGGCAATATAACTTTCGCCCATAGGGAGTTGTTTTTCGATGACCGGATGACGCCCGTTTTTAATATCAATAGAAGTTTCTTCAGTTATATGCGGACAGATATATTTATTTTCGGCGGAAACTTTGGCAAATGAAAGCAGGCAATCCAATTGTGCAATCAGATTGCAATTCAGTTGTACAGCAGGGATATAATCCATCAATGCCATTACTAGATCGTTGAAAATAGAAGTTTCTAATGAAAGTATCTTTTCTTCTGCTCCAAGAATTTTTTCTTCATATTCTTTTAGTTCTTGTGTGATGTATCGTTCGGCACTTACAAGGGTTTGCTTGCGTATCCATGTTTCAGGTACTTTGTCTTTGTGCGTATTGCGTACCTCAATGTAATATCCGAATACATTGTTATAACTGATTTTCAGGCTTGGAATGCCGGTAGCTTCGATTTCGCGTTGCTGTATTTGCAATAAAAAATCTTTACCTGAAAAGGCTATCTTACGCAACTCGTCCAATTGTTCGTTTACGCCGTCACAAATAACTCCACCTTTGTTAATAAGGGTAGGAGGGTCATTATTAATTTCTCGTTCGATGCGTTGGCAAATGCTTAAGCAGGGATTGAGCTGTTCACTTATTTTCTGCAGAAATTCGTTATCTGTTTCCGAAGTGAAAGTTTTGATCGGTTGCAAAGCTTCCAACGATACACGAAGTTGAACTACTTCTCTAGGATTAATACGCCCTACGGCAACTTTGGATATAATCCGCTCTAAATCACCGATCAACGAAAGTTTTTCTTCCAAAAGAGATTTTAATTCCGGATTTTTGAAAAAATATTCGACTACGCTTAGTCGTTCATTTATCGGTTTGATGTTTTTGAGGGGAAAAGCTAACCATCGTTTCAATAAGCGTGCGCCCATCGGACAAGTAGTTTTATCCAAAATGTCAATAAGCGTTTTAGCCCCTTCGTTTTGGCTGCTGTATAATTCAAGGTTTCTTACGGTAAATCGGTCAAGCCACACAAAGCGGTCTTCTTCAATGCGGGAAAGGGCTGTAATATGTCCGATTTGGCTATGGTGTGTATGGTCGAGGTAATATAAAATAGCGCCCGCAGCAATGATTCCATGATCCAGATTTTCTACTCCAAAACCTTTCAGATTCTTTGTCTCGAAATGTTTTAATAAACGATTCATTGCCGAATCAATTGTGAAAACCCAATCGTCTTGTTCGAAAGTGAGGTATTTGTTACCGAAAATTTCCTGAAACTGGTTTCGTTTAGTGCGTTCGTAAAGAATTTCTTTTGGGGCAAAATTGTTGATTAGCTTGTCAATATATTCGGCAGTACCTTGTGCAGTAAGAAATTCGCCGGTAGAAATGTCGAGAAATGAAATACCAATCATATTTTTGCCGAAATGAACTGCTGCCAGAAAGTTATTTTCTTTGTGATTCAGTACATTATCGTCAATAGAAACGCCGGGTGTAACTAGTTCGGTAATACCTCGTTTTACGAGTTTTTTAGTCAGTTTGGGATCTTCGAGTTGGTCACAAATAGCCACCCGTAAACCTGCGCGTACTAATTTCGGTAAATAAGTGTCTAATGCATGATGCGGGAATCCTGCCAATTCGACATAAGAAGCTGAACCATTTGCCCTCCGAGTGAGCGTAATACCTAATACTTGCGAGGTACGAATGGCATCTTCGGAAAAAGTTTCGTAAAAATCGCCCACACGAAATAATAACACTGCATCTGGATGCAATTGTTTCATTTCTTTGTATTGCTTCATCAAAGGCGTTTCTACTATTTCTTTCATTGTAGCTGTTTTTCGAACTTTCGCAAAGATAATTAAAAAGCTTTTTTCTTTCTTTTTAAAAATGAAACTGTTGATAAAAAAGCTCTATTTAAAGAAAATGGGTTCTTATGAAAAAATAGAGTTTATACCTAAAAATTAAGGGATTTTAATAGAAGCTTTACTTTTCTTCTGTCTATTTTGTGTGCTAAAGAGGTTTTAGGAATTTGTGAGAATGATGTGTAGAAGTATATTTGTTCGCTGGCAGAGAGTTTTTTATTTATTTTAGATAAAATATTGTCCTCTAATTTTTCTTCGGTAACCAGAACTAAACTTTCTCCCCATTTTTCATTTTTAATAGAAGAAATCAAAAAAGGTTTTTTGAAGAATGGAGTAATTTTTCGTTCTATTTCTTCAGGTTGTATCTTTATCCCTCCACAATTGATAATATTGTCAAATCGTCCTGTAATGCGAAAATTTCCTGAAGAATAAATTTCTGCCAAGTCATTTGTAATTAATGGTTCGTTTAATAAATCAGTAGCAAAGATTACTAAGCAACCACGCTCGTCCGTTGATACAGATATATTAGGCATTGGTATGAGTGCAGCTTGTTTCTCCTTTCCATTTAGCTGCCGTAGAGCAATATGCGAAACTGTTTCGGTCATTCCGTATGTTTCATAACAAATGCAGGAAAGTGATTTTAATTTGTTTTCTAGATGACCGGAGACAGCACCTCCTCCAATTAGTAATTTGTGTATTTTATTTAAAGAAAGATTTTCTTTTATTTGTTCAAAAACCTGAGTCGGAACCATTGCCGAAAAATCAACAGTGTAGGAAAAATCAGTTAAAGGACAACTTGTCGGCTCTATGGCATAAAGGATTAGTTTTCCCACGATGGCACGGACAATCATCATTTTTCCTGCAATATAATTTGCTGATAAGCAAAGCAAAGCTGTATTTTTAGGCTCTAATTGAAGGAATTCTATCGTTTTTGATGCGGAGATTTGCATCATTTTTTTGCTTACTTGTAATGTTTTTGGTTCGCCGGTTGATCCGGAGGTGCGCACATTAATAAAATCTGTCGTAGAAAACCATTCTTGCAAAAAAAGGTAAATAGCTTTTTCCCAATCTGTAAGATTAGGCTTTTTTAATTGAGCGGAAATCTCCATCAACCATTCTTCAGAAGATTTATATTGCGAAAAGTCAAATAGAAGCATACAAAAACAAAAGTAATAAAATTATTTGTGCTGTTTTAAAGTGAAAAATAGCAAACGAAAACCGTTTGCTATTTTTTACTTTGAACAAAATAAAAAAACTTAAACAACCTCAATCTCTTGTTGTTTACATAATTCGAGAGCAAGATCTTTTAGTTTGAACTTTTGTATTTTCCCACTTCCTGTCATGGGGAATTGATTAACGAAAAATACATATTTAGGTATTTTGTGACGGGCAATCTTGCCTTTGCAAAAATCTTTTACATCTTCGGGTAATAAGTTGGTGTTTTCTTTTAAGATAACAAATGCGCCCACTTCTTCTCCGTATTTCTCAGATGGAACACCGGCTACCTGCACATCTTTTATTCCATCCAATTGGTATAAAAATTCTTCTACTTCACGAGGGTAGATGTTCTCTCCTCCACGGATAATCATGTCTTTAATGCGTCCGGTAATACGGTAGTTCCCGTTTTCATCTTTCACTCCTAAGTCGCCCGAGTGAAGGAATCCGTCTTTGTCGATTACTTCGGCTGTAGCAGCAGGATTTTTATAATAACCTTGCATTACATTGAACCCACGACAGCACATCTCGCCTTGTTCTCCAACAGCACATTCTTTGCCTGTTTCGGGATTGATAACTTTTACTTCAACATATGGATAATCGCGACCGACAGTATTGCAGCGCACCTCAAACGAATCTTCCAATAATGTATGGGTCATACCCGGCGATGTTTCTGTAAGACCATACACGCTGGTTATGTTTAGATACATTTTCTCGTTTACTTGTTTCATTAGCTCTATAGGGCAAAGTGATCCTGCCATAATTCCTGTGCGCAGTGAAGTCATATCGAACATATCGAACATAGGGTGATTCAATTCAGCAATGAACATAGTTGGCACACCATAAAGCGCAGTACAGCGTTCTTTATGAATAGAAGCCAATACAAGCAAAGGATCAAATTTTTCTACCATTACTTGTGTGCTTCCATGTGTAAGACAGTTCATAGTTGCCAATACTACCCCAAAACAGTGGAATAATGGAACGCATATACAAAGTTTGTCATCTGGGGTAAAGTGCATGGCTTCTCCAGTAAATAATCCATTATTGACAATATTGTAATGTGAGAGCATTACACCTTTAGGGAAACCTGTTGTACCCGATGTATATTGCATATTTACCGTATCATAGCACGAAACGGTTTTTTTTATGTCGATTAGTTTTTGGTCCTCGATATTTTTACCCAACAATAACAATTCTTGGGTGTTGTACATTCCACGATGTTTTTCTTGTCCGATATACACTACATTTTTCATATAAGGAAAACGCTTACTGTTTAAGTTGCCGCGTCGTGAGGTTTTCAGTTCGGGAAGCATTTCATAGGTCATTTGCACATAATCACAATCCCAAGTTCCGTCAATGATACAAATGGTGTGCATATCCGAGTTTTCGACCAAATATTCCAATTCATGTTGTTTGTAGCTTGTGTTTACGGTGATAAGTACCGCACCAATTTTTGCCGAAGCATAAAGGAAAGTTAGCCAATCGGGTACATTGGTAGCCCAAATACCTACATGGGTTCCTTTGGTGACTCCAATAGCAAGAAGACCTTTAGCCATATCATCTACACGCTGGTTGAATTGTTGCCAGGTGAAACGCAAGTCACGGTCTGAGTAAACAATATATTCTTTATCCGGAGTTTTGGCAGCCCAATATTCGAGCCAATCGCCGATAGTTCTTTCTGTAAGTTGTAACATGGTATCTGTTGAAGTGTGTAATTGTTGAATTGATATTTTATAATTTTTACTTCTAACAATTATTCATTTTTTTGTTTTATCCTTTTGCTTAAAGCGTTTAGTTTGTTTGATATTTTGTTGACAGATAATTTTTTTTCTTCGAGTTGCATTTTGTCGATATATTTTATTAAATCGCGAGCGATATGTAGTTGGCAATAGGTTTCCATCAAAGAGCCATAGGCAATTTCCAGAAATCACACTTGTTCTTTGTCTGAAGTTCTTGCAACGCCTTCGGCAATATTTGAAACAATAGAAACGGCTGCTCGTTGCATTTGAGAAGATAAACCAAATTTTTCTTCAGAAGGAAATAATTTGGTTATCTCATATTCAACAACAAACAACCGTGCTTCCTGCCAAACTTCCAATCGTTCAAAAGCGTATTGATACATATGTTAATACTGAATGTATTTTCGATTCAACAGTTAAACGACTCAACAATTATACCGGAGAATAAACAATAGCCAATATCTTGGCGTTTGAATTACAATTCGCATGTACATGATGTTCTACAATTGAATCGTAATAGATGCTGTCACCTTCGTTAAGCTGGTAAATTTCTTTTCCGTAGTTTATTTCGATAGAACCTTCAAGCACATAGATAAATTCTTCGCCTTCGTGTGACGACATGATAAAATCTTTTTCAGTGCATTCTTTTACCGAAATAACAAATGGTTCCATATGGCGACCGGCTTTCGATTTAGCAAGAGAACTGTAAATCATACTGGTATTTTTTCCTCCATTAGAAAAGCTGATGCTTTCGTTGGTTTCATCTTTTCGACTAACAACAGGACCCAGTTGATCGTTATCGTCCATAAAGGTACCGAGGCGAACCCCTAAGGCACGGGCTACTTTGATAAGAGGAGAAAGAGATGGAAGTACTTCACTGTTTTCGAGCGTAGTTATTTGTTCTATTGTTAAATCGGACAATTGAGCTAATTGTTCAATTGTCATGTTTTTTGACTCGCGAATAGTTTTAATTTTATTACCGATTACTATTCTTTTTTTCATAGTTATAAGTTTCAATTTTTAAAGATTCGAAGCAAAAATATGTAAAATAGTTGAAAGGCAAAAATTGAAAGTTAAAGATTGAAAGTAAATGGGTTATTTACTTCGGGAGTGTTGCATAATACTTGCACCATGGTGTAAGCCCGCATTTTTCACAATGAGGTTTTCGAGCTGTACAAACATAGCGTCCGTGCAGTAAAATCCAGTGATGTGCTTTTCCTAAAAGATGTTCCGGAATATTTTTTACCAGTTCTTTTTCTGTAGCAAGCGGGGTAGTGGTTTTTGTTAATCCAAGGCGGTTGGATACGCGGAATACATGCGTGTCAACCGGCATAGCATTTTGGTTGAATGCAACAGAAACTATTACATTAGCGGTTTTTCGTCCGACACCCGGAAGTGTTTGCAGTTCTTCGATTGATTGAGGAACTTTTCCTGCAAAATTTTTTACAATCATTTTGGCTGTGTCCACCAAATGTTTGGCTTTGCTGTTCGGGTATGATACACTTTTGATATATTGAAAGACCTCATCGGATGTGCTTTCTGCCAACGATTCAACGGTCGGAAAAGCCTTGAAAAGGGCAGGAGTTACCATATTTACGCGTTTGTCGGTACACTGTGCCGAAAGCATCACCGCTAATAATAATTGATAGACATCTGAAAAATGAAGTTCTGTTGTAGCAACAGGCATATTTTCTTCAAACCATTTAATAATGGCACTGTAGCGTTGTTTCTGAGTCATATTTTGCAAAATAAATGCAAAAGTAAATATAAATAAATAAAAAACTTAAAGTGGTTTTGCCCATTTTTTGATTCTTTCCATGGCTTCGAGTGTTTGTTCGTATTTGCTGAATCCGGCAAAGCGAAAATAACCTTCTCCACAGGAACCGAACCCGATACCCGGAGTTCCTATAATATGAACTTGATGGAGGAGTTGTTCAAAAAATTGCCAAGAAGGAATATTATTTGGTATTTTTATCCAAAGGTAAGGAGAGTTAATCCCGCCAAATACTTTGAATCCTAACTTTAGCAGTTCTTCGCGAATAACGGAAACATTGCGTAGGTAATAATCGATCAATGCTTTTGTTTGTTTGCGTCCTTTATTCGTGTAAGTGGCTTCTGCACCTCGCTGTACAATGTATGCTACTCCGTTGAAACAAGTCGATTGGCGTCGTCGCCAAAGTTTGTTAAGCATCATTTTAGAACCATCTTCGGTAAAAGCAATAAGTTCGTTAGGAACGATTGTGTAAGCGCATCGTAAGCCTGTAAATCCTGCAGATTTAGAATAACTACGGATTTCGATTGCTACTTTTTTTGCCCCTTTTATTTCATAAATGCTGTGTGGAATATCTTTTTCTGTGATAAATGCTTCGTATGCGCCATCATAAATAATAATAGCATTATTTTCCAGTGCATAATCAATCCATTTTTTCAGTTCGGTTTTGTTTAATGCGGTTCCGGTTGGATTGTTCGGATAGCAAAGGTAAATAACATCGGCTTTTTCTGTCGGTATTTCGGGAATGAAATTATTTTCTTCGGAACAATTGATATATACAATGTTTTTCCATTGGTGTCCTCCGTCTATTTTTCCTGCCCGCCCGCTCATAATTGCCGTATTTTCGTACACAGGATATACTGGTTCGGTAATGGCAATGATATTGTCTTTACCCAGAATATGACCGATGTTGGCAATGTCTGATTTTGCTCCATCGCTAACAAAAACTTCATCCGGCTGCAGAGATATTCCTCTTGAGGCATAATCGTACTTAATTATTTTTTCAATTAAAAATTGATAACCTTGTACCGGACCATATCCATGAAAACCTTCTTCGGTAGTCATTTCTTTAATTGCTTTTTGCATAGCTTTTGCAACTTCTTCGGGAAGGGGGAGTGTGACATCTCCTATACCTAAGCTGATAATATTGGCTTTTGGGTGAGTTAATTTAAAAACATTGACTTTTTTTTCTATTTCTGAAAAAAAATACTCTTCAGGTAGTTTTAAATAATTTTCGTTTAATAATGCCATAGTGAAATATTTTGATACAAATATACTAATTTTATATTTTTTATTGTTGTGTTGTTGTGTTATTTTCTTTCTTTTTGTTCTATAATTTACTGTTTTTATTTCAAAATGATTTTTTGTTGAAGATTTATGTGGTATTTATACTTAAAATAGGATTTATTTTAAAAATTAGAATTAGACACATATGATTCAATAAAAACTGTTTTTTTATAATTATAGTTATTTTATGTTATTTTTCATAAAAAAGAAAATTTATAAGGATTTTCAGAAAAAAAGAAAATAAACAATTGAGATAATTAAACAAAATATTACCTTTGCGCCATCTTTTTTTAGAAAATTATTTTTCAAATTTTATTTTAACCATATGAAGAAGCATAATTTCAACGCCGGACCTTCTGTATTGCCTCAATTTACAATCGAAAATACCGCAAAAGCGATTCTTGATTTTGACGGAATAGGCATGTCGATCATGGAGATAAGCCACCGTTCAAAAGAATTTCAATCGGTAATGGATAAAGCTGAAGCTTTATTTGCCGAATTGTTGGATATTCCAGCCGGTTATAAAGTATTGTTTTTAGGAGGAGGTGCCAGCTTGCAATTCTGTATGGTTCCGTTTAACTTGTTAGAGAAAAAAGCAGCTTACCTTAATACCGGAACCTGGGCTAGCAAAGCGTTGAAAGAAGCTAAATTTTTTGGCGAAGTAGTTGAAGTAGCTTCTTCTAAAAGTGCAAATTTCAATTTCATACCTAAAGATTATACCATCCCAACTGATGCGGATTATTTCCATATTACTACCAATAATACTATTTTTGGAACAGAAATTCGTAAGGATATAGATTCTCCGGTACCATTAGTAGCAGATATGTCTTCGGATATTTTCTCTCGTCCGGTTGATGTTTCAAAATATGGTTTGATTTATGGTGGAGCGCAGAAAAACTTGGCTCCTGCCGGTGTAGCTTTTGTTGTAGTTAAGGAAAACTTGCTGGGAAAAGTATCTCGTCCGATTCCAACCATGTTGGATTACCGTACACATGTTAGCGAAGGTTCGATGTTTAATACTCCTCCGGTTGTTCCTGTTTATGCTGCACTTCAAACATTAAAATGGATGAAAAATTTAGGCGGGTTAAAGGTGATGGAAAAGATGAACATTGAGAAAGCTGAATTGTTATATAATGAGATTGATCGCAATAAATTATTTAAAGGTACAGCTGTGGTTGAAGATCGTTCTATTATGAATATTTGTTTTGTAATGAATGAAGAATACCAAGAATTGGAAGATTCTTTTGGCAAATTTGCCGCCGAAAGAGGTATGGTAGGAATCAAAGGACACCGTTCGGTAGGAGGTTTTCGTGCATCAACTTACAATGCGTTGTCAAAAGAAAGCGTGCAAGCTTTGGTTGATTGTATGAAAGAATTTGAAGCGAAACACTAATACTTAACACACATATAAATAAGAAAAGCCGGCTTTTTAGGTCGGCTTTTCTTATTATGGGGAGTTGTAATTTTTATTGATTTGTTTTTTTTCAATCAAATTATTCCTCCATGGATTTAAAATAATTTTTAAGAATCTCTCCGTTTTGGATACCAATTGTTCGTATTTCCATTAGTTGAGGTTTGTCATTATTGGTAAAAAATTTGGGCAAAGCAGATTGCAGTTCTTTTTCATTTTCGCAACAATAGTAATCAAGGTTAAAGCAAGCTGCAAGATGCTTGCATGAGAGATTTTGTGATACTTCGAGATATGAGCTCATTTCTTCTTCCGTAGCTTCAGAAACAAATCGGAATATTCCGCCACCGCCGTTATTAATAACGATAATTTTAAAATTAGCAGGCAAATAGTTGTTCCAAAGTGCGTTTGAATCATAAAAAAAGCTTAAGTCGCCTGTTATAAGCAATGTCGGTTTTTTGCTCACGAAAGCGGCGCCTGCTGCAGTGCTGGTACACCCATCTATTCCGTTAGTGCCACGGTTAGCAAAAAACGAAATTTTATCATTATATCGATCGAATAGTTGAGCATAACGAACCGGAGAGCTATTGGCTAATTGCACCATTGTTTTTGCCGGAATATTTTTGTTAAGTAATGAAAATATTTTTAGATCACTCCAACTACAGTTATCTATAAAGGTTTGATGGCGTTTTTGAGCGATTTCTTTTTGTACTAACCAATTTTTTCTGAAGTCGGATTCTTTTGCATTGATAAGAATGCAATTTATTTGTGTTAAAAAATCATACGGATCGGCGTTAATAGCTTTGGTCAGGCATTGGTAAGTATCCGGAAAATCATTTATGCGAGAAATATGCCAATGTTCTTTCGGCGGATTTTTTCGTAAAAAAGACTTGATATTTTTCGAAATAACTTGTCCTCCAAATGTGATAAGAATTTCCGGTGCAAAAGCCCTTTTTTTATTATCGGGAATAGTTGCTAATGTACGGTCTATGCAATTGATACAGTTTTCTTCACAGCAATTGGAAGTTGTTTCGATAAGTACAATCGTGTCTGGCATGGCAGCAAAAATGGTTTCGCAATCTGAACCGATAGCTTGCCCGACTAATATCATTTTTTTTTCATACTTTTTCCATAACTCGACACACTCCGAGTCGATTTCTTTTGGCATGACAAACGGTTGTTTTAGTTGTTTAATCAGTTTTGCATTACTTTCTAGATTTTTTTGCCTTCCATAAAGCGGTTCGTTAAGTGGTACATTAATATGCACCGGACGAAGCTGATTTTTACAAATATCAAAAGCTTGACTTACTTTTCGTATAATTAGTCGTTCGTCATCAAAAGAATTGATTTCATTTGGCAGTGTGCATGAAAATCCTATATAATTCTCGTAAATATTATTTTGTCTGATAGTTTGTCCGTCAGCTTGATCTATCCATTCTTCCGGACGATCAGCGGTAATGGCAACAAGCGGAATATTTTGGTAGTAGGCTTCGGCAATAGCAGGCGCATAATTTAATACGGCTGTTCCGCTTGTACATACCAATCCAACGGGGCGTTGCAGTTGTTGTGCTATACCTAACGCAAAGAAAGCAGCACTGCGCTCATCCACAATCGTAATAATGCGTATTTTCTTACTTGCTCTTAATGAAAACAATAAAGGGGCATTACGCGATCCTGGCGAAACGACCACTTCTTGTAAGCCTGCATCTATGCAAAGTTTTACTAATATGTTTACTGTTTTTTTATCGGAAAAAAGGCTCATGAATATTCTTTTTAGTTATTTTACAAAGATATTCATTTGTACTGATAGCTGCATTTTATCTTACTGTTTTTAAAAATCGAGGAATATCCGGCAGCGTAAGTTCCATGTCACATCTCGTGGTTGAGTTATTTGAGACATTTCCATAATATATTCTATTGCCAATAATTTAAATAAGTTACAAATACCTCCTCCAATCCATAGGTATGGTTCTTCTAAGGGTTTTACATATGAAGGTAGATCTGTAAGCATGAGTTGTTTGTCCGACAAGCGACCTGTTGCTATTTTTAACGAAATGATTTCTCGCAGATTTAGTTTTTTTATTAAAGGAATATGATTGAAAATAAATCCGTTAGTGATAAACTGACTTTCTAAATTAGCGTATGTGTCGGATGCGTATTGTTGGGTCGAGGACATATAGTAGTTGAATTCCTGCATACCATAATTTTCAATGCCACTGTATATTTCGAGTAGAGGAAAAGGTACTTTGCCAAAAATACAACCTGCTTGTAATGAATAATTAAGTTTACCCACTGTTCCCAGCATGATAGTGTGTTTCCCTACTAAATGTAATTTCAAGTAATAATCGGAATAGTCGTCCATAAAATATTTGCCTCCTTCGACAGCAAAATGAATTACCGGTCGATAATTATTTATAAAGATGCGATGGAAAAAGTTATCAATAAAATGTTCTTTGTGGGCAAATCGAAAATCCAATGTTAAGCGATAATCTCTAATTAAACTGTAGTGTGTATCTCCGGATTGATAAGTGACAAAGTTATTCGGTAAATAACGGGTACCGGTTAGTATGCTTTGTGTGTTAAAATCGTTGAACCATTGTTTATTATAAAATAATTTCCCTATTTGTCGGCGATTGTACATACTACTGAACTCATGAAAAAAGAATGAAGTAATATCAGCAATACCATTGCTAACGGAGTTTTCATAATTTAATTCATCGTGAAAGTCAAAGTCGGTTTGATAATAATTGTCATCGAATTTAACACCAATAACTTCATATTTTTCTTTTTTAAATCGATATTGAATTTCTCCTCCGAATTTCCAGATATTATCAGCAAATCCATATGAAATGGAGGGACCGATAGTGAAATTCTTGAATAATTTCTTACTGGTTCGTCCGCTGAGTGTGATATGTGTTCCTTCGGCTTTATTCGTACCGCTCGCTAAAAGTATGGGACCCCAATCAATGTAGCCGAGATTCAGATAATTATTCATCAAAACATTGCTTATCTCATTAAAAATTCGTGATGCTTTGGTTTTGCCGAGATTGTCCAATGTAGCTGAAAAATCACTGCTGTACAACTCTGCCTTAAAAGGCATCGGTTTTGGTAACTCTTTTTCTTTAGAATCCGCGATCATTAAATTTCGGGTAATAAAAAACGAGTTGGAGGAGCGCTTGTCTGCTTGTGAAATCAGTTGAGCTCCTATGACAAGTTGTTGATTTTCCAATGCCCACTTGCCGTCTTTATATGGAGTAAAAGTTTGCTCTATCGAAAATTCTTCAATAAAGTTAAGATTGGCAGATGGTAGAATCATTGCCGATATTCTTTTGATGGAGCAGGAAGCTGAATCTATGACCATTTCTCCTTTAAATAAGAGATTTTTATCGTTTTGAGGTCTGAACCGGACAGTGTATTGCTTGCCGGACTCAGTATATGTGCTGTCTATTATTGTGAAGCGATAGTATGAAGCAGACGAATTAGCTAAAGGGCTTAAAAAATTCTTTCCAAAAAGTAACAGATACGGTTCGTAAAAATTTAGTTCAGTCGGAAATCTGGCAATTAATTCGGCAATTGCTTTGCTATGTTCGGGTATAATACTTTTTTGGTCAAAATTTAACAGAACTTTTTCTTTATTTATAATTTGATAAGTTTCAGTACTCATATAGATTGGCAGCAGGAGAGAAGTGTCTTTTTGTGCCATAATCATGTTACGGCGCAACTCACCGAACATTTTGCTATTAACAATCTTTTGGGATAATTGTTTGAGAGAGGCATTGCTTTCAGCTGTAATTACAGGTATATAATTTTCAAAGTTATTATAATTGTTGTCTTTTCTATTTTCACGGACACGCTCCATCAAACTTTTGATATTGGGACCTAAAATGACAAATTCCGGTAGTTGTTTTAGATCCTCCACTAAAGCAATATCCAATCCTATATTTTGACCAGGTTTTATTTTTATTTGTTGTGTTTTATACCCGAGCATCGACACTATTAGTTTTTCTTGCGGGTATCGGCTTTGTAACAGAAAAAACCCTTCTTCATTGGTTGTAGTAGCGATAGTGGTGTTCTCAAAATATACGACAGCACCTGAGATAGGTTCTTTATCGCCTTTATCTACCACTTGTCCGGCAACAATGATTTCGCGCTGAGCATAAACAGACAAAGCGAGGAACATAAAGAAGATACTATTTAAAAGTCGTTTGGGCATTATTACCAATTCAACCTAATTTTAATTAATACTGCTAATTAGCCATTTGCGCATTTCTTGTATTGTTCTCTTCCTAAATTTTGCATAATCTTCGAGTTGTTCCGGAGATATTTTTCCAACAGAAAAATAGCGGGACTTAGGATGTGCTATTACTATTCCACACACGGAAGCATTCGGTTGCATAGCTCCGTTTTCGGTTAATGTTATATTTATTTTATCCAATGGTAAAATAGGTTGTAGATCAAAAATAACCGACTGGTCGGGTAACGATGGATAACCTATAGCCGGTCGAATTCCGGTATATTTCATCTTGAGCATATCATCAATACTACAGTTTTCATCAGAAGCATATCCCCAGTAATATTTGCGTATTTGCTCGTGTACCCATTCGGCAGCAGCTTCGGCAAGTCGGTCTGCGATCGATTTGGTTAGTAAAGCCGAGTAGCTGTCATTTTGTTTTTCGAAGTGTTCGATGAGCTTGTCCGTTCCGTGAATTGTGACAGCGAAAGTTCCGGCATAATCCTTTACGGGGGATATAAAATCGCAAAGTGAGAGATAAAATCTATTTCGATTAGGTGTTTGTTGGCGTAGGGTAGGGAGGTATATTTCTTTATTGTCATAATAGAAAACAATCCCTTCATCCTTGCTTTTGGCTGTAAATAAACCGATAATTGCCTGAGCGTAAAGTGATTTTTCTTTTCGGAAAGATTGTAATAAATGCAATGCGTCTTTGTAAAGTTGTAAAGCTTCTTTGGCTTTGGCTCTTTTTTCGATTGAAAATTGTTGTAACCATGTCGTTTCACAACTGCCGCAATCACAAATAGCGGTGTTTATATTGTCATATTTTCCGGTAAGTTTCCATGTAGAGAAGAAAAAACGCCAATCAATATACGGCACAAGTGTTTCTAACGAAATATTGTCAAGTATATGTAATCCTAACTGTTTGGGTACTATGGGAGTATAAGACGACATTTTCTGCGTAATTTATTTTGTAAGAGATAAAACAGCATTGGTCATGCTCGACCATAGAAAGCGTTTTTTCTCTTCTTTTACACCTTGTTCAAAATTTTCTTTTCTGTTATTCTCAAAAAAATCTACTAAAGCGTTGGCAACTTCGGTTACATCAGGTTCCACCACATAACCGGCTTTCCCGTCAGGAACAATTTCGGCTAATCCTCCTACATTGGTTACCAACATAGGTTTTTCGAAATGATAAGCAATCTGGCTTATACCACTTTGTGTTGCTGAAAGATAAGGTTGTACAACAATATCTGCGGCTGAGAACCAAACCCGTACTTCGCGATCGGGAATGTATTCATCACAAATTAAAACATGTTCCGTCAGGTTGTTTTCTCTGATAATTTCCAAATAATATTCCGGTGATTCGTAGAACTCACCGGCAATTAACAGTTTTACGGGGTATTTATGCAGTTGCTCATCGGCAAAAGCTTTGAGTAATAATTCCAGACCTTTGTAGGCGCGAATCAGTCCAAAAAACAAAATATAGCGGTATTCGTTTTCCAATCCTAATTCGGATAATGCTTCTTCGCGATTCATCATTGTTCCGAAATGGTCGTATATTGGGTGTGGAGAAAATGTTTTCGGCGTATTTTTTTTATCCATTAAATTGATGTCGTTCAGTACTGCTTTGGACATAGCCGAGAATCCATCCATCGAAGCAACAAAATAACAAGGGAAAACACGATCGAGCACCGTTTTTTCGTGTGGAATAAGGTTGTGTACAAGTGCTACTCGTTTGGTGTCTTTACCAATTACACGCGCAATACTGCCGAAACATGGCGCCATGAACGACATCCAATAGCAAAATATGGCGACATCGAATCGCTCTTTTTTTATTCTTCGACCGACTTTTATCCAATTAAAAGGATTGATTGAGTTAATACAACGAACAATTTTTAAGCCTTCGGGTGCAGGTTCGTCTGTGTATTGTGTTTTTCCGGGAAATAAAAAGTTTGGATATTGCAGTGTAAATGTGTAAATAGTCACATCGTGCCCTTCGGCAACAAATTCTTTTGCCAATCGCTCGTTAAATGCAGATAATCCTCCCCGAAAAGGATGTGCTGTGCCTATGATTGCTATTTTCATGTTATTTAGGAATGAAGAATGAGAGATGAGTGTAGTTTACTCACTCCTCATCTCTCATTTCTATTATAAGTCAAACCCGATATCAGAACGGAAATATTTTTTATCGTATGTAATGATTTGCGCGTTAGCAAACGATTGCGCCAAGGCTTCTTCTTTCGTATTGCCGTATGAGCTGACTGCGATAACACGACCTCCATTGCTAAGTATCTTGCCGTCTTTTTCGGTCGTTCCGGCATGGAAAACCACACTGTTTTGCACTTTATCCAATCCTGTAATTACTTTCCCTTTTTCGTAATCTTCCGGATATCCGCCCGAAACAAGCATAACAGTAACAGCAAAACGAGGATCGATTATTAATGATTTTTCATTTAGATTTCCTTGTGCTACACCTTCAAATAGATCGACCAAGTCGGATTGAATGCGTAGCATAACTACTTCGGTTTCCGGATCGCCCATGCGTGCGTTGTATTCGATAGTGTAAGGCTCGCCATCTACATTTATCAGTCCGAAAAATATAAATCCTTTGTAATCGATATTTTCAACTTTTAGTCCGTTTACTGTAGGTTTGATGATTCGTTCTTCTACTTTTTGCATAAATGCATCATCGGCAAATTTCACCGGTGAAACGGCTCCCATACCTCCGGTATTGAGACCTTTGTCACCTTCGCCAACGCGTTTGTAGTCTTTCGCTACAGGTAGAATTTTATAATTTTCGCCATCGGTTATAACAAAAACAGAGCATTCGATACCTGATAAAAATTCTTCAATAACTACCGTACTGCTTGCTTTACCGAATTTTCCGTGTAACATATCTTTCAGTTCATCAGCAGCTTCTTGTAAATCGTCAATAATAAGTACTCCTTTGCCGGCAGCCAGTCCGTCGGCTTTCAACACATAAGGTGCTTTTAGAATTTTCAGAAATTCAATACCATCATTCAGATTCTCCGAAGTAATGCTTTTGTAGCGGGCAGTAGGGATATTATGGCGAAACATGAATTGTTTGGAGAAATCTTTGCTACCCTCTAATCTTGCACCCGATTTCGAGGGACCGATAACCGGAATATGTTTTAATGATTCTTCATTTTGAAAAAAATCGTACACTCCTTTTACTAACGGATCTTCTGGACCAACTACTACCATATCGATTTGTTTCTCGATGGCAATTTTCTTCAGCGATTCAAAATCATCAGCAGCAACGGGCAAATTAGTGCCGACTGAACTTGTTCCGGCATTTCCGGGAGCGATATACAGATTTTTTACTTTAGAGCTTTGGGTTATTTTCCATGCAAGAGCGTGTTCGCGCCCACCCGAACCAAGAAGAAGTATATTCATATAAACGATTTTGAAATTTTTTTGCAAAGGTAAAAAAAATAGCTAAAGTAGGGAATCTAAAAGACAATGAACAATAAATGCAAGCCTTTAAAACTTGCATCTATATTTGTTTTGATTTATATGGAATTTTATTCTAAGTACAAATAGTCGTAATGAATAAGCGGGCGTTGTCCTTTTTTACCGATTAGCTCTTTGGCTTTGTTGCTTTCGTAGTTCGATTTTCCTATACCGATGGTTTGTTCGTTGTGGTCTATGATGCGTACGATTTCGTCTTTTTCAAAATCGCCTTTGATATTTACCACACCGACAAAGAGAATAGAAGTAGCGGTTTGTTCCTGCAACGCTTTTACGGCTCCTTCGTTGATGTATATTTCTCCTTTCGAAAAACTTTCGCTGTGAGCAATCCATTTTTTTACACTCGAAATATTTTTCGTGTTGGGAACAAACTTAGTATAGACAATATTATTGCCTTTGCGTAGCAGATCTGTGAGTATGTTGTCTTTTTTTCCGTTGGCAATGATGACGGTAATACCTTCGTCGGCAACTTTGCGTGCGATGGTTGTTTTGGTAAGCATACCTCCACGACCGAAAGATGATTTGCCGGCTTGAATATATTGGTTGATATTTTTGTCGGGCTGCACTTCGCGTATTACTCGTGACTGCGGATTATCCGGATGTCCATCATAAATACCATCGATATTGCTTAAAATGATTAAAGCTTCAGAGCGCATCATGGTTGCTATCAATCCTGATAATTCGTCGTTGTCAGTAAACATGAGTTCGGTTACCGAAATGGCGTCGTTTTCGTTCACAATAGGGATTACCTTTTGTGCCAACATTTCTGTAATGCAATTCTTTTGTGTCAAGTAATGCCCTCGTGTGCCGAAACTTTCCTTGGTTGTGAGTACTTGTCCGCAAATAATACCATGCTTGCGGAAAAGTTCGTAGTAATGATTGATTAACTTGGCTTGTCCGACTGCCGAAAAGACTTGACGGACAGAAACGGCATCTAATTTTTTATTCAGTTTCAGTTCATTTCTACCCGAAGCAACCGCCCCCGACGAAACCAAAATAATTTCGACTCCTTTTTTGTGTAATACTGCAATTTGGTCGACTAACGCAGCAATGCGCTCCAGATCGAGCGTACCGTCTTTATGGGTAAGCACATTGCTGCCTATTTTGATGGTTATTTTTTTATATTGATAATCCATAAAAGCTGAATCATTATTTGCAGAGAACAAAAATACATTTTTTCGGGCTGATTAAAAAACCTTTTTGCTATAGTTTCTCCTCATCCGCAAAACTGTAATAATCATCATGTGCGATAATTATATGGTCAATAAGCGGAATATCAATGGCTTTAAAAGCATCTCGTAGTTTCGTGGTGATATGAATATCTTCGCGGCTTGGCTGAGGGTTTCCTGAAGGGTGATTGTGGCAAATAGCTACAGACGACGCCAAATTGTTAATCGCATTTTTCAATACCATTTTAATATCGACGACGCTACCGCTTGTTCCGCCCGTACTGATACGGCTTTGTGTGATTACTTTGTTGGCTCGGTTGAGTAGTAACAACCAAATTTCTTCGTGAGCTAAATCGGCTAACAAAGGCTGAAATAATTCAAAAATATCTTTACTGCAACGGATGCTTGCCTTTTCGAGCGATTCGGATAATTTTCTCCTTCGCCCCAGTTCCATGGCGGCTACAATGGTAATGGCTTTTGCTTCGCCAACGCCTTTGAAATTAGCGATTAAATCTTTTACAGATAACCGTCCGAGCTCATTCAGATTATTTTTTGCCAAACTTAGAATACGGCGTGATAGTTCAACAGCTGTTTCGTCTTTATTGCCCGAACCAATCAGAATGGCAAGCAATTCAGCGTCCGAAAGAGCGGCAATGCCTTTTTGCAGCATTTTTTCGCGCGGGCGGTCTTCTTTTGCCCAATCGTTTATGGTAAGGCGTTTTTCAAGCATATTATTTCAGCTCGTTTTCTAAAATTATTTCCAGTGATTTAGCATCGATTTTCTTGGCAAAAATGCTTTTGTCTTTATCAAGCAAATAAACGCCCGGTGTAGTCGAGGTGTCGTAAAATTGCCAATAGTATGAATCTCGATTAGGATCCCATGCATTGATCCAATCTTGCAGATTATTTTTTTCGATAAAATCCGTCCATTCTTTTTTATCGGTCATCGTGTAGATAGCGATGACCTTGAATCCTTTGTCCTTGTATTTTTGATATATTTCGTGTATTTTAGGAGTGACTTCTTTGCAATGCCCGCACGAGGGCTCAAAGAAAAACAGTAAAGTGAACGGTGCTTTTACATCATACACCTTGAATGGTGTACCGTCATATTTTACTAAAGGAAGATTTTGACCTTTCATGCCGATTTGGTTGTAACGCACTTTCTTTACTTCCGAAGTGACATTCGCCATAATGGTCGAGTCTGCCCAATAAGCTTGTCCGGTAAAATAATATTTATCGGCAATGGTTACCAGTAGTTTATCCATTCCCATTATTTTGCTTGTTACAGAGTAATTTATCATGTAGTTGGTCATCAATTCAAAACAAACAGAGTCTTTTTTAGTTTTTTCGATTAGGTTGATAACTTCGGGAATGATACTGTCCGGTATCTGAATAAGCACTTTTTGTGTATAATCGTCTAATTTCTGATTAAGCATATTCAATCGCCACGAACGGCGATCTGCTACATCAATATTATCCCAATAATGTTTTTTGGCGTATTGATAGCGTGCCATCATTCCTTCGCGATCGGTCGGTTGGATATTTTGCAATTCTTTGGGATATTGTGGCGTAATTAATGAATTAACAAAAAGTCCGAAGATTTGTCCTTTGTATTCTTGCCCCAAAAGTGCTTGATGAGCTTTAACCTCTTCGTCGAGTTGTTTGAATTTTTCTTGTACGGCTTTTTGTTTGATGCTATCATCTTTTGCCGCTTCGTATTCGTCTTGTAGGACTTTTTGTTCTTTGTGCTTTTGAGCCATGTATTTGCCGAATGCCATAAAAGCATCTGTTTGTGGTGCTCCCGAAGCTTGAAATCCGGAGGCGGAAGTCGTGTCAATTTTCACGGATATATTTTGCTCGGAGCCAATTAGCATTTCATAATAACGGGCTGAATGCAGATACACAAGGTACATGCCTTCGTTAAGTGGTTTTTTCTTTTGGAAAACTCCTTTTCCTTTATCGTTCAGTTGTATTGTATCGACAACATATACTTTGCCGTTGAAATAACTGGCTAAAAATAGTTGTTTATTTGCGAGTTGCGAAGCTGTAATATCAATATGATAGCCGCTTGTTTTAGTTGCATATACTGAAAGAAAACAAAAAAAAGATACCAGTAAAAAAGCTATTTTTTTCATAGTTTTTAATGTGAAATTTGTTTTTCAAGCCAAATTATTTCGTCTTTTTCTAAAAAATCGGATAATTCGGCAAATACTCTTTGATGATAATGGTTTAACCAATTATTTTCATCCGGTGTTAATAATGAAAAATCAATCATTTTTTTATCAAACGGGCACAAAGTTACAGTTTCGAAATGTAAAAATGAAGCCTTGTTTTCTACTTTTTTTACCAAAATCAAATTTTCCAACCGAATGCCGTATTCATTTGTTTTGTACGCTCCCGGTTCGTTTGATAGAAGCATTCCTTCTTTCAGTGGAATTTTGTTTCCCGCAGGACGGATGTTATATTTGCCTTCGTGTACGCACGAGAAATAACCAACGCCGTGCCCTGTGCCGTGTCCGTAATTTAATCCGTTTTCCCATAAAGCTTTTCGAGCTAATATATCCAGTTGGTAGCCGTAAGTTCCTTCTGGAAAAACGGCTTGAGCCAAAGCGATATGTCCTTTCAATACAAGCGTATAATCTCGTTTTTGATTGTCGGTAGGATTATCTCCGATAAAAATAGTACGAGTAATGTCTGTCGTGCTGTGTAAATAATGTGCTCCGGAATCAATTAATAAAAGGTTTCCTGTGGTAATCTTTGCGTTTGTTTCGGTGGTGGCGTGGTAGTGTACAATGGCTCCGTGCGCGCCGAATCCAACAATGGAAGGGAAACTTTCGCTGAAAAAATCTTTTTGTTCCGCTCTAAACGCTCGTAGTTTTTCGGCAATTGTCAATTCATTCAAATCTATTTTCTGTTCTATAGAGTGCTCCAGCCATCGAAGAAATCGAATCATTGCTACGCCGTCTTTTTGCATTGCTTTTTTAACTCCATCTATTTGAGTTTCATTTAAGCTCGCTTTTAAGTTTTCTATTGGTGAAGATTTCAAAAATAAATATTCTTTTCTGTCTAAAAAGCTGCATACTAATGCATTCATCCTTTCCGGATCGATCCATACTTTCTTGTCCGAAATGTTTTTTATATACGGAAGAAATTCATCGTAATCTTTAATGATGATGTTTTGCGCTTTAAAATAGGGGAGAAGTTTTTCTTCTATTTTACCCTGTTTTACAAAAAGAATAGATTTTTTGCTTTCTACTGCCGCATAAGCTATTGGCGTAGGATTATATTCGGTGTCGCAAGCTCGGATATTGAAAAGCCAAGCGATTTCTTCGGGCGAATTGATTAACAAGTAATCAACGAATTTTACTTGCATTACTTGTCGTATGTTCGCTATCTTTTCAGCAGCAGATTGTCCTGCAAATTTTTCGTCGTGAAGAAAAATCTTTGCGTTAGGAAAAGGAATCTTTTCTTCACGCAAATTATTTAAGAAATTACTGTCGGAAATTAGTTCAATATTATTTTTCAGCAATTTCTTTTCTATAGAATCATATTCGTTTACAGAGAAAAGTGATTTATCAATCAGTACTTTATCTTTTGGAGAAAGATTAGCACAAAGCCATTCGATAAACGATGGCGTTTCTTTTTCACCCTCTCTGAACAATTTGATGCTTGTGTCTTTCAATTCTGCTTCAGCTTGCAGATAATAGCGTGGGTCTGTCCAAAGCCCTGCATCGGATAGCGTAACAAGCAATGTACCTGCCGAGCCGGTAAAGCCGGAGAAATAACGCCGTATCTGCCAATATTCCGGAATATATTCGCTGCCGTGCGGGTCGGCAGTAGGTATGACTACGGCGGAGATATTTGCTTGACACATGCCTCCCCGAAGTTTTATAAGTCTGTTTTTAAACATGGCTTTTTAATGATCGGATTTTAAAAATTCGCTATGTTTTACAATCATTTTCAACTCGCTATAACTAAACTCTTCGCCTAATTTTTCCCGCAATTCGCTAAATCCCTCAAAATTATTTTTTTCGATAAAGGTTGTGGCTCGTTTCAGTTTTTCGTCCGTTACAAAAAGGCTGATGTCCAATTCGCCATTCTCCACGAAATAGGCCAAATGGTTTTCGATAGTGTTTATAGTTAAATTCCGTTCGGTAGCGATTTCAGCGATTTTCATTCCTTGTTTGAATAGATTTAATGACGCTTCTTTCGTATCTATTTTGGGCTCTTTTGCCGGTTTTTCTTTTTCGAAATGCAAAGGAATATCCTGTTTCTCAATACCGTATTCCATGCAATAATCGTTGATGATTTCGATTATTTCGCTGCCGTATTGTCTTACACGGGCGCTACCCATGCCATTGATTGTTTTTAATGATCGTTCGTCTGTTGGCAGGTAAAAAGCCAGTTCGAATAATGTTTTTTGTGAAAAAATTTGGTAAGCAATGATGTTTAGTTCGTCCGCTTTCGCGTTGCGCCATGCACGAAGCGTATTGAATACTTCAGGGTGTGGTATCTTGTCGGACTGTTCGATTTTGACGGCTTTTGCCGACACTTTAGGTGTTGTTTTTTCTATCGTGGCAATGGCTCGAGCTTCCAGTTGTGATTTTATCGAAAATCCTTCGGTGCAAGCTTGAAAACAAACATTTTTTAGATTGATTTCTTCCGACAGTTTTTTAACTGTATCTGTTAACTGTTTTTTTACAGCTTGATTATCAATGTCAAAATCGGCTTTTTCGATGTTTTCGCTGATGTTTTCTTTGATTTTTTTGAAGAAATAGAGTGCGCCTTTTTTTATCCGCTCTTGTAATGCTTGATTTCCTTCTGCGTTGCGTTCAGTTGAAAGTAACTGTGTAATTTGTGTGTGGAATTTATTAGCAACATCAATAATATCCATATCTGTTTTTGTGAGAATAGATTGGAAAACATCGTTCAACGATTGCGGAACAGCGCTTTGATTTTCGTAAGCTGTCTTGATCAGCGAACTCAGCAAATAACGCAAACGCGAAAATTGGAATAATTCTTTCAGTAATTCGTATTGATATGCTAATTTAGCCTCATTTAATTGCGCTTGGTCAGGCTGATTTTGCTCTATTTGATGAATAAAATCGGTAACTGTTCCGTCATTGATTACGCTTCGGTTCGATATTTTAGAGCTGAGTACCATTCCCTCCAGCGTTTTACAGCGGCTTAGCGCCACATATACCTGTCCGTGTGCAAATGAGGCTTCGGCATCAATAATTGCCCGCTCAAAGGTAAGTCCTTGGCTTTTGTGTATTGTGATTGCCCACGCCAATTTAAGAGGATATTGCTTGAAAACTCCCTCTACATTTTCGGTAATTTCATTTGTCGTTTCGTTGAGCGTATATTTTATATTTTCCCATTCGAGTGGAATAACAGCTATCTCATGCGATTCGTGGGGACATTGTACATAAATTGTTTTTTCGTTGATACGGGTTATTTTACCGATTTTTCCGTTGAAAAACAGTTTTTCGTACGACGGATCATTTTTTACGAACATCACCTGTGCGCCTTCTTTCAGTTCTAAGTTAAATTCGGTAGGGTAGGCGTATTCAGGAAAATTATCTTTGATTTCGGCAGTGAAACATTGTTTTTCGGTGTCGAGCTGTTCGAGTTTGCTTTCGTTGATGCGTTGCGCTTGCGCATTGTGTGTGCAGAGAGTTATATAACCGTCATCTGTCAAAGGCTCAAAGTCCGGAAGATAGCGTTCGTTCAGTATATTCAGGGTATTGGTGTCGAGGCGGTTTTCGCGTATTTTATTCAGTATTTCGATAAAATAATCGTCTTGTTGTCGGAAAACATGAGTTAATTCAATGCTGATATACGAAGTTTCCCGTAAGGCTTTGCAGCTGAAAAAGTAGCCGGTGTCATAGTACATGTTTAGCAGTTGCCATTCATCTTCTTTTATTACGGGTGAGAGTTGTTGCAAATCGCCAATCATAAGCAGTTGGACGCCGCCGAAAGGTTTTTGTTTGTCGCGAAAGCGCCGTAAAACTCTATCCACTGCATCGAGCAAATCGGCGCGCACCATACTGATTTCGTCAATAACTAACAAATCCAAGCTTCGGATGATATTTATCTTCTCGCGATTGAAGCGTTGTTCTTTTACTGTAGATTCGTTGTTAATTTGCGGACCGAATCCTATCTGAAAAAAAGAATGAATGGTTACCCCGCCTGCATTGAGAGCTGCTACGCCCGTTGGTGCTACCACAATCATTCGTTTAGGTGAATGAACTTTTAAATTGTGTAAAAAAGTGGTTTTCCCGGTACCGGCTTTTCCTGTAAGAAAAATATGTCGGTTAGTATATTGAACAAAGTCGAAAGCGAGTTGTAATGCTTCGTTGGTTTGCATAAAAAGGTTTTAAGTTCTAAATTCAAGGTTTTTAGTCAAATAACACTTATTTGGCTTGGGTTGCGAGGAATAAATCTGAGTCAACACAGACTACACATTTATCGCTTTAATTCCTTTTGTATCTCTTGCCGTATGGTGTCTATGTACTTTTCAATCGTTTTTCCTTCGGGATATTGGGGTTTAAGAAAAGTAACATTTACTTTAGTGCCGAATTTCGGAAAACTGCTTCCTTGCGGTAATGCGTCATAAGCGCCCGATATTGCTACCGGTACTACCGGTACATTCAATTGGCTGCTAAGGATAGCGAACATTTTTTTGAATTCGCCTAATGAGCCGTCTGCCGAACGGGTTCCTTCGGGGAAAAGAATTACCTTGTTGCCTGTCAATAATACTTCCGCTAACTTATGTATCGATTCTTTCAGGTTTGAGTTCAGATCCATCACAATAACATTATTGTGATTTGCCAGAAAACGCAGTATGCTGTTTTTTACATGTTTTTCTTTAGCGTAGAAATAGGTCTTTTTCAATGCTTTTCGTCGTAGAAAAGAAGCAACAAAAAGTCCGTCGATAAAACTTTGATGATTCGGGGCAATGATGCAAGCGCCCTCAGGAATATTGGAAATCCCATTTCCGCTAAATTTAAAATAAACTTTAAAGAAATACTTGAAAATAGTTTTTATAATAACTTGAGTTGGCCAGGCTTTGGGTAATTTCCCTCCGGTTTGCGTATTTAATGCAGCAGACCATTCGGTATTTTCTTCTTCTTTGAAGAATTTCTTTTCCTTTTTAATATAATCAGCTAATTTTTCCAATGATGAAAACTGAAGTAATTTGTCATTTTCGATGGTAATCCCGAAGCGTTGTTCGATATGGTCGATCAAACTTAATTTGCCTAATGAATCTAATGCTAAATCATATTGAACATGCAGACTCGGAAGAACTTTTACATTGATCATTCTTTCGATAAAGTGTTTCAAGGCAAGAAATTCATTGCTTAGAGGACGATTGATTTCGGTTTCTATCGGGTTATCCGGCTTTATTAATTCATGAAGTTTAAAGCGTTGAATTTTCGAAAGCCGTGTTTTAGGAAGTTCATTTTTTGTCAGCGTTAACTGAGAAATTTGTTTATATGAACTTTGCTTTTGATTGAAAGGAGATAATACATTTTCACGGAAATAAGCATTGAGGTCTGTTATTCCAAGGGTTGCCAATTTTTCATAATCGGGAAATATTACAACATGCAAAACATCATTTACAGCAAATACACCTGCTTCTTTAATTACATCAAAATCAGCTTCTAATTTGCTTTCCAATTCGACCGGATTAATGTTTTTCCCGTTAGACAGGACAATAATTTCTTTTTTTCGTCCGGTTATAAAAAGAAAACCGTTTTTATCCAAATAACCTAAATCTCCTGTGTATAACCAACCGTTTTTTAGAACTTGTGCCGTTTCTTCGGGTTGGTTATAGTATCCTTGCATGATATTGTCTCCTTTGGCGACAATTTCTCCATTTTCGATTTTTATGGTTAATCCGGGCAAGGCTTCTCCGGGCGATCCTATTTTAACCCTTCCGGGGCGTGTGAATGTAATCATTGGAGCGGCTTCGGTCATTCCATATCCTTCGAGTACATCAAATCCCAATGTTTTGAAAAAACCTCCTACTTCTTTCGGGAGCGCTGCTCCCCCACTTACGAGATATAACAGATGACCTCCGAATCCGTCGTGAACCTTTTTGAAAATCTTTTGAGAGAATTTTTTATTGTTAATGGATTCGGCTATTTTAAAAATTGCACGGGTTGCAAATGAGGCATCTATTTTAGCCTTAAGTCCTTTGTAGATTAATTCATACAATCTCGGAACACCGATAATTATTGCAACATGATTGTTTTTAAGTGTTTCCAGCAGGTCGGAGGATTGCATGGACGGAGACATCACGATTGTTGCTCCGACATATAGCGGCGCCATCATCGAACCGATTAATGGAAAAATATGATGCAATGGAAGAAGGATTAAGGTCTGGCGTTCGGGAGCAAATATTACGACTTCTTTGGAAACGCCATCCATATTTGCTATCAAATTTTTGTAAGAAAGCATGACTCCTTTTGGATTTCCTGTTGTTCCTGAAGTATAAATAATGACTGCTGTTTTTTCCAAATTCTCGGGGGTTTGTTGAAAATGATTTGTAAAATCATTTTCAATTACATCTGTTATAGGATACAAGATTTCCGGCTTGTAATTCGTTTTTTGAAGAATAGATTCTATATCACCTATTTGTCCTGCTCCGACAAATAATAAATCCGGTTTGCAATCATTTAAGATATAAGCCACATCATCGTGCGATGCGCCATAATCGATAGGTACGACAATGCACCCGTTTTGTAATCCCGAATAAAAAACGCTAATCCAATCTATACTATTTTCAGCATAAATACCAATAACTTGATAGGAATTATGTTGGTATTTTTTTGCATAAGAATTGATTCTTAAAAATAATTCTTTATAAGAAATGGATCCGGACTGTGTAATAACAGCTTGTTTAGAAATATCAGCTATATTTATCATTTAAATGATTAATATTTGTTGCAATAAAAATTTATTTAAACTAAATTATCTTTTTTAGGTCTTAGCCAATGTAGATTACAACAGCTTAGGTCGAAGTTTTTCAATTTTCCCCAATCAATTGTATTCCTTCTTCATTGATAGCGATAAGTCTTTTTCGGTATAAATCGCCCACTGCTTTTTTAAAAGTTTTTTTACTTACACCAAAAAAATCGAAAATTTCTTCGGCATTGCTATTGTCATTCAATGCGATAAAGCCACCGCGTTCTTGCAGTCGGCTGTGTAGCTCGTCCGAAAAATCGGTAATGCGTGCGAAGCCGATTTTGCTTAAACTCAAATCTATTTTGTAATCATCGCGAATGCGCTTAATGTAAGCTACTCTTTCGTCGCCTACTTCTAAATTCTCAGTCAATTCGTTTACATAAAGCATTCCTCCATAGCGATTATCTACAATAGCTTTAAAGCCTAAATCTGTTTTTGAAGCAATCAAAATATTTACTTCATCGCCGGCATGGTAAGGCGATTGTGTTTTGTCTATGTATTTGTCATATTTGGCTGTTCCGTAAATGCGATTTGTATTTTTATTGTATATAATATAAACTAAATAGAAACCGCCTTCGTGCATCCGCATTCGCTGTTCTCTGAATGGAACAAAGAGCTTTCTTGATACGCCCCAATCTAAGTATGCTCCCATGTTATTTACCATTACTACTTCTAAAAAGGCAAAATTGCCTGCTTGTGCATAAGCTTTTTCGGTGGTTCCGACCAAAAAATCGTTAGAGTCGGGATATACAATAACATGGATTTTTTCTCCGACTGTCATCCAATCTTTTATATAGCTTTTAGGTAAAAGTATTTCTCCTGCATCTAAGCCATCAAGCATGGCTCCTTTGTCACAAAAACGAGTAAGGGTAAGGTCGTTGTATTTTCCTATTTTGAGCGTCATATAATTCTGTGTTTTGCTACAAATGTAGTTATTTTTGCCGAAAAATCAGGATAAAGATTGTAAAGCTCTTTTTATCATAATGCAGGATAAAAATGTTAAAAATATTTTTAGATTTGTTAGAAAACTTATTTTATCTAAATTTGTTCTCTTTTTTCGGAGAGAGGAGAATTTTATCCCTATAAATTAAAACTTTAAAAACGAATGGATATGAATAATGAGTTTAGAAAATTTGCCAACAAACATCTAGGAATGAATGGTTTGGCTCTAGATCAATACACATCGATTACATCGAATTATATTTCGCCTTCTATTTTGGAAGAGCGTCAGCTTAATGTAACCCAGATGGATGTATTTTCTCGTTTAATGATGGACAGGATTATTTTTCTAGGTACTCAAATTGATGATTACACAGCCAATGTAATACAAGCTCAATTACTTTTTCTTGATACTTCGGATCCGGGGAAAGATATTTCCATTTATATCAACTCTCCGGGGGGGTCTGTGTATGCCGGTCTCGGAATTTATGATACCATGCAATATATTGGTAGCAAAGTAGGAACTATCTGTACCGGCATGGCGGCTTCGATGGCTGCGGTGCTTTTAGTTGCGGGCGAAAAAGGGAAACGCATGGCGCTTAAACATTCTCGTGTGATGATTCACCAACCAATGGGTGGAGCACAAGGACAAGCATCGGATATCGAAATTACAGCCCGTGAAATTCAAAAATTGAAAAAAGAACTTTATACAATTATTTCCGACCATTCGGGCAAACCATTTGAGCAAATCGAAAAAGATTCCGATCGTGATCATTGGATGACTGCTCTTGAAGCGAAAGAATATGGGATGATCGATGAGGTTTTAATCAGAGAGAAAAAATAATAATTAGCCAATTCGAGAATTAGTCAATGTAAATTCAATTTGCTAATTTCCGAATTTGCTAATCTGCTAATTAATTTATGGCAAAACAAAACGAGAAATGTAGCTTTTGCGGTCGTTCGCAGGAGGAAGCCGGATTTTTTATAAGCGGTATTAATGGTAATATTTGTAGCGAATGTGCCGAAGCTGCTTACGAAATTGTTCACGAAAACGATAAACACCGACGACAAAGGTCTAAATTTACGATAGAAAAAGAGCAACTTCCGACCCCGGTAGATATTAAAACTTATCTTGACCAATATGTAATCGGACAAGACGAGGCGAAAAAGTATCTTTCAGTAGCTGTTTACAATCATTACAAACGCTTGATGCAAGCTAAAACTGAAGACGAAATTGAAATTGAAAAATCGAATATCATTTTAGTTGGTTCCACCGGAACAGGTAAAACGCTATTGGCTCGTACTATTGCTAAACGCTTACATGTTCCTTTTACCATTGTAGATGCAACGGTACTTACCGAAGCCGGCTATGTGGGCGAAGATATTGAAAGTATTCTTACCCGTTTGCTCCAGGTTGCCGATTATGATGTAAAAGCTGCGGAACGAGGCATTGTTTTTATTGACGAAATAGATAAAATAGCCCGCAAAGGAGATAATCCGTCTATTACCCGCGATGTGAGTGGCGAAGGAGTACAGCAAGGTTTGCTTAAACTGCTCGAAGGGTCGGTTATAAATGTGCCACCACAAGGAGGTCGTAAACATCCGGATCAGAAAATGATTCCGGTAAATACGCAACATATTTTATTTATTTGCGGAGGCGCATTTGATGGCATTGAACGAAAAATAGCTGCTCGTCTCAATACAAAAGTTGTTGGTTATGGTGCCAGCAAGAAGACCAATAGAATAGATACACAAAATCTCCTACAATACATCACGCCACAAGACTTAAAATCATTCGGTTTGATACCCGAAATCATAGGCCGTTTACCTATTCTTACTTATCTGAATCCATTGGATAGAAATGCTTTGCGCCGAATCTTAACCGAGCCGAAGAACTCTATCATTAAACAATATGAAAAATTGTTTAAAATGGATGAAGTACAACTTATTTTTGAAGATGAAGCATTAGATTATGTGGTTGACAAAGCCATTGAGTTTAAGCTTGGAGCTCGTGGACTTCGTTCTATAGTCGAAACCATCATTATGGATGATATGTATGAAGCACCTTCGAAAAAGATAAATCAATTGATAATTACAAAAGCTTTTGCAGAAGAAAAATTGAGCAAAGCAAATTTGCAACAAATAGCGTAAAAGATTTTGATTATTCATAAACTTGTTTATAAATTTGTTTCTAAAATAAAAAAATTTCAAGTGTATTGATGGTAAATATTGACCTCATAGCAGCGCTGAAAAAGAATTTCGGGTTCGACTCGTTTAAAGGACCTCAAGAAAGTATAGTAGAAAGTGTGTTGGATGGCAACGACACTTTTGTTTTGATGCCTACCGGTGGAGGTAAATCGTTGTGTTATCAGCTTCCTTCGCTCCTTATGGAAGGAACGGCAATTGTAATTTCTCCGCTTATTGCACTGATGAAAAATCAGGTAGATGCGATGCGCAATTTTGGAGAAGATGACGGTATTGCACATTTTCTGAATTCTTCGCTTAACAAAGCTGCAATCGACCAAGTAAAAGAGGATATTCTTAACGGAAAAACCAAATTGCTTTATGTTGCACCGGAGTCCTTGACTAAAGAAGAAAACATTGATTTCTTCAAGCAGGTAAAAATATCTTTTTATGCCATCGATGAGGCTCACTGTATTTCGGAATGGGGACATGATTTCCGTCCTGAATACCGTAGGATACGCCCTATCGTAACCGAAATAGGAAAAGCACCCATTATAGCTCTTACCGCTACTGCCACGCCAAAAGTTCAACATGATATTCAGAAAAACTTGGGTATGCAAAAAGCCAAGGTTTTCAAGTCTTCTTTTAATCGTCCGAATTTGTATTATGAAATTCGTCCGAAAACTAAAAATATTGATAAAGATATCATAAAATATATTAAAAACAATGAGGGTAAATCGGGTATTATTTATTGCTTGAGTCGTAAAAAAGTAGAAGAATTGGCAGAAATGCTTATTGTTAACGGAATTTCTGCTTTGCCTTATCATGCAGGAATAGACACATCGACGCGTTCCGGGAATCAAGATAAGTTTTTAATGGAAGAAGCCGATGTTATTGTGGCTACCATAGCCTTTGGCATGGGAATCGATAAGCCTGATGTGCGTTTTGTGATACATTATGATATCCCAAAAAGTTTAGAAGGGTATTATCAAGAAACCGGTCGTGCAGGTCGTGATGGTGGAGAGGGGCATTGTTTGACTTTTTATTCGAACAAAGATCTTCAGAAACTAGAAAAGTTTATGCAAGGTAAGCCGATTGCCGAGCAAGAAATCGGAAAACAATTACTATTTGAGACGGCAGCTTATGCCGAATCGTCTATTTGTAGAAGAAAATTATTGTTACACTACTTCGGAGAAGAACATACCGAAGATAATTGCGGAAGTTGCGATAATTGTATGAATCCTAAAAAACAAATTGAAGCCAAGGAAATGGCTGTATCTATTTTAGAATTGGTATTAATGCTTAAAGAAAAGTTTAAAGCTGAACATATCGTTGATATTTTGAAAGGGAAAGAGACAGCCGATGTAAAATCGCATGAACATGATGAGTTGGAACTTTTTGGCGCTTTCAAAGAAGAAGATGAACGCGTGTTGCATGCCGTAATTCGTCAGGCAATGGTTTCAGGCTTTTTGAATAAAGACATAGAAAATTATGGCTTGCTTAAAATGACGGCTGCCGGTAAAAAATATTTGGTGAATCCGACTTCGTTTATGATCACAAAAGATAATGAGTTCGAAGATGACGATGAAGACACGACCCCTGTTCGCGGTGGGGGAAGTGGTGCTGCCGATGAGACTCTTTTTGCGATGCTCAAAGATTTACGCAAAAAAATGTCGAAAAGATTGGAAGTTCCACCATTTGTTATTTTCCAAGATCCGTCGCTTGAGGCTATGGCTACGAACTATCCGGTTACTATCGAGGAACTACAAAATATACCCGGAGTAGGAGCAGGAAAAGCAAAACGCTATGGTGAAGATTTTGTCAAACTGATAAAAAATCATGTGGAGGAGAATGAAATTATTCGACCAGAAGATTTGCGTGTGCGTTCTGTTGCTAATAAATCGAAACTAAAAGTGTCTATTATTCAGTCGATTGACCGTAAAATAGCGTTAGATGATATCGCACTTTCAAAAGGAATTGAATTTAAAGAATTGCTTGATGAGATAGAAGCGATCGTTTATTCCGGAACTAAAATCAATATTGATTATTTTTTGGAAGAAATTATGGATGAAGACCATATCGAGGAAATTTACGAATATTTTAAGGAAGCCGAAACCGATAGAATTAGTGATGCTTTAGAGGAACTTGGAGAAAACGAATTTTCGGAAGAAGAAGTGCGTTTGGTGCGTATCAAATTCTTGTCCGAAATGGCTAATTAGTAAAATGCTTAAAAGAATGTGAAACTGTTTGAAAGTCTTTTTAACTTTGGCTTTTAGACAGTTTTTTTCGTTATGATAACATCCGAACAAATAAAAGTAAAGGCGTTGGAAATAGGTTTTGATGCCTGTGGGATAGCTCGAGCCGAATTGTTGAAAGAAGATGCTGATATTCTTTCTAATTGGCTCGAAAAAGATTATTGTGCCGGAATGGGATATATGAGAAATCATTTCGACAAGCGAATAGATCCTACTTTGTTGCTTGAAAATGCGCGTTCGGTGATTGTGGTTTTGCTTAATTATTATTCGCCTCAAGTACAAAAATTTTCTGTCCCACAAATAGCAAAATATGCTTATAGTAAGGATTATCATGTGGTAATGAAACAGAAGTTGTATCAATTATTAGAATTAATACAAAAATTGTCGCCAGAAGACAAAATAAACGGTCGGGCTTTTGTTGATTCGGCTCCTGTCCTCGAGCGTCGGTGGGCAGAAAAGGCAGGTTTGGGATGGATTGGGAAAAATGCACTTTTGATAAACCCTAAGGTTGGTTCTTTTACTTTTATCGGTGAGCTGATTATTGATGCCGAATTGAATTATGATAATCCAATTCCGAACCGGTGCGGAAATTGCAGTAGATGTATTGATGCTTGTCCTACTAAAGCTTTATGCGAACCGTATGTTGTAAATGCCAACCGATGTTTTTCATACCACACTGTCGAAAGCAAAGACGATATACCGGCAGAATTAGCTGTTAAGTTAGAAAATCGTCTTTTCGGATGTGATACTTGCCAACAGGTTTGTCCGTATAATCAACAGGTAAAATTAAGTGATACGAACGAGTTTCGTTGTTTACCGGAATTTCTATCAATGGATAAAGAAGCATGGGAAAATATTACAGAAGAAGAATTTAATAAAATATTTGCTGATTCTCCTCTGCAACGAGCCGGTTATAAAAAGATAAAAGCGACATTAAATCTTTTGTAGAATAAAAAAAATAATTACCTTTGCCGCGCAATTGCCCAGATGGCGGAATTGGTAGACGCGCTGGTCTCAAACACCAGTGGATTCACTTCCATGCCGGTTCGATCCCGGCTCTGGGTACAAGAAGGTTCATAATCAAAAGGATTGTGAATCTTTTTGATTTTAAAAAAAGCAGTTATGTAAAAACATAACTGCTCCTAGTTTTTATCTATTTTGTTTTTTAGCTGAATAATTTTTCTATTTTTTCAGCATATTTTTCTTCTACTACTATATTTCGTTTTACTTTAAGAGTAGGAGTCAATATACCGCTGGATTCGCTCCAATCATCAGCAATAAGCTCGAATTTTTTTATTTGTTCCCAGTCTCCGAATTTATTGTTGTATTTTGCTAACTCTTTGCGGTATCGGTCATTTACATCTTTGTTTGTTACCATTTCCTCATCTGTAGTGTATTTGATGTTGTACCGGTTACACCATGCTTTCAGAAATTCGAAATCAGGCACAATCAATGCTGCTGCAAATTTTTGGTTTTCGCCTACTACTATCATGTTAGAAATAAATGGCGATTCACAACACTTGTTTTCAATTTTTTGTGGATTAATATATTTGCCAAATGAAGTTTTAAAGATATTCTTTAATCTGCCGGTAATGATTAATCTGCCGTGTTTATCAAATTTTCCGATATCGCCGGTGTGGAACCAACCTTCATTATCTATTACTTCGGCAGTGCGTTCGGGGTCTTTGTAATAACCTATCATTACGCTATTGCCACGACAACATATTTCTCCGTTTTCTGTTATTTTTACTTCCACATTAGGCATTATAGGACCTACAGTACCCGCTTTTCGTTGGTATTTGCCACGGCGAGATACTGCTATCACAGGCGAAGTTTCTGTGAGTCCATAACCTTCGTACACAGGCATACCGATACCTGAGAAGAAACGGGCAATCGGAGTTTGAAGACTGGAACCGCCGGATACCACTATATCGAAATGCCCACCAAGTGCTTCGCGCCATTTGCCGAAAACAAGCTTATCTGCAATTTTATGAATACATTTATAGTATAGAGTATTGCCTGTTATTTCATATCGTTTGGCTACACTAAAAGCCCAATAATAAATTATTTTAGAGATACCTTTTTGGTTTTTGCCTGCTGCGAATAGCTTATCGTAGATTTTTTCTAACAAGCGAGGCACGCAACACATCAGGTTTGGATCTACTTCTTTAATGTTTTCGGCAATAGCACCTAAATTTTCGGCATAATAAGTTGTAAAGCCTAGGTATTGATATAAATAAACCAATGTGCGTTCGTAAGCATGGCAAAGCGGCAAAAAACTTAATGTACGGCGTACCCAAGGAGCAGGGATATCTTGAACTCCTTCAATATTTGTTACAATATTTTTATGTGAAAGCATTACTCCTTTAGGATCTCCTGTTGTTCCTGATGTGTAAATGATGGTAGCTAAATTTTCAGGGGTGATTCCGTTGCGAAGAGCTTCGAGTTTTTCTGGAACAGGATTTTCCTTTCCAAGAGTTTCTAACTGAGCAAGATGTGGGTATCCTTCAATTGGAATAAAAGTATAAATGTTTTTCAAACTCTTTACTTGTGGAAATATTTTTTCTATCCTGCGTAAGACTTTCCATTCTATTACAAGTAATTTAATTTCGGCATGATTGAAGATATACAAGTAGTCTTCCATGCTGATGGTCGGATAGATTGGCACGGAAACGGCTCCTATTTGTAGTGTAGCCATATCTATCATGTTCCATTCGGGACGGTTGTTGCTAACGATCGCAACTTTATCGTTTTTTTCAATGCCAAGTTTTAAAAAAGCGTAGCTCAGGTTATTTACTCTTTCTGCGTATTCTTGAATGCTGATGGTTTTCCATTCGCCATCTTGCTTATGTCCGAAAATAGGTCTTTCTGGATATTTTTCCAAGAAGTTCGGCACTAAATCAATTAGTCGGGTAACTTTTGCCATAGAATTAAAAATTAAGATTTTCCAATATATATTTCGTGTTTGCTTATTTCAACAATAACTTGTACCGCTTTTTGCATAGATTGAACAGGGATAAATTCATATTTTCCATGAAAGTTATGTCCACCGGTAAAAATATTTGGGCATGGTAATCCTTTAAATGACAGTTGTGCTCCATCCGTACCTCCACGAATCGGTTTTATAATCGGTTCAATACCAACGGTGCGCATAGCTTCTTCGGCATATTTTACAATATACATGACCGGTTCGATTTTTTCGCGCATGTTATAGTACTGGTCTTTTATCTCGATGCTGACAAAGTGTTCTCCCCATTCGGATTTTATGCTGTTGGCTGCATTCTGTAATATCTGTTTACGCATTTCAAAAGTTGCTTTGTCGTGGTCGCGGATGATATAATGCAAGAGCGTTTGTTCTACAGTTCCTTGCATATTGGTTAAATGAAAGAATCCTTCATAATTTTCGGTTTGTTCTGGGATTTCATCTGCAGGAAGCATATTCATAATTTGTCGTGCCAGATGCATCGAATTTATCATCTTTCCTTTTGCTTCGCCCGGATGTACATTTCGTCCATAACAAATGATAGTTGCTTCGGCGGCATTAAAATTTTCATATTCTAACTCGCCGATTTTTCCCCCATCAATAGTATATGCATAGTCGGCTCCGAATTTTTGGACATCGAAAAAAGAGGCTCCTTTGCCAATTTCTTCATCAGGTGTGAAAGCTATGCGTATTTTACTGTGTTTGATTTCCGGATGTTTTACCAAATATTCCATTGCGGTAACTATTTCAGCAATACCGGCTTTATTGTCGGCACCAAGCAGTGTAGTACCGTCCGTTACAATCAAGTCTTGACCAATATATAAACTGAGTTCAGGAAATTCGGTTGGAGAAAGAATTATATTTTCCGTAGCATTTAATACGATATTTTCACCGTCATAATTTTCGATGATACGAGGTGAGATATCAGATCCTTTCGCATCGGGACTGGTATCCATATGGGCAATAAAACCTATAGTCGGGCGCGCAGAATCGTCATTCGAAGACAAAGTTGCCATCACATAACCGTTTTCATCAAGGGTTATTTCACTCAATCCGATTTGTTCCAATTCTTCGGTTAGAAATCGGGCAAACTCCAATTGACCTTCTGTACTGGGGATATCCTCAGATTGCGGATTTGAGGTGGTATCAAATGAGATATATTTTAAAAATCGACTAAGCAAAATTTCGTTTTCAAAATTAATTGCAAATGCAAATATAGTAAAAAGTTGTAAGCAGAAATTTTATTCAATATAGAGTACTAATCCTTTCAAATATTCTCCTTCGGGATGATAAATATTTATCGGATGATCTGCCGGTTGTGTCAGTTGATGTAGTATTCGAACCGAGCGTTTGCTTTGTGCAGCAGCACTAAATACAGTTAAGCGAAATTGTTCACGACTTACTACTTGCGAACATGAGAAGGTAAACAAAATTCCACCGCTTTTTATTTGTTCAAAAGCTTTGGCATTGATGCGTTGATAACCTTTTAGTGCATTGCGTACGGCATCGCGGTGTTTGGCAAATGCGGGCGGATCTAGTATTATTAAGTCATATTTATCTTTAATGTTTCCCAAAAAATCGAAAGCGTCTTGTGCGAATGATTGATGACGAGTATCATCAGGGAAATTAAGTGCAATATTTTTGTCGGTCAATTCGATAGCACGAGCCGAGCTATCTACGGAATGTACCAGTTTAGCACCACCTCGCATGGCATAACATGAGAAACCACCGGTATAGCAAAACATATTCAACACTTTTCGTTCTTTGGCATAAAATTCAAGTAAGAATCGGTTATCGCGTTGATCTACAAAAAAACCGGTTTTTTGTCCGCGTAACCAATCGATATGGAATTGTATTTTATTTTCTGTTGCAACAATATCTTCAGGAGCTTTTCCTATCAGGTAATCGTTTTCTTTTTCGTCGGTAAGAGTGGCTTTGTAGGGGAGAGTCGTTTCCGATTTATAGTACACATTTTCAAGTCCTTTTACTGTTTTGATTAATGTGTCCGCAATCGTTTTTCGGGCATAATGTATTCCCACCGAATGAGCTTGCAATACAGCCGAGTTTCCGTATATATCGATAATTAATCCCGGTAATCCGTCGCCTTCGCCATGTACTAAACGGTAAGTATTATTATCTTTATTTTCGGCTAATTGGAGAGATTTACGCAAACGATATGCCGATTGTATTTTTTCTTCCCAAAATAAAGAGTCGATTACTCTTTGTGTAAAACTAAGTACGCGAACGGCTATGCTTCCTATTTGATAATGCCCGACCGCTAAAAAATCTCCTTTAGTGCTTAAAACTTCTACAACATCCCCTTCTTCGGGTTTGCCGTTTATGCGTTGGATGGCTCCCGAAAAAATCCATGGATGCCTCCGTTGTAAAGCTTCTTCTTTGCCCGGTTTTAGTGTTAATTGTATCATAAATGTATATCGTTCGTGTTATTTTTTAGTTGAGTGGATTTTTTTAATTCTTTGATTTTCAGATATATTTGTAACGATGCCCATGCATCAAGTGCTGCATATTTTTGTTGTTCCGTATTTAGCCTTTGGGCTTCCCAATTGCTCATTCTCTGTGTTTTAGGGATTTTCTTGCCGAATAAAATAGCATATATCTTCTGTAAGCTAATATCTTTAATTCCAAATTGTCCGACTATCTTTTGTAAGTCAATAAAGTCATCAAGTTTGCTTATTTTTAGTTTTCGAAGAGAAACTTTGTCATTATCGATAGCTACGCCTACTTTCAATATTTTTTTATTTTGTAGCAAAGCAACCAATTCTTCAGGAACACCTATTAAATTTAATCTGAAAAGGAAACAGACATCATTGGTAGCAAGTTGTAACAAGGAAACTTTATGCTGGATACCCTTGATAAACGAAGGACGGGTTTCGGTATCGAAACCGATAATGGTTTGTTGATTTAAAAACGCCACGGCATCCTTACATTTTTCCTTGGTATCTATCACTTCGATTTTTCCTGTATAGGTGCAAACCGGCAGCGTGTTTACGGTATCTTTGGATATAGTTGGTTCAAACATTACAATTGATGTGATAAGAAATTATCTCTGAAAGATTTTTCTTCAGATGATTGACTGACTGTTTTTGTTTCTTTATCGGGATTGAAATAAACATTGTGTATCGCACGCAAACAGTTTACCAATCGTTGTCCCCAATATTCTTCAAAAGAAATGATGCAGGCACGCAAAGCGTCGTTCATGATTTCTTCGAGCCCGATTTGATAGCGTTCCAGAAAATTCTTTAAATCTTGGTAAATATCGGCTAAGTCTTCCGAAATATCAGTGGCTAAAGGTTCGTCGCTTAATTGTATGTCTGGCGAAAAAACTTCCAGATAGCGGTCGTCTTCTTCAAGTAGCGCGGCAACTTCTTGACGGATATATCCATAGGTATCTTCGGTTACAAAATCTTCTAATTCTTCTTCGGTAAGAACTTCTGGTTTTTCTACCAACGATGCTTTCAGGTATAATAAAGGCAGCATTTTGAGTGAACGACTCAAAAATTCTTGCTTATCGAGCAGTCGTACATTTTCCAGAAAATGACACATTTCGGCTGCTACGGTAGCAAATTCGACAGCATTTTTATCGTATATAGTCATAAGTTAAAAATTCAATGATATTTTGGCGTTAAACATCATTCCGCTTAATTGGTTCGGTATGGCATGCTGAATGTTGTACACATCGCTTACCCAATAATACGAAGCCACATTGCGTGTGTCCAGCAAATTCAATATTTCTACTCCTAAATTAATACTTTTAAGAGCTGAAAAAACTTGTGTTTTATCTAACCAAGCTACATCGCCTTTCACATAGGCTCGGCTTACGCCAATATCAATCCTGCGGTATGCTTTGGAACGGTTGGTGTTTTGATTCGTATGAATGCTAACATTCGGAGCCCAAAACGGTAATCCGTCTGCATAAATGGCTTTCAAGTGGAACTTGAATTTAGGAAATAGCGGGAAATAATCTTGGAAAAACATTGAAAAATTGAATCGTTGGTCGTTAGGACGGGGCACATAGTCAACACCATTGCCGTAAATATCTTCTTTTGCACGCATCAATGTCAGATTTATCCATGAATCCGTACCCGGAACCAACTCTCCGAAAAGTTTAAAATCAACACCTGCCGCATAGGCTTTTGCGTTATTTTCACCGGCATAAATGATTTTCACATTATCTACCGTGTAAGAGATAATTTGGTCGGCAGGTTTGTAAAAAATTTCTGTGGTAAATTTGAATGGGCGATGGTTCATTTTAAAGAAATAATCGCTACCCAAGACAAAATGCAAAGAGCGTTGCGACTTAATATTTTCATTGAGAACTACCGTTACATTGCGCATGTTATCTACAATTGTGTCGCGCACTTCTTTGTAGTAAGGAGATTGATAGTATAATCCTGTCGAAAAACGAAAACTGAACTCCTGTTTCCATCGAGGGAAATAGGCAATTGTAGCACGCGGACTGACGATAAATTCATCGTTAAAAGTCCAATAAGCAGCTCGCAACCCTCCTGTAAGTGTGAGGATACTTCTGTTTTCGCCGACAAATATTTTATAAGCATCCTGGATAAATCCTTGTGTGCGGTAAGAGTCGAGTCTGTTCTCGGAATAAAGGTTATACCAAACATTCATTGCGCCTGGCGCGTATGGCAATGAGTAACCCGAAGAGTCGCGCACTTGGAACTCATTGATCTCATCCGTTATGCGTTCGTGCTGAATGCCGATACCCCATTCCAATTTATTTTTTAAAGTAGAGTAATCTCCTCGGTGAGATATGTTTTGCACGATAGTATGCAACTTATTTCGGGCATAATCCTGGTGTGCTCCTGTTCCGATAACAATACCTTCACTTCCATCTGTACCCATTTCTTTGAGCCAATATTCGCCCAAAATATCATAATTTACATTCTCATACGAAGAAAAAGCGGAACCAATAATGTTTAGGTTTACTTTTTTAACAGGTTTGTAGGTGATAGTTCCGGCTCCGAAAATGGTTTGAAAAAGATCTTTTTCTTGACCATCGAAATACATGGTCAGGTTATAAGGTGTTTCTAAAGTCCCAAAAGTGGTGTTTAGGCTTTTGGGCACGCTGTGGTAGCTGTTTCGGGAGAAATTACCCAGTACGCTGGCTTCCCATTTTTTTGCAAATTGATAAGTCAGGTAACCTTGATAGTCCACAAACTGTTGATTAAATACGCCTTCCGAATCTAAATCGCTTAGTATATAATTGGAACTTTTGTAGCGGACGCCATGTATTTGGGTGAATTTTTGGTCTTTGGATGCTTGTCCGATATAAGCCGATGCCCCCAATAGGCTTGCGCTTACGGAGCCTTCGAAATTTTTCGGTTTTTTGTAACGAATATCCAATACCGAAGCCATCTTGTCGCCATACATAGGCTCGAATCCGCCTGCTGAAAAAGCAACCGATTCTACCAAATCGGGATTAATAAAACTCAATCCTTCCTGCTGTCCCGACTGTACAAGCATAGGTCGATATACTTCTGTATTATTTACATAAACGCTGTTTTCGTCGTAGTTGCCGCCTCGTACAGAGTATTGTGAGCTTAGTTCGTTGGCAGTAGAAATGCCGGCTTTGATCAATACATTTTCGATACCTGCCGTTCCGGGAATATTGCCTGAAATATTTAGTTGTTGGGTAGTTGTTGCGTTTCGTTCTATTCCGATCACGGTTAAATCGTCCATCATTATGGAATTTTCTTCCAAATAAACGATTTCACGAATATTTTGGTCGTTAGAAGAAACAGGTAAAATATATGTTTCAAAACCAAGGTAAGAAAACATTACGGAAGCCGTATCGGTGACAGGAAAGGAGAGTTCATAATAGCCATCATGGCGTACAATGCTGCCGATTTCGCTGTTTCTGACTTGTATGTTTGCTCCAACTGCCGGTTCGCGTTTGGCGGCTGTATATACATAACCGTATATGCGAACCGTTTCGCTTGTGATAAACGAAAAAGGAACCCAACATAACAGTAAAAACAGGCTTATTTTTTTCATTAAGTTTACAAAACAATTTATTGATACATTTTTCAAAAAAATAAAGAAAGAGGAAACTTCGTTTCTTTGTACTAAACGCAAAGAAGCTAAGACACAACGACGCAAAGTTTTATTTTACCTTAGCAACTTGGAGGCTTTACTTCCTTTGGTAGTGACCGCTGGTTGCAACTTTGCGTTTAGTAGACACAAAGCGTAGCTTAAAATTTTCATTAAAATATATCATTATTTTACTTAATATCTGAGAGAAAACGACTGCAAAGAAAGCAAAAAAAGTTGAGAATGGGGCTTTTACATCACAGTTAGCTTTGCATATTTTAGTAATAAATTCTTTTGTCCCACATTGTCGAATGAAACGACGGCTCGAGCATCGGCTCCGCTGCCCGAAAGCGAAATGATGGTGCCTTCGCCAAAAAGCTCATGAATAACACGCATGGCAGGGTGCAATCCGTTTATTTCTGTTTTCGATTCCCGCACAGATTCATTGTTTGTAAGTGGTTTTAATGGTTTGGATTTTTTAGACGGCGCAATAAATTTTGCTTCGTACAATATCGGGTTTCTTCTTTCGAATTGAGTGTTTAAAGCAAAAATATCGTCTGTAGCAGGCATGCTCACAAAGCGAGTATCTAAATCCTTAAGAAAACGACTCGGATTGCAAAAGTTATTTTTTCCATGACGAAAACGGGTTTTAGCGTAGCTGATATGGCAAGTTTCTTTGGCGCGGGTGATGGCTACATAAAATAATCGTCGTTCTTCTTCCAGATCGCGTTCTGATTGTATGCGCGACGACGGAAATAGCTCTTCTTCCATTCCGACAATAAATACATGTTTAAATTCCAGTCCTTTCGAAGCATGTACAGTCATCAATGTTACTCTTTGATCATCATTACTTTCTTTTTCATCTTGGTCTGTCAAAAGAGAAACTTCCGAAAGAAAGTCGGAAAGGGTAGCTATTGTTCCGTCTTCTTCCATACGCAATTCGCAAAATTCGTGCATGGCTTTGAGCAACTCTTCGATATTGTCTTGCCGGCTAAGGCTTTCGGTCGAATTGTCAGTTTTCAGATCGTTCATGATTCCCGATGCTTTTACGATGGCATTACCTATTTCATAGGCGTTTTGTTCTTGTAGTTTTTCGTGGAAAGGGAAAATCAGTTCCGTAAAGCGAGTTAATTTTGACGCCGTACCGGCATTAACTCCCACATTATATTGCAATACATTGGAAATAACTTCCCACGCACTTACATTGTGCTGTTTGCTGCAAACGAACACTTTTTCCAGCGTTGTGTTGCCGATACCTCGTCCAGGTACATTGATGATTCGCTTGAGCGCTTCGTCGTCCGAGGGGTTTATCGCTAAGCGAAAATAAGCCAGCACATCTTTTATCTCTTTCCGTTGGTAAAAGGACAAACCGCCATAAATGCGATACGGAATGCTGTTTTTTCTCAATGATTCTTCCAATACACGAGATTGTGAATTGGTACGATACAAAACGGCAAACTCATTGTAAGACGATTCGTTGTCGTGCAGTTGCGCTATTGTATTTGCTACCGTAAATCCTTCATCATAATCGGAATATACGCCGGCAACCGAGACGGTCTCGCCTGTATGGTTCTTCGAAAAAATAGTTTTTCTAATTTGTTCTTTGTTTTTAGAAATCAAGCTGTTGGCTGCATTGACTATATTTTGAGTAGAACGGTAATTTTGTTCCATCTTGAAAATTTTACAGTTCGGATATTCTTTCTTGAAACCCAAGATATTATCAATATTCGCCCCCCGGAAAGAATAAATGCTTTGTGCATCGTCACCTACTACACAAAGGCGTTGATGGGTTTCTGATAATTTATTGATTATTAAATATTGTGAGAAATTAGTGTCTTGATACTCATCTACTAAAATGTATTGGAAGAAATTTTTATATTTTTCCAGAATCGCAGGGTTATCTCTGAAAAGGACATTGGTGTAGAACAGTAAGTCGTCGAAATCCATTGCGTTGGCTGCTTTACAACGCATATGGTAAGTCCGGTAAATTTCGCTCATTTGCGGCATTTTCGATTGATAATCTCTGGTTGTCAAATCGCTGTTTGCTCTGTATGCTTGTGGAGAAAACAGATTGTTTTTTGCCATCGAGATTCGTCCTAAAACACTGTTGAGAGTGTATATCTTATCGTCTAAAGCTAAATCTTTGATGATGGATTTTACCAAACTTTTAGAGTCGGACGAATCATAAATCGTGAAATGAGCCGTAAAACCCAAATGCTCGGCTTCAGCTCTTAGTATACGCGAAAAAATGGAGTGAAAAGTACCCATCCATAAGCGGCGAGCTTGTTGCCAACCAATCATTTGAGCAATGCGCTCTTTCATTTCCCGGGCGGCTTTGTTGGTGAAAGTAAGTGCCAGAATAGATTCGGCAGGCAATCCTTTGCTCAGCAAATAGGCTATTTTGTATGTCAGTACGCGTGTTTTTCCTGATCCTGCACCAGCTATTACCAGTGAAGGTCCTTCGTTGTACAATACAGCCTCGAGTTGGCTTTTGTTTAATTCATTCAAAAAAGAAGGCTCCATAGATTCGTCTGAGATTTGAAATACAAAAATAATAAAATGCCCCGCGTGACTTTGAATTAATTATCAACAAATACCATAGTTTTAAGAAAAACTTAACGGCAAATCGCTGTTTTCCGTTTTTATCTTCTGAAAATTAAACTATTTTTGTGCTGAAAAAAATAATTAGCACATTTGCAAATTAGTATATTAGCATATTAAGAATATTATGTCGAAAGTAGTAATTATTGGTGCCGGAGGCGTAGGTACGGTCGTTGTACATAAAGTGGCACAAAACCCCAAAATTTTTACCGAAATAGTATTAGCAAGTCGCACAAAATCAAAATGTGATGTCATTGCTGCAGAAATAAAAAAACGCTATGGTGTAACCATAAAAACTGCACAAGTAGATGCCGATAGCGTTCCCGAGTTAATAAAATTATTCAAGGAACATCAACCGAAATTGGTTGTCAATGTAGCGTTGCCATATCAGGATTTGGCAATTATGGACGCATGTCTGGAGTGTGGTGTAAATTATCTGGATACAGCTAATTATGAGCCTAAAGATAAAGCTAAATTCGAATATTCTTGGCAATGGGCGTATCAAGATAAATTTAAAGAAAAAGGCTTAACTGCTATTCTCGGTTGCGGATTCGATCCGGGTGTAACAGGCGTTTACACAGCTTATGCAGCCAAACATCATTTTGATGAAATACATTATCTGGATATTGTTGATTGTAATGCAGGCGACCATGGTAAAGCTTTTGCAACGAACTTTAATCCGGAAATCAATATTCGTGAGGTAACTCAAAAGGGGCGCTATTGGGAAAATGGTAAATGGGTGGAAACCGAACCGCATGAAATACACAAACCTTTGAATTATCCGAATATCGGATACAGAGAATCATATGTAATTTACCACGAGGAATTGGAATCATTGGTGAAAAATTTCCCTACGCTGAAACGCGCTCGTTTTTGGATGACTTTTGGAGAAGAATATTTGACGCATCTTCGTGTTATTCAAAATATTGGTATGGCTCGCATCGACGAGGTTGATTATAATGGTGTGAAAATTGTTCCGATTCAGTTTTTGAAAGCGGTATTGCCGAATCCGGGTGACTTGGGCGAAAACTATACAGGTGAAACATCGATAGGTTGCCGTATTCGTGGAATAAAAGACGGCAAAGAACGCACTTACTATGTATATAATAACTGTTCGCATCAAGCTGCTTATGAAGAAACCGGAGCACAAGGAGTAAGTTACACAACAGGTGTTCCTGCTATGATTGGCGCAATGATGTTCCTTACCGGTAAGTGGACGGGAGCCGGAGTGTTTAATGTAGAAGAATTTGATCCGGATCCCTTTATGGATGCATTGAACAAATACGGTCTGCCTTGGCACGAAATATTTGATGGGGATTTGGAAGTGTAATCTAACTCATAATAAAATCTTTACCTATGAAACCAAAACACACATTTTTTTTATTCTTTTTGTTATTAAACACAGTTATATGGGCGAAAGAACCATCTTTTAAAGAACGGCTTGAAAACGATTTTACTATTTTTAATTTGGATGAAGTAACCCAAAGACCGGAATTCCCTAAAGGTGGAATAACAGCTATGACTAGATATTTGGCAGAAAATGTAAAATATCCGGCAAGTATGTATGGGACAAAAATCAGCGGACGCGTTGTTGCCGAAGTTATTGTTGAAAAAGATGGCTCGCTTTCGGATATTCAAATACTGAAAAGTCTTGGAGAAGATTTTGATAACGAGGTAATTAGGGCGATTTCTGAAATGCCAAAATGGACTCCGGCAAAAATTTATCATAAGAACGAGATGGTGAATGTGCGTACCAAGCATCAGATTTCAACAGATTTTAAGGCTACCCAAAAATGAAACTGAAATATATTGCATTTTTCGTTATATTTTTTGCTGCTGCCAATTTTGCATCAGCATTAGATATTGTTAGTCCGGCAGAAGTGAAAATAGAATCCATGTCTCCTAATCCCGCAATGGATAATCTTCCGGTGGACGAATCGGAAACAGAGGTTTTTACTAATGTAGATAAAATGCCGGAATTTCAAGGTGGCGAAAAAGCCATGTATCAATATTTGGTATCGAATTTTAATTATCCAGAGAACGCGTTAGAAAATAACATTGAGGGAAAAGTAGTAGTACGGTTTATTGTGGATAAAGATGGTTATGTTACGGATGCAAAAGTTGTGAAGAGTGTGAATGAAGATCTTGACAAAGAAGCTTTACGCATTGTTTCTAAAATGCCACAATGGATTCCGGGAGAAAATAATGATAAAAAGGTCAATACCTATTTTGTTCTACCAATTCTATTTAAGTTAAAATAAAAAAGAAATGCATAAAAAATTAACTATTGCACTGGTTGCACACGATATGCGCAAGGCAGATATGGTAGATTGGGCTGTATTTAATGCGGAACTGCTATCGCACCATAAACTTATTTGCACCGGAACAACCGGTAGTTTGATAAAAAATGCTTTGGAAGAAAAAGGCTATAAAGATATTGATCTCACCTGTATGAATTCAGGTCCGATGGGTGGCGATGCCGAAATAGCTGCTTTGGTAGTGCGCAAGCAAATAGATTTAGCCATTTTTTTGATTGATGATTTAAGTGCACAGCCTCACGAGGCTGATATACAAATGCTTTTACGCCAATGCCGTGTACATAATGTGCCGATAGCTTGCAACCGCTATAGCGCCGATTTAATGATAACAAGTACTTTGTGGGATAATCCTGATTATGTCGCATTGGAGCCTAAATATATAAGATTTGATAGAAAATAAAATTTTTAAGAATTAAGAATAATGAAATTAAACATTGCAGTATTGCCCGGAGACGGTATAGGACCGGAAATTGTAGCGCAAGCCTTAGAAGTAACCAAAGCCGTTTGTCAAAAATTCGGACACGAATTGACTTATAAAGAAGCGCTTGTAGGAGCTTGTGCTATTGATAAAACAGGAAATCCATATCCTGACGAAACACACGACCTATGTATGCAATCGGACGCTGTCCTTTTTGGAGCGATTGGCGACCCCCGTTTTGATAATAATCCTTCGGCTAAAGTACGCCCAGAACAAGGTTTGTTAGCCATGCGTAAAAAGTTAGGATTGTATGCTAATATTCGTCCGGTAACAACTTTTCCTTCATTGATAGAAAAATCACCGCTTCGTGCCGATTTGGTCGAAGGTGCTGACTTTATGTGTATCCGTGAGTTGACCGGAGGTATGTATTTCGGTCGTCCGCAAGGACGCTCTGAGGACGGAAATACAGCATACGATACTTGTGTTTATACTCGCGAAGAAGTAGAGCGTATTCTTCACCTTGCCTACAAATATGCAGGGCAACGCAATAAAAAAGTTACTATTGTAGATAAGGCTAATGTGCTTGCTACTTCCCGTCTGTGGCGTGAAATAGGGCAAGAAGTAGAAAAACAATATCCTAATATTGAAACAGAATATATGTTTGTCGATAATGCAGCAATGCGCATTATCCAATGGCCAAAAAGCTTTGATGTAATGGTTACTGAAAATATGTTTGGTGATATTCTTACGGATGAAGCTTCGGTTATTACCGGTTCTTTGGGTATGTTGCCTTCGGCATCGGTAGGAATACATACTTCCGTATTTGAGCCGATTCATGGTTCGTATCCGCAGGCTGCGGGCAAAGATATAGCCAATCCGTTAGCAACGATTCTTTCGGCTGCTCTGTTATTTGAGTACGCATTCGGGTTGATGGAGGAAGGCAAAGCCATTCGTGATGCTGTAAACGCTTCGATGGAAGCCGGCATTGTTACCGAAGATATTGCGAAAGGAGGCAAAGCCTACAAAACAAGTGAAGTAGGAGCTTGGATTGTAGATTATTTGAAAAAATAATAAATCATTATAAAAAAAGAATCCTGCACAGCTCTTTGTCGTGCAGGATTTTATTTTTCCAATTATGTCGAAATATAAATTTATCTGTTTATCCTTGCTGTTGATGGTGGCTAACGCTTTCGCCCAAGTAAGTTATCGTGTGTTGCCACAGGGTAGTGATGCTTTACTGAACAGTTATTTAATGGCTCAAGCCGATAAAGCCTATGTCGAAAGATTAGTAAGATTAAATAAGGCATTGTCGTCCAAAAAAGAATTAAAGAAATATCAAAAAAATATTTCGTTTGGTGCTTTTTCTTATGAAGGAAATTCGAAAGCAAGAACAGTCGGTGTTATTAATTTTGATTCTTATAAAATTGAAAAGCTGATTATTGACAGTCGGATTACTGCAAACTTATATTTACCTAAGAAAAAAGGAAGACATTCTGCCATCCTATTACTTTGTGGACATGAGATTCAAGGAAAATCTGCCGAATCGTATCAAAAAACAGCTAGTTTGTTAGCTCAAAATGATTTTGTGGTACTGGTTCCCGACCCAATCGGGCAAGGCGAATTAATACAACTGCTTGATTCGACGGGGAAACCGCTGACACCTCGCGCTACTACCGAACATACTTTGCTTAATCAAGGTGCTGTCTTGGTCGATTATAATGTAGCTCTTGATCAATTTTACCATAATTCGATTACACTTAGTTATTTGGCTTCTCGTCCCGAAGTTGATGATAAAAGAATCGGATGTGTAGGAAATTCCGGAGGAGGAACGCAAGCTACTTATTTGTCAGCATTTGAGGATAGAATAAAGGCTGTAGCCTGTTGTAGTTTTTTTACCAAGCGAGAACGAATGTTGCATACAATAGGTCCTGATGATGGTTGCCAGATTTTAGCAGATGAAATAAAATCACACTATGAAATTGTAGATTTTTATATCAAACAAGCACCCCATCCGACACTTATTCTAGCCGGTACGAAAGATTTCATCGATTATCAGGGAGTGCAAGAAGCTTTTGCCGAACTCAAGCAAGCGTACACTTTGCTTGGAAAACCAGATAATGCGCAATTGTTCGTAGTAGAAGACGGACACGGAATATCGAAGCCTAAGCGTGAAGCTACGGTGCGTTTTTTCAAAACTTATTTTATGAAAGATAGTTCGGTTGTTATCGAACCGGAATTGACTGTTTTGTCCGATAGTATTTTGCGTTGTACAAAATCAGGACAATTATATGTTTCTCAAAAGTCAAATCCATTTCAGAAAAAAACATTAAAATATGCTGTAAAGAAACAAAAACAACGAAAATCAAAAACCGACAAAAGTAAAGGATTAGAATCTGATATTAGAAATTTACTGTCGATACCAAGCGAATTACCTGCAATATCAGTACGAGAAACCGAACATATAAAACTAAAAGAAGCCACGCTTAACAAATTGATAATAAGCCGGAAAGGAGAACCGGATATGCCGGCATTGCTTTTCCTTCCCGAAAAAATCAATCCACAAGCTGCAGTTTATATTTTACTCAATGATAGTGGTATGGCGGCTTCGTTACAAACAAATAAAATAAATGAGTTGATTGAGCAGGGAAGTGTTGTTATGCTTGTCGATCCGCGCGGGATAGGTGAAACAAAAGATGTTCCTGAAAAGAACAACAAAAAATTTTACAGCGAAGATTACCGTAATGCCGCTTTGTCAGTAATGTTGGGCAAGCCTTTGTTGGGACAACGGGTTATTGATATTTTCTCGATGATAGATGCGCTGACTGCTCAGCCCGAATTGAAGAACAAAAAAATAATTTGCCTATCGGAAGGAAATATAGGTGTGGCGGCTATTCATGCCTGTTATCTTGATGCGCGTATTGTAGAAGTCCGTACCAATAATTGCATCGAATCATGGATGGATATGCTTTTGGAACCAACAGCTAAAAACAGGATGAGCCTTGTTGTTCCCAAGGCTCTGATTTACTATGATATTCCTGATATAAAGAAATAAAATTATCTTTTAGCGCTCGATTTGCAAGTAGGAGCTTTGTATTTACCTAACCCAAGTCCTGAGTTTTTTTGATAAGTTGGGTGGCTATTGGCGCAACTTGCTAAAATAAGTAAACTTGCCGAAGCGAGCAAAATAATGCATTTTTTCATAGTGTTGTGACTTTATTTTTTGTTGTTTTCTTGTAAATGTTTTCCTAATATTTCGGTAGCATACGCGACAAAACGGGCACAAGGTCGTTTGGCATAGTATTCGGCCGTCCGTTCCGATGGAGCAGGGCCTTTCGATACAGGCAAGCGCAATAGTTCACCACAGTTTATCGTCCCGAATTTTTCTTTAAATTGATTTACCATTGATTGCACGGCTGCATAATTGGTAGTTTTTGCTTGTTGGTCATCCGGATTGCTTGCCGGATGTTCAAAACCGGCTATGATAGCCATGGCACTTACCGCACCGCAAGTTTCGCGTAAGCGGCCCATACCGCCTCCAAATGAAACCGATATTTTTTTAGCTAAATCCTCATCAATGTTATAAATATCGCTATAAGCTAAGAATACAGATTGAGCACAGTTGTAACCTTGATTAAAGAGGTTAACTGCTTTTTCTCTTCTTTCTGTAATATTAATATCCATTGTCAATAAACGGAGTAAGTTTATAAATATTTTATCGCTCGCAAAAGTAATAAAAGTTTATAGAAATAAACGAGCCGGAAGCATCAATTTTGCTAAAAGACTAAGTTTGAAATTTAAACATTTCGTTACTTGGTAATCAGCCGCAGGGAAGAATCTTTGGTGAAATAACTCCATGTCCAATTGATGAAAATAATCAGTTTGTTGCGTACGCTCAAGATAAGCATTAAATGTAAAAACATCCATATAAACCAAGCAAACCGACCTTCGAGATGGATAAAGGGCAAATCTACTACAGCACGGTTTTTTCCGATAGTTGCCATGGTGCCTTTGTCTTTGTATTCATAATCGACAGGTGTTTTTTGGGGGTGGAGTAAATTATAGGCGAGTGTTTTGGCTTGTGTAATAGCTACATTTGCTAATTGCGGGTGCCCTTGCGGATATTTGGGCGTTTCCATATAAGCAACATCACCTACGGCATAAATATTTTGGTAACCGATTATTTTGTTTTGCCGATTTACTTTAAATCTGTCTTTGATGATTTTGTCTGGATCGATTCCTTCGACAATGTTCCCGGTTACGCCGGCAGCCCAAATAACATTTTTGCAAAGAATCGTTTCTCCCGAACTAAGCTCGATTGTAGTGCCATCATATTGATTAATCAAAGTGTTTGTTTTTATGATTACCCCCATTTGTTCCAAATATTTTTGCGATGCTTTCTTGGATTCTTCACTCATGTTGTTGAGCGTATGCGACGATTTATCGATCAGAAATATTTTCATGCCCGAAAAATCTATGTGCGGATAATCTTTCGGTAAAACATCATTTCGCATTTCGGCAAAAGCTCCGGCAAGCTCGACTCCAGTAGGGCCACCTCCTACAATAACGATATTTTGATAAGCTTCTTTTTCGTTTTCCGGAGCAGATATAAAATGCTCGAAATTAAGCAAGATATTATTGCGTATTCTGATGGCTTCTTGTGTATCTTTCATAGATAAAGCATATTTTTCCATTGCCTTATTCTCGAAAAAATTAGTTTTGCAGCCGGTAGCAATAATTAATATATCATAGTCAAATGAGCCGATTGTGGTTTTAATGCGGTTTGAATTGGGAATTACTTGCAATACTTCTGCCATTCGGATTTGAATATTGGGAGAATGTTGAAATATTTTCCGGAAAGGGAAAGATATGCTGGAAGGCTCCAAACGAGCTGTAGCGACTTGATAAAATAAAGGCTGAAATTGATGGTGGTTTTGTTTGTCGATAAGCAATACATCGTGGTTTGTTTTGTTTAGTTTTTTTGCCAGATGCATTCCTGCAAATCCACCGCCTATGATGATTATTTTTTTCTTTAAAGTCATGGTTTTACTTTTTGCCAAACATCTACATCAATGTAGTTTTCTCCTTTGCGAATCCAACTCTTCAGTGTTCCGGTTTTCTCGAAATTTAATTTTTCGAATAATCGCATACTGGGTACATTATCAACAGGAATATGTAAATAAATAGTTTTTATCCTTAGAAAATCGAAACAGTAAGGAATAAGTAAACTGACAGCTCCTTCGGCGTAACCTTTCCGATGGTGATTTTTATCAATCAAAAGCCCTAATGAAATACGGTTGTTATGTGGGTCGAAATCGAATAGATCTGCCATTCCTATGGTAATTCCATTTTCTTTCAGAGTAATCATTAATCGCAGTTGACGCAATTCGTAAATGGTTTTATCCGAATTAGCAATATATTCCCGCAATATATATTTTGAGTACGGATTAATTGTATTGCCTACTTCCCACCATTCGGAATTGTTTTCCCATTCATAAAGTAAAGGAAGGTCTTCGGGTTCCAATGCGCGAAGCAATAATATGTCAGATTCCAAGAACGGCATAATTTGAGTTTATACTATTATGGTTTTTGTTCCGATAGTTATATTAGTGTCCGGATTAAATAACAGAAATTGTGTATTAGGATGATTGTGTCTTTCTATTTCATCAATAATGGATTCGTATCTCAATTCTTTTACATTGAATTGGACATGTTTAGGCGGATAAAATAATTTGCGAATGGGATTTATCACCATATAAATATATTTTCCCAATAAAGCAAATACTCCGCTGATTAAAATTCCCAAGTAAATAAATATGGAGTATAAATGATTATAGCAGGGGAAATGTTTCTTATAAAAAATAAGCATTGCTCCATAAAAAATCTTTATATAATAAAGGTTGTTTTTATGCATGCTTTCACCTTTGTAGTGAATGATTTTTTCCGGCAGGTAATAATTGTCATATCCTCTTTGTTTGATACGGTACGATAAATCTATGTCTTCGCCATACATGAAGAATGCTTCGTCAAGCATCCCTGTTTCTTCTATCGTTTCTTTGCGCAACAGCATAAATGCGCCTGCTAGAACATCTACTTTTTGGATTTTGTTTTTATCAAGGAAACTTAAATGATACTGTGAAAACAATTTTGATTTAGGAAATATTTTAGACAATCCTACCATTTTGCAAAATGATGCTAACGGAGTTGGAAATCCTCGTTTTGATTCCGGTAAAAATTGTCCGAACCCATCGATCATTTTTACACCTAAAGCACCCGCATTAGGATGTGTTTCCATAAACCGGCAAGTATTTTCGAGCACATGCTCGCCAACAACAGTGTCCGGATTAAGGAGCAAGATGTATTTACCTTTCGCTGAAGAAATGCCTATGTTATTTGCTTTCGAGAAGCCCAGATTGGATTTGTTATCAATAAAATGAACGGAGGGGAAACGAGGTGTAAGATATTCTAAAGAACCATCGTTCGATGCATTGTCGAGTACAATAATTTCTATGTCTTTAGCAATACTCGAAGCTAACACTGAACTTAAGCATTGTTCTACATAATATTTTACATTGTAACTGACAATTATAACCGAAAGAAGCATCTGAATTTTTTATTCGTTTGTTGAAAAATGAAAGATTATTTATGCCACCAGCTTTTCTTTTTTTCTTCTTTTTTAATGAAGACAGTTTCCTCATTATAAGGCTCCAGAGCTTTATTGTTATGTATCATTTGATAAATAACTCCCCAATCAGGTAATCCGCCTAAATTACGGTCGTCAATGAATACATCAGCACCTATTTTGCGTGGATTGATATCTTCGGATTCATCAATATCTTCGGGAAAATCAGAATTTACGGCGTAAAATTCCAAACCTCGTTCACGGCAATAATTGATAGCATCTTCTAGTTCTTTTCCTTCGCGTACAGTCCACAAGATGAGTTGATGTCTTTCTTGCTGTAACATTTTTAGTGTTTCAATGGCAAACGGAATCGGTTTTCCTATTTCCGGAAAGTTATGTTCTACAATAGTTCCGTCAAAATCAACTGCAATAATCATAATATTATAATGATGAGATTTCTGTGTCTTCTTCTATTATGGTTAATTCGTTTTCAATGGTGTTTTTATTCGGTTTGCAAAATAGCATGGCTACTGCGCTTATCCCTGCTGCATATAAAAACGAATATGAATGAAACAGGTAAAACAAAAGTATATTGATTAAAAGACCGAATCCAACCGTGAAAATGCGTATTTTAATCCATTTGATGTAAAAAGAATAACGAACATCTTTATGTATTGTTGTTATTTTCGTTATTTTTTGGTTATACAACCACAATATTAATGGAATGCTAACAACTAAAAATATAATTGAAAGGGTACTTATGGCTGTAGTTATTTCTTCGTTGAAATTAAAAGAATCTCGACTTATCTTAAAGCCGATAAAAGCAACCAAAATAGCACTTGCGAACATAGAGTAATATGATGCAAGGGCAATTCGATATACTTTTTTTATTTTTTCTTCCATAGTTACAGATTAAATTTTCTTTCCCGGAAACGAATCAGTAAATGATACCCTGTTGATAATAGATCTGCCGAGGGTTATTTCGTCGGCATATTCTAACTCGTCACCAATAGCTATACCACGGGCAATAGTGGTTATCTTGATATTCTCGGGAGCTAATTTCTTAAAGATGTAAAAATTAGTTGTGTCACCCTCCATAGTAGGACTTAGAGCTAAAATAACTTCCTTTATGTTTTCGGTTTTTACTCGTTGTACCAAACTGTCTATTTCCAAATCAGTAGGACCAATCCCATCCATTGGTGATATAATGCCACCTAGCACATGATACAGTCCTTTGAATTGTTGCGTATTTTCGATAGACATTACATCTTTGATAGTCTCTACAACGCAAATAATCGATTTATCTCTTGATGGATTAACACAGATATCACAAACATCAGTGTCAGAAATATTATGACAGCACCGGCAATGCTTTGCTTCTTTTTTCAGTTTGATAATTGAATTGCCGAACAATTCGACATCGGGTTCATCTTGTTTCAGTAAATGCAAAACCAATCGTAATGCCGTTTTTCGACCGATTCCGGGTAGTTTAGCAAATTCATTTACCGCGTTTTCAAGTAATGCCGATGGATATTGTTGTACAATCATTTTGACAAAGATAAGAAAAAACAATAATGCAGAAAAATGCTTGTTGTTTGAAGAAAAAAGACTACAGGAGTCTGTAGTCTTTTCTTATTATTTTTGTTTTTGTTTTTTTGCTTGTTCAGCTTCTTTTTTAGCTTGTTGTTTAGCTTTTTCGGCTTCTTTTTTCTTTTGCGCTTTTTCTTTATCGCTTAGTTTTTTAGCTTTTTCTTTTTCTCTTTTAGTTATTTGCTTTTGGCGTTCTTTTTCTTGTTTAGCTTTTTCTACTTCGCGTTTTTTTAGCGCTTTCTTTTGTTCGGGAGTTAGATAATCCGGTTCGGCATATTTTTCAACAGGAGGAACAATTGCTTCTTGTTCGATATAAGTTACAACCTGAATCTCAGGCTCACATTTTTCTTGAGTAAATTTAAGTAATGCATTCCCGAATGCATCATAAATGCTGCGTGAACACCCTTTTGATACTCCACCTTCAACCATTCCTGAGAATGAAGAAAATTTCTTCTGTACCAAGTAATTGAATTTGTAAACATACATCATGCTGTCCGATTTGTTGTCAATCATATAGCAAATATATCTTTCATCCCATAAAGACATTTTTTTGATAGGAAGGCAATAGTTGCTTTCGTCGTATAGTTCTTCGGTTACATTTAATAAAGACATGGCTATGTCTTTTTGCGGTAAAGTTAAGGAATAGCTTTTTACTTCAGGTCCGATTTCGCCGATAAATGCATAAACAGCTCTGATGTTGGTAAGCAATTCGGCTTTTTCTTTGAAAGGTGTTTCAGCTGATAACTCTTTCTCAAGGCTTCCTAGTGCATTGATGGCTTTCTCAAAGTCTGCATTGCTATTGTAACCAACTTTGAAACTGTCAATTTGTGCTTTGAATAATGACTCGTAGTGAACTTTGTCTGCAGCTTGTAATGCTAAAGAAATGAATACTGACAGGGCAAGTAAGATCTTCTTTTTCATAGTTTTTGGTTATGAGTGTTAAAAATATTTAGATTTTTAGGTTTGCAAAGATACTAAACGAAAACTGAAAATTGAAAAATTAGAAACTGAAAAATAGCACTTTAATAAAAATCAGTGGTGATTACTGGTTGTTTTTTCAGTACTATTTTCCTCTGATAAGATTAATGTCTCCTTTTTTCTTGTATTTTCTGCCGTCAGTTCCGGTTGCTTCAATGATGTAATAATAAGCTCCGGGAGTGGCGTATTTGTTCCCGATTTTGCCATCCCATCCTTTGCCTGGATCGGAACCTTCGTACACTTTTCGTCCCCAGCGGTTATAAACTATACAATGATAGCTTTTTAACGATTTGTAAGCTACCCGAAATTCGTCATTTAGTCCGTCTCCGTTCGGTGTAAATACATTTGGTACCTGCAGGTCCGATTCTGTCACTATTACAGAAATGGAATCGTCTACCATACAGCCGGAAGCATTGCTCACCCGGAGTTTAACAGTGTAATTGCCCGATTCTTTAAATGTGTATCGTAAATCTTTGTCTGTATAATAGTTTACATCATTTCCATTGTCTTTTTTTATAATATACCATTCGTAATATTGTACTGCAAGTGATGGATTGCTGGTTAAATAAACCAATAAAGGTCCGGAACCGCTAATGGAGGTTGAAGTAGCAGTACCGGTTCGTTCTTTTTCGTTTTTATCAGGTCGTTCGGTTATTTCTGCTAAAATATGTTGTTCAACTGCAATGGTTATGTATTCCGGCGAAATACCTTTTGCTGCATTTCCGAATGATGCCATTATTTGGTCGCCCGAGAGTGTGAATGTTGTATTTATAATAGGAGCAGGGATACTGATAGACGGAATCTCGACATAACTACCATATGCAAATTCATATGCATCGGTATTGTTTTCGTCTTTATTGGTGTAAGTTTTGTTGCTTTCGTTCCATTCCGCTGTTTTATAATTTAAAGAGAATTTGCGAGGAATGGCAACTGATTGTCCGGTTGACGAAGTGTAACTTAATTTCGGATTATTCAAAACAGCACCGATGTGTACATAATTACAAGGTTCGAAACCATCGGAAGAGGTTGTTACCGAAAATATTTCTACCGGATATTGTTTAATGTCTATTACCCATATGAATTTTGTTTGTCCGTCAAACTGAAGAATGTATCCTGTGGCATCATTTAAATTGTTGATGGTAAAAGTTTGAGTATTGTTTTCGCTGGAATGGAAGTTTGCATTAGCCGGATTAGTCGTGTAATCGTAGCAAATGAAATTAGTTGGACTGTCGTAAGTGTATGATATTTCCGCAGTGGCGACATCTCTATTGAAGAAAAACACTTCATCCATATTTGATAAAGAAATATCTAACTGTGTGGCTTGTTTGCCCGAAGTGGAATAAAATTGAGCTATTGCAGCTATTTGTAAAAATATGAGTGTTAAAAAGAAAGAAACTCGTTTCATTTTAAATAAGAATATTTTGTCCAAAAGTATGAAAAAATGAAAAACGAAAAGCTAATCACTCTAAATTATTTTCTCATAATCAGGAATTTCTTGCAAAAAAAGTAATTGATTAGTCGCGGTGTCCACTTTACAACAATAATGTTGTAAGCCGTTGCTTATCAGAAGAAAGTCCACATTGAACTCTTTGTTGTAAATACAAATCTGGTCAAAAGTGTTTTGTGAGATTTCAACTGTGGGCGCTTTGTATTCGATTATCATAATAGGTTTGCCTGTGGTGGAGTAAATAACCGAATCGCATCGTCGCTGTAAGTTGTTGTAGGTAAGAGAAACTTCGTTTCCGATTAATGTTTCGGGATAATTTTTTTCATTAATCAGAAATTCGATCATATTTTGCCGAACCCATTCTTCAGGTTGTAAGGCGACATATTTTTTGCGTATCCGGTCGAAAATATATTTTTTGCCATCTATTGTTTTTATGCGAAAACTATATCTGGGAAAATTGAGAGAACTCATTATTTTAATTACTTTTGTGCAAAGATAATAAAAGTTACAAGCAGATAGTTACAAGTTACAAGACATAAAAATACAAGCTTGATTTGAAATTTTACTCTTGTGTTTTGATGTTTACAGCTCGTAATGTAACTTGTAACTCGTAACTGATTATTATGCAAACCAAAGAAGAAATAGTAAAGAACTGGTTGCCACGCTATACCAAGCGTCCGTTGGAGGATTTCACGCAGCATATATTGCTTACTAATTTTAATAATTATATAGAAATATTTGCCGAAAAATTTGGTGTGCCCGTACTTGGTCGTGATGGTGCAATGATTAACGCAGCAGCTGAAGGAATTACAATTATTAATTTCGGTATGGGAAGTCCTAATGCTGCATTAATAATGGATACACTTACCGCAATTATGCCTCAATCAGTACTTTTTTTAGGAAAATGTGGCGGTTTGAAGTCTAAAAATAAATTGGGTGATTATATCCTTCCGATAGCTGCTATTCGTGGAGAAGGAACATCGAATGATTATTTTCCGCCTGAAGTGCCCGCTTTACCTGCATTTTCGTTACAGCGTGCCGTCTCGTCAAATATTCGGGATATAGGTAAGGATTATTGGACAGGAACCGTTTATACTACAAACCGACGAGTGTGGGAATATGATCAAACATTTTGCCAATATTTAAAAAATATTCGGGCATTAGGTATTGATATGGAAACGGCTACGCTATTTTCTGTGGCTTTTGCTAATAGAATACCAACCGGAGCATTACTTCTTATTTCGGATAAACCATTGGAAAAAGATGGTATAAAAACAGAAGAAAGCGATAAAAAGGTGACAGCTAGTTTTGTGGAAGAACATCTTAATATCGGAATAAAATCTCTCAAAAGTATTATTAACAATAGTCGTACAATTAAGCATTTACGCTACGAATAAATAGAGGCGAGATAGTGAGATAGCAAGAATGTGAGCAGATTTAGAATTACTTACCATCTTACTATCTTAATCATTCCTCCATTTCACCATCTAAATTTATGTTAACATACGAACAAGTTTTAACTTCGTTACAAAAAAAGGAATACAAGCCCATCTATTTGTTAATGGGCGAAGAGTCTTATTATATTGATTTGTTGTCCGATTATATTCAAAATAATGTGTTGGATGATATGGCGCGAGAGTTTAACCTGACTGTGCTTTACGGAAAAGAAACCGATATGACTACTGTGATAAATGTGGCTAAACGGTATCCGATGAATTCGCATTATCAGGTTGTAATAGTTAAAGAAGCTCAACATATAAAAGATTACGATTTGTTGAGTTTTTATTTGCAACAGCCTTTGGTATCCACTATTTTGGTTTTTTGTTATAAATATGGAACGATAGATAGACGAAAGAAAATTGTTTCGGAAATAGAAAAAAACGGAATTGTTTTTATTTCAGCAGCTTTGCGCGATTATCAGATGTTGCCATGGATAAAAAATTATGTAAAATCTAAAGGTTTGTCCATCGATGAAAAAGCGACTGCATTATTAGCTGAATTTTTAGGAACCGATTTAAGCCGGATTGTAGGTGAGTTGGATAAACTAATTATAACCAAACCTGCAAATTCCAATCAGATAACGACCGACCTGATTGAAAAAAATATAGGGATAAGTAAAGAATACAATAATTATGAGCTGCAAAATGCCTTGATGAGAGGCGATGTGACAAAAGCAAACCAGATTGTTTTTTATTTTGTACAAAATCCTAAAAATAATCCATTGGTAGTAACTGTTTCTGTTTTATTTTCTCTATTCAGTAATTTGTTGATATATCATTATACCGAAGATAAAAGTGAGATGAATATATCTCGCCGATTGGGAATCCATTCTTTTTTTGTGAAAGATTACAAGCTAGCAGCATCTAAATATAATGCATGGAAATGTATGCAAAATATAGCTTTATTGCGTGAGTTCGATGCGAAAAGCAAAGGAATTGATTCTACCGAACCGGATGGTGAATTATTGAAAGAGTTGATTTTTAAGTTGATGCATTAATAATTTATGAAAGAATCTAAATACCGCTGCGAGGAAGTTTTGCCTTATGAGTCGGGAAATGATAAGCATGAGCAAATAACACAAATGTTTGATGCGATTTCGGATAATTACGATTTAATGAATCGTACGATGACATTCGGTGTGGATAAAATATGGCGCAAAAGAGCAATTGATAGTTTGAAAGATTTATCGCCCCCAAAAATACTTGATGTAGCTACCGGAACAGGTGATTTTGCGATAGAAGCTTATCGACGGTTGAATCCTCAGCTTGTTGTAGGTATCGATTTAAGTAAAAAAATGCTTGCGGTTGGGACTAAAAAAATAAAAAAACTAGATATAAGCGAACATATCCATTTGCAACAAGGTGATTGCATGCAACTTGCTTTTCTGGATAATGAGTTTGATGCTGTAACCGTAGCTTTCGGCGTGCGTAATTTTATCAGCTTAGAACAAGGATGTAAAGAAATGTGTCGTGTACTTCGTCCGAAAGGGCAGTTAGTTATTCTCGAAATGTCCGAGCCATACATGATTGTAAAGCCATTCTACCGGATTTATACTCAATGTATAATTCCTTTTATTGCGCGTTTCTTTTCTAAAGATAAACAGGCTTATCGGTATCTCCCCAATTCCATAAAAGCTTTTCCACAAGGCAAAGTAATGATTTCTTTGTTGAAAGATTGTGGTTTCTCGGAAATAAAGATAAAGCGGTTTCTGTTTGGTGTTTGTTCGCTTTATATAGCAGAGAAATGATAAAGCATGTATCAAAAAAGGAAGTCTTTCAACTTCCTTTTTTCTTAAAGATATCCGTATGGATTTTCTTTCTCTATGATGTTTATCGGTCGGTTATATAAAACCAGTCTTTCACTTGCTGTCATAAACTGACTTTATAAGAAAAACTATAAAATATATTAGAGTTATTTCTTTTTAGATTTGTAAATATAATTTAACTTATATCTTTCTGTCATAACCAATTAAATCATTAAAATACAAAAGTGATTTATAAATACATTAAATCACTTTTGTATTTTAATATTTTTTTACACATCAACAATATCTCTCAGGCTTATATTTAAGGCTTCACTTATCTTAAATAATGTCCATATGGTAGGATTTGTCCTGCCTTTTTCCATTCTTACCAGATTTGGTTTTTCAAGATCACAAAGATCACATAAATCTTGTAGTGATAATTTTTTTTCTTCTCTTAATTCTCTGATTCTGTTGCCAATAATAATCAATAATTTTTCTTTTTTCATAATTTCTTTATTATCTTGTTTGATAACAAAGATTTATTTTTACTTTTGTAATATCGTTATCATATTTGATAATGTAAATAAAAGAAGTGATACTGAAAATACTGCAAAACCGTATAAGCAACGCTTGTTTTTTTTGTCAAATAAAATTCTTATTGTTGGCCTCATGGTATCAAAATTTAGCTTATTAAAAAAGAGGTGGAACATTACAAAAGAATTCAATAACTGCAAATATTTTAAAGGAAATATTTTTATTTGTAAGACTCTAATTCATAATAACATAATAATAGTTTAAAAATTTAATCAAAAATATGCATCTATTTTCATTTTTGTAATGCTTCGACAAAATCCTTAAATAACAACACTTTGTTTACATTGGATTTATTAAACACAAGATGTTCAAAATCCTGGGATTTCTTTTTAAGGTCTATTTTTTCGAGTGTTTTTAAAAAAGCTTCTTTCAATTCTGCAAAGTTGTATATATTCCACTTAGCAGCCAAGTAATTGTAGTTAGGCTTTGTTTGCTGAAGCAAAAAAATAGCATCATAGAAGTCGCGTCCTTTTTGGCGTGATAGTAATGCTGATATTTTCATAGCGCATAAAATATCATCAGGCGGAACAGGAAAAGGAAAGAAGAAACCTAAACGATTTATGTTAACCATTGTTTGTGGATAGTCGTAGCCTTGATCCTGGCTTTCGACTTTGATAAGAAAGCGTTCTTCTTTATATCCTGACAATCCCATTTCAAAAAGTAGTTCTGGAAAATACATATTTCGACGAAAGGCTTTGAGCTTATCATTTGTTTTATCTTTGGTTTCGACACGAAATCCTGAGCGTTGCAGAAACAACAGCACTTCGTCTGTCATTTTCTTAAAATCATCCTCCGAAAGACCTTTGCAATCAAAATCAAGGTCTTCCGAAAAACGGTCTATACCTTTTACTAACCGTAAGTTTGTACCTCCAATAAATGATATTTTAGGTACATATTGAGAAGTTGAAAGAAAATCCAGTATCATCAATTGTATATATTCCTTCAGCATATATTTTTGATAGACGGGATTGTTCCGAATATCTTCAGGGAAATAATTCTTTATTTGTTCTAAATGTATCATAAATTGTAGATTTTTAGCAGTGAATCAACTCTTTTGTTAAGTTCCTTGTTTTTAAATTGCTTTATATATTCATTCAAAAGGTTTAATTTTAGGTCATTTCTCATAAAATCTTCATCAAAACGCAATTCTTCCAGTTCGCTTATCGTATTATAAAATGGATAAAGATAAAGCAAATCTAATATTGCTTTTTCGGGAGAAGCAAATAAAATATTACGGTTATTAAAAGGTTTTAATTCGTAACCAAACATCAGTTCCGGCCGTATCGTTTGGTATGAGTAAATACCAAACGAGTTTTCAAACATAGCTGTTTTTAGAGAGCTTACAGAAGTAATTTGTATTACGGCTTCGGGTATGATACCGTAAAAAGACAATGCTGTATGTAGGCTAATATATGAGGGTTTATAAATTCGATTGGATAGATACCATGCAAAATCTCTTTGCCCAAGGTATTCGGGAAAAGCATAATACCCTTGACGAAGCTTTACTAAAAGCCCTTGTTTTACCCAACGGGTCAGGTTATTCTTGTCAAATGAAGGATACCATGCTTTTACTTGATTGGTAGCAAAATATCCTACATCAAAAAACTGCTTGCTAAACTCTCTAAAATTCATTTTATTTCTATTTTTCAGCAAATATAGTGAATTATAGAAATAAAATAGCTTTTAACAAAGAAATTATCGTTAATATTATAAGATGTTTTTACAAATTATCAAATAATCAATGAAATAGGACTGTTTTTGTGTAAAATATAGACCACTTATATAAAATGAAAATCGCCTCGTAATCTATTGATTATGAGGCGATAAATTCCGTGATTCAGCTGGGGTTCGAACCCAGGACCCCATCCTTAAAAGGGATGTGCTCTACCAGCTGAG
>CAZJHO010000007.1:0-71860 GCA_964546015.1 uncultured Paludibacter sp.
AATTACACTTAACCAATAGGTCAAAAGGCTGCTCTAACAATTAGGGCAGCCTTTGTTTTGGGGAATTAAGAAAAAACTAGTTCGATTAATAAACTCAACTAAGAATCCTTCTATATAGTAACAAAAAAAGGAATCCGGAGGATTCAAATAGTTATAGAAAAAGAATCGTTCTCTACACATTCGACTCCGAATGGGATCGAACTTGAGAAATCAATTTAGTTTCTATAACCATTTCACCCCGCTGGTGTGATTAGCAGAATGAAATCATTCCTTAAGATATTATCGAACTCAAGTTAATATATACTAAAACGAGCCAATCATTATTATGACTGGCTCGTTTTTTTGTAGAGTGTTCTGTTATTTTAATTCTTCCGTACCCAAGAAGTTGAAATAATAGCACTGTTTACAGTTGCATCAGAAGAAACGCCTTCGAAATTTCCAAATTCTATAGCTTCTTGTACTTCAAAAGTTGCATTTTTTTGCGCAGTCATTTCATTGCCGTCTGTATCTAACAAGTACTCAAGAGAACTCACAGTATTATCATGTTGTCTTTGATAAATTGTTATTTTATTCCCATTTATACTATAATATCCTGTTTTCACAAAGAAGTTATTTTCTTTAAATGTACAAGAATAATACAATTTTTGATTTATAATAGTGTCTTTATCAGACAATACTAAAGTGAGGTTTTTGTTTGAAGCGATAGTAAGATCTGTAGTAATAATTTGGTCATAGTGGCTATTTCCTGTGCTTATTGACGGAATATCGCCTCCAAAATACCAAGTAGTGGCAAGTATCGGATCCTCTTCATCATTATCGCACGAGGAGGTAAAACCGATAAATAAAGAACTCGCAAAAACGAGTGCTAAGGTTTTTAAATTCAATTTCATGTTAGTTGTTTTTTTAGCATTAAATAAAAAGTTGAATTCCAAGTTTACAAAAATAGAAAAATTTCTAATATTATTCATTTTTAGAATTATAATTTCTTATCCTTTGCTAAATATTAGTTAAAAATCAATCTCAAGTTTATTGTCTATTCTTATTTTTTCACAAAGCGTATCATTTTCTTTCTCTTTTTTGAAGTATCTTTGCACCCTTAATATAAAAATCAGTTTAATGCAAAAAATCAGAAACATAGCTATTATTGCCCATGTCGATCATGGGAAAACTACTTTGGTAGATAAAATGCTGCTTGCCGGCAAACTTTTTCGCGAAAACGAAGAACACCACGATCTTATAATGGATAACAACGATCTCGAACGCGAAAGAGGAATCACCATTCTGTCTAAAAATGTTTCTATCAATTATAACGGATATAAAATCAATATTATAGATACCCCGGGGCACGCTGATTTTGGTGGAGAAGTAGAGCGCGTGCTCAATATGGCTGACGGAGTATTGTTACTGGTAGATGCTTTTGAAGGACCTATGCCGCAAACACGCTTTGTGCTTCAAAAAGCTATCCAAATGGGTTTAAAGCCAATAGTGGTCATTAATAAAGTGGATAAGCCGAATTGTACGCCCGATATTGTACACGAAGCAGTATTCGATTTAATGTTTCAGTTGGATGCAACCGAAGATCAACTTGATTTTCATACTGTTTACGGCTCTGCCAAACAAAACTGGATGAGCGATGACTGGAAAAAACCAACCGATAATATCAACTATCTGTTAGATTCAATTATAGAACATATTCCGGCACCGCTACAATTGGAAGGTACACCGCAAATGCTTATTACTTCATTGGATTACTCTTCATATGTGGGGCGTATTGCCGTTGGGCGCGTGCATCGTGGCGAATTAAAAACCGGACAGGATGTGTCGCTTGTGAAACGCGATGGTACAATCCAGAAATCGCGTATCAAAGAAGTGCATATTTTTGAAGGGCTTGGTCGCGCTAAGGTGGACAGCGTAAAATCAGGTGACATTTGTGCCTTAATTGGAATCGAAAATTTTGATATTGGTGATAGCGTTTGTGATTTATTGAATCCTGAACCACTTGAACCAATCGCTGTGGATGAGCCTACGATGAGCATGGTATTTACTATTAACGATTCGCCTTTTTTCGGTAAAGAGGGTAAATTTGTTACTTCACGCCATATCCACGAGCGATTAATCAAAGAATTGGATAAAAATTTGGCGCTTCGGGTGCAAAAATCAGATGAAGCCGATATATGGACAGTTTTCGGTCGTGGAGTGCTTCACCTTTCTGTGTTAATCGAAACCATGCGTCGCGAAGGTTATGAGTTGCAAGTTGGGCAACCTCAAGTTATCTTTAAAGAAATAAACGGAATGAAATGTGAACCGGTTGAACAGCTTTCTATCAATGTACCTGAAAATGTTTCGGGTAAGGTAATTGAAATGGTATCGATTCGAAAAGGCGAGATGCTGTCGATGGAAAGCAAAGGAGATCGCGTACAAATGGAATTTATCATTCCTTCGCGAGGAATTATCGGACTTCGTACCAATGTACTTACCGCTACTGCCGGCGAGGCAGTTATGGCACACCGTTTTCTCGAATATCAACCATATAAAGGCGATATTGAAAAACGAAACAATGGTGCTCTTATCGCTATGGAAGGCGGAACAGCGTATGCTTACGCTATCGACAAATTACAAGATCGCGGCAAATTCTTTATCCACCCGCAAGATGAAGTGTATATGGGGCAAGTAGTAGGCGAACACTCAAAGGACAACGATCTGGTGGTAAATGTGACCAAATCGAAAAAGCTTACCAATATGCGTGCTTCGGGTGCCGACGATAAAGTACGATTAGTCCCGCCAATAGAATTCAGCCTCGAAGAAGCCCTCGAATATATTAAAGAAGACGAATATGTAGAGATTACACCAAAATCAATTCGTCTGCGAAAAATTTATTTAGATGAAAATGACCGTAAACGGTTTACGAAGAAATAAAAAAGTAAAAGATAGTAGGGGTGAAATTCTTCGCTCCTATTTTTTAACATACTTATAAAAATATTTCTTTATGAGCTATTCGTATAAAGATATAATCAAAATAGCTTACCCTATTTTTCTCACACTATTAGTACAAAACCTGATTCAGATGATTAACACAGCCTTTTTGGGTCGTGTGGGAAGTGTTGAGTTGGGTGCGTCGGCGTTGGGCGGCATTTATTACATTGTTATATTTATGCTGGCTTTTGGTTTCAGTACCGGTTCGCAGATATTGATAGGACGACGCAACGGTGAACAAAATTACAGCCAAATCGGCGAAATAATAGTGCATGGAGCTATGTTTCTGTTATTGATGGCGATAGTGATGATTGGCTTTACCCGCCTCTTCTCAGAACAGATATTATCTGCCGTATTTCAGTCTTCAGCTGTTTTACATGCTACTATCGAGTACTTGGATTATCGCATTTACGGACTTTTCTTTTCCTGTGTCAATGTATTGTTTCGTGCTTTTTATGTAGGAACTACGCGCACGCTGCCTCTTACGCTTAATGCGCTGATAATGGCTGTGGTTAATATTATTGCTGATTATGCATTGATTTTCGGAAACTTCGGACTACCGGCTATGGGAATTGCTGGTGCCGGTTTAGCTTCGGTTATTGCAGAAGCAACTTCGGTAGCATTCTTTATTATTTATACAGCCACAACTATTGATTTAAAAAAATACGGCTTTGATAAAGTTCAGTTTAAGAACCTAAAATCCTTACGCACGAATCTGAATATCTCTTCGTCGCTTATGCTTCAAAATGTAGTATCGCTCGGTACTTGGTTTGTTTTCTTTATTATGATCGAGCATTTGGGCGAACTTCCTTTAGCCGTTTCAAATATCATTCGCAGCGTGTATATGATGGTGGCTATTTCAGTGTTCTCACTGGCAGCTACGGCAAATACGCTGGTAAGTAATCTCATTGGAGCAGGCGGAGTGGATAAAGTAATGCTATTAGTACGGCGTGTGGCAACTATTTCGTTTTGTGTTGCGATGATTGTGATACTGCTTATTGCCGTTTTTCCCATTCAGACATTGCGTATTTATACGCCTGATACGGATTTACTAAGCGCCTCTGTATATCCGCTTTACATCATATTACTGATGATGCCGCTAGTCTCCATTTCGAACATTTATTTTAATGCGGTTTCGGGAACGGGAAATACCCGCATGGCTTTGTTTATCGAACTAATGACGCTTAGTGCTTACTTGTTTTACACTTGGCTATTGGTGTTTCATTTCAAAGCCTCGCTTGCGCTTTGCTGGACTAACGAAGGAATATACTCCATAATTATTTTTTCACTGAGTTATTTCTACCTTCGAAAAGGAAAATGGAAAGAACGGAGGTTTTAATCTTATTTTATGTACTCAGGTATTTTTCTGTAAACAGCTTAAAAAGTTATCTTTGTACCTAATTTTTCAAAAATCACTTTTTTTAATGAAGATAATTTCCTACAATGTAAACGGTATTCGATCGGTGGTGAGCAAAGGCTTTTTCGAGTGGCTCGAGAGCGAAAACCCCGATGTGATTTGCCTGCAAGAAATCAAGGCGCAACCTGAACAAATTGACATTTTGCGTTTCAAAGAGCTAGGCTACGATTCTTATATCAACTCTGCCCAAAAGAAGGGATACAGTGGCACGGCTATTTTCAGCAAAATTCAACCCGAAAAGATTATTCTTGACTTCGACAACCGTTTCGACGGCGATATTTTCAAAGACCAATATGGCGACATGCAGCGTGAAGGCAGATTGATAACACTTGAATTTGCTGATTTCTACTTGCTCAGCACCTATGTGCCAAATGCCAAAAACGACCTGTCGCGCCTCACGATACGCCACGATATATGGGATAAAAAACTGCTTGAATATATTGCTACACTCGAAACCCGTAAACCTGTGCTAATGTGTGGCGACTTAAATGTTGCGCATAAGGAAATTGACCTTGCAAATCCAAAACAGAACGAAAAAAACGCAGGTTTCACCAAAGAAGAGCGTGAAGGCTTCGACAATTTTATGGCACACGGTCTGATTGATGTGTTTCGGCACTTCTACCCCGACACGGTAAAATATACTTGGTGGAGCATGCGCTCGCGGGCAAGGGAACGGAATATAGGTTGGCGTATCGACTATTTTGTTTGTTCGCAACAGTTTATCGGCAGAGTGAAAGACATTGACATTCTCGACAGCATTGTAATGAGTGACCACTGTCCGGTTAGTTTGGAAATAGATTTATAGAAATATCTGTATTCATGGAATTACTTTTTTTAGGTACAGGAACCTCTACCGGGGTTCCACAAATAGCTTGTAATTGTACTGTTTGCACCAGTGAAGATGTGAAAGATAAACGATTACGATCATCAGTACTGGTTACCATAGATGGTATTACTATTTTGATTGACTGCGGACCGGATTTTCGCCAGCAAGCATTAACAAACAATATATCGAAAATCGATTTTATTTTGCTTACTCATGAGCATTACGACCATGTATCGGGCTTGGACGAAATTCGTCCTATGCACGAAACTGATGTATTTGGTGAAAAACGCGTTTTAGATACTGTAGTACGAAATATGCCGTATATTTTCCGGGCAGAGCCTTATCCGGGTGCTCCCGATATTCGGCTAAATGAGATAATCAGCACCGGACCGTTTTCTCTAAAAGGTATTGACATTTTGCCTATTCGTATGACACATTTTCACCTACCGGTATTGGGTTATCGAATCGCTGATTTTGCTTATTTAACTGATTTCAGTGTAATAGAAGAAGGTGAAATTGATAAATTAAAAAATTTGAATGTTTTAGTGATCGATGCTTTACGACAGTTTCCACACCATGCACATTTAATGCTTTCCGAAGCACTTGAATTAATTGAAAAACTGAATCCTAAAAAAGCTTTTCTTACCCATATCAGCCACGACATGGGTTTGCACGAAGAAGTACAAGCTCTTTTGCCTGATAATGTATTTTTAGCATACGATAATCTTAAAATTCTAGAATAAGTTTAACGAAAATTTTTGTAAATATCCGTTTATAGATACATATTGTCATTGACTTTCAGTTCCTCTAAAGGGGACTTTATAATGTATTATTAATAAAATTACTGTCTTAACTCCCCTTTTAGAGGATTGGGAGATAAAAAAGCGAATAATCAAAAAAATTTATACATTAAATTATCAATGCTTGAAAAAATTTTCCACCTGAGAAAACATAAGACTACCGTCCGAAAAGAAATGATAGCAGGACTTATCACTTTTCTTACCATGTCTTACATTTTGGTAGTAAATCCTATTATTCTTGGTGAAACAGGGATGGACAAAGCAGCTCTGTTTACAGCGACTGCTTTGGCTTGTATATTAGGAACTTTATTTATGGCTTTTCTTGCCAACATTCCTATAGCACAAGCTCCGGGTATGGGGCTCAATAGTTTCTTTGCCGTTACAATAGTACTAACCATGGGCTATTCGTGGCAATTTGCCTTGACCGCTGTTTTTATCGAAGGACTTATCTTTATCCTGCTCACTTTTTTTAATGTGCGCGAAATACTTGTAAATAGTATTCCACAAGTGCTTAAGAATGCGATACCTGTCGGAATCGGTCTTTTTATCACTTTTATCGGACTACAACAAGCCGGCATAGTAAAGGGTAATCCATTTACCATGGTTGGATTAGGCGATTTAACCGACAAAGGCGTGTGGATAGCTTTGTTCGGATTATTTCTGATAGCCGTACTGATGGCGCGTAAAGTACCCGGAGCCATGCTGATAGGTATTCTTGCAGCTACTATACTTGCTTTATTTATAGGTGTGGCACATCTACCTGAAGGTCATTTAATCGGCACTCCACCGAGCATTGCTCCTATTTTTGCTAAATTTGAATGGGAACATGTATTCTCATACGATATGTTGATTATAGTATTTACTTTACTGATGATAAATATGTTCGATACTATAGGAACACTTATTGGAGTAGTATCTAAAGCAGGTTTGATGGACAAAGACGGAAATTTTCCCAAAGTGCGCCAAGCCCTGTTTGCCGATGCTTTAGGAACTACCGTTAGTGCTGTGCTCGGTGTGAGTACGATGACGGCTTATGTCGAAAGCGCTTCCGGAGTAGCCGCAGGCGGACGCACCGGATTAACTGCTGTAAGCACAGCTGTCTTTTTTATTGTCGCGTTATTTTTCGCTCCAATTTTTTTGATTGTTCCGGCTCAAGCTACTGCCCCGGCTTTACTTATTGTGGGATTGATGATGATTTCTTCAGTAGTAGATATCAATTTTCAAGATATTACAGAATCCGTTCCGGCATTTCTTACCATTATTATGATGCCGTTTGCATACAGCATTTCCGAAGGAATCATATTTGGTATTTTAGCTTTTTTACTTATGAAGATATTTACCCGAAAAACAAAAGAAATTTCTATCCCTCTATATATTATCGGACTATTATTTATCATAAAAATAATATTAGACATTATAACAGCTGCCGGTTAAAATGAAAACTAATTAGTTGATAAAAATAAAATTCCTTTTTTGAAGAAGTATATCTCTTACTCTAAATAATTTACAGCAAGAGATTACAATAATAAAATATGCAGTACCTTTGCATGTTTTTTAATTTATAGAAGAAATCTCCATGCCTGACGAAAAAATAGAGATACCCGACAGCGAACAAATAGAAGTGTACGGAGCTCGTGTACACAACCTTAAAAATATAGATGTAAGTATCCCTCGCAACAAACTTACCGTAATTACCGGACTAAGCGGTAGCGGTAAATCATCGCTGGCTTTCGATACTGTTTTTGCCGAAGGACAACGCCGCTACATAGAGACTTTCTCAGCTTATGCCCGCAATTTTCTTGGTAACCTCGAACGCCCCGATGTAGATAAAATTACCGGGTTGAGTCCTGTTATCTCTATCGAACAAAAAACAACAAACAAAAACCCTCGTTCTACCGTAGGAACAACTACAGAAGTGTACGACTTCCTTCGTTTGCTTTTTGCTCGTGCCGGAACAGCTTATTCATACAATACAGGTGAAGAAATGGTGAAATATACCGAAGAAGAAATCCTTAACCTGATATACGATTATTACAATGGTAGGCGTATAAATATATTGGCTCCGGTAGTAAAAACGCGTAAAGGACATTACAAAGAACTGTTCGAACAAATCCTACGAAAAGGATATTTGTCTGTTCGGATAGATGGCGTTATTCAGGAAATTCGTCCCGGAATGAGGCTGGATCGTTATAAAATACACGATGTAGAAGTGGTGGTAGACAAACTGCCTGTATCGAAAAATGCCGATGGTACAAGACTGAAAAAGTCCATACAAACTGCAATGAAACAAGGAGGTGGTACAATTATGATTATGGATAAAGATACCGATGAAATCAGGTACTTTAGTCGACATTTGATGTGTCCTACCACGGGAATTTCTTACGCGGAACCTGCTCCACATAATTTTTCGTTCAATTCGCCACAAGGTGCTTGTCCTCGTTGTAAAGGATTGGGTATAGTGAATGAAATCGACATGGATAAAATCATCCCCGATAGAAAACTGAATATTTATCAGGGAGGAATTGTCCCATTGGGAAAACATCGTAGCTCGCTTATTTTTTGGCAGATAGACGCTATTTGTGAAAAATATGGTGTAACCACTAAGACCCCTCTTTCCAAATTCCCCGACGAAGCTTTGGATGAAATATTAAATGGTACCGACGAGCGCCTGAATATTAAAAATGCTTCTCTGGGCAATTCCAATTATTTTTCCACTTACGAAGGAGTTATCAAATACATTTCTATTCAGCAAGAAAATGCAGCTTCGGCAACTGAACAAAAATGGGCAAACCAATTTGTAAAGGAGATAAAATGCCGTGTCTGCAATGGTCAGCGGCTAAATAAAGAAGCTCTTCATTTTCGCATTGATAATAAAAATATCGCCGAATTGGCGAAAATGGATATTTCGGAACTAGCTTCTTGGCTCGAAAATGTAGAAGATAGAATGAATACCAAACAAGCTCGCATTGCTTCGGAAATATTGAAAGAAATTCGTGCCCGATTGCAATTTCTTCTGGATGTGGGATTGGATTACCTTTCGCTCAATCGTGCATCGCTAACTCTTTCCGGTGGTGAGAGTCAGCGTATTCGTTTGGCTACACAAATAGGGTCTCAGTTGGTCAATGTACTTTACATTTTGGATGAACCAAGTATCGGACTTCATCAGCGCGATAACGAACGATTAATTCGTTCGCTTAAACAACTCCGTGATACCGGTAATTCTATTATAGTGGTGGAACATGATAAAGATATGATGCTCGAGGCAGATTATATAATTGATCTTGGTCCAAGGGCAGGGCGTTATGGTGGTGAAGTGATTTTTGCCGGTACACCTAAAAAAATGCTACAAGCCGATACACTTACCGCAAAATTCCTTAATGGGAAAGAAAAAATAGAAATGCCTGCCAAATTACGCGATGGAAACGGTAAATTTATTCGTATTAAAGGAGCAGCCGGAAACAACCTAAAGAATGTAAATTTGGAAATCCCGTTGGGTAAATTTATCTGCATCACAGGCGTTTCGGGGAGTGGAAAATCGAGTCTCATAAACGAAACTTTACAACCTATTTTGAGCCAACATTTTTACAAATCACTTAAAGATCCGCTCTCATACAAGAAAATAGAAGGGATAGAAAATGTTGATAAAGTAATTGAAGTAGATCAATCTCCTATAGGGCGTACCCCTCGCTCAAATCCTGCGACTTATACAGGTGTTTTCAGTGATATCCGTAATGTATTTGTTGCATTGCCCGAATCAAAATTGCGAGCATATAAACCCGGTAGATTCTCCTTCAACACCTCCGGAGGAAGATGTGAAACCTGTGGTGGAAACGGATATAAGATCATCGAAATGAATTTTCTTCCGGATGTATATGTGCCATGTGAAACTTGCCATGGCAAACGCTATAATCGCGAAACACTCGAAATTCGTTACAAAGGGAAATCCATTGCCGATGTGTTGGATATGACCATCAATCAGGCAGTAGAATTTTTTGAAAATGTGCCTTCCATTCTACATAAATTAAAAACATTGCAAGATGTCGGACTCGGATATATTAAAGTCGGACAACCTTCAACTACTCTTTCCGGGGGCGAAAGTCAACGGGTAAAACTAGCCACTGAACTTTCAAAACGAGATACCGGTAAAACACTTTACATCCTCGATGAACCGACTACCGGACTTCATTTTGAAGACATCCGAGCATTGCTTGATGTGTTGAACCGTTTGGTGAACAAAGGCAATACAGTCATTGTTATCGAACACAACATAGATGTTATCAAAACTGCCGATCATATTATCGATTTAGGCCCAGAAGGAGGAAAACAAGGCGGACAAATCTTATTTTCCGGTACACCTGCCGATTTAGTTAAAAGTAAAAAAGGTTACACTTGGAAATTTCTGATTAAAGAACTCAATTAATAAAAATTGTTGATTATTTAATATTTGCCACAAAAGAAAATATTTTTTTTTATTCTTTTACTTTTATAGCAATAATTGGTTAAAAAAATAATATGAAACAATACAAATTTCCCTGCCAGTATAATATATGTTAATTTACTATGGATTGTTAAATTTTTTTAGTTAGTTTGTACCGTTAAATAACCTTCCGAAATGAGAAATAAAAAAATCCGGATATTAACTCTATTAATTATAATAGTTTTTGGAAGTTTAGTGACATTACAAATAAAATATCTAATTTCTGTTTGGGATAAGGTTGATAATAATTTCAGTGCCCGAGTACAACAAAGTTTATATCAAGCCGAAAAAGACATTAAGGAGTTAAAAATTGAACGGGATCTAAAAAAAAGATACAAAACCCATAATATTACAGAAAATGTATCACCAAAACTAAAGTTAGAAGAATGGTTGAATTTTAGAGATTTAGAAAATATCTTAACTACAGAATTTGAAAAAAATCAGATATTTCTACTTTATCACTTTGGAATTACTGATAAATCAGGAAAATTTATTTATACTTGTCATGATAAAGATTGTGAGAAGCTTTTTAATGACGATGCATATAAGCAATTATTATTTCAGGATGAAACCTTTGAAAATAAATATACATTGAAAGTATATTTTCCAACAAAGAAGGATTACATTGTTACTACCTTATTTTTGCTTATCTCATCAATGATGCTGATGATATTTTTAATAATCTTGATAATTGTAATATTCTATATCTTTTTTAAACAGGAAAAATTGTCTGCTATTAAATTGGATTTTATGAATAATATGATACATGAACTAAAAATACCTATATCAACAGTAGCTTTGTCTTCTCAGATATTACAAGATAAAAATATTGCGAAAACACCGAAAAAAACATCTCGTTTTTTGAGCCTAATTGCTAAAGAAAGCAACCGATTACGATTTTTAGTAGATAAAGTTCTACAAGTAATGATGCTTGAAAAGGAAAACCAACTTATGAATTTCGCTCCAACAAATGTGAATGAGTTGGTTAAAGAAACAATCCCATCTATTGTTTTAAATGTAGAAAATAAAGACGGGAAGGTTATTGTCGAACTTGATGCAGAGAATCCATGTGCAAAGATTGACACAATTCATTTTTCAAATGTTATTTATAATTTGACGGAGAATGCACTAAAGTACCAAAAAAAAGATGTACCACTTATACTCAAAATTAAAACATGGGACGATAAAAACTATATTTTTGTTTCTGTTGAAGACAATGGAATCGGTATCAAAAAAGAACATTTAAAAGAAATATTTGACAAGTTTTATCGTATACCGACAGGAAGTACTTGTAATGTTAAAGGATTTGGAGTAGGATTAGCTTATGTAAAACAAATTATTGAAATACACAAAGGAACTATTTCTGTAGAAAGCGAATGTAATGTTGGAACCAGATTTATAATATCATTACCAATTGTAAATCTATAAATTTTTACTATTATGACACCAAAAACAAGAATTCTTCTTTGCGAAGACGATGAAAATTTAGGATTATTATTGTTGGAGTACCTGCAAGTAAAAGGTTTATCTGTAGATTTAATGCCCGATGGAGAAGCTGGACTGGAAGCTTTCACTAATAACAAATATGACTTGTGCATACTAGATGTTATGATGCCTAAAAAAGACGGTTTTACATTAGCTCAAGAAATACGGAACTTGAATCCGGAAATTCCTATTATTTTCCTTACAGCACGCACAATGAAAGAAGATGTGTTGGAAGGATTCAGATCCGGAGCAGATGATTATGTTGCCAAACCATTCAGTATGGAAGAACTTATTTCCAGGATGGAAGCAATCTTCCGCAGGGTAAGAGGCAAAAAAGCGAAATCAACAACCACATATCATATTGGAAAATATGTGTTCGATGCACAACGCCAATTACTTCTGATTGATGGAAAAGAGACAAAATTGACCACAAAAGAGTCTGATTTATTAACTCTTTTAGTAAATAAAATAAATAATATCCTTACTCGCAATTCAGCACTGAAAACAATCTGGATAGAAGACAACTATTTCAATGCGCGAAGTATGGATATATATATTACTAAACTACGCAAGTTACTTAAAGAAGATCCGGAAGTAGGTATTTTAAATATTCATGGGAAAGGATATAAGTTATTTGCTCCTGAAGTAAATAACCCTGATGCTGAAGAATAAAAAAGAAAGAAAGTCTGCTATTAAATTAGTGGACTTTCTTTTTCAAACAGAGTTCTTTCCTGATTAGTAACACGATTAACTATTAGGAAGAATATATTGATAAGTTTTAATAAAAAAATGGAGAGCATATCAATAGATAAATTAAAAATGAAAATGAACAAAAGCGGAGAGAATAAAACCCCGTTTCTGTTTGTCGTTAACTTTGAGCTAACTGAAGGTTTTTTTATTGAAGATCCTGTTAAACAAAAAGATATTTTGTTCCATTGTCCGATAGGAAGCAATAATCTCGAAAAAAACGAAGAAAAGATAGCCGGTAAGTATTTATCTTCTTATCCGATATCATTTGATGATTATCGACGAAAATTCGATATTGTGATGGATGGATTAAGACGAGGAGATTCTTTTTTAACAAACCTGACAATCAAAACACCAATAAAGACTTCACTCACACTCAGGCAAATATTTAGTTTAAGTAACTCTCCTTATCGTCTTTATGTGCCTAATAAATTTGTATGTTTTTCTCCGGAACGATTTGTCAGGATAGTTGACGGTGTTATTTCTACTAACCCAATGAAAGGGACAATAAATGCCGATGTGGAAAATGCTGAAAATATCATTTTATCCGATGAAAAAGAAACTGCAGAACATTATACGATCGTCGATCTATTACGCAATGATTTAGGAATGGTTGCTAATGATGTCCGTGTAAAGCGTTTTCGCTATATTGACCGGATTCGGACGAATAAACGGGAAATATTACAGGTTAGTTCGGAGATTACAGGAAGATTGGAAGCTAATTATTCTTCACACCTTGGAGATATTATTTTTCAGATGCTTCCTGCCGGTTCTATTTCGGGAGCTCCTAAAAAATCAACCATTGATATTATCAAAAAGGCTGAAAATGAATCGCGAGGCTTTTATACAGGAGTTTTCGGCTATTTTGACGGCGAGCAATTCGATAGTGCGGTCTTAATTCGTTACATAGAAGAAACAGACAGACGAAAATATTTTTGTAGTGGAGGCGGCATTACGGTTTACAGCAATGTGCAAAAAGAATATAATGAAGCTCTTGAGAAAATATATTTGCCATTCATATGAACACATTATTTTCAGAAGCTATAAAATTAAATGACGGCGTTTTCTATAATTTGGAATACCACCAAACAAGAGTTGACCGTACCTTACAACAGTTTTATGGAACAAGTATTGACCTTTCTGTCCTAAATAGAATGATTCCCAAAAACAAAAAGACGGGGCTTTATAAATGCCGGATGATTTATGACGATCATGTAAAAACTGTTGAATTTATTCCCTATACTTTTCGTAAAATAAAAAAAGTTGGAGTGATTAGTGATAATGACATAGAATATAGCTATAAATACGCAGATCGTAGTCATTTGAATAGTTTGTTGGAAAAATCAAACTGCGATGATATTATTATTGTAAAAAACAATTTGGTTACTGATTCTTTTGCTGCTAATCTAGTCTTTCAATCTTCGGCAGGACTGTACACCCCTGAAAGCTGTTTGCTTCAAGGAACGAAAAGACAGTATCTTTTAGAAAAAGGAATTATTCAGAAAAGAGAAATTCACATTGAAGATATAAAAAAATATAACCGGATATTTTTCATAAATGCCATGATTGATTTGAAGGATAATGTAAATATCGAAGTATCTTCTTTGTGCTTGTAAAAAATAATTTTTAAATAATTTTATTTGCGAGTATTATTTCCTATACAATAATATTCAATGTTTGCCGAAGCTAAATCACTTGCTTCATAAATGTTTCTTCCATCAAAAACGACAGCTTTTCGCATCGTTTTTTTAATGACTTCCCAATTTGGCAAACGAAATTCTTTCCATTCTGTAACAACCAATAATGCATCAGCATTTAAAGTGGCATCGTACATATCTGTAGAAAAATACACTTTATCAATCATATCGGATTGACCAAGTTTACGCTTCGTTTCTGCCATCGCTACAGGGTCAAACACACGCATATTACAACCTTCTTTTACCAATTTTTCTATCAAAATTAAAGCAGGAGCTTCTCGTATATCATCAGTTTCTGGTTTAAAAGAAAGCCCCCATAATGCTATCGTTTTTCCGGATAGATTTTTATTAAAGTAAGTCAATAATTTTTTAAATAATATTTCTTTTTGTTTGTCATTTACAGCTTCAACAGCACGCAACACTTGCATGTCGTATCCTTTATCTACTGCTGTTTTAATGAGTGCTTTTACATCTTTTGGAAAGCACGAACCACCATACCCACAGCCGGGATAAAGAAATTTTGTCCCAATACGCAAATCACTTCCAATACCTTTTCGTACCAAATTAACATTTGCTCCGACAATGTCACATAAGTTAGCAATATCATTCATAAAACTAATACGAGTTGCCAGCATAGCATTTGCAGCATATTTAGTCATTTCGGCAGATGGAATATCCATAAAAATGACACGAAAATTGTTTAGCATAAAAGGCCTATACAACTTGGTAAGAAGTTCTTTGGCTTTTTCGTTTTCTACACCAACAACGACTCTGTCGGGACTCATAAAATCCTTTATAGCAGCTCCTTCTTTTAAAAACTCGGGATTAGATGCTACATCAAATTCAATAGATACTCCTCGCTTTATCAATTCCTCTTCAATAGCTTTTTTTACTAAAGCAGCTGTACCCACAGGAACCGTACTTTTAGTTACCAAAAGCGTATATTTATTCATGTGTTTACCAACTGTCCGAGCCACTTCGAGAACATATTTCAAATCGGCACTTCCGTCTTCGTCCGGAGGCGTTCCTACTGCACTAAAAACAACTTCTACATCCTGTAAACATTCTTTTAAATCCGAAATAAAATGCAATCGTCCGGCTTTCTGGTTCCGAATTACCATATCTTCCAGTCCTGCCTCATAAATAGGTATAATACCTTTTTTTAATGCTTCTATTTTATTTACATCAATATCCACGCAAGTAACATCGATTCCCATTTCGGCAAAACAGGCACCTGTTACAAGTCCCACATATCCGGTTCCAACAATTGCTAATTTCATTTTTATATATTTAAAATCAATACAAAGATATTATACTTTTCTATTTAATAGAGAAATCAAGATAAGGTTCTATTCTTTCCAAAAAATTGATAGTAATATCTGTGCTTTCAATCTTTTTCAAATCTTTAATAGAATTATATTTACCGTGGTTGCGACGATATTTATAAATATCGTTTGCTTGATAAAAATTGATATAAGGATGTGATCTCAGACGATCAATGCTTGCTCTATTAATTGCGATTTTTTGAATTTTTGTTTTATCAATTTCAATAAAAGGAGTTATCCGATCAACTAATTCGGATGGAATATTTTTAATCTCTTTTAGCTGGGAAACAGAAATATAACCACCTAATTGTTTTCTGTAAAAAATAATCTTTTTAGCCATCCAAACTGGTATTTTTAGTTGAGCTAATGCTATCGTATCTGCACTATTAATATCTACAGACCAAGTTTGTACAGTTTCAATCGCCGGTCTTTCTTGAATTGGAATATTTATATATGGCTTTAATTGTTCAAACTGTTCAGAAGATAAGCCATAAAGTTTCCCGAATTGTTCTGCTGTTTTATATCTCCCACCTTTTGCACGATATTTTAGAATATTATGTGCCATAAACGGCTTTAACCCCAATTTAATAAATCCGATTGAGTCCAATTCGTTGGGATTAAAAGTGAATAATTGAGACGGTTGTAGCTTATCCCGAGTTTTCGTCGGGTATTGTCTGGGATATTTTTTATGGTCAGAGTTATATGTTTTAGAATATGAAGGCTGTTTTGTTTCTTGAAGAGAAGCTTTGAATAACTCTACTTGATGAAAAAAATCCGTGTCAACCACTTCCGATTCAGATGAAATAAGATGAGGAATAAAAAGATATTTTGCTATACTTGTCAAAATAATCAACGAAATAAGAACAGTAAGCCCGATCTGCTGTCCTTTAGTAAAATAAAAATAATCTTTCCAAGACATCCTTTATTGAAAAAATTCGATTAATTCAGATGAAGAAACAACTTGCTGTTCACCTGTTTGCATATTTTTAAGCATCACTTTGTTGGCAAGCATTTCATCATCACCCACAATCGCTACAAATGGAATACCTTTACTGTCAGCGTATGATAGTTGTTTTTTCATTTTGACTGCTTCAGGGTAAATTTCGGCAGCAACGCCTCTTTCGCGCAAGGCCTTAAGCCAAGGCAAAACATATCGAATTTCTTTATTACCAAAGCAAACAAAGAGGATTTGCGTGTTATTCAATAAACCGATCGGATAGAGATTCAATTGATTCAAAACATCGTAAATACGGTCGGCACCAAATGAAATACCCACGCCGGAAATGCCTTCCAACCCAAAAACTCCCGTCAAATTATCATAACGACCGCCACCCGAAATACTTCCCATTTCTACATCTTTGGCTTTCACTTCAAAGATAGCTCCGGTGTAATAATTTAATCCACGGGCGAGTGTAAGATCAAGTTCTATTTCATTTTTTACATTTAGGTTTTGAGCGAAATCGAAAATTGTTTCTAATTCTTCAATTCCTTTCATGCCGATTTCCGATGAGGCTAAGACGGCTTTTAATTGAGATAGTTTTTCTGTATTTGTTCCGCTTAGTTGCAAGATTGGTTGCAACTTTTGCACCGCATCGGCAGGAATTCCTTTATCTTGCAATTCTTTATTTATATTTTCAATACCGATTTTGTCCAGTTTATCAATTGCCACTGTGATGTCCACAATCTTATCCGCCTGACCGATAGTTTCCGAAATACCGCTCAAAATCTTTCGATTATTGATTTTGATTACCACATCAATTCCAAATCGGCGATAAACCTCATCAATTATTTGCACTAATTCCACTTCGTTGAGCAACGAATCACTACCTACTACATCGGCATCACATTGAAAAAACTCGCGGTAACGCCCTTTTTGCGGGCGGTCGGCACGCCAAACAGGCTGTATCTGATAGCGTTTAAACGGAAAACTGATTTCATTCCGATGTTGTACCACAAAGCGAGCAAAAGGCACAGTAAGGTCATATCGCAAGCCTTTTTCCGAAATAGATGAAGTTAGTTTTATACTATTTTTTTCAGCCAATAGTTTTTCATCAGTACTACTTAAAAAATCACCCGAATTTAATATTTTGAAAAGCAACTTATCGCCTTCTTCACCATATTTTCCCATTAAAGTAGAAAGGTTTTCCATTGCCGGCGTTTCTATTTGCTGGAAACCATAAAGGCGGAAAATCGATTTAATAGTATCAAAAATATAATCTCGTTTCGCCATTTCGGCGGGCGAAAAGTCGCGTGTTCCTTTGGGTATGCTTGGTTTCATATTAGTTGAAAATTGAGAATTGAAAGTAGAGTATTATTGTGAGATTGTTTGTAATATCATTTCTGTTGCTCCTTTATGGCTTTGTACAAATTCACTAGCTTTTTGTCCGGTAGTTTCATCTATAGAATTAAAAATAGTTTCCAACTCTGTATAATTAGAAATTGAAAAACCGCCTCCGTAAGTGATCAATCCACGAGCTTCGGCAAAGCGTTCATAATTTGGTCCCCATACCACAGGAACGCCATATACGGCAGCTTCCAATACATTGTGAATACCTACACCAAAACCACCACCAATATAAGCAATATCGGCATATTGATAGACAGATGACAACATTCCGAAATTATCAATTATCAAATAATTGGCTGAAGATACAGTATCTTCGATTGCTTGAGAATAACGCACAAAATTGTTTTGTAATTTTGACTCTATTTCAACAAGATGAGATTCATGTATTTCGTGCGGAGCGATAAGCAGTTTTGTGTCAGGATGTTTTTGTTGGTATTCGATCAATAAATCTTCGTCTTTTGCCCACGAACTGCCTGCTATAATCAGCTTTTGTCCATTCTTAAACGCTTCTACAATTGGTAAAGATTTTCGTTGTTCGGCAATTTCAATTACTCTATCAAAGCGAGTATCACCACAAACTTGTACCATATTTATGCCGATAGATTCCAATAACTGTTTCGACTCTTCATTTTGCACAAAAATGGTTTTAAATACATGCAACACTTTAGCATAACTTTTTCCATACCATTTAAAGAAAACTTGTTCTTTACGAAAGATTGCCGAAACAACAAAAGTGGGAATATTATTTTTTTTGCAAGCCAACAGAAAATGAATCCAAAATTCATATTTAACAAAAATAGCTTTTTGAATCTTTACCAACCGAAAAAACCGGCGTACATTTTTAGGTGTATCTAACGGGAGGTAGCAAATAAGGTCGGCACCGGTGTAGTTCTTACGCACTTCGTATCCTGAAGGTGAAAAAAAAGTAAGTAATATTTTACACTCGGAATTTGCTTTTTTCAGGTTTTCCATAATTGGTCTTCCTTGTTCAAATTCACCTAACGAAGAGGCATGTACCCAAATGTATTCGGTGTTTTTATCTGCATTATTTTTTAAGTAATCAAAAACTGCATTTTGACCTTTGTATCTTTTTTTTGCTTTGGCATTAAATTTTGATCCCAGAAAAATAATAGCTCCGTAACAGTAAATTCCCAGCGTATAAAGTAATTTCATCAATCTATGAGTATATTAAAAAGCAAAATCCCTAAACAAACTTTGTCTAAGGGATTTGCAAATTTATAATATTCTTATTAAAAAATTATCGGCAGAATCGTTTAGGTACACAGAATGTATAAGCTAACATAATTTCGTGTGTTCCGTAATTATCATTACCAATAGTCATTTCATTGAAAAAGATGTTGGTTGCATAAGCAAATTGCCATTTCTTCACACGCAAACCTACAATTGGAATAATTGAGGAGGGCTTGCCCAAATCTTCATCAAAATTGTGTCTGTATGAAAGTTGTGCCCACCAACCGAAATCGTCCATCGCATTATTTTGTGTATATTTCAAATTCAAGTCGATTTGTTTGTTGGCATATTCATTATAAGTCAAATTAAAAGAAGGCTCTAATGAGCTTGCTTCATTAAAATGGAAAGTATTTCCGATAAAGAAGAATCCTGTAATCGGAGCTGTTGGTTCAATAGTACCTAAATGATCGGATTCATAAGGAATTAAATTTGTCCCGGAAAGTCCGGTAAAGAAGCCGTATGATTCATAATAAACTCCGACATTAGCATTTACTCTAAACTCACTAAAGGAAACATCAGCAGGATCATTCGGATTTCCGGTTGCATCGTATGATGCTTGGTTAGCCTTGATCGAAACCCCAAACGAAAGCTGTCTGTCCAGTAAAACATTTCTTAAATAACGGGCACCTTTACTCATCGGAATATGATATGCAAAGGTAGCTTGTCCGCCGATTTCACCAAAATTTGGAGTCCTGTCATTAAAAATATAACCGCCTAAACCGACATTACTGTCTGTTAATCTGGTACGAAAAGTAAGAGCTTGAGTAGCCGGACCGTCTTGTCCTATCCAGTTATTTTTTGTAGTAAGCATCAAATGCGAACACTTATCTGCACCGGCTATGGCAGGGTTAATTAAATAATAATTGAAATGGTATTGATCATAGATTATTTTCTCTTGCGCATTTACTCGCACAGTAAGTAAAATGAGAAAGATGAACAGAAATAAAGTAGTTTTTTTCATAAGTATTCAATCTTTTATCCTCTTTAGATTAAGGTGTTTTTATTAAGTAAAAGGTGTATTAGAGTTATAATTTAGGTTACAAAGATATAAGAATTTGTGAAAAAAAAATATTTCTTCCTCTAAAAAGACAATTTAAGAGTCTATTTTTTAGCTTTTTTCGGGAATATTTCTATTTGAAATAACTTAAATAATTGGTTTTTATTGTTTTCTGAACAATAAATTATCTGCTTTGTTTTCAATAAAACACACTATTTTTGTAGGCAGAAAAAACCTGAATAATTCTTTTCTTTAAATTATGATAAAAAGAGCTGTTTTCCCCGGTTCATTTGATCCTTTCACAATAGGACATTATTCCATTGTAAAAAGAGGATTGAATATGTTTGACGAAATAATCATCGGAATTGGTATTAATCAAACCAAGCCACCTCTTTTTTCATTAGAAAAAAAGATGGATATTATCCGGCAAACTTTTTCAAATGAAAAGCGAATTAAAATCAAAGATTATAATTCGCTCACTGTTGATTTTGCCAAATCTGAAAAAGCTGACTTTATTTTGCGCGGATTGCGTACCGTTGCTGATTTTGAATATGAGCGTGCTGCTGCAGATGCCAATTTCAAATTAAGCGGAATAGAGACTGTATTACTTTTTACAGAATCACAGTACTCTTTTATATCTTCATCGGTAGTACGCGATCTGATCACTTTCGGAAAAGATATTTCGTCTTTTCTTCCCCCGAGTGTAAAAATTTAAGTAGAAAATTTTTCTTTGTACAAACGCACAAATTCTTTTATTATTTGGTACGAATAATTGCCTACATGGGATTGTACAAATGTATTAAAATCGGATTCTATTGCTTTATCTGCCGTATCCGAAATGCTTCTGACAATACAATAAGGGACATTATAATCGCAGCAGATTTGTGCAGCGGCACTTCCTTGCATATCTACGCAAAGAATATTGGGCAATTCATCTAAAATCCGATTACGAGTTACTTCGTCCGAAATAAATTGATTCCCACTAGCAATATTTCCTTTGAAGATTCGAGGTTTCTTCCCTTGTATCGAAAGATTTTGAGAAGCTTCTACTGCAGCTTGATGAATTAGAAAAAGTAATTTATTATCTACATCAAAATATTTTCTATCAGTTAGTGGAATTGCGTAACGAGACATCATCGGGCGTGCATCCATATCATGCTGATATAATTTTTCACCAATTACAATATCTCCGATCTTGGGTGTGGGAGAAATGCTTCCTGATGCTCCGGTAAAAATAACTGCATCTACTTTATGTGTTAAAATCAAATCTGTCACAGTAGCTGCAGTTGCGACCAATCCCCAACGAGAAAAGACAACAACGATAGGTACACCATTTAATTCTCCTTCATAATAATTTCGACCTCCTGATTTTACTGTTTTCTCATGATTCATATTAGAAACGATTACACCGATTTCTTCCATCATGGCACCAACAATTCCGATTTTCATAATTAAGACTTAATGTTTAAGGACTTTATAGGTTAAATATGTTTTTATACAATCTTCTTAAACAATTCCTTCATCGAAACATGTTCATCAATAATCTTTGCTAAATCGGCAATAGCAACACGCTCTTGCTGCATAGTATCGCGATGGCGAATAGTAACACAATTGTCATTTAATGAATCATGATCAACGGTTACACAGAATGGTGTGCCAATAGCATCCTGACGACGATAGCGTTTGCCAATCGAATCTTTTTCATCGTATTGGCATCTGAAATCGAATTTTAAGTTATCAATAATTCGGCGTGCCAATTCCGGAAGCCCATCTTTTTTTACCAACGGCATTACACATAATTTAACAGGAGCCAAAGCCGGAGGAAAATTCAATACTACGCGACTTTCACCCCCTTCCAATTCTTCTTCTTGGTAAGCCGAAGCCATTACACTAAGGAACATACGGTCAACACCAATTGAAGTTTCGATTACATATGGCGTGTATGATTGATTTAGTTCCGGGTCGAAATATTTGATGTTTTTTCCCGAATATTTTTCATGGCTCGAAAGGTCGAAATCGGTACGAGAGTGAATACCTTCTACTTCTTTGAATCCGAATGGCATCTCAAATTCGATATCGGTAGCCGCATTAGCGTAGTGTGCTAATTTATCGTGATCGTGGAAGCGATATTTGCTGTCGCCAAAACCAAGCACTTTATGCCATTTCATACGGATTTGTTTCCAAGTATCAAACCATTCGAGCTCAGTACCCGGTTTTACAAAGAATTGCATTTCCATTTGCTCAAATTCGCGCATGCGAAAAATGAATTGGCGCGCTACAATTTCGTTGCGAAAAGCTTTCCCGATTTGCGCAATACCGAACGGAATACGCATACGCCCTGTCTTTTGCACATTTAAATAGTTTACAAAAATACCTTGAGCGGTTTCAGGACGAAGATATACTTTCATGGCGCCGTCGGCAGTTGAACCCATTTCTGTACTGAACATCAGATTAAATTGGCGAACATCTGTCCAGTTTCTCGTGCCACTTATTGGACAAACAATTTCGTAATCAATAATGATTTGTTTTAATTCAGCTAGATCAGTGTCATTTAAAGCCTTTACAAAACGAGTGTGAATTTCGTTTTTCTTTGTCAGATATTCTTGTACGCGGCCATTAGTTTGAATAAACATTTTTTTATCAAACGATTCGCCGAATTTTTTGGCTGCTTTGTCACATTCTTTCTCAACTTTATCATCGTATTTTGCCATTAATTCTTCGATAAGCACATCTGCGCGATAGCGTTTCTTTGAATCTTTGTTATCGATCAACGGATCGTTAAATGCATCCACATGTCCTGAGGCTTTCCAAGTGGTTGGATGCATAAAGATAGCAGCGTCAATACCTACTACATTTTCGTGCAAAAGCACCATGCTGTCCCACCAATATTTTTTGATATTGTTCTTAAGCTCAACACCGTTTTGACCATAATCATATACAGCACCCAATCCATCGTAAATTTCACTTGAAGGAAATACAAACCCGTATTCTTTGCAGTGCGCAATCAGTTTCTTGAAAATATCTTCTTGTGAAGCCATATCAGATTAATCTTGTTTCATGTTTATAAAATTAACAAGCCGCAAAGATACAATTATTTACAATTCCAGCAAGCACTCGTATTCTTAACAAAAATATACCATAAAATACAAAAAATCCCGAAGTTGGTTCGCTTGGGATTTTTTTTAAGCCTAAATTCTATTTTACTTCCTCATATTCGGCATCTTCGGCTTCTGCTTTATCAAAAAATATTCGTTCAGTCTTATTTTGAGCAGATGATGTTGTTTTCGTGTAAGTTGTGGTTTTTATGGTTTTTCCAAAAGAGAATATTCCACGCAAAATAGTCATTACAATGCCGAATGCGCTGCTAAGGATTATCAATCCTATTAGCAAGACAAAAATTAATATAAAGAATATAAAACTCATTAAACCCAATTCGAAAAAATTAATAAATCGCTTTTGCGATTTTAGCAACACTGTCGGTTGCACTTAATGTGTAAAAATGCAAGCTTGGCACACCTTCTGCCATTAATTCTTTACACTGTTGAATACTCCATTCGATTCCTACCTGTTTAGTTTCTTCATCTGTTCTACATTTGCGTAATTCGGTTGCAAGAGCTTCCGGAATAGAAGATCCGAAGATATGCGGGAGCACTTCCAACTGGTTCATAAATACGATAGGTTTGATACCCGGAATGATAGGAATCGTAATGCCCTCTGTACGGCAACGAGCGACAAAATCAAAATATTTCTGATTATCGAAAAACATTTGAGTAACAACATAGTCGGCTCCCGCTTTTATTTTTTCTTTTAAATAAAAAATATCCGAATCCAACGACGGAGCATCGGCATGTTTTTCCGGATAGCCAGCTACTCCATATGAAAATGGCATAGTTGGTTTACTTGTCATTTCAGTGCCATCGATGTAAAAACCTTTGTTGTATTGATTTACTTGGGCTTGTAATTCGTTAGCGTAATTATGCCCTTCTCCATCAGAAATAAAGTTGGGTTCGAGTTTTCCTTTATCTCCTTGCAATAAAAGTAAATCGGTAATTCCCAATATTTCTAAATCGACCAATGCATATTCGGTTTCAACTTTCGTAAAACCGGCACAAATAATATGAGGAACTGTCGGAATACCATATCTTTGCTTAATAACGGCAGCAATGGCTACTGTCCCTGGACGCTTGCGTATGTTTTGTTTTATCACTTCGCCGGTATCAAGCGTGCGGTGTATAAACTCGCTATGGTGAGTAGTAATGTTGATGTACTTAGGATTAAATTCAAATAATAAATCAATTTGCTTGAACAATCGATCAACGCCCGTTCCTTTTATTGGGGGTAAGAGTTCAAACGAAAAGGCTGTAGATTTACTATTATTTATTAGATCAATTACACTCATTCTTTGACTGAAAATTTTCCGCAAAAGTAGACAAATAAGCTAAAATCACAAAAGTCTCTTAATAGACAGGATTTTTATGCCGTTAATGCTTTTGATAAATTAGATGAATTTAATGTAAAAAAGACCGACTTTTTATACCAGTCTTTTGGCGGTTAATTTATTTCAAGTTGAATTCCTTTTTCTTCTACAATTTTTCGCATATTAATCACCGCATAACGCATTCGACCGAGAGCTGTATTAATACTTATTCCTTCTTTTTCAGAAATTTCTTTAAAGCTAAGATCTTCATAGAATCGCATTCGAATCATTTCTTTCTGGTTTTCAGGCAAATATTCAACTAAGCGTACAACATCAGTTAGAATTTGCTCCCGCACCAATTCGTCTTCTACAGAAGTATTTGTTAAGCGAGAATTATTGAGCAAATCATACCCGAACTCTTCGCACGAAGATGTTTTTTCGTTTTGGATTTTACGAAAATAATCGATAATCAGATTATGTGCAATACGATTAATCCAAGCTAAGAACTTGCCGTTTTCGGTATAACGACCTTGCTTGATTGTAGTGATGGCTTTGATGAAAGTCTCTTGAAACACATCTTCGCAGACTTCTTTATTTCTTACATAAAAATAAATGTAGGAATATACACGACTTTTGTATCTTTTCAATAGAACTTCAAAAGCTTTGTTTTCCCCATCTGCATACAGTTTAACCAACTCTTCGTCGGCTAACAATAGATAACTTTTCATTACTTTGGATTTTAAGATTCAAAGTAAAGGTGTTTCAATAGGCTTGTGTTTTAAGGTTAATTTTGATTGCAAATATATAAAAGTTTTGTTTTATAGAATCGTTTTAAAGTAAAAATTACTGTTCATAAATATATTTTATTTCGTAATTGCCTGATAAATAACATCTTCAATCTTATTTCGGATATTCATTTCTTGTAGTTTACGATTCCAAACAACCGGATTTATGCGATTAGAGAGGAAAATATAAATAATTTCTTCTTTAGGATCGCTCCATGCACAGGTACCTGTAAATCCGGTATGACCAAACATACTCCGACCATATTGAGTAGGTGTTTGAGGCACTTCTCTACGATCGAAGCCCAGACCACGATTCCCGATTTCGGTTTTGTAATTAGTGAAAAGAGCACAAGTAGCCGGAGTCAGGTATTGTTCCCCTCCATAAGAACCTCCATTCAAAAGCATTTGAAAATAGATTGCTAAATCGCCTGCATTGCCAAACAGTCCTGCATGTCCGGAAACACCTCCAACGAAAGCCGCATTTTCATCATGAACAAAGCCTTGTAAAAGTTGTTTGCGTAAAAAATTATCTTCTTCGGTAGGAGTAATAATTGTTTTTTCAAATCGATTACGAGGATTGAAACTGATATTATTTGCACCTAACTTTTTGTATAAATCAATGGTAAAACTTTCTAAGCTTTGTTCTGATATCAATTCGGATAATTGTTGCAATAATATAAAATTCAAGTCGCTGTAAACATAGTTTTTTTCTTTCGCCACTGGTGTTTCGCGTACTTTCTCCCAAATCATTGATTTAAATCTTGTTGAAATAAACATACTGTCAGCTATCTGAAGTGGATGTTCATTGTCGGGAACTTTGGTAATTAATCCTTTTTTATAATGATAATTTTTGTTCCCATATAAAGTTTTATTTATTTGTATAGAAAAAGTGCTGTCTTTTTTTGTTGAAGTAAGTTTATTATTTACACTTTTCATATTAATAGCTTCTTCATAAAGAGGAATTGAAGCTGGCAATCCGGATCTATGTAATAGTAAATCACGCCAATTGATTTCTTTTTTATCACGCTGACGAAACTCGGAGAAATATGAACTAACCGGCTCGTCCAATTCAATTTTTTCTTGATCATAAAGTTTCATTACCATTGGCAATGTTGCTGCAACTTTGGTGAGCGAAGCCAAATCATATAAATCGGTATTTTTCACTTCTACCTGATTATTATACTCGTGATACCCGAATGACTTTTGATAAACGATAGCCCCGCGCCGTGCCACTAAAACTTGGCAACCCGGCATGACGCCTTGAGCTATAGCATCCGTTGCTATTGAATCTATACGCTGTAAAACAGATGAATTCAACCCAACCATTTCGGGAAATGAATATTCTAAACGAGATTTTACAATGCGAATAGATGTTTCTTTCGGAAAAATATCCGGTAAAGTAATAGGAAGCTTCCCTTCAATCGAAATAGCACCAAAAATACCATGAGCACAGGCTTTTTGAATAAAAATACTACTTTCATATGCTAGCACACAAGCTGTAGATACAGCTATCGAATTTTTAAAATCAGGAAGTTTGTAAGGCGAAATGAAATATGCTTGCACTGCATTCCGGTTTTTTGACAAAACGGTTAAAACACTGTCCGGAAATTGTGGCTCGTACACAGCAAATATAACCGTATTGTATTTATCTAATTCTTTACTTATAGAAGAAATTGCACTACTGCTTGTAGAGGGAAGAATTGTATAAAGTTGCATGGATGCATAATGTGACAGGTTTTTTACAAATTCACCCGAGGCGCTATTTTCTCCAATATTGACAAGAGCAACCTTATTCGCTACATCTTTTATAGGAAGAATATTTTTTTCATTTTTAATCAGTGTAATACTTTGCTGTGCCAATTTTTCCTGTAAAACCAACGCTTCTTTCGAATTTACTCGTTCTTCTATGTTATCTATGTTGATGGGTGAAGGCTTTGTTTGTAAGCCGTACATATATTTGTAACGAAGAATTTTTCTTACTTTTTCATTGATAGCAGTTTTGGAAATTTGTCGCTTTTTTATCGCTGTTTTTACACTTTGAATTTCTTTTACCAAATTATCTACATCCAAAATAATATCGTTTCCTGCTAATAGCGCTTTTACAGATATATTCGGGATACCTGATACAGCTTTCATTCGCATTCCATCAGTAATTACAAGCCCTTGAAAACCAAGTTCCTTTTGAAGTAATTCTTTTGTTATTTTAGGAGAAAGAGAGGCTGGCGTATTAGTAGAATCTATTGCCGGAACGGCTAAATGTCCGACCATAATTCCATCAATACCTCTATTTATCAAATACTTAAACGGATATAAATCAATGCTGTCTAACTGTGCACGATCATGTTTCACGACAGCAAGTTCTATATGAGAATCTTGCTCCGTATCGCCATGCCCGGGAAAATGCTTACCAACAGCCATTATCCCCTTGCTTTTTAATCCTGCCGTAAACAACGCTGCCTTATGTGCAATTTCTTTAGGATCTTCACCGAATGACCGCGAATTGATAACCGGATTGTTCAAGTTAAGATTTACATCCAATACAGGATCAAAGTCAATATGAATGCCCATTTCGTTACACTGACGACCGATTTCTACACCCAAATCATAAATCAATTGCTCGTCTTGTATTGCCGAAAGGGTTGTTTTGCGAGGATAACGCAAAGCATCAGTCAGGCGCATATTCAGTCCGAACTCGCCATCCATAGTGATAAAAAGAGGTATTCCGGCTGTTTCTTGTGCCAAATTTGTCAAAGCAGCTTGCTCTTTGATTGTTCCTTTCCAGAAAAGTAGTCCGCCTACTTTTTGTTCTTTGACGGCTTGAAGCAAGTCTTTTTGGTTTTTGGCATTATCTGTCGCCGAAATGGTGTAAATAAACAACTGTCCGATTTTTTCGTCCAAAGTCATTTTCTTCAATACAGAATCAACCCAATGCTCACAAGCAATGCTATCAGGGGTAATAGCATTTATTTTGCCTTGAAAAAGGAAAAAGAAAAAAAGTAAAGAAAAGATTTTATAACGAGTCATCAGTATTTGTTTGATTGTTAAAATAATAATCCAGCAACTCTTTCGCCGCAACAAACGAACTAACTTCATTATTCATGATTTGCTTTTCTTTTTCAGCAAGCATTTGTTCGATGGTTGAGTTGTTATAAAAATGGGACTTTAATCGTTCGTTGATTGTTTCGTACATCCAATAGCGATTCTGCTCGTGGCGTTTGTATTCAAAATATTCATTATTACGGGTAAAATCAATATAGTTTTGAATCATTTTCCAGATTTCATCAATGCCTGTTTTTTCAATTGCGGAGCATGTAAACACTTCCGGTTTCCATCCGGATTCGGGCTTAGGAAATAGTTGTAACGCATTGGCAAATTGAGTTCGGGCTACTTTAGATTTTTCAATATTATTGCCATCGGATTTATTAATGGCAATGCCATCAGCCATTTCCATAATGCCGCGTTTTATTCCTTGTAGCTCGTCACCGGTTCCTGCTAATTGAATTAACAAGAAAAAATCAACCATCGAATGTGCTGCTATTTCAGATTGCCCGACACCTACTGTTTCGATAAAAATAGTATCGAAACCGGCAGCTTCACACAGGATAATTGTTTCGCGCGTTTTTCGTGCTACACCGCCCAAAGAGCCTGCCGATGGCGAAGGGCGAATAAATACTTTCGGGTTTACGGATAGTTCTTCCATACGGGTTTTATCGCCCAAAATGCTTCCTTTGCTTCGTTCGCTGCTGGGATCTATGGCAAGAACGGCTAATTTCCGATGATTATCGTTTATAATGTGCATCCCAAGCGTTTCGATAAACGAACTTTTGCCTGCACCCGGCACTCCTGTAATTCCTACACGAATAGATTTTCCGGCATATGGAAGACATTTTTCGATAATTTCTTGCGCCAACTGTTGATGTGCCGGTTTAGAACTTTCAATTAAAGTTACGGCTTGGCTTAGAACCGTAATATTACCCTTAAGAATTCCTTCTAAATATTCTGTACTCGTAAATTGCTTGCGTGCAGTTCGTTTGGAAAGGTAAGGATTAATGACAGGAGGCTGTTCTATGCCCTTATTCACATTTAGCCCTAAAAATTTATCGTCATTTTCTATATGTTTCATGGCATACCGTATAGTTTTTACAAAAGTAAAAAAAAGAGAGCATTATAATTGCTCTCCTTCAATTTTATTTCTTGCGTTTTCAAACTCCGGTATTTTTGCATGTATCTTTATGGTTGTTTCTATTCTTTCTTTTCTTTTTTGTTTAAAATATACTTTTATCTCATCATTGATTTCGTTATTTTTCATCTTAGCCGGATTAAGCAATAACTCGATATTCCCTTTCTCGCCAGGGGTGAGTGTTACCGATTCCACTTTCAAATATTTGGGTAGTTTGGCAAATTTTAAAGTTACTTCTTCGGATAGAGAATTAAATACTCCGAATTTGATAGCTTTTTGCTCTTTTTTATTTACTACCCTGAAATCAACATTATTCTCTTGTAATTTTACTCCTCCGAAATCAAAAGGATATGTTTTTTCTACAACTTGTCCACGAGGGGTAACAATCCCTTTTATAGTGAGCGTTTTATTTCCTGCATTGCTCATTATAGTTATCGTTTTTTCAAAATATCCCGGGCGAGAATTTGTCGAATATGTTACTTTAACTGTTCCTTGTTTTTTAGGAAGAACAGGTTCTTTTGTCCAATGAGGAGTAGTACACCCACAAGATACCTGCACATTGGAAAGCAATAGGTTTTCTTTTCCTGTATTTTTAAATTTGAATTCGTAAGAAATACTGCCCAACTCTTCAGGAATAGTCCCAAAATCGTATTCCAACTGTTCGAATGTAATTTCAGGAGCTTTAGCAAATAAATTTACTCCTATTAGGAATAATGCTGATAAAAAAGCAAGTTTTGATTTCATTCTTTCGATAAATTTTACAAAAACAAAAATGAGGAATTGTAACAGTTGGCGACTAACAAATCCTCATTTTAATAGAAAATTCGACTAAAATTTACTCGGTTTTTTTCTTAGTAACTTCTCCTTTAATAGCAAGGATTACTTTTCCGGATTCAGTATTATTGGAAACGGTAATTGTTTTGTTAAACATTCCCGGACGACCTGATGTGCTGTAAGTTACAGTAATAGCACCTTTTCCTCCCGGAGTAATAGGTTCGCGAGTCCACTTAGGAGTTGTACAACCACAAGATGCACTTACATTAGTGATTAACAAATCAGCATCGCCGGTGTTTGTAAATTCAAACACATGAGTGATTGACCCTGCTTCTTCAGCAACCACACCAAAATCATGCGAAGTTTGGTCGAAAGCAATCACCGGTTTTTGAGCAAAAGCTATTACTGAAAACAATAGTGCAACAACACTTAATAAAATTTTGTTTTTCATAAAAATGTAAATTTTGAAATTAATAGTTAAGTTTCTGTTATGCCCATTTCAAATTAAGCGATGCAAATTTATATGTTTTTTATTAAGAACGATTTTCTTTTAACAGAAAAATTTTGCATCAACAGGGGTTTGCAAGAATCATGCCAAAAACACGACTTATTTCATTGTATTGACTGTAGTAGGCGCATTGTTTAAGCAACCACCTTTTTTAAGAGCACAATTTTCTCCAATAGGCGATGCATAATAGCCTGCATTTTTAAACGCAGCAGTAAGTGTAGCAATATTAGTTTCACTATCGTCATACTCTACGATAACGGAGCCTTTTTTTGCACTTGCTTTTACCGAGTGTACTCCTTTTTGCGATTTAATAATCTTTTCAATTTTTTTCTCGTTTTGACTGTCTGTTACCATTACATTAAATGATACCGAACTTTTTCCGGCGAATAATCCTATTGTAAAGAAAAAATAAAGCAAAAAGCTTACTATTACGCGTCTTGTATTCATAGTCATGAATTTTAAAAACAAGTTACAAATGTACACTTTTTACGAAAATAATATATTTGCCAAATAAAATTTATCTAAATCAAAAAAAGAGAATGCTCTCTGACATTCTCTTTTTCTATGCTAACTTGTTAATATTTATAAGCTATCACCAAAATCAGCTTTGAATTTTGCCATGAGTTTTTCGGGCCAATCCGAAGTTGGTTCTAATTTTCCCATAAAGAAACGAAGTACGGCAGGTTCATAAGTAAAACGAAGACCGCCAATCAATTCGCGGTTATCGTACAACCATTTCAAGCGGTCAATCACATATTTCACTTGCGAAAGCGTGAACACACGGCGAGGCACAGCCAAACGAAGTAATTCCATATCAGCCAAAGGTTCATTGCCATTCTCATCGCGTTGGTTCGAAATAGTACCACGCTCCATACCGCGCACTCCTGATATCAGGAAAAATGCTGCAGCTAAAGCTCCAGCCGGATATTCGCGTTGAGGAATGTGTTTACAAAATTCCATTGCGTTTACATGCGCACCGAGTACACCCGGAGGTGTTATCATTGGAATACCCAATTTAGAAGCTTCTTCTACAATGTATTTAATAAAAGATGGACTTTGGGAAATCATAGTTTCATCCAAAGTTTCGTACAAACCGATAGCCATAGCCTCAATTTCGCGGGTAGAGATACCTCCGTAAGTTAAAAATCCTTCGAATAACGGAACTAATGTTTCCAGTTCAAGGTAGATAACTCTGTCGTTAGTACAAATACCTCCTCCACGAGACGAACTTAGTTTGCGGGCAGAAAAATAAACAATATCGGCAAAATCGGTCATTGTAAGAATGATTTCTGCTATTGATTTGTCTTTAAATTCTTCTTCTCGTTGTTTTACAAGATACGCATTTTCTCCTAAAAGGCTCGCATCAAGCACTAAACGGATACCGTATTTATTGGCAACTGCACGCACATCACGAAGATTTTGAACAGAAAACGGTTGCCCGCCAATCAAGTTAGTCGAAGCCTCCATACGAATGTATGGAATGTTCTCTTTTCCTTTCTCTTTAATAAATGCGTCTAAAGCTTCTATATTCATATTTCCTTTAAACGGATGCGATGATTTTAATTCATAAGCTTCAGGATAAAGCAATTCGACAATTTGACCACCATATTCTGTAATATGAGCCAAAGCAGTTGTAAAGTGATAATTCATAGGAACAAAACTTCCTTTTTTGATATAAGCCTTACCTAAAATGTTTTCAGCCGCACGACCTTGGTGAGTAGGCAAATAATATTTTTTTCCTAATACATCTTCGACGGCTTTTTGCAGACGATAGAAACTTTGTGAACCGGCGTAAGCATCGTCTGCATGCATCATAGCCGAAAGCTGATTATCACTCATAGCATTAGTTCCGCTATCGGTAAGCATATCGAGAAATACATCGGTAGTGCTTAATTGAAAAGTATTGTAACCACCTTCGTTAAGCGCTTCTAAACGACGATCAATGGGAACTAAATGTAATTTTTGAACAATACGCACTTTGTGCAATTCTAACGGAATTTCTTCTCCTGAATAAAATTTGACTTGTGAACTCATTTATATTTAATATTTTTAAAAATCAGGTCGCTAAAGTACATAAAAAATTGGATTTCGATATATTATTAATTTGAAAAAGTATTTTTACTGTCGTTTTTTGCATTTTATGTAATAAATCAATGTTTTTGATAAAAATTAATATGTTTTTAAACATTTGATTTTGAAATACTAAATATTCTATTCACCTTAAATTAACTTACAAAAGTGGTGCTAAGTCCACAGAAAAATAGGTGAATTAATAATCAAGTTATCAGATTTTTTCGTTAACATAAAAAGATAGAAATATTTTATAACTTTTTTTATTATTCATGTAGAACCAATATTTCATATCTTTGCGCATCATTTAAACTTTGATATTTCAATATTTTATGAAAATAGCATTAATCGGTTACGGAAAAATGGGGCAATTCATCGAAAAAATTGCCAAAGAACGAGGACACGAGATTATTTCAATCATCGATATTAACAATAAAGAAGATTTTAATTCGGACGCATTTCGTAGCGCCGATGTAGCCATCGAGTTTACTCGCCCAGAAAGTGCTATAGAGAATATTCGTCAATGTTTTGCTCAAAGTGTGCCAGTTGTGTGTGGAACTACCGGTTGGGTGAACGAAATAGAAAGTATCAAAAAAGAAATGGAAGCTGCCAATGGTACGCTTTTTTGGGCATCAAATTTCAGTTTGGGCGTAAATATCTTTTTTGCGTTGAATAAATATTTGGCAAAAATGATGGATAAATTTGCTGAGTATAATGTGTCGATGACCGAAATTCACCATATACATAAATTAGATGCACCAAGCGGAACAGCTATTACTCTTGCCGAAGGAATCTTAGAAAACCTCACACGGAAAACTCAATGGAGCAACGAAGTAGAAAATACTTCGACCGATATTGCCATTAAAGCTTTGCGCGAGGGCGAAGTGCCCGGCACCCACATTGTTACTTACGAAAGCAAAGTAGATAATATAACCATCAGTCATGAAGCAAAAAGCCGGCAAGGATTTGCGCTTGGAGCTGTCGTTGCCGCCGAGTTTACCGCCGGTAAAAAAGGATTTTTAGGTATGAAAGATTTGATGAATTTTTAATTTCATAAAAATAATGAATAAACGATTAAAAGCCCCTTTTAAACAATGGCTCAAATTTCTGGGAGTAGTATTAATTATTATCCTTTTCACCGTATGGATGAGCCGCTTATGGATATTATTACTGTTACTTCCGGCTTTAGATATTTATATTACCCGCTTTGTAAATTGGAGTTGGTGGAAAGAAATAAAAAACCCAAGTATTCGTAAAATATTTGAGTGGGCTGATGCTATTATTTTTGCATTAGTGGCAGTGTATATTATTAATCTGTATTTGTTCCAAAACTATAAAATCCCGTCTTCATCGTTAGAAAAAACTCTACTGGTAGGCGATCATCTTTTTGTAAGCAAAATGGCTTACGGACCACGCACTCCGAACACACCATTTTCGTTTCCGTTGGTACAGCATACTTTTCCTGTTTTGAACTGTAAGTCATATATCGAAAGTATTCAATGGAAATCGCGCAGATTAGCAGGTATGGGTGAGGTTGAGCGCAATGATATTGTAGTGTTTAATTTTCCTGCCGGAGATACAGTCGCTGTGAATAAACAAGCCGAAGATTATGAAGGACTTTGTTACAAAGCAGGGCTCAGTCGTTTAAAGAGCAACGGCAATAATCCCGATTCGCTTCGAGCAAAAAGGGTTGATGTGCGTACATTGTGTCTGACCGTTGGACGAGATATTATAAAAAACGATAAAAATCAATATGGCAATATTGTTTATCGTCCGGTCGATCGCCGTGAAAATTATGTAAAACGCTGTGTGGGACTTCCGGGAGATTCATTGCAAATTATAGAAAGAGAATTATATATTAATGGGCAAAAACAAGCTCGTCCCGAAGGCGTGCAACATTTTTGTGTAATTACTTCATCAAAAAAATTAGACCAAGATTTCTATGATGAATTCGAAATAAGCAAAGAGAATTGGGGTCGTGGTTTTGCAGGTGTAGATCAAGCCGGTGATTATAATTATGTTTTTCCTCTTACTTTAAAAAATCAGGAAGATATGCGCAAGCTTCCATTTATAAAGGCAGTTGTAGAACATAATGCCAACGATTTTTTTGTTACCGAAGCACTTTTCCCTGTAGGATACAATCCGGCATGGACGGTAGATAACTATGGACCTATTTACATTCCTAAAGCTGAAACTACCGTTAAAATCGATAAAAATAATATTGCACTGTACGAACGAATTATTCGAAACTACGAAGGCAATAAGCTCGAAATTAGAAATGATGATATTTACATTAACGACCAAAAAGCAGATTCCTATACTTTTCATATGAATTACTACTGGATGATGGGCGACAATCGTCATAACTCTGCCGACTCGCGCATGTGGGGCTTTGTCCCCCAGGATCATGTGGTAGGTAAACCACTTTTTGTATGGCTTTCGCTTAATCCGGATAAAGGAATCTTTAGTGGAGGAATTCGTTGGAATCGTTTCTTTAAATATGCAGGTCAATAAATTAATTAGCAATTAGCCAATGATTTAATTTTGCTGCGTCAGATTTTATTTCATTTGCTATTTAGCTAATTCTCAAATTAGCTAAATCTATGGATACCGTTTTCTTTACTTCTGCCTACCTCGCTCCTGTGCAGTATTATTCAAAATTAGTGCATTATTCGGATGTTTTCATCGAAACGCATGATAATTATATAAAACAAACATACCGTACTCGCTGCGATATTGCCGGAGCAAATGGGAGACTGACTCTTTCTATTCCTGTAGATAAGGGTAACATGCTGAAGTGTTTGACTAAAGACATCCGCATTTCATACGCCGAAAATTGGCAACGAATACATTGGAGGTCGATAGAATCGGCTTACCGCACCTCTTCTTTTTTTGATTACTACGAAGATGATTTTCGCCCTTTTTATGAAAAGAAATTTAATTTTTTATTCGATTTCAACGAACAATTGAGAGAACTTGTTTTGTCTCTCTTAGACTTAGATATAAATACTAAATATACCGATAAATATGAGGTAAATCTTTTAGAGAATGAAATTGACCTACGAGAAAAAATTCATCCTAAAAAGGATTTTTTAACAGAAGATCCACACTTTAAACCAACAGCATATTATCAGGTATTTGAACAGAAAAACGGTTTTCTACCTAATTTGAGCATTATTGATTTATTGTTCAATATGGGAAATGAAACGAGAATTGTTCTGCGAAATTCATTTAAAGAATAAACTATTTATCTTTCCCTCGAAAATTTTTCACTACCAGATATTTTAATTCGGTATTTCCTGCATTACGCAAACAATGTTCTACATTGGATGGTGCATATAAACATGTAAGAGGTGAAACAGTTACAGAATCGCCTGCCAAGTAAAAAGTAGCAGTTCCTTCAAGGATAATAGTAAATTCATCTTCGATATGCTTATGCGGCGTGTGGGTTTGTTTATATGGTCCTACTACGCTTAGTTTTACAGTCTGTCCATCTGCAAAATCTTTATCTGCAAACCAATATTGGTATCCTACCTTAGTTGGTGAGGCTTTTTCTACCGAAAATGTACTGACGCACTCTTCAATTGTCCATTTCTTATCCGTCTGAGCTAATGTTGTTAAAGAGCAACCCAATAGAAAAACGGAAAGGAATATAAATTTGATTGATTTCATTAATGTCCTTTATTTTATCGTGTTAATAAAATCTTTACACTTATACCAAAATTGGAATTGGTTGTAGGATAAGATGACGATATAAGCGGTTTGCTCGATTTGCGATCGTAAAAAGCTCGGAAAGTCATTTTCGAACTGAAAACATATTCGGCTGAAAATTGCAGTCCAAAAGTATTTTCTCCCGATGTAGCTTGTGTTGCCGAGTCGTCATCTATTTTACGAATCAAAGCTTCATTATTTCTGAATGATAAATCGAGACGAAGTGTAAGGTCGTTTTTCACCTTTTCTTCTTTATCATTTTTAAGTTTTAATATCAGGTCAAAATCTGCAATACGATAACCAGCTCCTATGATAAATTCATTATTTGCAGATTCTACTAATTGTGTACTTGCTATATTAAGCCCAAGCATCCGTCCTTTTCTATATTCTGCATTAAAAGAAATACTATTTTGCATAGTTAAATCAACACGGATAAGTGGTGCAAAATTTTCCGTAATTGATACAGCTGGGACATCATACATTCCACTTGGCACAGGATTTCCGGTAATTACATTTGGGATATATCCCAAATCGCCTTCACCAACCCAGTTGGCATATGAAGAAAATCCGGCAATGTTATATTTACAAGAATAAGCATGTGTTAAGGTTACGCTTTTAAAATGTTTTTTTACCCAATCAATACGAGATAATCCATCGTATGAAATACGCCAGTTAGGCAACATTTTAAAGAAAGAAGGAATCAAATCCAAATCACTTAATGATGAACCGGTGTAAGCCGATAAGAATGATGGAATCAATACATCGGCAGAGTTCTGAGAGAAAGAGCCAACACTTGGGTCAAATTCTCCAGAAGCATAATTTGCAGCAACTCCTTCGGTAAAAAATCCGGTTGACGGATAGCGGGTTCCTACATATTTATTATTAAGAATTGCCTGTACTTTTGCTCTGTTTGCTTTAAATGTTTCATAGACAGAAGAGTGATAATTATCATTGATAGAACCCGAATTGGAAAAGAATGTTCCGATAGCAATAGTTGTCATACTGAAAGAGCCTCCATAAGTTTTCGGCATTCCTTCAAACATGTATTGTATTTGGGTTTGTTCTGCATAATTACGGGCAGCGGCAAGATCTATTTTCAAGCCTGGAATAGGTTCAATACCCATTTTTAGTGTCAAATCTGATGTATAAGTCTGAGTGATCGGTGTAATTGTTTCATCTCCTTTTACAAGCCAGTTTCCGTTATATGCATCTTCTATCCAGTGCGAACTCTGATAACCCAATGCAAATGGGATGCCGGGAGCACTGCCATCTTGTCCGAAGAATCCGTCTTCAGGCATAAATCCATTGACAATCATACCATTACTTTCCACATAATTAAAAGATAAATTGCGTATCATCATCAATACACGAACAGGAAGTTGCACTTCCGGGCTTCCGGCAGATTGTTCTACATTTACTGTAACGGTCGTATTCTCTGTAGGCTGTATTTCAATGCTGTTCTTATCAATTACTTTATATGCTATCTTTTGCGAAACACCTGCGGTATCGGTAAACATTATTTTTATTTTATCCGAATTTAATTGATGCCTGAATGTTTGCGGTTTATCTTTTACAAGAATTATTTTTCGTTGTACTTTTTTCGGTTGTACGCTCGTAGCTCTGGAAGAATATTTCTGATTGACACTCTTCAAATAGCTTGATTTGTTGTATAGATCCTCAAAATTCAATCGCCCATCGAGCTGCCATGTACCAAGGCTTGTAGCAAGATTACCCATACTGGATATTTTTCGTCCGGCTTCTTCGTCTTCTTGAGTAAGCGCTCCCCTGTCCCAAGTATATTTACCATCATAGGTAAAATTGGATGTAATCCAACTGAATATCGGGACTTTATTAATTGGGATAGTCCAGGTCATCGTAAAATTTTGTTGATAGGTTAATGGTATTCCTCCATGTCGAAGGCTAGTCCATACGGTATCTTTCCAATTTTCATATTCCGTAGGGAATAAGTCTTTATTTACCGGTGTATATTTGGTTTCTTCTATCTGAGAGTTGCTTGCACTTGTGAATGATAATTTTAAAGCTTTGGTCAGATCGTATTTGATATCAAATTTTCTATTCCATAAGAAATTTTTACCACTGGATAATAATGGGTTGTATGGGTCACGGTAATTGATTTCAGGATTATTCAAATTACGCAATTGTTTTTCGGTATATTGTCGTGCTAAAGATGTACTGTAACCGATACTTGCCGGAAGATAATACACATTGAAATCACCAATTAATTTATATGCAGGTTTTTGGAGTGTTTTATTCTTTTTAAACGGTTCCCATGGTTTCGATCCGAATGCATAGGCGTAATTTAATCCGGCGCGATAATCTTTTGTAATATTTCGTTCTACATCAGGATTGTGTTCTTCCGATTCCGAATAGGCATAATTAAGGGAGAAGTTAGCCGGATCGTAAAACATTGGTCTTTCGCTACGGATATCGACTTTTACATTGGTCAAGTTAAAACTTTGTGTTGTAAATACGGTATTCGACAGGTCGGTGATAGAATCTCTTTCGGCTTCGGAGGCAGCATCGGCTATTACTTCGCTGAGCAGTAAATCTTGATTCATCGCATCATATTTTGGTTTAGATACTTCTTTCGAATACGAATAGTACATCGGCAAGCGTATCTTTGCTTTTTCGGGGAAGAAGCGTCCTAATTCCAAATTAGTAGCCACATTAAACTGGGTGAAATCATCCATTCTTCGGTCTAATACATTATCTTCTATTCCGCCGAACCCGACTGTTTCAACTCGACCACCTACGCTAACGCTACCTATATCCGAAAGGTTAAGCGTAGCATTGGCGAGTGCCGCATAACCACCATCTTCATTAAATCCGGAAAGACGAAGTTCATCTACCCAAATTTCACCGGATTTACTTTGACGCGACTGATTTCGTACTCCAATCATAATCGTTTGTACATCGCTCAAACTTGGATTACCCAATATGGTAACTTTATTTTTCGGTTTATCCGGATCATACTCGGAATAAATCGTATTGAACGAAATTCCTCCACCACGACGTGCGTTATTTCGATTCGATTTTACATCTGTGAGTACACTTAACGGGAAATCAAATGTATTTGCAGCAGGCCAAACAGTTTGCCTGTCATTATTGTTATTCGAATTATAAATACCTTCGGGAGTAAGCTGAAGCGGTATTTCATATTCATAATAGTTTTCAGTCAAGTCTGACCCAATGCGAATGAAAGCAGTTAATTCCGAATTCTCCAAATTAGTAGCATCATCGATGAATTTTTCTGCATGAGTAAACATTTGTAAGCGTTTGAACTGGCGCATATCAAATGAAGTGTTTTTGTACACAGCACGGGCATCACCCGGAGCCAGATCTGTTACTTTAAGTAACAATGATTGTTCATTTTCTTGGCGAATTTGAGTTTGACTTGGGTCTTGCTCACGCTCAATACCCGGAGGCAAAACATAATTCACTGGTTTTTTAGTCGCATTTTCTTCTATACTTACAACCGAGACATCCAAAACTCCCGTTGAAATCGGTGGTTTTACAGGATCATATAATGGTTTTTTGAAGCGGGTCCAATCACCACGAACCAGCTCCATTGTTCCGAAACGCAGGTGTGTTTCTTCATCAAAATTGGTCATATACATACGCATAAAGCGTACTGATTTGAAACTTACGCTTCCTACGGATGAGTCATAATCTCGTACAGGAATCTTAAATTGATACCAAGAAATATCGCTGGTTGTTCCGTCTCTCAATTTTACCTGCGATGTAATTTTATCGACAATATAATTTTGTCCGATAACCAAGTCTGTAGGGCGTAACGAAATTTTATATTCGAGATATTTTTCGTATTCATTCAAGTTATTGTCCTGATTAATATCTTCGGCGTTCGGAAGTGTAGTGGCAGCCGAAGAGTATGAGCTTCCGGTAGAAGTTGTTACCGGAGAGTTTCCTTCCATCCCGTTGAAACGCTTGTAACGGGCTAAAACACCAGCTTTAATATTATCCCAATAACTGTTCCGGAAATATTGATAATTGTCTCCCGCAGGATCATTCAATGGAGAAAAAGCATCATTTTGTAATGAATCTAAATAAACAGGAGAAACGCCTGCTTTAAATTTTTCTACATAGTTTTTATAAGTAGGGAAATTAAACTCATCTTCCGTACGAAGGCCGTTCAAACCTACATCCTGATACTGGCGGGACCCTTCGTTATTATCAAAAGCATTAACTACAGGCTGTGTTTTCGGTACATATCCCCAAACAGTTTGGTCCATCTTAGATAAATCACCATTGGGGTCAAATCCGTTTTCAAATGATTTTTTACCGTCTTTCAAAATATCTTCCGAAATCTCTCCCAAGTTAAAATATAAATCCCCACCATTAGCATTTGGACTATAAACAAACGGGTCCATCATCCAAAATTCGATAAACTCCACATTAGCTGCCTCGAAATCAGGAACATCTATACGACGCATAATACCCCCCCAACGACCTTTCGGATTTTTAAGTGAACCGTTAAGATTAATATTATCGGCATCCAGATTGTAAGGTCCCCTTTCTGTCGGATAATAGGCTAAATTCAATACAGGAAGATATTCCGGTTGTCCATTCACTAGCTCTCTGTTAGGAAAAATCTCCTGAATAGGGATTTCACGCACAAAATGATTGGATTGTTGAACTTTATCATTTCGTATGTAATCGGGAGTCTCGCTGGTTGTTCTTGTAAATAACGGATCAATAGTGTACCATGCCAATAAAGCACGATTTTTTCCATAATCGATATTGTTGGAAAGAGTTGCTTCAGGGAAACGACCACGAGGGGTACTTGCCAAAAACCACGAATATGGATATTGAATAGCATATGACGAAGTGGATGATTCAAAATCGTCAATATAGGTTACACCCTGTGAACCGATTACTTTCGAGTGTCCTGGTATCAGGTGTGCAAATTCTCCACTGATAACAAACGACGAAGGAACTTTTGCCGTTAGAATCGGAATTTTGTCTAACATATTAGTAACCCATTGTGTTTCTTTACGGTAATTGGCATTTAAACCCCAGATAGTATTCGAAATCGGCTCTTCACCAAAATTTACTTTTGTGGTCAACGGTTTTTCGGACAAGTGCATGATAGTTCCACCTATACTGAAATCTTTATTAAATTGATATTCGAGATGGGTTCCCATGAGTGTTTTCCGCTGCATGCTGAACATAGACTGACTTTCCAGAGACACATCAATTGTATTGCCCGATTCAAGGATAGCTTGGTTGATAATATTGACTGTCCCCATCATATAATCGACCGTATAATCGATATTTTCGGTGAGTTGCATACCTCCGGCAGTTACGGTTACCGAGCCTTTCGGTACATTATAGGCATTTAGCCTGATTTCGGAAGTGGTACTGGCACGATATTCTCCTTTCAGTCGGAATTTATTTTTTTCTGAAAATTCGAGCGCCCGGGTTTTAGTAGAGTCGTATAGTTCCTGATAAACATATCTGTCGGCAATGGCGTCATTCCCAATAGCAGTACGAAGATCAGACCCAAAAGGTTCCAACACTGGAAAAATAACTCTTCCGGTTTGTGCATTAATGGTAAATCCGTCGATAAAATCAAAATCGCCATCCGGACGCAACGCATTGTTTCTGTCCAAACGGTCGAGTTTCATTACCTTAAGCAGGTTCTGATTTTTGATATTTCCTTCGGGAATATAATTCAAATATATTCCTGTAGAATCGCTCTGATAAAGCACATCCAAGCGGAATTTATCAGCCTCAACCTGTGCCGCTCCAAGCGAGTACACATTCTTCATCATCAAGTCCCAGTTGGGCAATCCGGGAGAGAAGTTGGTTCCTTTCAAAAGTTTTAGAATAAGGGTATTCGGGTCATCAATACCATCTGTAGAAAATTCTCCGACTTGGTATATTTTCCCTCCATAGGAATATTCAAAAGCCACAGCCAGTACTTCATCAGCATTCAGTTGGCTTTTAAGCGAAATGTATCCTAATTGTTGATTAAGGGTATATTCCGAAGGATCTAATCGGCGTGCGCTTTCTACTTTTTCATAATCTTCGCCACCTAAAATACCATATACCCCAAAATTAGCATCCATGGTAGAATTCACATTCTGTATACTACGAAGATCAGGAATAGCAGATACTTCCTGATAAAGTGAGTTCGCCGAATTGGATGGATTCACATTGGCAATAGGCACAGCCCAATAAGGATTATTTAGTTCTTTGGTTTCTGCCAAGTCCATGTAAGCAACAATATTTCTTGCCTGTGTAAAATCAGCTTTTTTGTTGGTTATCCAAGCTTCAACACGGTTTATTTGCACTCCGGAATTGATATATGGCAATTTACTCATTGATTTTTCAAAATTATCTCTGAAGAAATGAGCTAAAAAGAAATGTCGATTTTCATCGTATTGATCGGCATTAAGATCGAATCGTGTGGTTTGCTTACCGTTTTTGAGACTTACGGTTTTAGTTTCTGTTTCTTGCTGACTTATAACTGCAGCAACACTTAATCGACCGAACTGAAGTTCTGTTTTGATACCAAAAAGTGCTGAACTTCCTCGAATTAAACTACTATTAAGAGGTAAACTTACATTTCCTGCTTCGAGCGATTTAATAATATCATCTTCTTTACCCTGATAGGATAGTTTTATCATCGACTGGTCGTAATCGAACGAAGCTTCGGTATTGTAATTCATGTTGAAATTCATCTTATCACCAACTTTACCGTTGATGTTAAGCTGTATTTTTTCGTCAAAGTCGAATATCGGATGTGGTTTGCGTGCTTCTACCGAAAGGGTTGGATTTTCAATACGATTTATTTTAAACCCGAATAACAACTCTGCTGATCCTTGCATTTTTACCTGAACTCCTCCCGGTCCGAAGATTTTATCGGCTTTACCAATATCAATTTGCATATCGGTAAGAGAAAAACCTTGTTTGGCTTTGCTTTGTTCGGTTTCAGTACGCACTTTTTCTTGCCAGTAGTTTCGCATGGATTGCTTCATGCTGTAGTCCATATATTCTTCTTCATTCATACTGAAAGGCGTTACTACATCCATGTCGCCTACTTGGTTGCGAAAAAAATAAAGACCGGTAGCAGGATCGTATTCCACGAATTGATTCATGTTGGAAGGATCTTTCAAATCAATAGGAGTTTGTTGATTCAGATCTTCGTACGAATCTAATTTGTTTTTTTTGAGAGGATAGGAAGGTGTGTCGGATTCAATATCGTTCGAAACCGTTACTTCTTGTTGCAACGGGTCAATATTGTCAATGGCATAAGCAGTTCCCACTATGACAACAGAACAGAAAAATATAGCTATTTTTTGAAATAAACTCATGTTTAAAAACTACAAGCTGCGAGTTTTTATCTGCAAAAACTTAAAAAATGACTTTTGTATAGATTTAATCATAGGCAGCCTGTAAAATAAAACAAATGGTTCAAAACTTTATAAACGAAATTTTATCGTAAAAATTATGTTTATAGTGCTTTACTGAGACTTTATTAAATAATTTTTAATGCTAATTTTATCAATTGTTCTATCGGGATAGTGGGGTTTTCTTGTTGAACTTTTTCTACAGCCTTGCTTGAGGTTTGTTGATTGAATCCTAACATGGCAAGGGCTGCTACTGCTTCTTGTTTTAATGAATTGCCTTTGGCAGAAAGGGAAGCGTTTTCTACTTCCACTTTACCTATTTTATCTTTCAAATCAACAATGATTCGTTCGGCAGTTTTTTGTCCTATGCCTTTTACTGCCTTCAAAGCAGCCACATTACCCATTACAATTATTTCTTGCAATTCGGAAGCATTAAGTGAAGACATAATAATACGAGCAGTATTGGCACCTACTCCCGAAACCGATAATAATTGTAAAAACAATTCTCTTTCCGATTGAGTTAAGAAACCATATAGTACAAAAGCATCTTCGCGTATAGCTTCATAAATAAACAACTTGGCTGTTGTTTTACCTTGTAATTGCGAGTAAGTAGAAAGTGAAATATTAACAAAATAACCTATCCCGGATACTTCAAGGGTAATATACGCCGGATTTAGTTCTGTTATTTCACCTTTAATGTATTCAATCATGCTTATTTTTTCGTAAAAAACATTGCAAAGGTACAAATAGTTAGCGAGTTGGCAAGGGGAATAAATGAAGCTTATTAAAAATCAACGAAAATTAAAAACCGTTTATAAAATTATATTCAAAATAGCTTGATTTACAAAAAAGATATTTTCATTACTTAAAAAATTTTGTAATTTCGTACGCCAAAATACACTAGGTAAGTGTTTTGAATAGAAGATTTTCCATATCATTACTTTGCTCAGCAACATTTCTATTGTTGATGGCTGCTGTTATACCACACCATCATCACGAAGATATTGCTTGCATTGTAATTGAAAATTGTGATCAGGATAATACTATCAATGACAAACAAGATTTGGGAAACCGCAGTAAAGATTGCCAAATAAAAATCAATTATATCACCCCGAAACATAATCAGACAAAAGCTAAATCTTTGGCGAATAAGAATTGTGGAAAGTTTTCGCTCATTACACTCTACTTATTATTTCAAAATTTTACATTCAAAAATGATTTCACCGTTATTGAACCCGGATACGGTAAATACATTTTTTTTCTTACCTCTTCTGATGTCGCAAGCTTGTACAAAGGCTTGCGTGCGCCACCATATAGTATTTGCTAATCCATTTTTTTAGACTTTACTAGAACAGTAAAGAACACCAAGTTTTTTACGGAGAAACAAAAAAAAATTATTTGTGAAACTTCGTGATACCCTTTTGTGTTCATTGCGTTTATATATTCATTTTAAAATAAAAATCTTATGAAACCATATATTATTATTACCATGCTGGTTGGCTTGGTAGCTTGCCACAATCATGTTACAGAAAAACATAACAAAACCGAATCTTTACACGAAGACGAAATTGTTTTATCTTCGGAACAAGCCCGAATCGTGGGCTTGGAAACAGAAACCGTTCAAACAGAAAATTTTGAACAAGTAATCCGTTGTAGTGGACAAATATTATCGGCACAGGGCGATGAGGCTTCTGTAATAGCCACGGTTGCCGGCATTGTTTCCTTTGCCGAAAAAAGGCTGAGTGAAGGTAGTGCTATAAAAGCCAACGAAGGAATAGCCGTTATTTCTGCTAAAAACCTGCCTGAGGGCGATCCTATTGCTAACACAAGAGCTGTATACGAAACGGCATTGAAAGAATACCAACGGGCACAGAATCTTATTCAAGATAAAATTATTTCGGAAAAAGAGTTTGAACAGATACGCCTTCGTTACCAAACAGCACAAATTGCTTATCAGGCTCAGGCGTCAAATACTATCTCAGCAGGTGTACGGGTTATTTCTCCCATAAGCGGATTTATTAAGAACCTGCTTGTAGCACAAGGAGACTATGTGTCGGTAGGACAGACTATAGCCACTGTATCGCAAAACAAACGCTTGCAACTGAAAGCCGAAGTACCCGAAAAATATTTTAATCAGCTTAAAAATATTTCGGGAGCAAACTTTAAACCGTCATACAGCGAAACCGTTTTTAAACTTTCCGAAATGAACGGGCGACTACTCTCTACAGCTAAAACTACCGGCGGAATATCGGGTTACTTGCCTGTTACTTTCGAATTCGACAATGTGGAGGATATTGTACCAGGGACTTTTGCTGAAGTGTATCTGCTTGCTCTGCAAAAAAATAATGTGATTTCTATTCCTAAAACAGCAATAACCGAAGAACAAGGCTTGTATTTTGTCTATCTGCAAATAGACGAAGAAGGATATAAGAAACAGGAAATAACATATGGAGGCGATAATGGCGAACGGGTGGAAATACTTTCCGGGTTAACAAACGGCGACCAAGTTGTAGTAAAAGGTACTTATCAACTTAAATTGGCAGCCTCATCCGGAACAATCCCCGAGGCACATACTCATTAATAATTGAGCCCCAACCTCCTGAAAGGGAATATTGGGCGAATCAATCTAATAATAAACCTTTTCCTTAAACCGAAAAGCTTTCCCCCTCCACGAAGAGGATCAGGGAAGTATTAAAATTATAATTTTATGTTAAATAAGATAATTCGATTTTCGTTAAATAACCGCATGGTGGTACTGATTGCTTCGGTATTGCTTATGCTTGTGGGAACATACACCGCTACTCGTATGGAAGTAGATGTGTTTCCCGACCTAAACGCGCCTACGGTGGTTGTAATGACCGAAGCCAAAGGTATGGCTCCTGAAGAAGTGGAACGCTTGGTGAGTTTCCCCATCGAAACGGCAGTGAACGGAGCAACGGATGTGCGTCGTATTCGATCCTCATCCACTACAGGTTTTTCTATTGTTTGGGTAGAGTTTAATTGGGATACAGATATATACCGTGCCCGCCAAATTGTTTCCGAAAAATTGAGTGTGTTGCAAGAAACCTTGCCAAGTAATGTAGGCATTCCTACTTTAGGGCCACAATCGTCCATTTTAGGTGAAGTAATGATAGCTTCACTCACTTCGGATACTACATCGTTGCAAGACTTGCGTACATTAGCTGATTGGACTATACGCCCTCGATTGTTAGCTATGAGTGGTGTAGCGCAAGTAACTGTAATGGGTGGCGATATTAAAGAATATCAGATTTTGCTTAGTCCCGAAAAGATGAACCACTACCACATCGGACTAAATGAAGTAATCGAGGCAGTAAGAAACATGAATAAAAATGCTTCGGGTGGTGTGCTGTACGAGTATGGCAACGAATATATTATTCGAGGAATATTATCTACCAATAAAACAGATGAATTAGGTAAGACCTTAATAAAAAATACTGACAACGCACCGATATTGCTCGAAAATATTGCAGAGATAAGCATTGGGAACAAATCGCCCAAGCTGGGCATTGCCTCCGAAAAAGCTAAACCGGCTGTGCTTATTACTGTCATCAAACAACCAAATACGAGTACTTTAGAATTAACCGAAAAGTTAGATCGATCGTTTTCCGAACTACAAAAATCATTGCCTAAGGATGTAAAAATATCCACTGATATTTTTCGTCAAGCTCGTTTTATAGACAGTTCTATAAGCAATATCCAAAAATGTTTGTTAGAAGGAGGTATTTTCGTTGTTATCGTACTGTTTGTTTTCTTGATGAATGTAAGAACCACTTTCATTTCGTTGGTAACTATCCCCTTATCATTAGTGTCGGCAATACTTGTGCTTAAACTGATGGGATTAACCATTAATACTATGAGTCTCGGTGGTATGGCAATAGCTATTGGTTCGTTGGTGGATGATGCTATTGTAGATGTAGAAAATGTATTTAAACGCCTGCGCGAAAACCGACAAAAGCCTGTTGAAGAACAAAAAACAGTAATGACTGTCGTGTTCGATGCCTCAAAAGAGGTGCGCATGCCTATCCTTAACTCTACACTTATTATTATTGTAAGTTTTATTCCGTTATTTTTCCTTACAGGTATGGAAGGGCGTATGCTTGTTCCACTGGGTATTGCGTTTATTGTTGCCTTGGCGGCTTCTACTCTTGTGGCACTTACCCTTACACCTGTATTGTGTACTTACCTGCTTGGTAAATCAATCAAAAGCGACAAGTTCGAACACGAACCGTACATAGTACGCCGCCTGCAATATTTTTACAAAATAGCATTGGATTGGACATTAAAACATTCCCGCATGATACTTATCGGAACAGGAGTTGCACTAGTGTTGTCATTGATTACATTTTTCTCACTAGGAAGAAGTTTTTTACCTTCTTTCAATGAAGGTTCGTTTACCATAAACATAAGTACATTGCCGGGTATTTCACTTGAAGAGTCGGACAGAATCGGACAAACGGTGGAAAAAATTCTGCTTTCTGTACCTGAAATACAAACGGTAGCTCGCAAAACCGGTCGTGCCGAATTGGACGAACATGCAATGGGTGTAAATGTATCAGAAATAGAAGCTCCGTTTGCATTAAAGGATCGGAAAAAAGAAAAGGTATTATCTGATATTCGGACAAAGCTGAAAGTACTTCCGGGTGTGAATATTGAAATAGGTCAGCCAATTTCTCACCGTATTGATGCTATGCTTTCGGGTAGTAGGGCGAATATTGCCATTAAGCTTTTTGGGACAGACCTTAACAAAATGTACTTATTGGGAAATCAAATTAAAAAATCCATCGGAGAAATAGAAGGCATTGTTGACCTTAATGTAGAACAACAAATAGAACGCCCACAACTTAGGATAGAGCCTAAACGAGATATGCTTGTCCGATATGGCATAACACCTTCGGAACTTGGTGAAATTATCAATGTAATGCTTGCCGGCGAGGTGGTTTCGCAAGTGTATGAGGGCAACAAGGCTTTCGATCTCACCTTAAAGGTAAACGACTCAAGCCGATCAACTATTGAACAAATAAAAAACTTACAGATTGATGCCAACGGACAAAAAATACCACTCAGCTATATTGCAAATATTGTTTCTTCTACAGGACCCAATACCATTAACCGCGAAAATGTTTCACGCAAGATTGTAATTTCTGCCAATGTGTCGGATAGAGATTTACGAAGCGTAGTAAACGATATTCAGTCAAAAATAGAAGAACAAATAGAGTTGCCCGAAGGTTATCATATCGAATATGGTGGACAATTCGAAAGCGAACAAGCGGCCTCTCAAACACTGTTTATTGCATCTGTTTTTTCTGTTTTAGCTATATTCTTGTTGTTATTTAACCAGTTTCGCAGTATGGTACAATCGGCTGTTGTGTTGCTCAACCTGCCCTTGGCGCTCATTGGTGGTGTATTTATTATTTTCTTTACGGGTGGAATAATAAGTATTCCTGCTGTTATAGGATTTATATCGCTTTTTGGTATTGCCACAAGGAACGGAATGTTGCTCATCTCTCGCTATAATGACTTGCAAAACGAAGGATTATCTGCTAAAGAAAGCGTACTGAGAGGTTCATTGGATAGGCTCAACCCTATACTGATGACTACCCTTTGTTCGGCACTGGCACTTATTCCGCTGGCAATAGGCGGCGACCTGCCCGGCAACGAAATACAAAGCCCCATGGCTAAGGTGATATTGGGTGGATTGCTTACCTCTACCTTACTCAATGGCTTTATCGTACCGATTATGTATATCATTGCCAATAGAAAGATAGTAGCAGAAGTAATTACTGATGAGGAGGTATAGCCTACTTTAAAATCAAATAAAAAAAGATATAAAGAACATGTTCTTTACGGTAAAAACATTAATTAAAAATGAAAACAACCATTATATTAATAGCAAGCGTACTGGCGATACAGATATCTGTCTTTGCGCAAAAGAATATTCAAACTGTATTATCGAGCATCGAAACAAATAATACTACATTAAAAAGCAGTAGAGAAAATGCCGAAGCACGAAAGCTCAATAATAAATCAATGATTGCCCTGCCTGCTCCCGAAATAGGATTCGGCTACCTGTGGGGAAGCCCTGCCGAAACGGGCAATCGTATTGATTTTAGCGTAACACAATCGTTCGACATACCTACCTTGATTGGCACAAAGAATAAACTTGCCAAGCAGCAAAACCAATTGGTTGATTTACAATACCAAATAGCCCGGATGAATATCCTGCTTGAGGCAAAGCAACTGTGTGTCGATTTAATCTATTATAATATTTTACAAAAAGAATTAAACACACGCCTACAGCATGCGCAAATTATTGCCCAAGCTTACGAAAAAAAGTTGCAGCAAGGCGATAGTAATATTTTGGAATATAATAAAGCAAAATTGAATTTTACCAATGTGCAAGGCGAATTATCGCGGGTGGAAATGGAGCGCAAAGCTTTGCTCACACAATTGAAAGGACTCAATGGCGGACAGGAAATCATGCTGGATGAATATCAATACAGCGAAAAACCGCTTCCACTAAGTTTTGACGAATGGTACGCGCAAGCGGTACAGAAAAATCCATTTCTCGAATATGCAAGCCGGCAAGTAGAAGTTAACCAACGCGAAGTAACAGCAAGTAAGACAGCTGCTTTACCCACTTTCACCGTAGGATATATGAGCGAAAAAGTAGTGGGACAAAAATATCAAGGTATTACTACCGGTATTTCTATCCCCCTATGGGAAAACAAAAACCGGATTAAACAAGCCAAAGCACAACTAAAAGCTGCCGAAAGCGAACAAGCAGACATTCACCAAAAACATTACACACAATGGCAACTATTGTACAACCGTGCTGCCGGATTACAGCAAAGCGCTAAACAATACAAAGCAGCATTAGAAACAGCAAGCAACAATGCTCTGCTAAAAAAAGCCCTCGATGTGGGCGAAATATCCATCTTGGAATATATACTCGAAATGAGTTTTTATTACGACAGCATAACGCAAGCCCTACAAGCTGAGCGGGACTATCAACAGGCGGTTACTGAACTGTTGATGATGGAGTAAAAAAGATTCTCCCTCATTTTAAGTTTGAGGGAAAATCTTTTTTTTGAATTTTCGATAAACTACTATTTCAATATGGCAAAGACTGCAAATCTGCGACAGCAATGATCAGGAAGGTATAATTTCTCTGTTTTTATATAAATCCTAATTAATTTTTACTAATTTTTTCTTTATAATTACTTTATTGTTCACTATATAAACCTCTCTTTGAACGAAGTGTAGATTTTCCGATATTTCGGAATAAACCCTGCCTAAAGCAAAGAGAATAAATTGTTAATATTTAATTTTTATTCCTTTTGTAATTTACTGCGTCGCATACCATAACCGAAATATATGATAAACCCGGCAGCAGTCCAACCAATGAGGCGCAACCATGTGTTCCATGGAAGAGATACCATTTGCATAATACAAAGTGCAGCACCAAGTATGGGAAGAAATGGAACTAAAGGAGTTTTGAATGGACGATTAAGATTGGGTTGTGTTTTGCGTAGAACAATTATAGACAAGCATACAATGGTGAAAGCCAAGAGTGTGCCTATCGAAACAAGTTCGCTAAGTACATGTAAAGGAAATAAGCCGGCAATAAGCCCGGTTACAACGCAGGAAAAAATAGTAGCATTGAAAGGTGTGGCGTGTTTTTTATGTACTTTTGAGAAAATACTGGGCAACAATCCATCACTCGAAATAGCAAAATAAATGCGCGATTGTCCTATCATCATTACCAAAATTACGGAACTCAAACCGGCAATAGCACCCAATTTTATAAACGGACTAAGCCAAGCTAAACCTTCTCCGGTACGGTCGATCGCTAAAGCAATAGGAGCGTCTACATTTAATTCCTTGTAGTTTACAATGCCTGTGAGGACAGTAGTTACGGCAACATAAAGGATGGCACAAATCAGCAATGAAAATAAAATGCTTCTGGGCATATCTTTTTGAGGATTTTTAGCTTCTTGCGCAGCGGTGGATAAAGCATCAAAGCCAAGAAACGCGTAAAAAACGACACCTGCCCCACGCAAAATACCACTCCAGCCAAACTTTCCAAATTCTCCTGTATTTTGGGGGATATACGGATGAAAGTTGCCGATATCAATATATGATAGTCCAAACCCGATAAATAAAAGAATAACGCTTACTTTGATAACCACGATGATATTATTTACCCATGCAGATTCTTTGATTCCGCCAATCAACATAGCCGTAATAACGCCCACAATAAACACTGCCGGGAAGTTGATGATACTTCCCGTCCAGATCCATTCGTTGTTCACATGGTCGAAGGTAGCTTGGCTGATTTGAGCAGGCAAGTGGATACCCCAGCCATGCAACAAACTCATCATATATCCCGACCAACCTACGGCTACACTGGAACAGGCAAAAAGATATTCCAAAATCAAAGTCCACCCGATAAACCATGCCAACACCTCGCCCATAGTCAAGTAACTGTACGAATAAACGCTTCCGGCAACAGGCATCATAGCTGCCAATTCGGCATAGCACAAACCTGCGAGGATACATGCCATTGCCGAAACTATAAAAGAAATACTCAATGCAGGGCCTGCGTATTGTGCCGCAGCTTGTCCGGTAATAACAAAAATACCTGTCCCGACAATAGCACCTATTCCCAAGGCAATCAAATTAGAAAGTGAAAGGCTGCGCTTGAGACCATTATTTTCGTCTCCATATTGAGAGAGTGTGAGTAAAATATTTTTTTTTCGAAATAATTTTTTCAACATGAATTTAGTAATAATATTTTTTGATAAATTTTCTATTGACTAAAATTAATCTCTCCCTTTAGTGGTAAAGCTGAACAAATTGAATACTTGTATTTAAAACAATAAAATCGCACCTCTTTTCATTTCGATCTCTTGACCCCATTGCGTATTAGCAAAGCATCAATACTAGGATCTTGCCCTCGGAAGCGTTTATAAAGCAGAGCCGGATCTTCGCTGCCACCTTTAGATAAGATATTATCGCGGAACGAAGCAGCTGTTTTTGAATCGAAAATACCGTTTTTCTTAAATACTGAAAAAGCATCAGCATCCAATACTTCTGCCCATTTGTAGCTGTAATAACCGGCAGCATAACCTCCGGCAAAAATATGGCTGAACTGTACGCTCATACAAGTTTCGTCCATTTGAGGTAAAACGATGGCTTTACTCCACGCTTTTCTTTCAAAATTTTGAACATCACCTTTAAATAGTTTCTTCTCCGTATGCCAAGCCATATCCAAATAGCCAAAGCTCAGTTGACGCAAACAAGCATATCCTACATTGAAATTTTCGGATGCTTTTATTTTATCGATCAATTCAGCAGGAATCTTTTCTCCTGTTTGGTAATGTGTGGCAAATCCATCAAGGTATTCTTTTTCGGTAGCCCAATTTTCCATTATCTGCGATGGAAGCTCTACAAAATCCCAATATACACTAGTTCCCGAAAGGCTCTCGTAAGTACACTCGGAAAGTATTCCATGAAGCGAATGTCCGAACTCGTGCAAAAAAGTATTGAATTCATCAAAGGTAAGCAACGCCGGTTGATCACCTACAGGGCGGGTAAAGTTCATTACTAAAGTGATTTGCGATCGTTCGTCCACACCGTTCTCTATCCATTGCCCCTTCAGGCTCGACATCCACGCGCCGCTTCGTTTACCATCGCGTGGAAAGAAATCAGTATAAAGAATCGCCTTTAATTTTCCCTTTTCATCGTACACTTCGAAAGCTTCAACATCCGGATGATATAGTTGTATTTCGGTGTTTTTCTTAAATTGCAACCCATACAAACGAGTAGCCAGACCAAATACACCTTTTTTTACATTCTCCAATTCAAAATAAGGTTTCAGTTGTTCGTCGTTTATACTGTATTTTTCTTCTTTCAGTTTTTCCGAGTAATAACTCCAATCCCAAGGCATAAGAGCTTCGGCAAATCCTTTGGATTTCGCAAAGCTTTGGACATCAGCAACATCTTGTTTAGCTTTGGGTGTGTAAGCTTCCAATAATTCATTGAGCAATTTGTATACATTTTTTTCATTTTTTGCCATGCGCCGATGTAAAGCATATTCGGCATAGTCTTTATAACCAAGTAACTGAGCGATTTGTAAGCGAAGATTCACGATCTTTTTTACTATATCCCTGTTATCATATTTGCCACCCAAAGCTTTAGTATTATACGCCATGTACAACTCTTGTCGTAAAGCTCGATCATCAGCATATTTCATAAAAGGGATATAACTCGGTGCCGAAAGGTCGAATACCCAACCTTCTTTACCTTTTTCCTGTGCTTTGAGTTCGGCAGCTTTCAGAATATCAGCAGGAATGCCGAATAATCTGGTTTCATCGGTAATAGTAAGCGAATAAGCATTGGTTGCTTTCAATACATTTTGGCTGAATTGAAGTTGTGCCAGATTCAATTCTTCGGTATATTTTTTATATTTTTCTTTATCACTTGTAGAAAGTGTAGCTCCGTTTCTCACGAACGATTCGTAGGATTTTTCCAACAACATTTGTTGTTCTTGTGTAAGTGATAAATTTACCCGGCTATCATACACTGTTTTTACTCGTTGAAATAGTTTTTCGTTCATCGAAATATTATTCGCATGAGCTGTTTCTTCAGGAGCAATGGTCTGGGCAATCGAATCCATTTCATCGGAAGTTTCAGAGCTTGTCAGGTTATAAAAACAGTTTTGTACACGGCTCAAAACTTTTCCGGAATATTCCAAGGCTTCAATTGTATTGGTAAAAGTAGGAGCTTCAGGATTATCGGCTATAGCTTTTACTTCGGCAGCATGTAAGCGCATTCCTTCACGCATAGCGGGGAGATAATCATCTATTCTTATTTCGTTAAAAGGGATTGTGCCAAAAGGCGTTTTGTAGGGTTGCAAAAAAGGATTGTTACTTACTTGTGCCATAAGAGTTGTAGTTAATATAAGTGAGAATATAAACGATTTTGTTTTCATCAGTCTTCTAATATCAATTTTAATTCTGTTACTAATTTTTCAAAAATCGGATTATTTTTTATCATTTCTTCGAATATATCTCGAGGTAATTTTACTCTATTCAATTCTTTGGTTTCATCAATAATAATTTTCATTTGAAGAAAATCATTATTTAATTCATCTGCTAGAAATTGTAACAATCTGGATTTTATTTCATCGAATGATTTTTGTTGAATAACATTGTTGACCATTACTTCAAATGAACCGTCCGTTTTCAAAGAAGGGAGATTCAGTTCCATTGTTTGCATCAAGTGGATTTGTTCTATTGGTAAACTTTTCGCAAATTTTAACCATACAGCCGATAATTCTTTTTGAGAAAAAGATTCATTGCGATCTTTTCTTTCAATTGCAATTATATTTCCTGTAGTTTCTTTAGAAGATTTATTAATGGAAATACTTGTAGGAGCAGTTACTTTAGGTGACGCAGATGAAAAAACAGGTTTTTGTTCCACGACCGGCTCTTCCCTAACGGGAGATTGCACCACAGGTTCAGAAACAAGCGGTTGTTCTGCTATTTGTTGAGGTTGAATTGTTGGTGTCTGTTGGTGTGTAACTTCCGGTGTAGTTACTTTTTCTTTTGAGAGAAATATTTTTTCAATAACAACTTTTTCTTCGGATGATTCAACTAAATCAGTTTTTTTTTTATCCGAAAGTTGACACAATCGGATTAAAGTGATTTCCACTAATAATCGTTTATTTTTACTTTGACGATAATTCAAATCACAATCATTAGCAATTTTCAATGCTTGATACAAGAAATTTGTTTCGCATTTTGTTGCCTGATTTAAGTAGGCTTCGCCAATAGAAGCACCTACTTCGAGTAGCTTTACGGTAGCAGGGTCTTTACACACCATTACATCGCGCAAATGAGCGCTTAGTCCAGAAATAAAATGTCCTCCATCAAATCCTTTGCTCAAAATTTCATTAAAAATCATCAAAGCACCAGCAACTTCTCCGGCAATAAAAGTGTCAACCAATCGGAAATAATAGTCATAATCAAGCACATTGAGGTTTTCAATTACATCTTTATAAGTAATTGTATCACCACAAAAACTCGCCACTTGATCGAAAATAGAAAGCGCATCGCGCATTCCTCCGTCGCTTTTTTGAGCAATTACATTCAAGGCTTCGGGCTCGACTGTGATATTTTCTTTTTGAGCAACATATTGCAAATGTCCTACCGTATCTGCAATGGTAATACGATTGAAATCGTAAATCTGGCAACGCGATAAAATAGTCGGAATTATTTTATGTTTTTCGGTGGTAGCAAGGATAAAGATAGCGTGTGCAGGGGGTTCTTCCAATGTTTTCAAAAAGGCGTTGAACGCCGCTTGTGAAAGCATGTGTACCTCGTCGATTATATACACGCTGTATTTGCCTATTTGTGGCGGTATGCGAACTTGATCAATAAGCAAGCGAATATCTTCGACCGAATTATTGGAAGCTGCATCCAGCTCGTGAATATTGTAGGAGCGTTGTTCGTTGAATGACACACACGATTCACAAACATTACATGCTTCATGTCCGGCTGTAAGATTTTGGCAGTTTATCGTTTTGGCAAAAATACGCGCACAAGTGGTTTTTCCAACACCTCTCGGTCCGCAAAAAAGATAAGCATGTGCCAAATGATTTGTGATAATCGCGTTTTTGAGGGTTGTAACCAAAGCATGTTGCCCAACTACCGATTCAAATGTAGAAGGACGATATTTAAGTGCAGAAACAATAAAATTTTCCATATCCAGAATTTAGCACACAAAGATAAATAAAAACTTGAAAGAGAAGAATTACTTGTATGAGCATTGTGTAGAATATAAAAATTTCTATTTTTGCATCTTTAATATGAAGAAATCTATTCTTTTCGTTTGTTTAGGGAATATTTGTCGCTCTCCGATGGCAGAAGAAATTATGAAAACTCTTTTAAATGAAAATAAATTAAATAATTTCATAGAAATTGATTCTGCGGGAATATTAAGTGTACATCAAGGTAAACTGCCCGACCTCCGTATGCGTGAGCATGCTTTTGCCCGGAGTTATAATCTTACACATCGGTCTCGTCCTGTAAAAAATGTCGATTTCGATAAATTTGACCTTATAATAGGAATGGACGACAGCAACATAAATGCTCTTGAACGATTAGCCCCAACTCTCGAAGCAAAAGAAAAAATCAAAAAAATGGCAGACTTTTTCAGCAATACAGTCCGATATGATTATGTGCCTGACCCATATTACGGAGGTTCACAAGGATTTAATCTTGTAATTGATTTATTGGAAGATGGATGCAAAAATCTTTTAAATTCAATGATTCAAAAATTCGAAAATTAATCCTTAAATCTTTTGAATCAAGTACTTTATTATGAAACTTAGATTAATCTTTTTAAACTTCTTACAATTTTTTGTTTGGGGTTCATGGTTAATTACTATCAGTAATTATTGGTTTGGGACAAAAGGCTGGTCGAGCAGCGACTTTGGCATCATATTTTCTACCATGGGTATTGCATCGCTATTTATGCCGGCACTTATGGGTATGGTTGCTGATCGTTGGATGAATGCCGAAAAATTATATGCGATTTTGCACATTCTTACTGCGGCTGCATTATTTACTATTCCACAAATAGATAGTCCTAATACATTCTTTTGGGGAATTTTAATTGCGATGATTTTTTATATGCCGACCATTGCTTTGGCAAATTCTATTGCTTATACCATACTCAAAAACAACGGTTACGATATTGTAAAAGATTATCCGCCAATCCGTGTCTTTGGCACAATTGGCTTTATTGTTGCTATGTGGGTTGTAAATCTCACAGGGAATAAATCTTCTGAAAATCAGTTCTATATTGCAGCTACTGCAGGATTATTATTAGGGCTGTATTCATTTTTATTACCTAAATGTCCGCCTCTTGGTAATAAAGCTGAGAAAAAATCGTTAGTTGAAGTATTAGGTTTGAGAGCTTTTACTTTGTTTAAAGAAAAACGAATGGTATTATTTTTCGTTTTCTCAATGTTTTTAGGAGCAGCTTTACAATTAACTAATGCATATGGAGATGTGTTTTTGGATGAATTTAAATATATAGCTGAGTATAAAGACTCGTTTGTGGTAAAATATTCAACCATCATAATGTCTATTTCTCAAATGTCCGAAACATTGTTTATTCTTACCATACCATTCTTTATGAAACGATTTGGAATTAAAAATGTAATGTTGATAAGTATGCTGGCTTGGGTTCTCCGTTTCGGCTTATTTGGTTTTGGTAATCCTACTGATGGGCTTTGGATGATTATTCTTTCGTGCATCGTTTATGGAATGGCATTTGATTTCTTTAATATTTCAGGATCTCTATTTGTAGAAATAACCGTTAAACCGGAAATTCGTTCCAGTGCACAAGGATTATTTATGATGATCAATGGTGTTGGAGCTATTTTAGGAAGTACCATTAGCGGTTGGCTTATCGAAACTTACTATACAACCAATGGCATTAAAGATTGGCATTCCGTTTGGCTTGTTTTTGCAGGATATGCATTAATCATTACTATTTTATTTGCTATATTTTTCAGATATAAAAAAGAAGAAACGAACATAATTTAACAACAACAGAAAACAATGATTATATCTGCGAGTTCTATCTTTCCATTGAAAATTAATATTACAATAAGATAAAACATCCGTAACAAATATTGTCCTCTAACCATAATTTTGAAAGAAAAAAAATATGAAGCCGATTATTGACCCGATTGACCGGAAATTAATAATGGATGAACTAACACCCGAACGATTTATTAGAAATACGAACAAAGGTGGCAATCATATTTATCTAATTACAGCTCATGATGCGCCAAATGTTATGCGTGAAATCGGTCGTATCCGCGAACTTTCGTTCCGGCAAGACGGTGGCGGCAGCGGCGAGGAAATTGATACAGATGAATTTGATTATATGGATAAACCATACAAACAACTTATTGTTTGGAATCCGCAAGAACAAGAGATTTTAGGAGGCTATCGTTTTATTCACGGGCGTGATGTTCAGTTTAAAGAAAATGGACAGCCACTTGTGGTAACTGAGCATATGTTCTATTTTTCTGATGAATTTATTAAAAATTATCTTCCTTATACTATTGATTTAGGGCGTGCATTTATACATCCGGATTATCAATCTACGAAAAGCAATCCGAAAAGCATTTTTGCTTTTGATAACTTGTGGGATGGACTATTGGTAATCCCTTTCTTTGAGCCTGACACAAAATATATCATAGGGAAAATGACCATTTATCCACAGTATGATGCACAGGCTCGTGAAGCCATTTTTTATTTTTTAAATAAATTTTTGGCTGACGAAAAGAACTTGTTAATTTGCAAAGAAGTAGCTTATGATAAAAATACAGTTCCTTCGCCCGAAATAGAAGCCATTTTTGATGGCAAAAATTTGGAAGAAAACTATGGCAAGTTACTTACCTTTGTACGAAAGAGAGGTGTACACTTCCCTCCGCTAATCAATTCATATTTTAAATTATCATCCACCATGAAAATTTTCGGAACAGGGATCAATCACGAGTTTGGCGATATTTACGATACAGGTAGCATGGTAACAGCCTCGGAGATAAATGCGGATAAAGTTTCGCGTCATATTGATTCTTTCTTGAAAAACAATAATCAAATTTTTCCGTTTCAAGACTTTTCATAAATTTTTGTTATTAATCATCTTTCCGTCAGATATTAAGAACCAATTAAAAAAAACAAAGAGCGAGTTGGATAATCTAACTCACTCTTTATTTTCTTAAATTAATAATTTTTCCAATTAGAAAATTAATCTTTCTCCACATGTTTGGCTTGATATTCTGCCAATAGTTTTTCCTGCACATCCATTGGTACAAGTTCATAACTGGAAAATTTCATGTTGAACGACGAACGACCTCCGGTGATAGAACTCAACGAAGTAGAATAATTAGATAATTCTTTTAACGGGATTTTAGCCGAAATAATTTCGAATCCTTTTTCGCTGCTCATACCCATGATAATAGCGCGGCGTGTTTGAAGATCACTCATTACATCGCCCATTTTATCTGAAGGTACTTGTACTTCGAGGTCATAAATAGGTTCGAGTAATTTTGGACCGGCTTCGCGGAACGCTTGGCTAAAGGCATTACGACCGGCAAGTTTGAAAGAAATTTCGTTCGAATCAACAGGATGCATCTTACCATCATAGACTACTACACGCACATCGCGGGCATAAGAACCTGTAAGCGGACCTTCTTCCATCTTTTCCATAATACCTTTAAGGATAGCAGGCATAAAGCGCGTATCAATGGAACCTCCTACGATACTGTTGATAAACACCAATTTACCGCCCCAAGCCAAATCTATAGTTTGGGTGTCACGCACAGAAATTTTAAACTCTTGTCCGTTGAATTTATAGGTTGTCGGTACTTCTTCTCCTTCTACATAAGGTTCAATAATCAAATGTACTTCACCGAATTGACCTGCACCACCCGATTGTTTTTTATGGCGATAGTCGGCACGAGCTTTTTTGGTTATGGTTTCGCGATACGGGATTTTTGGTTCTTCGTACACAATTTGAATTTTATCGTTGTTTTCAATACGCCATTTTAGAGTGCGTAAGTGGAATTCACCTTGTCCGTACACAATAGTTTGTTTCAATTCTTTGGAATATTCGATTACCCAAGTAGGATCTTCTTCGTGCATGCGCGATAACACTTCACTTAGTTTTTCGTCATCGGCTTCATTTACAGCACGAATAGCACGACGATATTTGTAATTCGGATAATTTACTTCTTTAAATTTGAAATCAGCACCTTTGCCATTTAATGTATTTCCCGTATGTGCATCCTTTAATTTTACTGTAACACCAATGTCACCAGCAACGAATTCTTCTACCTTAATACGATTTTGTCCGGCAACAGCATATAATTGCGACAAACGCTCTTTACTGCCACGATTAGCATTAGTTAAATCGTCTCCTTCGCGTACTCTGCCGGACATTACTTTGAAATAGGAAACTTCGCCGATATGAGGTTCAACATTCGTTTTAAATATAAAAATACTGGTTGGTCCATTACTATCCGGAGCTACTTCTTTATCATCAACTGTTTTGGCTTTTGGCATATCCGAAACGAATGGAACTACATTGCCCAAAAACTCCATCAAACGGCGAACTCCCATATCACGACCGGCACATACACAGAACAGAGGAAATATGTCGCGGTTGATTAATCCTTTGCGGATACCAAGACGAAGATCATCTTCAGTCAAATTGCCTTCGGAAAAGAATTTATCCATTAATTCTTCATCATTTTCGGCAGCAGCTTCTACTAATTTAGAGTGTAGATCGGCAGCTTTTTCTTTTTCACTGTCAGGAATTTCGGATATTTCGGGAGCTCCACCTTCAGGTTTCCATTTATACATTTTCATCAAAAGTACATCAATCACTGCATTAAATTCAGGACCAACCACAATTGGGTATTGTATTTGTACCACTTTATTGCCGAAGTTTTCACGCAGTTGCTCAAGGGTAGTGTCATAATTAGCTTTTTCCAAATCTAATTTATTGATAAGGAAAATAACCGGTTTTTTCATTTTTTCGGTGTAGCGGAATTGGTTTTGTGTCCCTACCTCCACACCGTATTGTGCATTGAGTAACATAAGAGCCGTGTCGGTGACTTGTAGCGACGAAATCATTCCTCCCACAAAATCGTCCGAACCCGGGCAGTCAATAATATTTAGTTTTTTACCTAACCATTCGGCATGAATTACTCCGGAAAATACCGAATAGCCATATTCTTGCTCGACGGGGAAAAAATCGGAAACTGTATTTTTTGCCTCGATAGTTCCGCGCCGTTTTGTAATACCACATCCATAGACCATCGCTTCTACAAGCGTGGTCTTACCCGAGCCTGAGCTCCCAATGAGCGAGATGTTTTTAATCTCATTAGATTGATAGATTTTCATAGTATTTAATTTTTTAAACTGTTTAAAAAAAGAAACAAAAACGACCGCAATTTAGAAATTATGAACTAATAATCAATCGGCATTTTTTATGTTATTCAACATAAAAAAACAATGATTATATATAAATTTGCGCAACTTATTAAAAAAGGCATGAGTAAAACCAATTTTTTGCAACGCACAGAATTATTACTTACAGAAGAAGGCTTAAAAAAAATAGCACAACAACGCGTCATTATTTTCGGCATGGGCGGCGTAGGCAGTTGGTGTGCCGAAAGTCTTATTCGAACAGGAGTCACAAAACTTACTATTGTTGATTTTGACATAATTAACGAAACAAATATAAACCGTCAACTACATGCTACTTCAGAAACAATTGGGCAACCAAAAGTTGTTGTGATGAAAAAACGCTTGCAGAAAATCAATCCTAGCGCAGAAATTATAGCTATTCAAGAAGTGTATAGCACAGATACACACAAACAATTTGAAATTGAAAAATACGATTATATCATTGATGCAATAGATAGTATTAACAGTAAAATCCACTTGATTCGGATGGCAACCCGTAGCGATGCAAAACTGTTTTCGTCGATGGGAGCTGCTCTGAAAATAGACCCATTACAAATAAAAGTAGCCGAATTTTGGAAAGTGCATGGGTGTCCATTGGCATCGCTTATCCGAAAACGCATTCGCAAAGGAGACTTGCCCGCTAAGAAATTTTTATGCGTTTATAGTACTGAACAGATGGAGAACCAAGCCCCACAGAAACGAAGTGGTGATATGATGAATAAAGTTGTGAATGGATCTTTAGTACATATTACAGCATCGTTCGGATTCATCATTGCCGGACTGATTATTCAGGATATAATGGAGATTTCATGATTCAATGTTTAAAAATTCAATATTATGTTCGTTGATAATAAATTTCTTCCAATGGTTATTTCAATTATACTTTATTCATTGAACTTTAAACGCTAATTTCTATCTTTGCTTTCTTTTTACCATTACCAACTAATCATTAACAATTAATGAAAAGAACACTTATTACCTCTGCTCTTCCTTATGCTAATGGTCCGGTACATATCGGACACTTGGCTGGTGTATATATTCCGGCTGATATTTATGTGCGTTACCTTCGCTTAAAGGGAGAAGAAGTGCTTTTTATTGGTGGTTCGGACGAGCATGGCGTGCCTATTACCATCAAAGCCCGTAACGAAGGCATTACACCTCAAGATGTGGTAAACAGGTATCATAATATCATCAAAAAATCATTCGAAGAATTCGGCATTTCTTTTGATGTGTACTCACGCACTAGTTCCGAAACGCACAAAAAAACCGCTTCCGATTTTTTCAAAAAACTATATGACAAAGGGGAATTTGTAGAACAAACTTCCGAACAATATTACGACGAAGAAGCCAAACAATTCCTTGCCGATCGTTATATTACGGGTATTTGTCCACATTGTAAAAACGAGCGCGCTTATGGTGACCAATGCGAAGCTTGTGGCACTTCGCTCAGTCCGTTAGATTTGATTAATCCGAAATCGACTATTAGCGGTAGCACACCTGTGCTGAAAGAAACCAAACACTGGTATCTTCCTTTGGACAAGCACGAAGGCTGGCTTCGTAAATGGATACTAGAAGACCATAAAGAGTGGAAACCCAATGTTTACGGGCAATGCAAAAGCTGGCTTGACATGGGCTTGCAACCGCGTGCCGTTACCCGAGATTTGGATTGGGGTGTACCCGTTCCACTAGAAGGTACCGAAGGTAAAGTATTGTATGTATGGTTCGATGCTCCTATCGGCTACATTTCCAATACCGTGGAATTGCTTCCCGATAGTTGGGAAAAATGGTGGAAGGATCCCGAAACTCGTTTGTTACATTTTATCGGAAAAGATAATATTGTGTTCCATTGTATTGTTTTTCCTGCCATGCTAAAAGCCGAAGGTAGTTTTATTTTGCCGGATAATGTGCCTGCTAACGAATTTTTAAATCTCGAAGGCGATAAAATTTCTACTTCACGCAATTGGGCGGTTTGGTTACACGAATATTTGGTAGATTTCCCCGAAAAACAAGATGTTCTTCGCTATGTACTTACTGCTAATGCCCCCGAAACAAAAGACAACGATTTCACTTGGAAAGATTTTCAAGCTCGGAACAATAATGAGCTAGTGGCCATTTACGGCAATTTTGTAAATCGTGCATTAGTGCTTACCCAAAAATATTTTGATGGAAAAGTGCCTGCTCATCTTGAACTGACAGATTATGACAAAGCAATTTTAAAAGAATTTGAAGATATAAAACACGAAGTTGAAAAGCTGTTGAACAATTTCCGCTTCCGCGATGCTCAAAAAGAAGCGATGAATTTAGCCCGCATCGGAAATAAATACTTGGCAGATACAGAACCTTGGAAATTAGCAAAAACGGATATGGCTCGTGTAGCAACTATTATGAATATCAGCCTTCAAATCACAGCTAACTTAGCCATTGCCTTTGAACCATTTTTACCATTTTCATCGGAGAAATTGCGTAAAATGTTGAATCTTTCTTCATTTAATTGGAAAGAACTAGGAAGTATTGATTTATTACCGGTCGGGCATCAATTAGGAGAAGCCAAACTTTTATTTGAAAAGATAGAAGATGAAACTATTGAAGTGCAAGTACAAAAGTTGCTCGACACTAAAAAAGCAAACGAAGTAGCGGCACATCAAGCAAATCTGATAAAGGAAATCATTGATTTCGATGATTTTACCAAATTAGATATTCGTGTTGGAACAGTGCTCGATTGCCAGAAAGTACCGAAAGCTGACAAATTATTGCAATTCAAGATTGATGACGGATTGGGTGGACGAACCATTGTATCAGGTATTGCACAGCATTATGCTCCCGAAGATTTAATTGGCAAACAAGTGTGTTTTATTGCCAATCTTGCACCTCGCAAACTGAAAGGAATCGATTCCGAAGGTATGATTTTATCCGCCGAAAATATCAACGGGAAATTGGTGGTTATCAGCCCAAATCAAAAAGTAAAACCGGGATCGGAAATAAAATAAATTTAGCTTATATGCCAATACGCATTACGGACATATTGAAAGTGATTCCACGATATAGCAAAAATGTCTGTGAAATTCTTTTTTACAAAAGCATTAGTTTATTTTATCCGAATAAATCCGACTTTTTCGGAGCTTGGCTTATATGCGAGCGTGGTACCGAAGCAAAAGATAATAGCTATGTCTTTTTTAAATATCTTCGAAAAAATCATCCTGAAATAAATGCCTATTATCTGATAGATACAACTTATACCAGCGATTACGAGAAAATAAAACCTCTGGGAAATGTAATACAATATAACAGTTTTGAACATAAAATGGCTCTGTTTTATGCTACACATTTCATATCGACACATATCGGTTACAGCATGCCTTGGAGTTATTTATTGTTCAAGAAAATATTTGGAAAGAAAAAGTATTTTATCTTTTTACAACATGGAATTACTCTTTCCGATATGAGCAATATGTTCAGCAAGAAAACTACCGGTATTGATTTGATAATTACAGCTACCAAAGACGAATATAACTCTATTGCCGGCAATAAAAAGTATGGTTTCTCTGCCGATGAAATTGCTTTGACAGGATTTGCCCGATATGATAATTTGTTGGATTATACACCCAAACGCCAAATTCTTTTTATGCCTACTTGGCGTCAGTACTTGGTAACCCGGAATATTGCAGACAAAAATAATCCCGAATTAAATAACGATTTTTTACAGTCAGACTACTTTAAAAACACCAATAGTTTTCTGACTAACAAGCAATTAATTGATTTGCTGGTGAAAAATAACTTGGAATTTATTTTCTATCCGCATTTCGAGCTTCAAAAAAGTCTTTCGCTTTTTACCCAAAGCAACCCCGCGATTAAGTTTGCTAAGAAAGAAGAATACGATGTGCAAGAATTGCTCAAAGAAAGCCTGTTACTGATAACCGATTACTCAAGCGTTTTTTTCGATTTTGCTTATATGAAAAAACCTCTGATTTATTACCAATTTGACCAAGAGGAATATTATAAAAGTCATTATCAGAAAGGATATTTTGAGATTGAAAAAGATGGTTTTGGTCCTGTTGTACAAACCGAAGAAATGTTATTGAAAGCTATTGAAAAAGTAATAGAATCTGATTTTAAAATGAATACATTGTATGCAACACAGGTTGACAATACTTTTTTATACCGAGATGATAAAAACTGTGAACGGATTTTTGAAAAAATAAAATCACTTACCTAATAATCCTTTGGTTACATTCCATCGGAAGACAATCAATTTTATCCCTTTCATCGGATGAAAATCAAGAAAATAAAATAAAAACAAAACAAAAGTTCCTCCCCATTTTATCCCTTCAGAAAAAATTCGCTTAATAAATTTCCATTGTGAAATTTGTTTTGTACGAGCTCGCTCTGTCACACCGATTGCATATGTTAACCGATTGAAGTAATCATTGGTAAGTTTTGTCTCTGCAATTATATGATATAAAATAGGAGTTGGCAGATAATAATATTTTCCACCGAGTTTATCTATTTTATCAAAAATGTCTTTTTCTTCAGCTCCCATCAGACTATTACCTTTTCTGCCTAATTCAACATTAAAGAGACCGATTTTATCGAATATTTCTTTCCGGTAAGCAGCATTCCCTCCGCCTGGATATTTACTGTTTTTTAATTGAAAAATTGTTTCTCCCCAATAAATATAGCCGGTAATAAGGTTTTTGGTGTAGTGCGACATCCATCTGGGCTCTTCCGTTTCATACACAGGAATAACAGGACCACCTGCTGCAACGGCATTTTTATTTTCAGAGAAAAAGTCAAAATAAGCTTGCAGATAATTTGAACTTACCGTAGCATCATCATCTACATAAATAAGAATCTCATTCTTGCTTTCGGCAATTCCCCGGTTGCGAGCATAGGATAAACCTTGATTTCTTTCGATAAAATAAGAAAAATTGATTTGAGGAAAATCTGATTTGAAACGATTACATTCCTCTTCGGTATTATCTGTACTGTTATTATTGACCAATACAATTTCGTAATTTTCCGTAGGAAAATCATTTTCGACAATACTTTTCAGCACATTGTAAATGTAGTTTTGTCGATTATAGGTACAGATAATAACAGATAACTTCATTTTTTAAACACAATATTCACAATTTTGCCCGGCACAACGATTACTTTTTTAGGTGTTTTTCCTTCGGTAAATTTGACAGTTTGTTCGTTGGAAAGCGCATTTTTCTCTACTTCTTCTTTGCTCATATCGGCAGGAAGTTCGAGGATGAAGCGTACTTTCCCATTGAACGAAACTGGATATTTTACAGAACTTTCTTTTAAATATTCTTCGTTGAGAATAGGGAATTTGGCATCGCAAACGCTTGTTGTATTGCCTAAAGCATGCCATAATTCTTCTGCAATATGTGGTGCATATGGTGCAAGTAAAATCACTAAATCAGTTAAGATTGCTCGCTTGCTACACTTCATGGAAGAAAGTTCGTTTACACAAATCATAAATGCCGAAACCGATGTATTGAAAGAGAAGTTTTCTATATCCCACTCGATTTTCTTGATTAATTTATGTAATGATTTTAATTCTTCGGCAGTCGCATTTTCATCTGTAAGTGATAATTTTTCGTCTTTATAAAATAATCCCCACAAGCGTTTAATGAAACGATGTACACCATCAATTCCTTTCGTATCCCAAGGTTTGGATTGCTCCAATGGGCCAAGAAACATTTCATACAAACGAAGTGTATCGGCTCCGAATTTATCAACAATATCATCGGGATTTACTACATTGAACATCGACTTCGACATTTTCTCTACCGCATGTCCGCAAACATATTTGCCATCTTCCAAAATAAATTCGGCATTAGCAAAATCGGGCATCCAGTTTTTGAATTTTTCAATATCTAAAATATCGTTTTCAACAATGTTTACATCTACATGAAGCTGGGTAACATTGTAATTATCTTTTAAGTTATGCGAAACAAAAGTGTTGGTATCTTTGATCCGATATACAAAATTGCTTCGTCCCTGAATCATTCCCTGATTAATTAGTTTTTGGAATGGCTCATCTTTACAAATCAAACCTAAATCAAACAAGAATTTATTCCACACTCGGCTGTAAATCAAATGTCCGGTAGCATGTTCCGTTCCTCCCAAATACAAATCAACATTTTGCCAATAATCGTTGGCTTCTTTGGAAACTAATTCCTTATTATTTTTAGGATCCATATAGCGTAAAAAATATGCCGACGAACCCGCAAAACCGGGCATAGTATTCAATTCAAGCGGATAACCTTCTTTTGTTTCCCAGTTCTTCGCACGACCAAGAGGCGGTTCACCTGTTTCGGTTGGTAAATATTTGTCGATATCGGGTAAAAGCAAAGGAAGGTCCTTTTCATCAAGCATTTGCGGCATTCCGTCTTTATAATAAACCGGAAACGGCTCACCCCAATAGCGTTGACGAGAAAAAATAGCATCACGCAAACGATAATTTACTTTTACTTTCCCCAGATTATTTTCTTTGATATATTTTTTTGCTTTTTGGATTGCTTCTTTCACGGTTAAATCATTCAAAAAGCCCGAATTTATCATGATTCCTTCTTTGGCATCGAAACTCTCTTTACTCACATCGCAACCTTTAATCAGTGGAATAATCGGTAAGTTGAAATGTTTAGCAAAAGCATAGTCGCGGCTGTCATGCGCAGGAACTGCCATAATAGCGCCTGTACCGTAACCCACCAATACATAATCCGAAATCCAAACAGGCACTTTTTCTCCATTAATCGGATTGATGGCATACGAACCTGAAAATACGCCCGATACTTTACGATCAGCCAATCTTTCTCGTTCAGTTCGGCGTTTCACTCTTTCCAAATAAATATCAACTTCTGCCTTTTGATCGGTAGTTACAACTTGTGAGACATAATCACTTTCAGGAGCTAGCACCATAAAAGTTACACCGAAGATAGTGTCTGCTCTTGTGGTAAATACAATTAAATCAATATCTTTTTCAGCAATTTTGAAATTCAGTTCTGCACCTTCACTTCGTCCAATCCAGTTGCGTTGCGCTTCTTTCATGGATTCTGTCCAATCAATCACTTCAAGACCATCGAGCAAGTGTTGAGCATATGCTGACACGCGCAAGCACCATTGGCTCATCAACTTTTGTTCTACCGGATATCCACCACGGATAGAAACGCCTTCACTTACTTCGTCGTTAGCAAGTACTGTCCCTAATGCCGGACACCAGTTTACCATCGTATCAGCTTTGTAGGCTATGCGATAATTCATCAGGGTTTGTTGCTTTTCAATATCTGATTTTGCATTCCATTCTACCGATGAAAAGGATATTTTTTCGTTACAAGCCGCCGAAATATTCTGTGTTCCGTTGGTTTCAAATTGTTTTACCAAATTTTCAATTGGTTGGGCTTTTTGCAGTTTGGTATCATAATAATGATTAAACATTTGGATAAAAGCCCATTGTGTCCAATGGTAATAATCGGGCTCACAAGTGCGTACTTCGCGATCCCAATCGAATGAGAACCCTATTTTATCTAATTGTTCACGATAACGAGCAATATTCTGTTCGGTAGTAATTTTAGGATGTTGACCGGTTTGTATCGCATATTGCTCGGCAGGAAGTCCGTACGCGTCGTAGCCCATTGGGTGAAGCACATTAAAGCCTTTCAATCGTTTGTAGCGGCTATAAATATCTGAAGCAATATAGCCCAGTGGGTGTCCTACATGCAAACCTGCCCCCGATGGATACGGAAACATATCTAGCACATAAAACTTCGGTTTATTCGGCTCAATCTCTACTTTGTAAGTTTTATTTTCCTTCCAATACTGTTGCCACTTTTTCTCAATTTCTTTAAAATTGTATTCCACTGTTATCTAATATCTAATGGTTAATTGTTAACTGTAAATGATTAATGGAGTGCAAAGGTAGGGAAAGTTTAGGTTTATAAAAATACTTATGTCTGTAATTCATTTCTTCTCTACAAAAAGAAATTAATATTACAAAGTATAAATTTCCGTATCTTTGCACTTCAAAATTTTTATCTAAAAATATGTCAAATTTATTTCCTACTAATCTGCCTTACAAAGTGGCGGATATGAGTTTGGCTGAATTCGGTCGTAAAGAAATCGAAATCGCTGAACACGAAATGCCCGGACTAATGGCTTTGCGCGAAAAATATGGCAACAAACAGCCACTTAAAGGTGCACGCATTACCGGCTCACTGCATATGACTATTCAAACAGCAGTGCTCATCGAAACATTAGTAGCTCTTGGCGCGGAAGTGCGTTGGGCAAGTTGTAACATTTTTTCTACACAAGACCATGCTGCTGCCGCTATCGCAGCAGCAGGAATTTCCGTTTTCGCATGGAAAGGCGAAACACTTGAAGAATACTGGTGGTGTACCGATATGGCACTCCGCTTCAAAGGTGGAAAAGGTCCGAATTTGATTGTGGACGATGGTGGGGATGCTACTTTGCTCATACACTGGGGGTATAAAGCCGAAAACGATGCGAAAAGCATCGACCGAGAAGGAAGAAATCACGAAGAACAAGTGATTTTAGATACTTTAAACAGCATTTTGAAAGAAAATCCAACACGCTGGCACGATACGGTTAGTGAACTCAAAGGAGTTTCGGAAGAAACAACAACCGGCGTACATCGTTTATACCAAATGATGGAAAAAGGAGAGTTGCTTATTCCTGCTATTAATGTGAACGATTCAGTAACCAAATCCAAATTCGATAACCTTTACGGTTGTCGCGAATCTTTAGCAGACGGAATTAAACGCGCTACCGATATAATGATTGCCGGCAAAGTAGTAGTTGTACTTGGTTATGGCGATGTAGGAAAAGGTTGTGCACATTCGATGCGTAGCTATGGTGCTCGTGTATTGGTAACTGAAATCGATCCGATTTGTGCACTGCAAGCTGCCATGGAAGGATTTGAAGTTACCACAATGGAAGAAGCTGTTGCCGAAGGAAACATTTTTGTTACCACTACAGGAAATAAAGATGTGATTACCATTGAGCATATCAAAATGATGAAGGATCAAGCTATCATTTGCAATATCGGTCACTTCGATAATGAAATACAAGTAGATAAATTAGTAAATTTTCCAAATATCAAGCACACCAATATTAAGCCTCAAGTAGATAAATATACTTTCCAAAACGGGAAAAGTGTATTTTTACTTGCCGAAGGTCGTTTGGTGAATCTGGGTTGTGCTACCGGACATCCATCATTTGTGATGAGTAACTCGTTCACTAATCAAACTTTAGCTCAAATAGATCTTTGGACTAAAGAATACGAGGTTGGCGTATATCGTTTGCCAAAATATTTAGATGAAGAAGTCGCTCGTTTACACTTGGAACGAATTGGCGTAAAGCTAACCAAATTAACCAAAGACCAAGCTGCTTATATCGGTGTGGATATAAATGGTCCCTATAAACCGGAACATTACAGATATTAAAAATAATCCTTCCTTATAGGAGGTCATTTCTTTTGGAAATGACCTTTTTTTATCCTCCTTTTCTATTATAAAAACATCAAAGGCTGCCCTAATTGTTAGAGCAGCCTTTTGACCTATTGGTTAAGTGTAATT
>CAZJHO010000008.1:0-52792 GCA_964546015.1 uncultured Paludibacter sp.
GACCTTGAGATTACAAATCACATGCTCTAGCCAACTGAGCTAAAGAGGCAAAAAATAATTGACTATTTAGCAATTTACACTTTACAAATTCTAAAAAAAAGAACATAAATCACTAATAATCAACCTGTTCTTAATCTACACAAAAACCGATTGAAAAGCCGTTTCAACAGAACCTGCTAAAACGGCTTGCAAATGTATTGCTTTTTTTTAATTAAGCAAAATATTTATTTGATTTTTTATTTCCCGTTTACTTTTTCTTTATGTTTAATAATTTGTTTTTCGATAGCTTCAACAGCCGTACCAATCGCTTCTTCAAATGTATCTGCAATTTTTGCTGCAAAAAATTCCATATTTTTTCCCTGAACTTTAACTTCTGCTTCTTTATTAGATACTGTTTCAGGTTTTATTAATTTAAAATAAACATCGACGGACTGAATGTCGCCGGACATTTTTTCAAGTTTGTTGATTTTCTTTGTTGCATGAGCTTCCAATTGGTTCGAAATGTCGAAACGAATCGCATGAATTTTAATGTCCATATGTTATCCTCCTACTCTTTATGCCCGCCACGAGGATGGGCTTGTTTATAAATCTCTTTTAATTGTTCGAAAGAAGTATGTGTGTAAACTTGTGTCGCGGCTAAATTTGCGTGTCCGAGCAGTTCTTTTACGGCATTCAAATCCGCACCATTGTTTAATAATATAGATGCAAATGTGTGTCTCAATTTATGCGGACTTAGCTTGGTTTGCGTACTTACTTGCGACATTGTATTGTGTACTATATTATAAATAAGTCGAGTATAAATAGGTTCGCCTGTTTTGCGCACAAATAAATATTCTGTCTTACCAATTTCAATATTTCGTTTTTGAATATATTCGGCTATCATCTCCATGATATGCTTTCCAAGAGGAATGTGCCTTTCTTTATTGCGTTTACCAATCACTCGTAAAGAGTTTTTATGAAAATCGACATCGGAATCTTTTACCGCCACCAGTTCGGAAACCCGAACGCCACTTTCATAAAAAAGATCAATAATCAGACGATTTCGGCAATCTTCAAACGAATTTCCGATTACAACATTCTCAAAAACGGCTTCCATTTCATTTTCTTTAAAAAACACAGGGAGCGATTTGTTTGTTTTAGGAGAGATAATGTTTTTTGTCGGTGTTTGTTGAATAATGTTTTCGCGTATCAGAAATTTGTAAAACGATTTGAGTGCCGATAGTTTTCTATTTACGCTTCGGGCATTCATCCCGTTTGCCATTAATCCTACCATCCACAGTCGCACTTGAATCACATTAACTTTATCCAAATCCTTTTCATCAAACTCAGTAAGTAAAAAAGACTGAAACTGTTCAATGTCATTTTTATACGACAAAACAGTATGGGAAGAATATGCTTTCTCATACTGTAGATATTGCAGAAATTTCTCGAGAAACATTAGTCTTCTTTTTTCTGCAACTAAGATAAGGATTTTTTAATTTAGAAACAAATCCTTTAGGGGAGATTTTATTCTGCTAAGCGTTGTAAATTTTGCACATAGATAGCGTGCTTCTTAGCTTCTCGCTTTGTAACTGAAGGTTTTTCGAATGCCTGACGACGACGAAGCTCTTTTACAACGCCGGTTTTTTCATATTTGCGTTTGAATTTTTTCAATGCTCTTTCGATGTTTTCGCCTTCTTTTACAGGTACTACAATCATGATAATTAAGTTATAAGTTATATAATGAATTTTAGTCAAAAATGGGTTGCAAAAATAGGAGTTTCTTTTTGATTTGCAAAATATTGAAAGAAAATAAGTTTCAAACTATCCGTTATATTTCTTTTCGCGAAGTTCTTTAATATCCTCGCGGGTAATATATTCGTCGTATTCCATTTGCTTATCGATAGCGCCATTTGGTGTAAGTTCGATAATGCGGTTACAAACGGTTTGTACAAACTCGTGGTCATGCGAAGAAAACAGAACATTACCTTTAAAATTCTTCAAGGTATTGTTGAATGCCTGTATCGATTCCATATCCAGGTGGTTGGTTGGCGAATCGAGCACTAAGCAGTTGGCATTTTTCAACATCATTTTGGCAATCATACAACGCATTTTCTCGCCTCCCGAAAGCACCGACGCTTTCTTTTGGGTTTCTTCGCCCGAAAAAAGCATTTTGCCTAAATAACTTTTCAGGTAAACTTCATTCGTATCTGACGAGAATTGTGCCAACCAATCGACCAAATTATATTCGGTATTGAAAAAGCCGGAATTGTCAAGCGGCAAGTAAGCAGGCGTAATAGTCGTTCCCCATGAGAATTTTCCGGTATCGGGTTTTAGTTTTCCATCCAAAATTTCAAATAGAGCTGTCATCGCGCGTGGGTCTTTGGATAAAAACGCTACTTTATCGTCTTTTTCTACAGTAAATGAAACATCTTTGAAAAGCACATCGCCTTCCATCGATGCTGCCAAATCGTGTACTTCGAGAATAATATTTCCAGGGTCGCGATCCATAGTAAATATAATGCCCGGATACCGACGAGATGACGGTTTAATTTCCTCAATATTAATTTTTTCGAGCATCTTTTTACGGCTAGTCGCTTGTTTCGATTTAGATGCATTAGCAGAGAAACGGGCGATAAATTCCAACAGTTCGGCGCGTTTTTCTTCCGCTTTTTTGTTTTGTTGTGATTGCTGGCGAAGCGCTAACTGGCTTGACTCATACCAAAAAGTGTAGTTACCTGAATAAATTTCGGCTTTATTGTAGTCGATATCTACCATGTGCGTACACACGCTATCAAGGAAGTGGCGGTCGTGCGACACAACTAACACTGTATTTTCGTATGTAGAAAGATAATCTTCGAGCCAAGTGATGGTTTCGAGGTCAAGGTCGTTGGTAGGCTCATCGAGCAACAAGTTGTCGGGGTTTCCGAATAAGGCACGCGCAAGGAGCACACGCACTTTTTGGTTTCCGCTCAATTCTTTCATCAACACTTGGTGAAATTCTTCTTTAATGCCCAAACCGCTCAACAAAGAAGCTGCATCGCTTTCGGCATTCCAACCTTCCATTTCGGCAAATTTCTCTTCGAGCTCGGAAGCGCGAATACCGTCTTCGTCCGAAAAATCAGGCTTAGCGTACAACGCGTCTTTTTCTTCCATTATTTTCCAAAGCGTGGTATGACCCATAATAACGGTTTGCAACACAGGAATTTCGTCGAACTCAAAGTGGTTTTGCTTTAATACCGACAGGCGTTCGCCTTTTTCCATGTGAATATGCCCTTTGGTAGGTTGCACTTCACCGCTAATGGCACGAAGCAAAGTCGATTTTCCGGCGCCGTTGGCACCGATTATCCCGTAACAATTGCCGGGTGTAAATTTCAAATTTACATCCTGAAATAAAATGCGTTTGCCAAACTGAATGGCGAGATTGGATACTGTAATCATTCTTTTTTAGTTAACAAGTGGACGAGTAAACGAGTGGACAAGATTTACTCGTTTCCCATTTCTGATTTTTGGGGGTGCAAAGGTACGAAATAAATATGAAGTAAACCACATAAGAATATAGTTTATCAATTTGAATGGTTTTCCTCCATTTTTTGACCAACGATAATAAATCTTTATAACAAAAACCCTTAGTTCAAAATATATCGGCTTCTTTTTTTATTATTTTTATGTACTCATTTAGGATTCTGCCTTACTTTATATAGTTACCAAAGTTTTATTCTATTATCTTCGCAATAATTATTAATTGTGCAGAAAAAATGAATCATCATCCTCTTTCATTATTTACTCACTGCCCCAAATGTGGAAACATTCATTTTGAGGTAAATGACAAAAAATCTAAAAAATGTACTGTTTGCAAATTTGTTTATTATTTGAATCCATCGGCTTCGGTGGGAGGATTTATTGTTAACTCGACGAACGAAATGTTGGTTTGCCGCCGTGCCGAAGAACCGGTAAAAAACACTTTGGATGTTCCGGGAGGATTTGTTGATATGTATGAGTCGGCAGAAGAAGCCTTGGTGCGGGAAATAAAAGAAGAGTTGAAACTTGATGTTATCGAATCGAATTTTTTATTTTCCTTGCCGAATACTTATCGTTTTTCAGGATTTGATGTACCTACTCTTGATTTGTTTTTTCAGTGCAAAGTAGCTTCATTCGAAACAATGAAGCCAACTGATGATGTTTCGGAAGCATTTTTTATTCCTATCATAGAAGTTAATCCTGACGATTTCGGTTTAGATTCTGTACGAAAAGCAGTTGAGATATTCAAGCAACAATTTACTCCTTAATATAAGTTCTTGTTTCTATTTTTTTGAGTAAAACAGTCGATTCGTTTCCGGCATCTTTGGATTTTTCCCAATATTCAACAGCATCGTCTGTTTCGCCATTAAAGTAAAGAATATCTCCGCAATGTTCAAGAATAACATCGTTATTTATTCCGCCTTTATCTATTGCCTGCAAAATATACATTTTGGCTAACACATAGTTTTTTTGCTTAAAAAATACCCATGCATAGGTATCTAAATAAGTAGGTTCGTTCGGATATGCTTGTACGGTTTTCCCACTCATTTCTTCGGCTTTAGCTAAATCTTTTTCGGCTAAAGACAAATAATATGCATAATTATTCAATAATAAAATATTATTCGGGTCTAATTGGTATGCTTTTTCATAATACACAAATGCCTCATCCATATTTTTCATTTCTGCATACAAATCGGCAATACTCATTGTTAAGAGCAAAACAATATACCGATCATCCTGACCTGTTTTTTCCAAACCGACCTTATAAGCTTCAATTGCTTTTTCATATTCTTTTTGATGGATAAAAGCAAGTCCTCTATAATAATAGAACGAATTTTCATCCGGGAAATTTTCTATTGCTTCATCAATAGTTACAATCATCCGGTCAGTACTATCTTGAGAAGCGTATAACTTAATAAGCTCCATCCATGGTTCTTTGCTTTGAGGATTTAATTGAATCAACTTACGAAGTTCCGACTCAGCCTCATAGTTCCGCTCTTGTATGAGTAAAAATGATGCATAATAAGAGTGTAACAATTCATTTTCAGGATATTGAGAAAGCAACTCTTGCAAATAATTTTCAGCATCAATTACGCTCTGATTTTCTTGCGACATAAATTGAGTTAACATTCTTATTTTATCTTCAACATCAATTTGAGCATCTTGCATCGTTTTTGAAAACTGCATTCGTGCCGAAACAGAATCATTAACTGCTAAATAATAAGCATATAAAGTGGCTGATACCACACCATTCTCCGGATTCTTTTTCTCCAAATCTTTAAGTAAATCCAATGCTTGTTGCGGCTTTTTGTCTTCTAAGTAAACTCCGGCTAATAATAACTGATACTTCAACTCGTAAGGATGTTTCTTTATCAATTGTTGAATTTCATTAATGGCTTTTTTATCTTTACCAAGGGCCTTATACAAGCGATATTTTTCAAAAGATAATTCTTCTACCACTCCAATTTTTTCTTCAACTTTATCTAAATAATAAATACTTTTCTTCAAATCTCCTATTTGCCGATAAAGCGATGCCAACATATAAAAAACCTTTTCTTGCTCCTTATGATTGCGGACAATATCTTCGTACACAGCAATAGCTTTATTAAATTCGTTATTTTTTATACAAAGCTCGGCATAACCCATTTTATACCAGCTATTATCGGGATTGAGATTGGTTGCCATCAACATGAATTGCATTGCCCTGCTTACATCACCCATGGCAGTATAAATAAGAGAAAACTCATTGGCTACTCCAGCATTCGACGGATTTATGTAATAACACTCTGTCAATAAATCGACAGCTTGAGCATAATTTCCCTGCTGGCGTTGTTTTACGGCTTCGTAAAAGTAATAGTCCAACTTTCGCTGATCTGGTACCGATACAGTGGCTTTATCTGCTTTTTTTTGTACAACTTTCTTTGCTGAAACAGGCACACAAGATAAAGTTACAAACAATAATATAATAGATATGGAAACAGTTTTTTTCATGCGTATGTTTAATTCATTTTTTTCCGGTATGTCCAAATCCTCCGGCACCCCGCTCAGTTTCTTCGAGCGAACCGACAAGCATCCATTGTACATGCTCATGCCTGGCAATTACCATTTGGCAGATGCGTTCTCCGTCAACTATCTCGAAATCTTCGTTAGATAAATTTACCAAAATCACACTGATTTCTCCGCGGTAATCAGCATCGATAGTTCCCGGCGAGTTAAGCACGGTAATTCCTTTTTTAAGTGCCAATCCGCTTCGGGGACGAATTTGGGCTTCGTATCCCGCAGGCAATTCAATAAATAATCCGGTAGGAATTAATTTTCGCTCCAAAGGTTTCAGCACAATATTTTGCTCCAAATTAGCACGCAAATCCATTCCAGCCGAAAGCGCTGTTGCATACTCCGGCAAAATATGTTTTGATTTATTCACAATATTGATTGTCATCATATAAGAGATTCTTTTAAGTTTTAATAATTTTATCTGCGAAAATACTATATTTTTTTTCTTCGCGATAGGTTTACTTTGAAGTAATGTATTTTTTGCCCACTTTTGCAAACAATTACGAAACTTATAACTTGTAATTTGTAGATTAAATTTATAATTCTTAATTGATAATTATTATATGTGGCAATTATTTGTAGGCAGTTTTGCTCTCAGTATTATACATGCTCTTATTCCGAACCATTGGTTGCCTTTAGTGGCTATTGCTAAAACCGAGAGATGGAATTCCCACCAAACAGTCGTTGCTGCTTTTGCGACAAGTTTGGCACATATGATAAGTACGATTCTTGTTGGAGTCTTGGTTGGTTATATAGGCGTAAGATTATCCGAAAAATACGATTTTATCACACACTATGTCGCACCAAGTATTTTAGTTGTTATAGGGATCATATTTTTAGCATCGGATCTTATTTCTACAAAAAAACACGAGCACAAATTTCGGATTGATACTAAAAAAGGGCGTATTGCAATTATAGCTTCTCTCTGCATTGCTATGTTTCTTACTCCTTGTTTGGAAATTGATGTATATTATTTTCAGGCTGCTACATTAGGGTGGGTTGGGATTGCACTTGTTTCGGTTGTGTATTTGGTAGTTACTATGTCGAGTATCGTCGGGTTAGTTTATCTCGGATTTAAAGGATTAATGCGATTTAATACTCATTTTTTGGAACATCACGCCAAAAGTATTACCGGAGTTATATTAATTGCATTGGGGATAGTTAGTTATTTCGTCGAATTTTAAATATATGAAACGATATATTTTTCTATTTTTTTTATTCTCAATTCTAAACATTAATGCGCAAAATCATGAAACAAAAAGTGTTTCGTTTTTACCGCAACAAGATTCTGCTTTATTTTTTTTACATATACAGTCGGATAGTATCCCTTCAAGTATTGTGATACCTGATGTAAAACCTCCTCGCGATTGGGGTCGTTTAGGTATTTGTACAAGTATGTATTGGGGAACAACCGTGGCAGCTTTCGGCATCTTATGGTTCTCTCCAGAAAGTTTCTCAAACTGGGATAAAGAAGAAATTAGAAGAGAAGGTATCTTCAAAAAATGGAAAGAAAATGTGAAAAAAAGTCCTGTATGGGATGAGGATGATTTTTTTCTGAACTATGTGACCCATCCACTTGCCGGTGGTATTTATTACATGACTGCCCGTACTAATAATTTCACCATCGTTGAGTCTTTTATTTACAGCACCCTTATGTCCACTTTTTTCTGGGAATATGGTGTAGAATCTTTTGCCGAAATTCCTTCGTATCAAGATTTGATTGTTACGCCAATTACAGGTTCCATTATGGGCGAAGGTTTCCATATTGCTAAAAAAGCAATACAGAAAAATCATAATCGCATTTTAGGCTGTCGATTTGCCGGCGAAGCAGCAATGTTTTTGATGGATCCGTTTAACCAGATTCTTGATTGGTGCGGCTATAAAGGTGTAAATGCACAAGCTAATTTAGCCCCGGTAAGTATAAATCCTACGACTGGATCACCCGTTTGGGGCATTAATTTTAGCATGAGATTTTGATTAAAGAAATTATTTTCCCAATACAAAACTTCACTATATTTGTAAAATACTTATTCTCGTTGAATGAAACTTACTCGATATATTACATTGTTTATTCTCATCCTCTTTACCGGAGGAATGTTTTCTCAGTTCGTCGCAGTAAAAACAAACGATAAGTTAATGTATCAACTCATTTCGCAAAAAAATTATACAGATGAAACATTCCCCGAAAAAGGAAAATTTTTTAATTTGAATAAATATTACAACTCGTTACTTGCTACAAACAATAAGCAGATAAAGAAACTGACTACCAAAACCAAACCTGTCCTTAATTTTTTGTCGGAAAAATTCCTTAAAATTACTTATTTGCTACAACCTTCTCTTCAGCAAACTGACAAAATAACCGATTCTTATACACAAACAAACCTTCCTTATTCTTTTGCTTGTAAATACTATGTATTTGCTTTGCGAAAAATTATTATTTGATTCATTGTTTTTTTTAATATTACAAACTATTGATAAACAGCTGTTTATTGATTAGGCAAATACAATTAAGAATCTACATTGGTAAACTCAATGTAGGTTTAATCATTTTATTTTAATCTATTAAACAAAAAAACAATGTCTAAAATACTTAATATTAATGAGGTAAATCATCCTCATATCGAAAAAAGAATAAATTATATTGTCGTAATCGGAAGCATTATCGGAATGATAGCCGGTGGTTTGGTTATTTATTCTTCAAATACTGACGCAACAATAAATACAGGTTTACTCAGTATTGGAGTTACAATCATCATAATTGGTATCTATTTTTTATTAGTAAAAAGTAAACAAAATCTTTATAAAGAAACCGGTAGCAAAATTTCAAAAAAATCATTTTTTTTCGAAAGAAGTGATTTTGACAGAATGATAGAAATATTAAACAGTGCTTCTTTTGATGAAAAACCGATTAAGTTCCTGGGAACCGGATCAACCCGTTTAGATGTCATTTCTTCAAAAGATAATCAATTTGCTGCCGCGCAACTGTTGGAATTCGTTCCGTTTCAGCATGAGCCTGCTACTCCGGTTTATTACTTCACTAATGATCAGGCAAAAAATTTCATCGCATACATAGAGAAGTGTGCGAAATAACTATTTTCTGCTTGTAGTGAACTTATGATTCTTTTATTATTTCATCGAACCAACTACCGAAATTGGAGTGAGAGGATTGTAAAAATCAATCTTAGCCAATACCGGCTTAAGTTCGAATAAAAAAAGGACTTTTAATCAAAAGTCCTTTTTTTTATTTATAAATTTATTCTGCCACACATACGCCTGAAATCGCAATATTTACAGGCATCTTCATTGCTTGTCTGGGTAAAAGGAATTGAGGCATCAAATAATTCTGCTAATTTAGCAAGAAAATGTTGTTCAAAATCGTCGGCTAACAAACGAAAATCTTTTATCGGCTCTTTATTCCATGTAATGATAGGCGAATAGTCCTCTGCTATAGCTTTTTGTATATAGATAAGTGCAGGTTGTACCACATTGGGCCGTTCTTTAATCAAAATAGATGAGTATAAAAATGCCTGAAAAACATAGTTTACCCTATCTTTTTGAGACACAAACAGTTTCTCCATTTCTTTTAAATCCTTCGGAGATCCTCCTGTTTTATAATCAACCACACGCAAAGTATCGTTTTTACAATCTATCCTATCTACAATCCCGCCTACTTTTAGACGCATACCTTTAATCGAGACATCACGATATTCGCCTTGCTCGAGGGCTTCTATAATGAAAGGTGCTTCTTTTTTGTCAATCCAAAGCATTCTGAGGACAAACTGTTTAACGATTCGGAAATAAATCAGTTGCTCTCCGTTATATTTATCACGAGACACCTTCCGGTTTCCGAAAAATTCTTCGTCGAATGCCAATTCGACGACTTTTTCTATCCGAGTTTCATCTTTTATATAAAGGTTCAATTGCTCTTCTGTTACAACGAATGGAATAATTTTTTCACAATTCGGAGCGGTTTTTCCAATGTCACGATAAATTAATTCCATCGTTTTATGAAAAATACTTCCTAAAACAGAATTATCCAATTCATCAGATAATTCTTTAGGTGGTTTTACTCCGATAACATAATGCAAATAGAACCGCAAACTGCAATCAATAAATCCATTTAATGCCGATGATGAAAGTCGTTGTGCTTCAGGATTCTTATTTTGGTCAAACTGATAACGCAAACGCTCCAATAACTCAGGCGTCTTTGTAATCGTAATCGTTCCCGGCGATTGTTGATTCAGCGCTGCTTTCAATCCAATTTGTTTGATAGGAAAATTTGATTCTATAAGTAATTGTAATAGATAACGGCTTTTTTCCAATTTGCCGGTTTGTGTTTGGGCTGTACTATATACGAGCGAAATATTTTCGGCACGCTGCAATAACCGGTAAAAATAGTAAGCATACAGTGAATCCTGATGCTCAATGGCAGTCATCCCGAAAAATCTCCGTATAAAATGAGGTATGAATGATGATTCACTATCCGTTTTTGGCAAAACACCTTCGTTCACACTGAGTAACATCACATTTTTAAAATCCATATTACGGGTTTCGAGCAAGCCCATCACTTGTAATCCGCGAGCCGGTTCTCCATGAAAAGGAATGGTTGTCTGAGAAAGCATGCGACGCAACAATCCGGCTAAAGTAACCTTTTCTAATTGCAACTCTTTATTAAATAATAATCCCTGCAACCGATTAAGTATCTGAAATGCTCTGAAAAATGCTTCGTTGTATAATTGAGTAAATGGATTCTCTTCTTTCTCATATTGAGCATTATACAACGGAGCAATGGACTTAATTATATCCACCAGATAGGCAGATAGCTCAAGCGCATTGTGTGTTGCTCTAAAAATGAAAGGGTTACGAAGTTCTTCAGGTGTTGGAAAAAAGTTATTCCCTTTTACCATTTCATTTCGCACTTCGAAAGCCTCAGGAAAAAATAAACGGATATACGGATGTTGCAAAATTGGCAATACATAAGTGTAACGAAAACGACTTCCAACATCGTCCACACCTTTCAATTGCAAATCAATCAATGCCGAAACAAGACTGAAAACAGGTGTTTGCGAGAAAGGGAAACCCATTGTAAGGTTTGCCGAAATAAGGGCTCCGGAAATAGTTGTTCCCGGAATAGCATGAATTACCGACTGCAAATTTTGCTCGTTGCATAGAACAATAACAGTATCCGGAATTTCGATAGAAGGTGTATAATTAATTTCTTCGAGCCAAATGGGAATATATCCTGCCTGAGCACTTTCGGAAGGTGATTCTACAAAAGAGATATTCTTGGCAGACTCAGCAAATTGCTGCGTATTTTGATTCGACAATGCATTCGGAAAGGCAGCTAAATTATCACGCATAAAACGCCCTGCCTCGTGCTGTCCTGTCATGTAATAATTATCGTAATCCCAATAAAAAAGAGCTTTATCGTTTTGCTTTAAAATTTTAAACAAAAATTTTTCACAAGCATTCAACACATTAAATCCTACAAAAACATATTTTTCTTGCTCAAAACCATGTAATCCTTTTTCTTGCAATTGCTCGATAACCGAACGAAATAACATTCCCTGAAAAGCAATTCCATCATTTGTTAAGCGAGTATGATATTCCGAATAAACTTCTCCCAGAATGCTCCAAATAGAATAAAAAGCATCTTTTAGAAATGTCGGTTTTGCAGATATGTCATTAAAAAAGCGAGCAACAATTTGCCACTGTTTGGTGTCTAAATGTTCAAAATCATCTTTGAGTTTATCTAACTCCGATAAATTACTAAAAAGTGCTTCCGGATTCACTAAATGCTTATCAATATCATCAAAATCACTTAAAAGCATTTCTCCAAAAAAGTAAAACTCGTCAAAAGTTTCAATGCTCTTGATTTCTTTTTTTTGATTAAAAATATCGGTGTAGGATTGGTAAAGAAGCGATAGCAGCTTAAGAGAATCTGCCACTTGAAGTGATGACGATTGATAAAAAAGCCCTGTAATATCAGCATAGACAGGAGCCCAAAGCGGTCTTTCGGCAACTTGTGTTAGGTATTCATTAAAAAATAACCGAGCCCTTTTATTGGGAAATACTACCGTAATACGAGACAGGTCTGTTCCGTATTTTTGTATTAAATCGGTAGCTACTTGCCTTAGAAATGGATCGTTTATCATTTGAAAGAATAAAAGAAGATTCAAAAACTCAAGGGTTAGAATTTTTGAATCTTATATTTTTTTACAGTATCAAATCTTTACTATTAAGATTAAGTATATCGAATTCTTTGTCCCGGCCGGATTATGGTGCTTTTCCCAAGAGCTTTTCTATTCAATTTTTTAAGATTAGTTACAGTAGTTCCCCGTTTTTTAGCAATAGACGATAATGTTTCTCCCTTTTTTACTTTATGATACTTAGCTGCGGATGCTTTTTTCCTCAAAGCATCTGCTTCGGTTTTGTAGCTAAAGGCTACTTCTTTAGTCATTAGATATTCATCATAAATAGGAGTACCTATTGTAAAATCGAACAACGATTCAGGATTAATAGGATTGCCTAAAAAGCGTACTTCAAAATGTAAATGTGGTCCGGTACTACGCCCCGTATTTCCTCCTAAAGCAATACATTGGCCTGCTTTTACGGCTTGCTCTTCTTGTACTAATATTCTAGACAAATGTCCATAAACAGTTTCCAATCCATTGTCATGACGAACTACTACATAATAACCATATCCACCTCGATCATAATTAGTTACGCGCACCTTACCGTCAAACGCAGCAACAACAGTATCTCCTACATTTAGTTTTAAATCCGTACCATAATGATATCTGTTCCAGCGTGGTCCGAATGGTGAAGTAATATTCCCCATTACAGGACAAGAGAATCCTTCACAATTGAATTTGATAGAATCCGGAACATTTTCATAAGGAACTCTATTAGCATTTACCCCTATCGTACTCCAAGCACCTTCGTACAAGTCATCAGCAGGATTTGGTATATCAAAATCACCTTCCTCCAGATCTTCTTCAATTTGTTTAGCTATAATTGAATCTAACACATGAGCCTGCCTTGTTATGGAATAGTTATCGGCCATCAAACTTTGCTTTTGAGCAAAACCAGATACCGACAACAACAGTAAACCTCCACAAAGAAATATATTTATTTTTTTTATCATCATACTTTTACATTTCATCAGTCGAATACATCGCCGAATCAATAGGGCGTTTATAATCAAAAAGCTCGTCTTCTGCAAAAAATCGTTTCAACTCTATCATTGCATTTTCGGGCGAATCAGACGAATGCACAATATTTTCCTGCACACTCATGCTAAAATCACCTCGTATAGTTCCGGCATCGGCAACACGCCCATTAGTTACTCCGGACATCATTCGTACTACACGCACACAATCCAACCCTTCCCAACAACAAACCACCACGGGTGTTGTTTGCATTGAAGTTTTTATACGATTATAAAAAGGTTTATCAATCAAATGAGCGTAATGTTCACGAAGAATTTCGTCAGAGAGCTTTAGCATTTTCATAGCTACCAATCGAAGGCCTTTTCGCTCGAAACGGGAGATTACTTCGCCTATTAATTGCCGATGTACAGCACTTGGTTTAATGATTACTAAGGTTCTCTCCATATTCAGAAAAGTTAATCTTCTTTCACTCAAAAAACCAAAAATATATAAATTTATTGTAAGAACAATTATATATTTTATTTCTTAACGCTTTTTAAATATAAAAACAACTTGATTCATTATATAAAGAAAGGTTTCTTTTTCCATAAATTCATTTTATTTCCCGATAACTTAAATAAAATTCTAACTTATAACACTCCAATTCATCCTATCTTTTACTTTTTTTCGCAATTGATAATTGAAAATCTTATTTTCTTGTTTTTCAAGCATCGGATCATTAGCAAGAACTTGCATTGCTGTATCACGAGCAAGGGTAAGGATTGCCGAGTCTGTCGATAAATTCGCTATTTTCAGATCGAAAGGCATACCACTTTGCAGTGTGCCGTCCATATCTCCAGGACCACGCATTTGCAAATCAGTTTCGGCAATCTCGAAACCATCGTTTGTCCGTACCATTGTTTCTAATCGTTTACGGGTTTCGGCAGTGATTTTAAACCCCGAAAGCAAAATACAATATGACTGTTCGGCTCCACGACCCACACGCCCACGCAATTGATGAAGTTGTGCTAATCCGAATCGTTCGGCACTTTCTATTACCATTACAGATGCGTTCGGCACATTTACCCCGACTTCTATCACGGTAGTGGCAACCATTATTTGTGTTTCGCCCGAAACAAATTTCCGCATCTCATAATCTTTCTCTTGAGGTTTCATCTTACCATGCACCATGCTTATTTTGTATATTGGAAGATGTGTCTTAAAATATTCATAACCTTCTTCGAGGTTTCGCAAATCCATTTTTTCGGATTCTTGTATAAGTGGATAAACTACATATACTTGCCGACCGGCATTTATTTGTTCACGCAAAAAACCAAGCATTGCTTCACGCTTATTTTCATAATAATGAAAAGTTTGAATCGGTTTTCGTTCAGGCGGAAGTTCATCAATAACAGATATTTCAAGGTCGCCATATACTGTCATGGCTAGTGTGCGTGGGATAGGCGTGGCAGTCATTACCAAAATATGTGGCGGATGATCGTTTTTATTCCACAACTTAGCACGCTGTGCCACCCCGAAGCGATGCTGTTCGTCAATTACTACTAACCCAAGGTTATTAAACACTACATTATCTTCAATCAAAGCATGCGTTCCAACCAAAATATGCAGTTCATCCGAACGCAACTTTTTATCAATTTCGATGCGTGTATTTTTTCTGGTTGAGCCTGTAAGTAAAGCAACATTCACATCCATTTCACCAAGCATTTCGGAAATTGTTTGATAATGTTGCGTTGCTAAAATTTCGGTCGGCGCCATCAGACAAGCCTGAAAACCATTATCCACTGCCATTAACATTGCCATCAGAGCTACAAGCGTTTTTCCACTACCAACATCACCCTGCAATAGACGATTCATTTGTTTACCACTACCGACATCTTGCCGGATTTCCCGCAACACTCGTTTTTGTGCTCCGGTGAGTTCGAATGGTAAATGTTTTTCAAAAAAAGTATTGAAAAAATGTCCAATTTTAGAAAAGTTAAAACCTTTGTATTTTATTTCTCGAAATTTGGACTGACGAAGAATACTAAGTTGGATATAAAAAAGCTCTTCAAATTTCAGCCGAAATTGTGCTTGTTTAAGCACTTCCATTTGTTGTGGAAAATGTATCGTACAGATAGCCTCATGCAAAGACATTAAATTAAATCGGTCGATAAGCGACTTTGGAAGAGATTCAGGAATACGACCTTTCAGATTCTGTAATGCAGTATATATAATCTTTCGAATAGCTGTCGAATTGAGAAAATGGTTTTTCATTTTCTCCGAAGTGTTATAATGTGCCTGCCAACCCATTGTACGCTTTTCATTCTCCGGAGTAGCAAATTCTATCTCTGGATGCGCCAAATTAAATACGCCATTAAAAAGAGTTGGTTTACCAAAAACAATGTATTCGGAATTCGGTTTTAGTTTATCTTCAACATATCGTATACCTTTAAACCAAACAAGTTCAATGCTTCCGGTAGAATCATAAAACATAACTGAAAGCCTTTGTTTTCGACCTTGACCAATTTTTTGCACAGAGCGAATCTTTCCTCTTAATTGAATATATGATAAGTCCGAATTAACTTCATGCACATAATAAAACCGACTCCGGTCGATATATTTGTACGGATAATACGACAACAAATCTTCGACCGTCACAATACCCAATTCGACACGAAGCATATTAGCCCTCTTCTCGCCTACTCCGGGAAGAAATTTTATGTCTGATGTTAAGTTCAACTTGAAATGCTCAACTATTTTTTATTACCAACATTGATGTTTTATGCTCAATCCAATCTTCATCATTGGCTAAAGAAACTTTCCAGGCGTCCAAACCAACCAATACAAGATCTTGTGAAGATACCCATTCCGGCTGAAGATTTTTATCTTTAAGAATAACCACTTTTTTATAGAAATTTTCCTGCATTTCCATAATTTGATTATATAGCAAGGAACCTCGACGGGCAATATGATTCGGGTCAAAGATCGAAACAAAGCCATTATTGTTGCGCAACAATAATTCGGCATATTTCAACAAATAGTCATCTGATATTTGTTTAATAATCAGCACAACATAAGTAGCCGATTGAAATGGTTTGCCCATAAATATACCGACAGGAAGTGTTGCTTTCAAAAGTATTTGCTGCGTGCGATCGTCAAAAGGAGAAGCACCTGCAAAAAGCTTTTCTTTTCCGGTCACTTTTTTAAGAAAATTCTCCGGATTGATAATTCTGGTAGTATATCCTAATACCTTACCTAATAAAGATCCTTCGAAAATAGATTGTCCCATACTCATCATCAACAAATCATAATTACCACTATTACTCAATTCTATAATCTCAGAATCAATATCGCTTGAAACCTTAAACAATGTTGTAATAGGACGCCCCAAGTCATCTGCCTCTTTAATAACAGGCTTGAAACTTTCATCTTCATACTCTTCCAGATTGTAATGATACAGAGTACTTTCAGGCGAGATATGCAGTAAACTTATAGAAGCGCGTTGCTTCTTTAAAAAGCAATCGGCTAAACGAAGCAATGCTTTTCCCGTTTCGGGATTAGCAAAAGAAATCAGAATATCAAATTTATTATTGACAACTCGCTTAATCGGTGTTTTTTGTTTAAATATCACATCAATTAAGTTCAACATTGGTCCTGTCATAAATGTTGTGATCAGAGCCATTATAACTAACATAGCAAACACTTCCGAAGTAAGCACCCCTAAATCGTAACCAATGTTAAGCGCTATTAACTCCATCAAACCACGGGTATTCATCAGCGAACCAATAATAAAGCTATCACGCCAACGCATTCCTACATACTTTGCAGCTAAAGCACTACCGATAAATTTACCGGTTACGGCAACCACTAAGATCAATCCAGCTACTTTCCACAAGTGCACATCATTTAACAAACCGATTTCGGTGCGTAAACCTGTATAAACAAAAAACAACGGAAGAAAAATCCCCAAGGCAATGTCTTCTACTTTTTGGATAAAAATGTGTCGAAATTTTTTATCATCAGGCATGATTACTCCCGCCATGAAAGCTCCAAACAGTAAATGGATACCAAGCACCTCGGTTGTCCAAGCTGAAATTAACAAGGTAACAAAAAAGATGGCAATAACCGGTACGCTTAAGGTTGCGGAAGAAGAATGCAAATCGCCTACCCGTTTTAAAAATGGTTTTACTACCTTCCACATAAATAATACATAGAGGACAGAAAAAGCAATGGTGTATAATGCACTTAAAAACGAACCGGCTTTTACTATAGCAATGATTACCGCTAACAAGCACCAAGCTGTAATATCATCAATTGCGGCACAAGTAATTACAAACGAACCCAGTTTATGTTTATATAACCCCCGTTCTTGTACGATACGCGCTAATACAGGAAAAGCCGTGATACTCATAGCGATACCAATGAACAAAGCAAATGGGATAAAACCAACTCTATCAGGTGCAAATTCATTGTAAATAAAATATGCTAAAACGAATCCCAGTGCAAAAGGAAAAATAATACTGGTATGACTCACCAACAAAGCATCGTTTGCTTTCTTGTTTAAGGTTCTTAAATCCAACTCCATCCCCACCACAAACATGAAAAGAATTAATCCGAACTGACTTAATAAATTTAAGTTTGGAAGTGATTCCTCCGGGAAAAAGAAATTAGTAAATTCCGGAAAACAAGAACCTAACAATGAAGGTCCAAGTGCAATTCCAGCAATAATCTCACCAATCACCGAAGGCTGTCCGATGCGTCGACATAGCCAACCTACCAAACGAGCAAAGAAAATGATTAATACAATTTGGGCTAACAATAAAGGGAGCGGATGCTCTAAATTAGACTTTATAGTAGACTCAAAATTTGCCCAGTGCGAAATAGTTGTTTCGCTTTGATAAACAGAAACAGCTTTGTCTGAGTCTTTTCCAAGATCAGCAAACCAATACATCAACAAAGCAAAAACGCTTATTGTGACAATATAAAATAATGTGTTTCTGATTCTTTTCATTCCAAAAAAAAAGTTCAACTTATAAAATTTCTCCATCTTTCATCTCTATCACTCTATCCGAAATAGAAGCCAAATGTTTATCATGAGTTACAATCACAAATGTTTGACCATATCTTGCTCTAAGGTCAAAAAAAAGATTATGCAATTCCTCTTTATTTTGAGTATCAAGACTTCCTGAAGGCTCGTCGGCTAAAATAACCGAAGGATTATTAATAATTGCCCGCGCTACTGCCACACGCTGTTTTTCTCCTCCCGAAAGCTCATTAGGCTTATGATCAATCCTATCCGAAAGTTTCAAATAATCCAGTAACTCTTTTGCGCGTTTTTCGGCTTCGTGCGGCGAAGTACCTGCTATAAATGCCGGAATCATCACATTTTCCAATGCTGTAAATTCGGGCAATAGTTGATGAAATTGAAAAATAAATCCGATTTCTTTATTCCGAAAAACTGCCAACCTTTTATCACTAAGCGAATTTACATCTGTTCCGTTTATAGTTACCGTTCCATTATCTTGTTTATCAAGCGTTCCAATAATTTGCAAAAGAGTAGTTTTTCCGGCTCCACTAGCGCCGACAATAGAAACAATTTCTCCTTTTGCAATTTGTAAACTAACACCTTTCAGCACTTGTAAATTGCCAAAACTTTTAGTTATATCTGTTGTTTTTATCATAAAAACTGTTGTAATTATCTTTTTACTCACACATTCTCACCATCTCGCCTCTCACTATCTAAAATAAAGTCGGATGATCTTCTTCAAACTTCTTTAAAATAGTGGTCATCAATGTTTCTCGTATAAATTTTGATTTATTTTTAATTTTATAAGTAGAAATAAGCCTGTTCAATGCTTTCATTTCTTCGTCGTTAAGCATGATTGACACTCTATTTTTCCGTGCAGAGGTCGTTCGCTTTTTTATTTCGACAGCTTGTTGTTTTTTCGCCATGATGCTTTTCCGGATAAGAATGCCGTAAAAATACTAAATTTCATAAAAAAAGGATAGTTTTCCGCTATCCTTTTTTTCGTTACCTCCATTTTTTCTCGAGATAAATTCCTATTCCGGCATGTATCTGCATTTTCCTATCTTCAGAACCTGTATATGCTCCTCCCTTATTCAGGATATATCCCGCACCAATTTGTGTCGTAAACCACTTTTGTCCTCTAAAAATAATAATCGGACCAATATTGGATGTAGAATGTCCCCAAGTATCATCGTTACCAAAACCGGTATAACGATATTGTAACCCAAACAGTAAGGAACCTATTTTATTCCATTCGCCTAAATTATAATTTATACCGACATCAAAACCGGTATAACCGATACCTGCCTGAATAGAAACATCGTGAAAATATTTAGTGTGATTTTTGAACAAAAAATCCACCCCTGCAATATTACTCCCACCAAAACAAATTCCGATAGCTGTTTGTAACTCATAACGAGGAAAAACAACACCAGCAATATCATTTTTATTTATTGTTTCTGAGAAAGTAGTAACTGAATCAACTTTCTCAGGGTCAATACTCAAACTATCTTTTGCCGATAAATTAAATGCGTTCAAAAAAAGGGAAACAACAATATAAGCTATCTTTCTCAACATAAAAATTTATTTTCTGCAAGCAAAGATACTTTTTTTAATTTTTAATGCTTAATAGTCGATAATAATATTACATTTTAATTCTTCATTTTTTCCTATCTTTGCGCCTTATGGAACATAAACTACATATTTATAACACGCTTTCACGCAAAAAAGAACTTTTTGTACCGCTACATGAGCCTAATGTAGGACTTTATGTATGCGGACCAACTGTTTATGGTGATGCTCACTTGGGACATGCCCGGCCTGCCATTACTTTTGATACTTTGTTCAGATTCTTAAAGTATTTGGGCTACAAAGTGCGTTATGTACGAAATGTTACCGATGTAGGTCACCTCGAAAACGATGCCGATAGTGGCGAAGATAAAATAGCAAAAAAAGCCCGCCTCGAACAGCTCGAGCCAATGGAAGTGGTACAATATTACCTTAATCGTTACCACAAAGCAATGGATGCACTTAATGTGCTTCCGCCAAGCATAGAGCCACACGCTTCAGGACATATTATTGAGCAAATAGAATTTATCAAGAAAATATTCTATGCCGGATTTGCTTACGAGAGTGAAGGTTCGGTTTATTTTGATGTAGAAAAATACAATAAATCTCATCATTACGGAAAACTATCAGGTCGTAATATTGAAGAACTACTTGAAACCACACGCGATCTGGACGGACAAAGCGAAAAACGCCGTAGTATAGATTTCGCCCTTTGGAAAAAAGCGTCATCCGAACATATTATGCGCTGGGCTTCACCTTGGAGCGTAGGTTTTCCAGGCTGGCACTTGGAGTGTTCGGCGATGGGGACTAAATATTTGGGCGAAGAATTCGATATTCACGGCGGCGGCATGGATCTGATTTTTCCACATCACGAGTGCGAAATTGCGCAATCGACCGCTGCACTCGACAAAGAAACGGTAAAATATTGGATGCACAACAATATGATTACCATCAACGGGCAAAAAATGGGTAAAAGTTTAGGTAATTTTATCACTTTGGAAGAATTTTTTACCGGAAATCATCCTTTGCTCGAAAAAGCTTATAGCCCAATGACAATCCGGTTTTTTATTTTACAAGCACAATATCGCAGCACGGTAGATTTTAGTAATGAAGCTTTACAGGCTTCCGAAAAAGGCTTACAACGCCTCAACGAAGCATATAACCGTTTACAAAAACTATCCGGAGGGACAGAAACCACCGTAGAAACAAAAGGCTTGTTGAATAAATGCGAAGAAGCTATGCTCGACGATTTGAACACACCAATTACAATAGCTCACCTTTTCGAAACAGCAAAAGCTATCAATACTATTTATGACGGTAAAGCAAGTATAACCGATGCTGATTTGAATGAATTGAAAAATGCTTTCAAATTAATCGTTGAAGATTGGTTGGGACTAGAAATGGAAACCGAAGGGCAAAACAATTCAAGTTCAGCATACAAAGCAGCAGTGGATTTATTACTTGAAATTCGTCAGGAAGCTAAAGCCAATAAAGACTGGGCTACTGCCGATAAAATACGCAACCAACTTGCTGCAGCCGGTTTTGAGGTAAAAGACGGCAAAGACCATGTGGAATGGAGTTTAAAATAATAAACGACTAAAAAAGAAAAGCCGGATTGTTATTAATCCGGCTTTTCTTTTTTTAATTACTTTTATTTTATTTCAAACTGAGCTCGAATCTCGTATCTCAATTTTATTTTTTGCATCTGAGCATTTGGCTCACTACTATCCTCTTCAATACCGGTTTTAGCCATCATCATATTGCTTCGAAGATAAGGAGTATATCCACCATCGTTATCAATTTCGATAATCGAAACCGGATTTCCGATTTTGTTTCCAATGCTTTCAAGCAGATATTGCGCTTTTTCTTTGGCAGCTTTCATCGCTTGTATTTTAACTTGCTTACGATATTGCTCAATATTATTGTTTTTAGTCGAAGTAATAATCACATTGATAATTCCTTCATCTGCCGATGGCAATGCTTTAAGCGTTCTGTCCAACTGTGCGAAACTAGTAAACACAACTTGATATTTTTTTTGCATCGTTACATCATAATCTTTATAACCATTCCATTCTGCATAATAATAACCTTTCGAAGTATTTTTCAAGAAAATTTGATCTTTCTTAATTCCTTCTTTCTTTAAAATATCCATTAAAGTCGTTTCCGCTTTATTAATGGAAACCGAAACCTTCTTGTCTGAACCTATTTTCTGAGGCTTAGTGTACGAAAACTCGGCAATTGTTACTTCCAAATGGATCTCATCCGGTTCTATTTCCATCTCAGCACTCCCTACTACTTCAATGTAAGGTAATTGTTTCTCTGTTGTTTGTGCAAAAGTCATCACACTTGATAACAAGATTACAGCAAGAGCAATTGTCTTTTTCATGATAAATATTATTAAAATTATTCAATTGATATTTTAATTATAATCTAATAATTATTCGTTCGCCCAAAGTTTTTGCCAATTGTGATTTTACTTGGTTTAGTCCGCTGATCTCTGTAAGTAGCTCTTCCACACGAATAGAATTTTGTTGATCGTGAGCGATTTTTATTTCGTTGATTTTTTCTTTTATTCTATCCAACAAAACTTTATTTTTCAACTCAAAAATAACACGGGGCACCAATTCGTGCAATCGGTCGATTTCTTTTTCCAACTGTTCGGCTTGCGATTTGCAAAGGGTATATTTTTCAGTTACAAAATCTGTTGCTAAAAGGCTGATAGCCTGATTCTGATGATTGATAAAATAAGTCTCGGCATTAATCCCCGATTTTCCAATAAGTTGTTTGGCTTCAAACAAAATTAATACAAATAACGGATTTTGAAACATAAGATTATCCGTTTCCAATTCAGAAACGATAAATTCGATTATCGAAACATCCTTGCCGGTTTCGTCCTGATACAAAGTTCGTTCACCATATCGAACCACACAATACAAAATATTCAGTTCCTGTTGTTCGTAAGGACTTTTAACTACCGAAACAGGTGTCTGAGTTGTAATTGTAGGTATTTGCTCAACTTGTTGCGGTAGTTTCTGCGTATTTTGTTGTCGTTCAAGTTCTTTCTCAAACTTGATACGCTTTATTTTGTTTATTTCGCTATACAGCACATTTTCCTCAATATTCATCAATCGGCTGCAATCTTTGATATACACCGAACGGATAATATTGTCGGGAATAACAGCAATGCTGCGCACAATATCCGAAATAAGAGTGGCGCGTTTTATAGGATCGTTGCCTGCTTCTTCGAGCAAAAGAGAGGTTTTAAAGCGAATAAAATCCACATTGTTCTTCTCTACATAAGCGATAAAATCCGAAGCATTCTGGCTACGGACAAATGAATCGGGATCTTCGCCTTTAGGCAAAAGAACGACTTTTATATTCATACCTTCTTCAAGAAGCATGTTTATGCCACGATTAGAAGCCTTTTCTCCTGCAGCATCACCATCATAAATCAAAGTTACATTGGGAGTGAAACGGTGTATCAAACGAATTTGTCCTTCGGTAAGCGATGTCCCAGACGATGCTACCACATTTTCAATTCCTGCTTGATGCATTGAAATGACATCAGTGTAACCTTCTACCAAATAGCAACGATCTTGCCTCACAATTTCCTGCTTAGCAAAGAAAATGCCATATAACTCGTTGCTTTTATGGTACACCTCGCTTTCTGGCGAATTGACATATTTTGCCATCTTGTCGTCCTTTTTCAGGATTCGACCACCAAACGCCACCACCTTTCCCGATAAAGAATGTACCGGAAACATAACTCGTCCCCGAAAACGGTCGGACAAACGACCATCCTCACTCTCTATTGTAAGACCGGTTTTTAGTAAATATTCTTTTTGATAACCATTTTTCAACGCTTCTTGTGTGAAAGCATCGCGCACATCAAGACTATAGCCAAGTTGAAACTTCTTGATAATATCATCATTAAAACCCCGCTCACGAAAATAACTGATACCTATTGATTTTCCGTCAATATGCTCGTGTAGTATCGTGGAGTAATATTTTTGTGCATACTCATTTACAATAAGCATGCTCTCGCGGTCGTTGCGTTGGGCAAGCTGCTCGGGTGTAAGCTCTTTTTCAACGACTTCGATATTATATTTTTTTGCTAAATGTTTGAGAGCATCAGCGTAGCCGAGTTGTTCCAATTCCATAATAAAGTTGACCGGATTACCACCTTTACCACAACCAAAGCATTTACAAATGTTTTTAGCAGGTGACACAGTAAACGATGGTGTTTTTTCATTATGAAACGGGCACAATCCAATTAAGTTTACCCCACGCCGACGCAGTGTAACATAATCACTCACCACCTCTTCTATTTTGGTAGCGGCAAATATGCGGTCTATAGTGGATTGGTCTATCATTATTAGTTAGTGAGATGGAGAAGTATAGTGAGAATGTGAGTTCCTTTTGCAAAGATAAGTAAAAAAGAAGTACAAGTTTTGATTCTAGTAAAAACAAATCTACCTTATCTTTGTAAACAGAAAATCCTTTTAAATGTTTCAATTGGAAACAATAATATCAAGCCTAAAACAAATATTTACAACTATCTTTTTATTTACCAAACAGCAAAATTATCCGATATTTTCATTATTAATATTAAACTAGTGAATTTCAAGAGAGTTTATCCTATAATAAAAAAAGGCGTAAATTTTAATTAAAATCTACGCCTAAATAGAAAAAAGGTATTTGCAATTTTATTTTTTCAATTCCTTTATTGCTGCACGCAATGATTGGTTGTCCGGATTCATTTCCAGTACTTTTTCAAAATATTCTATGGCTTGAGCTTTATTTTTGTTAAGCAAATAATAATTTCCCAAGTACATACAACACTCTGTAATATCTTTATTGCGTTTACCATCTTCGTTAGCAGCAGTCAATTTCTCTAAAGCTTGTTCATACATCGGCTTAGCCAATCCTTTGGATAAATCTTCTCCTTCGAGAGCTACTGCAGTTCTGGCGCGCCAGAAAAATCCTAAGTAATGGTCGGCATTCATATCCGTTACAAGGGTAAACAGACTGTCTGCTTTATGGAGATAATCTGTTTTTGCAGTCATATTTCCGTTAACAGCTTCTTGATTCCCAGCTAAATAATAGGTTCTACCAAAAGTATAATAATCAAATGCTGTTATTTGTTTTGTCGAATTCAAATATTTTTGAAAATAGTTAATTGCTTCCGGAAATTTTTCCATTTTTTCATATGCTGCCGCTATATCTTTATAAATTTCTACCTCCGAAGAATCTTTACTTAACGCTTTTTCAAAATAAACAATTGATTCTGAATCTAATTTATTCCTAGCCAAAATTTTAGCATAAGTAGAATAATCTTGTGCTATAAATTCTCCCTTAGATTGGAAAAAGATTTTACCCTGAGCTAATGCTGCCTCATTTTGACCCAATTCATAGTAATTATACATCTGAATACGCTGCATGATAAAATTGGCTGTATCTGATTTTAGCACGAGTTGCGTTTGTTGCAAAGATTTTTCATAATCTTTGGTAAAATATAAAAGGCTCGCATAAGTCTGATGCTCACTTAACGGAATCCCCGGTTTATCAATAAATTGTTCGAAAGCAGTAATCGATCTTTTAAAGAAACCTCCGTTGTAATACACATTAGCGCTTTCGATATATACCGGCAAATAATCAGGCGATTGAGCAATTATTCTATCAAAATAATTTGCTGCCTGTGTTATGTTCATTTTGCTGTACAATTTGGCAACTTTCAATATAGCTTCTTTATTCAATTTATCAAAATATATGGCATTCTCATATTTCGAAATAGCTTCACCTATTTTGTTTTGACTTAACAATAAATCTCCTTCGGCAACATAAGCAGGCGGATAATTTTTCTTTGCTTTCATTGCCTGTTCAATCATTGCATTGGCTTTATCATACATTTTATTTTGTATGTACATCAACGCTAATTCTGTGTAAACCAATGGATTTTTTTTGTCTTTTTTAATCGCCTGGTTAGAAAAATCTTCGGCAAGCTCTGTATTCTTTTTCATTAATCCTAATTTTGCCTCTCCGATAGAAGCAAAAGCAGATTCTGAATCTGTAATCTTTTTAAAATAAACTGTAGCAGAATCAGCTTTATCCAGTTGGCAATAAACATCACCCAAATAATAGTACGCCTCAGAAGTAGGATTAGTTCTAACAGCATTGAGCAAAGTTGTTTTTGCCATTTCATACATGCCTACATTCCTAAACTCAACTCCTTTTTCCACTTGTCCGGCATAAACATTGGTCAATAAAAATACCGAACCGGCATAAGTTAATAATCTTTTCAAATTTAATTTCATTGCTATATATTTTAGTGTTTTCAAGAAAACAATTTTATTATGATAAAATATTTAAAATTCTTTGGTTGTTTGGATAATTCGAATTGGCTGTGTTTCAGGAACCAATCCTGATTTCAAAATAATATATTGCCCGCGTTGGCTGCATAGAAACGAAGTAAAACCGGTAGATAAACCGCCCCGCGGGTCATTTAGTATAGCATATACTCCTCTCGTAAACGGATAATCGCCAGTAGCAATATAGGCTTGATAAGGCTTAAAGCTATTAAAATCATCGGCAAAATCCAGTTTACTAACCGCTACAACAGACACTCGTTCATTAAAACTTAAATTGGTAGAATCAGCCGGATTACCTACCCAATTCACTCCAATAACTCCCAATGCATGCGGAGATTTAGCAACATAATCAATCACCTCTTTATTTTTTTTCTCTGCAAACAAATTTGTTGCCAAAGTTGCACCTTTACAAACAGAATCCATCATATAACGCAAACATCCCGATTCTTTATGGTCAAATACTACATTTATATCACCTTTTAAAGGGCTTTTCGGATTAAGTTGATTCCATTTGGAAATCTTTCCGGTTAAAATATTTTCAATATCCTTTACACTAAGTATTGAATCAGAATTTGATTTATGTACAATTAACGCAATAGCATCAGTAGCTATTTTCCATTCGGCGGGGAAATATTTATTGTCTGCAAATTTCTTTTTTTCCGAATCGGTCAATCTACGCGAAATAATACACAAACGAACACTATCTGCATACAACAAGTCAAGTGCTTCTTTTTCTGTTGTATAAATAGGCATCACACCAGCCAATGGATAAATTGTTTCAAAAACATTTATTTCATTTCTAATAATTGGCTCAAACGATTCGTCAGCAGCAATCGGTATGAAGCCTGATGTAATTTCATCTTGCCATTTTCCATCTTTGGGTTTATTGTTACATGCAATAAACAAAGTCCCAATACAAAGAAAAAATAATATTCCTTTAAATAGTTTCATTATAAAAAAAGATAAAGTGTAAAACTCAAAAGCAAACTAACACCACTTTAAGTTTTACACTTATAATAACGAATAAAATTAACCTTTATGCTGTCGAATAATCAAAATTTTCTCAATAGCCCTGTATATCCTGAAAATCCCATATAATGCAAGAATAATCCCTAAACCTAATCGAATGGGGTAATCCATTAAGTGTCCAAATACAGCTGTAAAAGCTAACAAATAAGATAAAAAGAGATAAAAAACAGCCATAACGGATTCAAACACCATAAGGAAAATCTCTTTCGCCCCTAATTTTTGCTTATTATCTTTCATAATAAATTATCTGATTTTAAACAATACCGGCAATGTATAATATACAGCAACAGCTTTTCCATTTTGAGTACCGGGAATCCACTTAGGCATGATGTTTACCAAACGAATTGCTTCTGCATCTAAACGAGGGTCCAAGGATTTTACTACTGTTACTTTTGTAATAGAACCATCTGTTCCTACCGCAAAGCGTACTGCAACACGCCCTTGCACACCTTCTTCCAAAGCTGCCGGAGGATAATTCATGTGTTTACCCAAAAATGCATATAATTCTTTCTCTCCACCCGGAAATGAAGGCATTACTTCCGCAAACTGACGGATTTCGGGTTCTGCTTGTTTTGCAGTAACTTGCTCTACTTTATTCAGAGTGTTCGGATCAACGGCATTTTCACTATCGGAACCTTTTATGTCTTCACTAAAAATAATTTTATCGGACTTGGTAACTTCCTCTTGTGTCCGCATATTATCTTCGTCCGGAGCATTTTTATCGATTACCGGAGGCGTAAATTTAATTGCCGCTTTAAGTTCAGGTGGTGGAGGCGCTTCTATTTCTTGCACATTTTGCTCAGGTTTTGGTTTGTTTAAATCAACCTCAGTCATTTTTACCACTTCTTCAATTGCCTCAGCTTGTTTTTCGGGCAACACTTGGTCTAACAATAATGGCAAAAAGATTATTAACAAACATGCTACAGCAACTATTATTAATGCTCTGATATGTCGCTCGGGCGATGTTTTACGAAGTTGGTACGCGCCAAAGGCTTGGTTTTTTCCTTCAAAAACCATATCGCACCACTCTTGTGAATTTAGATTTACATCTTTAAGATTCATTTTGATAATATTTTAAGGTGATACGAATTTTAATTAGCTGTAGCTGCTGCGTTTCCTTTTGTCAAAAGATTCTTCAGCAAAAAGTCGTCAGCTTTGGTATAGTCCACGATAGCGTATTTACCGACATTACATATAAGCATCTCGTCCAACACATCAATCATATTTTTGTACGAAGAATCATCTGTTGCCTTAATAATAACAACCAAAGCATCTTTGGCTCCTTTTATCTCGGCTGATTGTTTTTTAAATTCTTCATCGGTTATTTCATTTTTGTTGCGTTTTTCTTTTGCTTCTTCAATCCGTGAAATAATATTTACATTGCGATCAAGCAACACCTTGCGTAATCCGTTGGACGAATAATCACTTTCTTTTACAGATTGGTAGTCTTTATAGTCGGGCTCACCAAAATAGTAAAACACTTTATCTCCGGCAGTAACTAAAATAGTCATTGCCAAATCAGGTTTTATTTTGGTACGGCTTTCTATTTTAGCATCCTTGTCAGGCATGCTTATTTCCATTGTTTGCGGCTTACTTAAAGTGGTACAAAACATGAAAAAAGTAATCAAAAGCATGTTCATATCCACCATTGGAGTGAAATCGACACGCAGAGTGATCTTCTTCTGTTTATTTTTTCCTCCTTTTTCATTGCCACCTGTATTTATTTCTGCCATAATTTAGTTCGTTTTATGTTCGTCAGTTTCTGCTTGTGTGGTTTTTAGACTTGTAATCAAATTATATCTACTGATGCTCAAGTCTTGCAATGAATTCATCACATATTTTACTTTCGCGTAAGGAGTTTTAGCATCAGCCTTAATTGCAACGATGAGCGCCGGATTAATATCGCGTGCATTTTTTACCCACACTTTAAACTGGTTATTTAAGCTATCGGTTGGTATTCCACGCAGAGAGGTTATCACTTCGTCTTGTTTTTCGGACGAAAGGGCTAAAAACTCTTTCATATTTTGAATAGGCACACCAAACGACGGTGCAAGGCTGAATTTCTTTAATTCCTCCGGAGTAAAGGTTATATTGTACTCTTGACCAACCTTTTCCAGCAATTGATATTTATCTTCTTGCTTGTCCAACGACATATATACATCTCCTTTCGGTTCAATGAGAATTGAAAGTACATTGATTTCCGGTATTTTTATCTCCGAAACCGAACTTGGTGTTATCACCTGTACAGGTTCTTTCTTGATAAAAGTAGATGTAAGCATGAAAAAGGTAAGCAAAAGTACAGTCACATCACTCATCGCTGTCATGTCGATGAATGTACTTTTCCGTTTTACTTTTACTTTTGGCATAATTCTTTTTTAGTTTAAAATATATGCTTATTTATGTTTTTCTGCGTAAGTTTGAACGATAGAGAAGCCCATCTCATCGATTGCATAGGTAATATTATCAATTTTACCGGTAAAGAAACTGTAAGCAATAATTGCCAATGCACCGGTTGCAATACCAAGTGCCGTATTGATAAGAGCCTCGGAGATACCGGTTGCCAAAGCTACCGAATCCGGAGCACCGGCATTGGCAAGAGCAGCAAACGAACGAATCATACCCAATACTGTTCCTAACAATCCGAATAATGTTCCTAAAGTAGAAATAGTTGCAATAACCGGAAGATTTTGTTCCATTGTAGGCAATTCCAATGCAGTAGCTTCTTCTATTTCTTTTTGAATAGCTAATAATTTTTGTTCTTTAGATAAATCTTCTGTTGTATCTTGCATATCTTCATATTTTTTCAATCCGGCAAAAACAACTGCAGCCACAGATCCTGTTTGGTCTTCGCAAAGTTTTTCAGCACCACTCATATCGCCTTCTTTCAATCTGGCTTTAACACTGGCTACAAAGTCAATTAAATCACCTTTTCCTTTTGCTTTGTTAATAGCGAAAAAACGCTCGATACTCAAAGTAAGCACAGTCAACAACAAAGTAATAACAATTACAACAACAGGACCTCCTTTATAGATAGTTCCCAAATAATCGCCCGGTAGTGGGTGATTGCTATTGTCTCCACCTACAAAGTGACTCGAATCACCAAAAATGAAAGTGAACACACAAAACGCAATAACAAAGCATGCTACTAAAATAATACCAGCCGAAATTCCACGAGATTTTCCTTTTACAAGATTTTTTTTCGATGTTTTCATAAATAAAAAGTTAGTTAAGTAAATTATATTATTGATTTAATTTTATTTTTAAAACAGTTTAAATGAGAATTTATTATTCAAAATATATCTTTTTTTAATTTATTATCATCCTGACTTTTATCGACATTATGAATAAAACGGAGCAAATGTAGGATAAAGTTTTGAGATAGAAAAAACATTTTTAAGAATTTGGGCAAAAGAATATCCTAAAAGCTATAAATTTTAATTCGGGAAAAACTTTAAAAAACAAGATGGTAAAGTTTTGATAATTCTTCAATTAATCATAAATTTGCATTCATTTTTAAAACACACAAACCTTTAATTTATTTAAATCTATGAAAAAGTTCTTTTATTTCTTGTCAGTTGCTATAGTGAGCACTGCATTTCTTTCTTCATGTAGTAAAGATGATGATGCTCCGGATATTACTCCTCCCGATGCACCTGTAATTACTGCAGAAAATAATAAAATTAAAGCCGATGCCACAAACATCTCCGGTACGGGCGAAAAAGGAGCTTTCCTTACCATTTATGTGAATGATCAAATTTCGTCGTCTATGGTTACAACAGTTGATGGGAACGGTAATTGGACTATCACTCCGATTACAATTGCCGAAGGACAAAAAATATACGCTAAGCAAACAGATGCCGCTGGGAATGAAAGTGAAAAAAGCAATGAAGTCACCATTATAGCTGCCAACGCAGATCCGGGAGATACTACTGCTCCTGCAAAGCCTACATTGACTGATATTACCGACAATCAAATACGAAGCGATGCAACTACCATCACAGGTGGAGCAGACGAAGCCGGAATCACAGCCATTCTTTATGTAAATAATGTAGAAAAGACTACCGTTACAGTTACCCCTGGCAAAACATGGACATTTACTTTTTCCAGCATTACACCAAGTATCACTCTTCAACCTGGAAACAAAATTTATGTTAAATTAAGAGATGCTGCCGGAAATGAAAGTGTAAAAAGTGACGAAATAACCGTTGTTTCTCCAATTGTAGGTACTTGGAAAAAGACCGAAGCGAAAATGCATTATACAAATCAAATAGGAGCAAATCCAAATTCTATAAATATTAGTTGGGAAGCTAGTTTAACTTTCACTAAAGATAATAAAGTAACACAAGACTTAACAGCCGGAGAAACAATATACGAAGGAACTTATACTTTGTCCGGTAATACATTAACCATTACCTACACACAAAAAAAGATACGGCAACCTAATTTGCAATATCAACCTGATCTGACTTTCTTATCTCCTGAAGTGCAAAAATTTACACTAACTTACACAGGGAATAACAAATCATCTATTGAATTAAATATGGCTAAAACAGATGTTTCTGCACAATTTAGTCCAAACATTATAAGTGGACAACACTATAATGCCTATTTCGTATTAAAAGCAAACAGACAATAATAAAAAATGATAAAAAACAATAAACAAAAGCGAAGCAATTATGCTTCGCTTTTGTATTTTCAATATTTGTATTATTTTTGCTGGGAACCCAAATAAGTATAAATCTAAAAAAAACTTTAACTTATGAGAAAAACAATTTTGTTTGTTTCGTTATTAGCAGCCTGCAATCTGTTTGCCGGAAAACCTACCGAGAAAAATGATCCATGGAAAGAAATGGAAAAAGTGCTTAAAAACATCAAAGACCCTGAGTTTAAAGACGCTAAATTCAATATTCTCGACTTTGGAGCCAAAGAAGGCGTTGAAGACTACCAAAACGATGCTATCAACAAAGCCATTCTTGCTTGTACAGAAAAAGGCGGAGGTATGGTAATTGTTCCTACCGGAATTTTCTACACCGGACCTATTACATTAAAAAGCAATGTAAATCTTCATTTGGAAGATGGCGCTATATTGAAATTCTCTACTAATCCTGAAGATTACCTTCCTGCAGTGCTTACCCGTTGGGAAGGATGGGATTGTATTAACTTCCGCCCATTAATTTATGCTTATGGTGAAATAAACATAGCTATTACCGGTAATGGTACTCTGGATGGACAAGCGACAAGCGACAATTGGTGGCCTTGGAAAGGAAAACCTGAGTATGGTTGGAAACCGGGCATGATCAGCCAAGAATGGAACGGCACTAAAGCAAATGGTGGTCGTAACAGATTGGCAAAAATGGAAGAAGATAATGTACCCTACCAACAACGCATTATGACTATCGAAGATCGTCTTCGTCCTTCATTCGTAGAACCTTACAACTGCAAAAATGTATTATTGGAAGGATTTACTCTGATCAATTCTCCTTTCTGGTGCTTACATCCGTTCATGTGCGAAAATGTAATCGTGCGTGGCATAACGGTAAAAAGCCATGGACCTAATAATGATGGTTGTGATCCTGAATCATGCAAAAATGTGTTGATTGAAAATTGTTTGTTCGATACCGGTGATGACTGTATTGCTATTAAATCAGGGAAAAACAATGATGGTCGCAGATGGAAAAAACCATCGGAAAACATCATTATACGCAATTGCGAAATGAAAGACGGACATGGCGGCGTAGTACTTGGCAGCGAAATTTCGGGTAATGTAAAAAATGTTTGGGTAGAGAATTGTAAAATGGATAGTCCAAACCTTGACCGCGTAATTCGCATCAAATCAAATCCTATCCGTGGAGGCGAATTAGAAAACTTTTTTATCCGCAATATTAAAGTAGGTGTTTGTGACGAAGCTGTTTTCCGTGTAGAAATGAAATACGAAAAAGTAACGCAAGGTCCGAATATGCCGTTAGTTAAAAACTTCTTAATGGAAAATGTAACTAGCGAAAAGAGCAAATACGGAATTTTTATTGACGGATTTGCGGATACTCCTCAAAAACAAGTTACCGGCGTAACTTTTAAAAATTGCACTTTCAATAATGTAACTACTCCATACAAAATCGTAGGAGCCGAAAACATTACATTTGATAATGTAATAATTAACGGAGAATTAGTTGAATACAAATAATTGAATATAAAAATCCTTATGCAAATGCCAAAGTAACAATGCTTATTTTGGCATTTGTTGTTTGAAAGATAGCCTGCGCACAAGCTTCAAGGGTAGAACCTGTGGTTAGCACATCGTCCACTAACAAAATATGCTTATTTTCAAAAACAGATTTATTCGTTATCGAAAATATATTAGCTGTATTTTCCCAGCGTTCATAAACCGATTTCTTCGTCTGGGTAGGATTTTCTACAGCACGAACCAAAACTTTATTCTCAAGCGGTTTTTCAAGTATTTCGGATAACCCTTTAGCAATCCACTCACTTTGGTTGTAACCTCTCATTTTAACCCTGTTTGCATGCAAAGGTACAGGAACAATCACATCTATACCGACGATGAAAGAAGAAGATTGTAATTCACTGGCAAATAATTTTCCTAAAGTGAATCCGACCTCTTTCTCTCCTTTATATTTAAGATGATGTAAAATAGTCTGTACCGAACTACCTTTTTGAAAATATAGAAATGAGCTGGCACGCTCGATATGTACTTTTCCCCAGAATCGTTTTTCGACCGGATTTTCAGGCTGCAGATGAAAATTCGTTTTGGGTAGTTTATAACGACACTCAAGGCATAAATGATCTTCCGAAGCCGAAAGCGATTCACTACAAATCAAACATGAATTGGGATAAACAAGATAAATCAGATTGGAAAAAATTTGAGCAATCATAAATTCTTTATTTGCTGAAATACAAATGTAACGGAGATTAAAAAAATAAAAAAATCCATATTCTTATTCAGACATGGATTTTTAAATTTATATTGAAAATTTATGTTTTTTTAAACCAAATTCATTCCTTTCAATACATCATTTGTTTCCCTCACAGCAGCTGCACTCTTTTCAAATAGCGCTTTCTCATCGGCATTAAGGTCAAGCTCCAAGATCTTCTCCACACCATTTTTACCAATTACTGCAGGCACACCGATACAAATATCTTTTTGTCCGTATTCGCCATCTAAATAAATACAACTTGCAACTACTTTCTTTTGATCGCGAAGGATAGACTCCACAACATAAGCTGCAGCTGCTCCCGGAGCATACCAAGCCGAAGTACCTAACAATCCGGTAAGAGTAGCACCTCCAACCATAGTAGCTTTAACTACTTCTTCTTGCTTTTCGGCAGACAACAAATTAGTTACCGGAATTCCTTTGTATGAGGCAAAACGAATCAATGGAATCATTGTTGTATCACCATGTCCACCGATAACCATACCGTTTACTTCGTTCGGATTTACAGATAAATTTTGACTTAAATAATAATTGAAACGAGAACTATCCAAAGCTCCCCCCATTCCAAAGACTTGGTTTTTAGGCAATTTAGTCGCTTTCAGTGCTAAATAAGTCATCGTATCCATTGGGTTCGATACAATTAATAAAATAGCTTTCGGAGAATATTTCAAAATATTTTCGGCAACACTTTTTACAATACCCGCATTCACTCCGATAAGTTCTTCACGAGTCATACCCGGTTTGCGAGGGATACCTGAAGTAATTACCACTACATCCGAATTTGCAGTAGCAGCATAATCATTGGTCACACCTGTTAATTTGGTATCAAAACCCAACACTTGCGCTGTTTGATTGATATCCATTGCTTTTCCTTCGGCAACACCTTCTTTTACATCGAGCATTACCACCTCGCTGGCTACTTCATTAAAAGTAAGCACATTTGCACATGTAGCACCTACATTTCCGGCACCTACGACTGTTACTTTTGACATAATTTTTTATACTTAAAAAGATTAGAATTTATATTTTTACAAAAACACACAAAGATATAATTTATTGTTTCGTGTGAAATATATTTTTCAAAAAAGGTTAACTATTAACATTGTAATAATTAACCTTTTCTTTTCCCCTTTTATACATTAAATCTGAAGTGCATGATATCGCCGTCTTGTACAATATATTCTTTGCCTTCGACACTCATTTTTCCGGCTTCTTTACAAGCAGCCTCAGAACCATATTTGATAAAATCTTCATACTTGATTACTTCGGCACGAATAAAACCTTTTTCAAAATCCGTATGGATAACTCCGGCGCATTGTGGAGCCTTCCAGCCTTTTTCATAGGTCCAAGCACGCACTTCTTGCACTCCTGCCGTAAAATAAGTTTCCAGATTGAGTAATTTATAAGCTGCTTTTATTAACCGAGCCACACCTGATTCCTGCAAGCCGATTTCTTCCAAAAATAATTGGCGTTCTTCATAAGTTTCCAATTCGGCAATATCGGCTTCGGTTGCTGCGGCAACAATAAGGATTTCGGCATTTTCGTCTTTTACGGCTTCGCGAACAGCTTCAACATAAGCATTGCCGCTTACAGCCGAAGCCTCATCGACATTACAAATATACAGCACCGGTTTGTTGGTAAGCAAGCAAAGGTCTTTTACCAACTTTTCCTCTTCTTTTTCCAAAGCTACCGTGCGGGCAGATTTTCCTTGCAACAAAACTTCACGATACCTTACCAAAATATCATACACGGCTTTAGCTGCTTTATCACCACCGGTTTGCGCCTGTTTCTGTACTTTGGAAATACGACTTTCTACGGTCTCCAAATCTTTCAATTGAAGTTCGGTGTCAACAATTTCTTTATCCTGAAGAGGATGTACGGAAGCATTCACATGGGTTACATTCTCGTTATCGAAACAACGGAGCACATGCAATATCGCATCCGTTTCACGGATATTCGCCAAAAATTTATTTCCCAAGCCTTCTCCTTTACTAGCACCTTTTACCAATCCGGCAATATCTACAATCTCGACTGTTGTAGGTACGGTGCGTTGGGGTTTTACAAATTCCGCCAATTTATTCAACCGTTCATCAGGGACAGTGATTACGCCAACATTAGGTTCTATGGTACAAAAAGGGAAATTTGCCGCTTGCGCTTTTGCGTTCGACAAGCAATTGAACAGGGTCGATTTTCCAACATTAGGTAAACCAACTATGCCGCATTGTAAAGCCATAATTATTTATTCTTGATTTTTTCAGGAGCGCAAAGGTAATTAAAAAATTTACTAATTAGAGAATTTGTAAATTAAAGAATCGCACATTCTACTCTCCCATTTCTCAAAAAAAATTGTATCTTTGTCCGCTTTGAAAGATTCAATCTTGTTATGAAAGAAACAAAGTATATTTTCGTTACCGGAGGTGTTACCTCCTCTTTAGGAAAAGGTATTATTTCGGCTTCTTTAGGGAAGTTATTGCAAGCCCGCGGCTACAAAGTTACCAATCAAAAACTCGATCCTTATATCAACATCGATCCAGGCACATTGAATCCTTATGAACACGGCGAATGCTATGTAACCAGTGATGGACATGAAGCTGACCTTGATTTAGGACATTACGAGCGTTTTTTAAATGTTGAAACTTCCCGTGCCAACAATATCACAACAGGGCGTATTTATCAAACAGTTATCAATAAAGAACGCAGGGGTGATTTTTTGGGAAAAACAGTTCAAGTAATTCCACATATTACAGATGAAATTAAACGCAATATTAAACGGCTCGGCAGTAAAAATGAATATGATTTCGTAATTACCGAGATTGGTGGTACAGTAGGCGATATTGAATCGTTACCATATATTGAAAGTGTACGCCAATTGCGTTGGGAGTTAGGCAAAAATTGTCTTTGCATTCACCTTACCTATGTGCCTTATGTAGCTGCGGCAAAAGAACTGAAAACAAAGCCTACACAACACTCTGTAAAACTTTTGCAAGAAGAAGGGGTTCAACCTGATATATTGGTATTACGAACCGAACATCCGATTACACCCGAAGTACGGAAAAAAGTTTCATTATTCTGTAATGTAGCCCCCGAAGCCGTTATTGAATCCATTGATGTACCTAGTATTTACGAAGTCCCACTTCGCATGCAGGCCGAAGGATTAGATAAAATCGTACTCAAGAAAATGGGTATCCCTACCGACTCTATTGCTGACATGAGCGATTGGAACGCATTTTTAAAGAAAATGTTTACCGCTACTAAAAAAGTGAAGATCGGTTTGGTAGGCAAATATGTTCAATTGCCGGATGCTTATAAATCAATCATCGAATCGCTTATACACGCTGCAGCTTATAACAATCGCAAATTGGACTTACATTTAATCCCATCAGATAATCTTGTCCCCGAAAATGCAGAGGATACACTTTTAGAAATGGATGGAATTTTAATTGCTCCCGGATTCGGCAGTCGTGGAATTGAAGGAAAAATTACCGCTATCCGTTATGCTCGCGAAAACAACATCCCATGCTTGGGGATTTGTATGGGAATGCAATGTATGGTTATCGAATACGCCCGAAATATCTTAGGTTACGCTGATGCCAACTCAATTGAGATAAATCCTAATACGCGCCACAATGTAATTGATCTAATGGACGAGCAAAAAGGAATTCTTAATTTAGGAGGTAGCATGCGCTTAGGAAGCTATGAATGTAAAATTGCAAAAGATTCGCTTGCCTATAAAGTTTATGGCAAAGAAATCATCTCAGAACGCCACCGCCACCGTTTCGAGTTCAACAATAATTATAAAGAACAGTTCGAAAAAGCCGGATTAAAATGTACCGGAGAAAACCCGGATTCTCACTTGGTTGAAATAATTGAAATCCCAGAGAAAAAATGGTTCTTGGGAGTTCAATTCCATCCGGAATATAGCAGTACGGTAGTAAATCCGCATCCGCTATTTGTAAATTTTATAAAAACAATAATCAATTAGCCAATTAGCCAATTTGAAAATGAGCAAATTATTTTGAAAACTTCAAATTGGCTTTTGATTCGTATTATACAAATATTTTTTCATTTGCTAATACGCTATATGCACATTGGCACATTTTTTTTGAATTATGAATAAAAATACCATTATAGGATTTCTTCTTATCGGGGTACTCCTTTTCGGCTTTGCATGGCTAAATAAACCCAGCGAAGAACAAATTCAAGAGCAAAAACGCATACGCCAATACAACGATTCCATTACTGCTGTCAACCAAGCTTTAACGCTGGAAACACAAGGGGAAGCCGATGATATTGCCTCGCAACAACAATGTGGCGATCAAGACAGTTTATCACTTGATAAATTTGGCGCATTTGCTGTTTCTGCTATCGGTCAAGAGAAATTATATACTCTGGAGAACAATCTGGTCAAACTTACCATAAGTAACAAAGGAGGACAAATAGTTCGCGTTCAACTTAAAAATTATAAGATGAGCGATACAACTACGCCTATATTTTTATTTGATAGCGAACGAGATGGCTCTTCTTTCGGATTTAATCTGGTAACAAACAATAACCGGATTGCTCCTACCAAAGATTTATATTTTCAGGCGTTACAAAATGATACTATTTCGGTTGTTAACCAAGGTGAAAAATCATTTACATTCCGCTTGAATGCAGCCGAAAATACATATATAGACTATATTTATACCCTTAAAGCAGATGATTACATGATCGGTTTCCAAGTAAAAGGAAACGGGATGGACAAGATAATGGGTTACCAAAATTCATTACACCTGCTTTGGAATTCAAAAATTAAACAACAGGAACGCAGCAAAAAATTTGAAGGTCGTTATGCACAACTAAACTATAAAGCTGCCGGTGGTGATGTAGAAAAGCTTAGCGAATCGAAAGACGAATCGCAAAATGTAGTAAAAGCTAAATGGATAGCTTTTAAAGATCAATTCTTCAGCAGTATTCTTATTGCCGACAGTGTACTATCGAATGTAAAATTAAACAGTAAAATAGAAACAAATGATACATCGGAATATCTGAAAGAATACAGCGCAGATATGAGTGTTCCGTTTGATCCGACGGGTAAAAAAGCAACCGGATTCAAGTTCTATTTCGGGCCAAATCACTTTAAAACACTCAATAGCTATAATAAAGGCGTACCATCGGACAAAGAATGGAATTTAGAAAAAATAGTTCCTCTCGGATGGGGTATTTTTGGTTGGATTAACAAGTTTATCGTTATTCCGGTATTTAACTTCTTTAGTGGTTTCATTGCCGACTTTGGGATCATCATTCTTCTGCTTACATTATTAGTTAAGCTGGTGTTATTCCCGCTGACATATAAATCCTACATGTCGATGGCAAAAATGCGTGTATTAAAACCTCAGATAGACGAAATACACGCAAAAATACCGAAAGAAAAAATACAAGAACGCCAAGCAGCAACGATGGCATTGTATCGAAAAGTAGGTGTGAGCCCAATGGGTGGTTGTTTGCCTATGTTACTGCAAATGCCGATACTTTTTGCTTTGTTCAGTTTCTTCCCGTCGGCTATCGAATTGCGTCAACAAAGTTTCTTGTGGGCAAGCGACCTTTCGTCTTACGATGCCATTGTAAGTTGGGACGCACAAATTCCATTTATTTCGGCATATTTTGGTAACCACATCAGTTTATTTTGTTTGTTGATGACCGTAACCAACATCATTTATACTCATATCAACATGAAAACTCAGGCAGATACTTCGCAACAAATACCTGGAATGAAATATATGATGTATTTAATGCCGGTTATGTTCTTATTCATTTTCAACGATTATGCATCAGGCTTAAGTTACTATTACTTTATTTCTACATTAATTACGATAATTCAAACCTATGTTATCCGTGCGTTTGTAGATGAAGAAGCGTTATTGAAGAAACTACACGAGCGTGCCAAAGATCCTAAAAAACAAAAGAAATCCGGATTCCTTGCTCGCATAGAAGAAGCGCAACGCAAACAAGTGGAAATGCAACGCAAACAACAAAAGAAAAAATAAAAACGAAAAATCCCGCTTAAAAGCGGGATTTTTTATTAAACTTATACTAACGACTTCTTTTTGTTAGGTCATCAAAAAAATCAATCCGTCTGTCTCGGAAGAATGGCCACATACGACGAACAGCTTCTGTACGCTGCAAATCCACATCTACAATCAGATTTTCCTCCTTGTCAGTTGATGCTTGCGCTAAGAATTCGCCTTGCTGCCCGGCAATAAAACTACTTCCCCAAAACTGAATACCATTAGTTACACCCGAAGAATCAGATTCATAACCCGTACGGTTTACGCTTATCACAGGAATTCCATTGGCTATCGCATGTGCGCGTTGGACGGTAATCCACGCTTCACGCTGGCGTTCTTTTTCATCGTCTGTATCTGTATTTTCCCAGCCAATAGCTGTCGGATAAATGAGCAATCTTGCACCGGCTAACGCCATTAAGCGAGCTGCTTCCGGGTACCACTGATCCCAACAAACCAATACGCCCAATTTTCCTACAGAAGTTTGTATAGGCTCAAAGCCTAAATCGCCAGGAGTAAAATAAAATTTTTCGTAATAGGCAGGATCGTCCGGAATATGCATTTTGCGATATTTGCCCGCTATGCTGCCGTCTTTTTCTATTACAACGGCAGTATTGAAATACAATCCTGCCATTTGCTTCTCGAACAACGAGAGCACAATAACTACACCTAATTTTTTCGCCAATGCTCCAAATTCCTCTGTGCTTTGTCCGGGAATAGCTTCCGCCAAATCGAAATTAACCGGATCTTCTACCTGACAAAAATACAAACTGTTGTGCAGTTCTTGCAACACAATCAGTTCCGCTCCTTGCTTAGCACAGGATTCGATATTCTGTTTCAACTTGTCGATATTATTACGAATATCGACTGTGTTTGATTGTTGTATTAGGGCTATTTTCATATTTAATCAACTGCAAGCAACTGTCTTTCTGCCTCAAAAGCTTTATCAAACGAAAATTGACTAAGCGTTTGATGCATCAAGGCTTGAATTTCCTTATTGCATAAATTACCAATACTTCCTTCATGTGTATGATTTACGATTTTTGTCGGGATAAAATTCCCGGCTTCGATATCCAATCCTACTTTCTTATAAGCATTGCGAAAAGGCATACCTTCTTGAAAAACCAAACGGTTTACTTCCTCCACACTGAAAATTAAATCATATTTCGGATCATTCAGAATTTGCTCATTTATTTGTACATTACGCATCATGCGTGTTGTCATTTGCAGGCATGCCAACAAATCGTCAAATGCAGGAATAAATATTTCTTTAATAATTTGCAAATCACGGAAATACCCTGAAGGCAAATTATTAGTAAGCAACAAAATATCGTTCGGCAAAGCCTGGATTCGATTACATTTAGCCCGTGTCAATTCAAATACATCAGGGTTTTTCTTGTGCGGCATAATACTTGAACCGGTAGTATATTCGTCTGCCAATTTAATAAAACCAAAATTTTGGCTCGAATACATACAGGCGTCAAACGCTAATTTCGAAATCGTCCCGGCTAAAGATGCCATGGCATAAGCCACGGAGCGCTCCATTTTACCACGCCCCATTTGAGCATACACCACATTATAATTCAACCCGTCGAAGCCAAGCAAATCGGTTGTCATCTGGCGGTTTAGGGGGAATGAAGAGCCATAGCCAGCAGCTGAGCCTAAAGGATTACGATTGCAAATTTTCCATGCAGAAAGAAGCATTTGCATATCATCGGTAAGACTTTCGGCATACGCTCCGAACCATAAACCAAACGACGAAGGCATAGCAATTTGCAGATGCGTATAACCCGGCAATAAAACATTTTTATATGTTTCGCTTTGTGCTATCAGCACATTAAAAAGTTCATGCGCAGCCTGTACCAATTCGTATAAACGATGGCGGGTATATAGCTTCAAATCAATTAAAACCTGATCATTACGAGAACGACCGCTGTGTATCTTTTTTCCGGCATCACCCACTTTGCGGGTAAGCATCAGTTCTATTTGCGAGTGAACATCTTCGACACCCTTTTCAATTATAAAATTTCCTTGATCGGCAATATCGTAAATCGCACGAAGTTCTCGTAAAAGGATTTCCAATTCTTCGGCTTCAAGCAAGCCTACTGATTGCAACATAATAATATGCGCCATAGAGCCTAATACATCGGCTTTAGCCAAATAAATATCCATTTCACGGTCGCGCCCTACGGTAAAAGCCTCGATATTTTTATCAACAGGCTTTCCTTTATCCCATAATTTTTGTGGCATCGTTCTTTAATTTATGATTAATAATTGATTTTAGCTAAAACATCGGCAAATTGATTGATAAACCCTTGCAATTTACTACCCAGCATCATTTTTATCATCATAGGTAATTCCGTTTTTATAATAAGTTTCAGTTTGGTAGAATCATCCTTTTTATCTACCAACTGAATCCACATAGTAAAAGGAACAGGAGAATTGTCTGCTTCCAGCTTAATAGTTTTGTATATTTCACGCTCCACGATTCGCATTCCGATTTGTCCAACAGGACTAATCTTAAATGATACCGAATCAATATCGCATTTCAAGTCCGAAATTCCTGCATTTTCAGGGATTTGACCTTTAAATTTTTCGATATTACTAAGGTCAGATAATTTAGCAAAAACCACCTCGTTATTTGCCGAGATGGTTTTTATTTCGCTTTCGTATGTTGTCATAAAATAATTTTTTATGCTTGATTCCAATTTGCCGGATCTTGACGCCACTCTTGTAATGTCTCTACTTCATTCGCAGAAATATAGTCAGTTTCCAGAGCTACTTCCAACAAAGTACTATAGGTACTTAGTGTATCAAGTTTTACATGATTCTTTTTAAATGCTTCTAATGCTTCTGGGAATTCGTAAGTAAAGATAGCCAACATACCAAGCACTTTTGCACCATTATTACGAATGGCTTCTATAGCCTTTAAGCTGCTACCACCGGTAGAAATAAGGTCTTCTATCACCACCACCTTCTGGTTTGGTTTAAGGTCTCCCTCGATCAAATTTTCCAATCCATGGTCTTTAGGAGAAGAACGCACATAGATAAACGGCAATCCGAGCTCTTCTGCAACTAATGCTCCTTGTGCTATAGCACCTGTAGCAACACCGGCAATCACCTCGGCATCAGGATATTTTTCTTGAATAAGACGACAAAATATTGTTTTAATCCCTTTACGAACATCCGGATAAGAAAGAGTTTTTCGGTTATCACAATAAATAGGCGATTTCCAACCTGATGCCCAAGTAAAAGGCATAGTCGGTTGTAATTTTATAGCTTTGATGCGTAATAAATGTTCGGCGGTGATTTTTGCTACTCGTTTCATAAATACTTTTTCAATTAAAAAATTTATTCTCTGAATTTTAAAATTATTATTTCCGGGTTGATTATTTTATAACGAAACAACTGTTTATTTCGTACAAAAATACATAATATTTTTATAGACAAAGAGCATCTATAAAAATTAGCAAAAGTTCATAAATATTTTTTTGTGTACATTTGCATTTACGCCCAAAAATGTGAAATATAACTGTCAGCTTAACTTTGTGTACCTTTGACAAACGCATAATAAAAGAATCTTTTCCAAATAGAATGCCTGTGATGAAGGTAAAAAGTATTATAGAATATATTAACTTTAATATTCTATAAATATCTTCATGGTATATAATGCGGAACGATTAGAGAAAATAGAACCACACATATAAAGAGTAGCGTAAAAACGGTTTATGGTATTTTGTCAGAGCTTTATTTTTTAGAAAAATGAAAAAAATATTTCTTTTTTTATTCCTATTGTTGGGATATTTCAGCTACGCCGAGAAAATAATATCGGTTGATAACCGACTGGTAAAACTAAACCAGTCCATTAGTAATTCTAACGAAGCTGAAAATATGGAAAATTTGATTGCTCCTTACAAAGCTCAACTCGACAAAACAATGAATACAATAATAGGTTATGCTCCCGAAATATTAACTAACAAAGATCCTCAAGGAGGAGTTTGCTCTTATTTTTCGAACGCATTATTAAACTATGCCCGTGAAATAGGCGAAAAAGAAGTAGATGCTGCCATTTTAAATATCGGCGGCTTTAGAAAATCGATCAATGCAGGAAATATCACCATTGGAGATATTTATGAACTGATGCCGTTTGAGAATATGGCTGTTATTGCTGATATTAAAGGAATCTATCTGCAAGAATTATTAAACTTTTTTGCAAAAAAAGGTGGCGAAGCCTCAGCAAATATAGCTTTTGAAATAAAGGAAGAAAAGGCAATTAATATTGTTATAAACGGTCAGCCTTTTGACGATTTGAAAACATACCGCATTGTAACGAGTGATTATCTGATTATCGGGAATGATGGAATGAAGCCCTTGTCTAATCACACCAATATCCAAATACTAAATAAACTGTTGCGTGATATTTTTATCGAATATATCAAACAAGAAACCGTACAAGGAAAATTAATAATGAATAATTGATAATTGAAAATGAAAATGAAAATCAATAAAATAATTTTTCCGTTTATAGTATTGTTAGTGTTTTCTGCCTGTAGCTCGACAAAAGAACTGGTTATCCTCCACACCAACGATACGCATAGTCAAGTAGAAGCAAGGAAAACAAACGGAGAAGAATTGGGTGGTTATGTTCGAAGAGCAGATTACATTGCTAAAGTTCGCAAAGAAAACAAACGGGTATTACTGCTCGATGCCGGCGATTTTTTACAAGGAACACCTTATTTCAATTTCTTTAAAGGCGAAGTAGAAATAAAAGCTATCAACCAGATGCACTATGATGCAGTTACCTTAGGCAATCATGAATTTGATAATGGAATTACCGCTTTAGCGAGCAATCTTTCAGGTCTTACAATGCCAGTAATTTGCTCTAATTATGATGTAAGTGCCACACCCCTTGCTCCTATCATAAAACCTTATGCTATCATTAAACAAAGAGGAATCAAAATCGGTATTATCGGATTATGTATTAATCCTAAAGATTTAATTATAGAACAACATTCTACAGGAATCATATATCAGAATCCGGTAGAAAAAGCCAATTTCTACGCTAAAAAGCTGAAAGAGAAACATCGATGCGATATTGTAATTTGTCTATCGCACTTAGGTGATGATACCAAAGGCATGAACGATAGAATAGTAGCAGAAAATTCATCAGACATAGACCTGATTATAGGAGGACACAGCCATAAATTGATTTCCGATCTGCAAATTGTCAACACAAAAAATGATAGTATTCCTATTGTACAATCCGGTCGTTCGGGCGCTTATATTGGCGAGATCAAAATTATTTTCGGAAAATAAAAAGGAATAAATTGTTATTTTTGCGCCCATTATGAATAAAAAGATAAAATCTTTTTTGCGCTTTTTGTCTTATTTGCGCCATGCCAAATATCATGGCGGACATGGCGTTCATTCGCCGTTTGTATTCGACCTAATTACAAATATTCTGGAAGAAAAAAATCCATATTACCATTATGCAAGAATAGAAAATCAACGCAGGGTTTTATCCAAAAAGAACATTCCGCTTCAAAAGAAAAAATACGACCAAGCTGTTTTCAGGATCGTTAATGCGGCAGGCCCCGCATCAATTATCGAGATAGGAAACTCAGGTGGAATTACTTCGGCTTATCTGGCTGTTTCGAGTAAAGAAACCCCTTATTTCTTACTACAAAATTCGAATGATGAAATTTTCTCTCATATTCCAAAGACAGTTATTCTCAAAGGAATTTTTACCGAAGCCTTACCTGAAGCGCTTCAATTGGTTTCACAGGTTGGTTGTGTGTATTTCCATCTGACGCAAACCGGACCCGATACCATTTCACTTTTTGAACAATGCCTACAAAAAGCCTCGAAAGAATGCGTATTTATTTTTGAAGGAATTTATACTTCTGAAACAACAAAAGCTATCTGGAAAGAAATAATACAAAAAGAACAAGTACGAATTTCATTAGATATGTATGGGTTGGGACTTGTTTATATCAATCCTATATTACAAAAACAAGATTATATTTATCTGTTTTGATTAATTACACGAATAATCGTTCCTGATGGGGTATAACTGGCAATAGCCTGATAAATCTTTAAACCTTCTTTTGCCTCTCCTGCCACACAATTCCCGGTTTCAAGACTAAAAATCGAACCGCATTTTTCGCATTTTGCCTGAATCATATCCGGATATACACGCACCGTACGGCTCACTTCATTGGGACAAGCCATATCGTATGCATAAAATTCACCCCAATTGAATGAAGAATGATAAACAATAATACCACCATAACCAAAAGCATCCGTTTGTTTGATAGGAATTACAAATGCTTTTGAGCCTCCTTGAGCAAGTAATTCCTGTGCTTCCAGATTAAGATTCCGTTCCAGAAAAACGGTATAATTCGGGATAGAAGAAAGTTGTTCCGGATCATTACAAGAAAATAACCCAAGAAACAAACATAAGACGCACACATACTTCTTCATATCCAGATAAAAAAATAATCTTTTGCTATAAAAAACTTATAAATTAGTCAATATCAAAACAGTAGGTCAGCGAAGCTCCCGAACTTTTTACATTTAAAGTAGCCTCAGCTCCCAACACAAACGGCAGATTATAATCCACATGTCCGGCAGGAAAATTGAAACAAACAGGATAATCGTATTCACTTACGGCATCAGCAATGATTTCATAAACTGTTTTACCCAATTGAGGGTCTTCTTCATAATCGGAAAACTGACCGACAATTAACCCCGTCAAATTTTCCAGCACACCGCTTATTTTTAAGTTTTGCATCATGCGATCTATTTTGTATGGTTCTTCACCGACATCTTCAATAAAAAATATTTTATGATAGGTATCAAGATCAAAATGCGAACCACGCAAACCAAATAACACAGATAAATTACCTCCTACAATAGTTGATTTTACTTCTCCTTGACGGTTGAGTTCGTGTGCAGGGACTTTGTATTCAGGATCTTTTCGTCCATATAAAATATCGTGCAATAGTTTAATTTGTTCGGCATCTTGCGGAAGCTCCGCCAAATGCTTTGCCATGATGGAATGTACAGAAGCAACTTCGATAGCAGTTGTTGCTGCATGCAATACGGAAATATCGCTAAAACCCACAATCCATTTCGGATTAATTTCGAAAGCCGTCAGATCTATTTGGTCTATCACTTGCATAAGTCCGTATCCGCCACGCGAACAAAAAATAGCTTTGATTTCAGGATTATCGATTGCAGCCTGTAAATCGGCAATGCGTTGCTCAACTGTCCCTGCAAATCGGCCGTTTTGTGTACGCGCAAACTGGCCCACTTCAGGACGAAGATTCCATGATTTAAGCCTTTCTATTGTCCCGTCAATGTATTTTTCATCAATATTTCCCGAAGGAGAAATAATAGTAACTTTATCATTGTATCTTAAAAAAGGTGGTAACATTTTATAGGTTTTAACAATTAATAAAAATTCTTTGTAAAAATAGTTTACTTTTTCGGATTCATTATAAATTCAATAGAATTATTTTGTACCATCAATGCCTGTAAGATTTGTTTGATATCATCGGCAGTAATTTCATTTACAATCGATTCGTATTGAGTAGAAAGGTTAAATCCGTCTCGTTCATAAGCAAAGATAGCACTACGCCACCATGTATTTTCTTTCTGATCTTCCTTGTATTTTTTCAGCAGGTTTTGTTTTACTTTTTCCAGGTCTTCATTTCGTGGACCATTCTCACGGATATTTTCAAGTTCTTTTTGAGCAATAGCAATTAATCTTTCACCCTTTTGCGGGTCTGTATCGAAACGAATGGTAAGAGCAGCTTGTTCTTGCGGACGATTTGTTACATTGCTGCTGGTGCGTACACCATACGAACCACCTTCATTCTCGCGAATACTTTCAGTATAGCGTATATCAAGTATATCCGAAAGCATAGACAGTGTTATTTTGTTCTTCCAATCATAAATCATATTGCCACTATTGACAATATAAACCGAAGTTTTTTCAACTTGCATCGGTTGCTCGAACTCTTTTTTTATTTTTCCGGAAGGAATACGCACATTATTATCTCGCCACGATTCTCGTTCGACAGTTGTTTTCATTCCTCCCAAATAATTTTCCACCAAAGGTTTCATACTATCTGGATTGATATTTCCGATAAATACAAATGTAAAATCGGCCGGATTTTTAAAGCGTTCTTTATAGGTTTTATACACTTTATTTTGTGTCACTTTTTCAAGTGTAGCAAGATTCATGATTACATTACGAGGACTGTAATTACTCATAATCGCAGAAATAGTATCATTAAAAGCGGCATTTGGGTCAGTTTGTTTATTGGCATACATCGTTTGCAGTGATTGTTTGAAAACCAAAAATGCCTTATTGTCTTTGCGAGGAGCGGTAAATTTCAGATAAATTAATTGGAATAATGTTTCCAAATCTTTTACGGACGAACCACCCTTCATGCTCTCTTCATAAGTACCAATATTTGTACTGATAGATACAATCTTCCCTGCCAAAATCCTATTCAGCTCTAAATAAGATAAATTGCCAACTCCATTGCGAGCTATAAATTCATCGGTAAGCATAGCAGAGGGTAAATCATCTATTTTATCTACGAGAGAAATTCCTCCTTCACTAAAAGCAAAAAAAAGGACTTCATCATTTTTGAAATCAGTTGGTTTAATCAATACACGAATACCGTTATCGAGTACCCATTCGGTAGTTCCTTTAAGTATATACGGATATTCTTTGACTACTTTACCTGCTTTTATTTTTTTGGATAAAAGCGGTTTTTCTACTTTTTTCTCACTATATGTGTCAATTATATTTTGAGTAGACGCGGTCAACATCGAACGGACCTCAGTTTCCGAGGGTAAAGTTTGTTTCATTTTTTCCGGAGCTGAAATGCTTACTATTACATTATTTGAAGTAATATACGACTGAACGGTTTGATTAACCATATTCAAGTCGATTATTCCTGACAAGGCTTTTTGCGCATATTCATATTCCCATTCAATACCAGGAATCGGTTCTGCCTCTAAAAAGTTGCGTATATATTCCTGTACCAATGACGCATTTTTTTGTTTATTGCGTTCATTATATGATTTTTCAAAAGAAGCCAATAATTTTACTTTAGCTCTGTCAAATTCAGGCTGCGTAAAGCCATATCGTTTCACACGCTCAACCTCTTTCAATAACGCTTCAAAAGACATTTTTCCCTTGCCTTCTTTTGCTACTACAGCTACTTGGAATGCATCGCAAGAACGGGTTATATCGCCATAATAGCCCACGGCTTGTACAAAAGGACAGTTTTTATCCATAAGTAAATAATCGAAACGATCACTCAGCATGGAACTAATCAAAGAATTAACCAAATCTTTGTCGTACCCTTTGGTAGTAATCCGGATAGAGTCAGGCACCGGTCGATGTTTATAATTTACTTCAATTATGGCATATTTTGCTTCGGAGTCAGTCACAATTGCCACAATAGGCTCTGTATTATCAGGTATGTCGTAAATAATACGCTTGGCAGGATTAATCAGTTTAGGTATATCGGCAAACAATCGCTTGATGGTAGCTTCAACGGCATCTACATTTATATCGCCCACGATAATCAAAGCTTGTTGGTCGGGACGATACCATTTGTGATAATACGCTCGCAATTCATCGTATTTAAAATTATTGATTATGGCGGTGTCGCCTATTACATCTCGTTTAGCATACTGTGAACCAGGGTATTTCAAGCGGTTGCTTTCTTTCCAGATACGGCGGTCGGCAGTGCCCCGTGTGCGCCATTCTTCAAGGATCACTCCGCGTTCTTTATCTATTTCATCATCATCGAGCGAGATAAATCCAGACCAGTCATGCAAAATCCAAATAGTGCTATCTACAATTGATTGACGAACAGTAGGGATATTTTTCAGTAAATAAACCGTTTCGTCAAGCGAAGTATAAGCATTCAGGTTTGCACCGAACTTTACTCCAATGGTTTCCATATAATCAATAATGGTTTTTCCGGGGAAATTTTTAGTACCGTTAAAAGCCATATGTTCCAGAAAATGGGCTAAACCGTTTTGGTTATCTTCTTCTAAAATAGCACCCACATTTTGTACAATATAAAAGTCGGCACGCTCGGCCGGCTCCTCGTTATGACGGATGTAATAAGTAAGCCCGTTGTCCAATTTTCCGTAACGAATGGCAGAATCCATTGGTATTTCAGTTTGAGCTATCAACGAAACTGAAGCCCATAAAGCAATAACAAAAAATAATTGTTTTCTCATATCTAAAATATTTTGAAGCCAAAATTACAAAAATTTGTAGTAGAACACGGATATACAAATTCAATCACCAATAAAAGAAGCTTCATCGTATTCACTTACTCAATCGTAAAGCGCTTACTTTAATTACATTATATCATCTAACGGGCTTTTGATATTTGATAGTTGACGGTTACTTACTTTGGCATAAATTTCGGTTGTTTTAATATTGTTATGTCCAAGTAATTTTTGGATAAAATACATGTCGGTACCACATTCCAACAGATGAGTGGCATAACTGTGGCGAAGCCCATGTATCCCAATCGGTTTGTGGATATTGGCTTTTTTCATCGCGTTTTTAAACACGGCTTGCACACTCCGTATAGCATATTGCCCGCCATATTGTCCTTCAAAAAGATATTCTTTGGGGCGATAAGTGCGGTAATAATTTCGCAAATCGTCCAAAATTTTCTCAGGCAAGGCCACATAGCGGTCTTTCTTGCCTTTGCCCGATTCGATGTGTACCATCATTCTCCCGCTATCAATGTTACTTATTTTAAGGTTGACGATTTCGCTTACCCTCAGCCCCATCCCGTAGCAAAGTTTGAGCATAAGCACATGTTTCGGGTTTTCTATTTGTGCAAAAAGCTTGGATATATCACTTTTGTTCATCACTTTGGGCAAGATGGATTTCTTTTTGGGACGGGGAATTTCTTCAAAGAAGAATTTTTCACACCCGAGCACTTGGTTGAAATAAAATTTTATAGCATTGAGTCGGCTGTGGATAATGTTCTCGGACAACTTTAGCGAGGTAGCGCAATACAGAAAATACGACCGTAGTTTTTCGCTCGACAAATTGTCCACATTGTTGCCTTTGAGCAAATAAAGCAGCTGAGCGAATTCATTGCAGTATGTCCTAATTGTATTCGGACTGTATCCTTTGAGTATCAGCAAGTCGTGCATTCGTTTGAGTGCAGGTTTATTGACTTCGTGAATTTTGAGCATCACCGCCTTGCCGCTTCCAGTTTTTTCGGGTAATCCCAATTCTATCCTGACCGATTTACAGTCAAACAGATACCATGCTTTCTTGGAAGCGCTCCACCGAGCAGCAGGAAACCTTTGCCTCAGTTCATCTTTCAGTTGTTTGTTGTATGGAAAAGTGATCCAAATAATCTCTTGCCCGTTGTGTTCGCCTGTTAAGAAACTGTAGTTGAAAACATTAAATGACATACGCAAAATGAATATAAATTAAAAGTGTAAAGTTAGTCGAAATATTCAAAATGCGCACAGATAGAAATAATAAAAAGCCCTGTTTATAAGTTTTGTATGAATGTTTTTTTAAGCTATTTGTTTTTGTAAAATAAAGTTTATATTTGCGTATATTTATGAGTTAGCGGTAAGTTCAACAGACAGTTCAAACAATAAGTGACAGACATTAAAAAAAAAGAAATGAATACTCAGCGGACTTTTGACATTTTACAAAAAGAAAAACTTGGGAAATATGTTTACGCATTGCGTGACCCGAGGGACGGAAAAATATTTTACGTTGGACAAGGAATAAATGACAGAGTATTTGAACACTTTAATGAAGCAGACAATTGCATAAACTCTTCAATGCCGTTTAAGCAAATGAGCAGTAAAATCATTCGTATATTAGACATTTGGAATAATAATGAAGATGTTGAATGGATTATTCTTGCACATAACATACCGACAGACAATAATGTAGCTGACTTGATTGAATCTGCAATATTTGACGGTTTATCAGAATCACAAAATGGAGAAACATTAAATGAAGTTAGTCCCCCAAACTCATCAAGACTTTTACCTGATGACTTAGATGCAATGGCTGCTGAATTTGTTAATCCAACGACACCATACGATAACGTATTCATTTTTCCTATTCAAAACGCATTGACAAGAGGCATAAGTCCATACAACGCTACACGGACAACTTGGGCAGTAAGTAGTTATTACCAAGCGCTTACTCCAGCTTATGCAGTTGGACTAAAAAATTCCATTTCTAAAGGGAGTTTTGAAATTTCATCGTGGACTAATGTAACTGGGACAAGTAAGCAAGAATTTACTTCGCCTGGACATCCAAATCCAACAGACCACCAACCACTTCTGAACAAGAACTGGAACAATGTTCTTGCAGTTGCAAAAGGATTTTGGCAAAGGGGAAACTATTTAATTGTGGCATTTAACGGTAACGGACAATTTAGAATTATTAGAGGTTCTAAAGACACAACAACTTGGCACAACTGTATATGACAATAATCGAAACACAACGACAGAAAAGAAAACCTACCGCTAACAGCCGTTTGCCGCAATGGGGGCTGACGTGGTT
>CAZJHO010000009.1:0-32753 GCA_964546015.1 uncultured Paludibacter sp.
TATTTTTTTACTCCTCACCACAAAAATAAAAACTGAAATAGAAATCTAATAGAAAAAATTTAATTAAATTCTTGTTTGCCGATTTGGTTCATGATGCGTAATATCTTTGCTTGGCGTTTCTTGATGTATTTTGATGGGTTGGTTACTGAAAATTTACGAGGATTGGGCAAAGTAACAGCTATAAGTGCAGCTTCGGATCTTGTGAGCTTAGCTGCTGGATGATGATAATATGCCCACGATGCTGCTTCTACTCCATAAATACCATCACCGGTTTCAATAACATTGAGATAGACTTCCATAATGCGTTCTTTACTCCAAAGTAATTCTATGAGGACAGTATAATATGCTTCGAGAGCTTTGCGAATGTATGAACGGCTTGGATAAAGGAACACATTCTTTGCGGTTTGTTGCGAAATAGTACTGCCTCCTTTGATACGCTTTCCTTTTTTATTATTTTTATAAGCTTTCTCTATCCCTTTGAAATCGAAACCGTTATGAGATAAAAACAAATTATCTTCTGAAGCGATTACAGCTAGTACCATATTGGACGAAATTTTTTCTATAGGGGTCCAATCCCGTTCAAGTTTAAGTTTTTTACCATCTACGGCTTGCTCTACTAAGCGGATAAACATTAACGGAGTATAATATACAGGCGCAATTCTATATAATAATGTAAGCCCAATACTAAAAAGAAAGAGCGTCAAGATTACTTTCCCTGCAATTATACTTATTTTTTTAAGAAGTGATGATTTTGATTTTTCACTCATACCTTAGTTAATACTTATTATATGAAATGATTTGCCGTAATTCTTTGCGTTTTTTTTCGCGAGTAGGCTGAGTAGAATAACCTAATGTTATTAAAAGTATAGGGCGCTTATTATGAGGAATATTCAAAAGGTTCTTCACTTTTTTTTCGTCAAACCAACCGATAACACAAGAACCCAAACCTAATGATGTTGCAGATAAAATGATATGGTCAGCCAGAATACCTAAATCGATATGCGGAAAATGTTTCTTTTTTGCCCAACTTCCAAAGTTCGAAGTAAAATTAGCAGATTCTTCCACTATTACGATATGTACAGGTGCCTGTTTGGTAAAATGATTCATACCAAGAGATTTGGATGATGTCGCATCAGCTAATTGATTTTTTAATTCAATATTATCAACCACTATGATTTTCCATGGCTGAGCATTGCAAGCCGAAGGCGACAAACGGGCAGAAGCAAGTATTTTTTCCAATTTTTCTTTTTCAACAAGTCGATCGGGATCATAAGCCCTATCACTTTGCCGATTGGCAGCTAAATCGTAAAAAGAGTTCATGTTTTTAGTTATATTTTTGTCAAAGGTAATAGACAATGTGTATTTTTGCAAAAAATATCATCAGTGCAATCTTTTATCTTAAAATATATAATTGAAAATGAATTACCTCTTCCACCAAACAAATTGGTTGTTGGTGTAAGCGGAGGGGCTGATTCTGTTGCTTTGTTACATATTTTGAATGAATTAGGATATGATTGTATCGCGGCTCATTGCAATTTCCATTTACGCGAAAAAGAATCGGATAGGGACTCTCTTTTTGTGAAAAATTTATGCCTAAGACTAAAAATCCCTTTTTATCAAGTAGATTTTGACACAAAAAAATACGCCCTACACCACAAAATCTCTATCGAGATGGCTGCCAGAGAATTGCGTTATGATTGGTTTGAAAAAATACGAAAACAAACAAATGCCACTGCTATCGCCGTTGCTCACCATGCCGACGATATGATAGAAACGCTACTAATGAATCTCGTAAGAGGAACAGGAATCAAAGGACTTTCGGGCATAAAAGCTAAACAAGGATCGATTATTCGACCTCTTTTGAGAGTGTGGCGAAACGAAATCGAACAATACATAAAACAGAATAACCTTAATTTTGTAACAGATTCAACTAACACTGACCAAACTTATATTCGGAATAAATTCCGACATACTGTAATACCTTTGTTAGAAAAAATAAATCCTGCCGTAAAAAAAACTTTACTAAAAGAAATAGATTTATTGCATGAAACCGAATTATTATATAAAGAAAGAATCACAGAAATAGAGCAAAAACTAACTAAACAAATTGGAGAAGAAATCTATCTCGACATTGATCTATTAACACAAGAAAAAGCCCCCAAAAGTATTCTTTTTGAAATTCTATCAAAATACAATTTCTCTGTAGATTGCATATTTATCATTTATGATTGCCTTAAAAGCGATTCGGGGAAACAATTTTTTTCGTCCACACACAGAATTATCAAAGACAGAAATTTCTTGTTGATCGTTCCTATAAGACAAGAAAATATGGAAGAAATTCTTATTGATAAAGAAGAAATAAAAATCAAATATCCTATTAATATGACGCTCAAGATAATTTCAAGAGCGGAACTCAATTTAGATAAAAACAATAAAAAAGCTTATTTTGATGCAGATTTAATCCGGTTTCCATTAAAAATAAGAAAATGGAAAACGGGTGATGTTTTTGTTCCTTTTGGAATGAACGGATTGAAAAAACTAAGCGACTATTTTATTGATAAAAAATTTTCTCTCTACCAAAAAGAAAAAGCTTTTTTACTTGTTTCCGGCAATGACATTATTTGGATAATAGGCGAAAGAACGGATGATAGATATAAAATAACCGACAATACAAAAAAAATACTAGAAGTAATACTAGAAATGAATTAACAAAATGAAGAAAAGAAAAAAGAGTATCAAACGCGATTTTTGTTTCCTTCTGAATCCAATATCGGGAAATGGAAAAAACAAAAAATATTGTTCTGACATAACAAAGGAAGTGATTGCTATAAGTGATAATGTTGATGTTAGAACGATAGAACTGCAACGACCGGGACATGCATCGGAAATTGCTCGGCAAAACATGGATAATGAAAATTGTACTATCATATCGGTAGGGGGCGACGGGACACTCAATGAAATAGCCTCATCGCTTATTTATTCAAATACCCCTGTTGCGATTGTACCATGCGGTTCAGGCAATGGACTTGCCAGAACAATCGGAGTGCCGGAATTAAAAAAACAAATTGCAGAGTATTTGGTAAAAGGAAAGGTAAAAGCCACGGATGCCGGTAAAATCAACGATCGTTATTTCTTTTGCACTTGTGGTTTTGGATTTGATGCACATATTGCATCTATTTTTAACACAGGAAAAGTGCGAGGTCCTCAGAAATATATACAAAGCATATTGAAAGAATTGTTAACTTACACGCCAACCGAAGCTGAATTTACTTTAGACGGAAAAGAATATAAAGGGAAATTTTTCTTAGTTACATTTGCCAATGCCAACCAATACGGCAATAACGGATATATTGCTCCGAATGCAGATATATCGGACGGATTATTACAAGCTACCATTATTTATCCTTTTCCGCAAGTATTGGCTCCTATGATGGGCACAGCGCTGTTAAGCGGATTCATAGACAAAATGCCCTATGTAGAAAGTATTGCTTTCAAGAAAGCGGAAATCAAATATGTTTCCAGTCCATGCTTCCATTGCGATGGTGAATCTCTGGAAATGAAATATCCAACAGTTATCGAAATTGTTGAAAAAGCCATTAAACTCATTATTCCTAAAGGATACAGAAATAAACCGATTATCAATAAAGATAATATTCTACAATCACTCATTCAACTCGTAGAAAAAACAACCGATACTAAAATCGGAAAGATAGGAAAATTACCTTATTTTTAATTCGAATACATATTGAAAATAAAACAAATAACCTTTTCATCCTCGGGTAAGTTTTTTTGTCTGACTCACGAATGAAATTGCCTATATTTTGTACTTAAGCATTTCATTTTTATCTTATATTGATTACCTTTGCACGCTTTTATAAGTTGTAAATCCTGCAGAATTTATTTGCTAACAAAAACTCTTGAATGACTTATTTTTGTCGGAGATATATACAAGCATTTTTGCTTTGTTTTTTTTGTCTTTTTTGTTCGTTTACTTACGGACAAGAGAGCTTGAATGTCCCCTCCGACACATTATCCGTCCTACTACCAACCGATAGCATTTCAAATAACGACTCTGTTCCTCCCGTAAAAAAAGAAAAGCTCGATGCCCCGGTTATTTACTCAGCCCAGGATTCGGTAATGATCAATGCCAATGGTGAGGTTCTCATGTTCGGAGACAGCAAAGTCGATTACGGAAGTCTAAATCTAAAAGCTGATTTTATTACCTTTAATGCGGACAGTTCATTAGTCACCGCAATAGGTCGTATAAATGAAGGAGATGAATTGGTCGGATCACCGGTACTCACGGACAATGGAGAAGAATACAGAGCAAAATCCATTCAATACAATTTCCAAACCAAAAAGGGCTATATTTTACAAGGGATAGTACAACAAGGAGATGGATATATTGTCGGAACCAAAACTAAAAAGATAGAAGAAGACATTTATTGCATGGTAGAAGGTAAATATACTACTTGTTCCGACCACGAACACCCACACTTCTATCTCAACCTTACAAAAGCCAAAGTAAAACAAAACAAATGGGTTGTTACCGGTCCTGCATACCTGGTATTATTGGATGTGCCTATGCCACTGGCAATTCCTTTCGGTTATTTTCCTTTCACCAAATCATATTCATCAGGAATTATTGTTCCAAGCTACGGAGATGACCTCACCCGTGGGTTTTTTCTCTCTAACGGAGGATATTACTTTGCCATTAACGATTATGTGGATTTGACCCTACTAGGTGATATATATACCATGGGAACTTGGGCTATCAACGGAACTTCCAATTATGTAAAAAGATATAAATTTAGAGGAAATGCTAATGTGAGTTACCGGAAAGATATTGTAGGAGAAAAAAAATTGCCAAACTATATGGAAGGCAGAAATATGTCTGTTGTATGGACACATACACAAGATCCCAAAGCCAGTCCAAATAGTACATTTTCTGCCAGTGTTAATTTTTCTTCCAGTGGATATGACAGAAGTAACATTGATAATTATTACAACTACAATCAACTTTCGCAAAACATAAAAAGTTCCAGTATATCTTACAGCTATCGTATCCCAAATTCTGCCTGGAGCTTTTCGGCAAATACACTAGCCAGCCAACGAACAGCAGACTCGACCATATCGCTTACTTTGCCCGATTTGAGCATAAATATGAGTCGTATTTATCCGCTCAAACGAAGAAATGCCATTGGCAAAGAGCGTTGGTATGAAAAAATGTACCTTTCATATTCCGGAAAAATTACCAATCGAATCGATTGTAAAGAGTACGATTTAGTAAATGCATCCTACACAAAAGATTGGCAAAAAGGCATAGACCACTCTTTGCCTTTGGGGATTTCGCTTAATGTGCTACAACACCTTTCAATAACTCCTTCGGCAAATTATCATGAACGATGGTATTTCCAATCGGTCAACCAATCGTGGGATCAGACAAATAATGCCGTAGTGAGGGACACGGTGAACGGATTTAATCGTGTGTACGATTTTAATACCGGAATTAGTTTTTCTACTAAAATTTACGGATTTTTTACTCCTTCGCGCAAAATATTCGGTGATAAAATAGACCGTATTCGACATGTACTGACACCAACCTTGTCATACAGTTTCAAACCTGATTTCAGCAGTGCGCGTTGGGGCTATTATTCTTCGTACGCACGACCAATCAGTACGACAGATCCTACTCCCGTCGATGTAAAATATTCGTTCTATGAAGGAACTCAATTCGGATACCCTAGTGCAGGAAAAACAAGTGCTATCACATTTTCGCTCAATAATAATATTGAGATGAAAGTGAAACAAAAGAACGACACCATTCCCGAAGGCAGTTTTAAAACAATTAGCTTAATCGATGCTTTCGGTGTAAATGGAGGTTATAACTTTGCTGCCGACTCTCTCAATTGGTCCAATTTCAGTGCCAATCTTCGGTTAAAATTTACCGAATCATTCGGATTGAGTTTAAGTGCCGGATTCGACACTTATTTGTATGGATTAAACCAGTTCGGAAATCCGACACACATAAACACGCCTCGTTGGGAAAAAGGTAAATTTCCGCGATTAATCGGAACCTCAACCTCGTTTGGTTACACAATAAACAACGATACTTTTAAAAAGAAATCGACAAAAGAAAATTCGACCGAAGAAGATACTAAAAAAACAGCAGATAAAAGTGATAACCTGAAAATACCATTTAGCTTAGGATTCGATTACTCTATACAATATGGTTATTCCGATTTCAATTATAATAAAATGGAATATAACCACGCCATTACTCAAAACATGACTTTCAGAGCAAATCTAAGTCCGACTCCGAACTGGTCGTTCAATTTCAGTGCAGCTTATAATATTGAACAGAAAGAACTGACTTATTCCAGTTTAGGAATACGCCGCAGTTTGCACTGTTGGAGCATGACTGCCAATGTTGTGCCATTTGGTCCTTACCAAAGTTATAATTTCCTGATTTCGGTTAATTCGAGCTTGTTGAGCGATCTTAAATACGAAAAACAAAGCGACTATGGTAAGGTTATAAATTGGTACTAATTTTTTGGTTCAAGGTTTAAAGTTCAAGGTTTTTATTTTAACAAAATAATGAAAAAAGCTTTTTTAGGTATAGTATTTTTTAGCTGTTTTTTAGGTATTTCGGCAAAAGAGACTGGTAAACCGAAGTACGATATCATCGTAGCAAAAGACAGCAGCGGCAATTTCACTTCGGTACAAGAAGCTATTAATTCGGTTCGTGGAATCATGACCGAGCGTAAAACAATATTCATCAAAAACGGAGTTTATAAAGAAAAAATCGTTGTACCTACCCACGCCATAAATATCACTTTGATTGGCGAGGATAAAGAAAAAACCATTATCACTTGGGACGACCATGCCAATATCATTTTACCGGGCACATCCAAACCAATGGGCACTTTTAAAACTTATACCTTACTGGTACAAGGACACGGATTTAAAGCCGAAAACCTGACTATCGAAAATAATGCCCCGCAACTCGGGCAAGCTGTAGCCCTACATGTCGAGGGAGACAAAGCCGTTTTTGTTAACTGTCGAATTTTAGGTAATCAAGATACGATCTATGCCGGCAGCCAAACCAGTCGACAATACTATAAAAACTGTTATATAGAAGGTACTACTGACTTTATTTTCGGTTCGGCAACCGCTTATTTTGACCAATGCGAAATACATAGCAAAAAAAATTCATACATTACAGCACCTTCTACACCACAAGAAAAACCGTACGGATTTGTATTTTATCAATGTAAACTTACTGCCGATAGCGACATCACCAAAGTATATTTAGGCCGCCCCTGGCGACCTTACGGAGCCAGTGCATTTGTAAAATGTGAAATGGATAGCCATATCTTACCCGAAGGTTGGGACAATTGGCGCAATCCGGAAAACGAAAAAACAGCTCGCTTTATAGAAATAGCTAATACCGGAGCAGGTGCCGACACTTCGAAGCGCGTAAGCTGGTCGAGACAACCAGATAACCCACAAGCTAAAAATTACACACTTAAAAAAGTATTTACTTCTGCCGAAGAAATTTGGGATCCCAAATAAATAAAGTAAACATTTATCCTCAGCCTTTAAGTTTAAGAGGGGTTTGGAACAGTAAATTTGCAACAAAGTCCCTTTTAGGAGATTTATATTTTTTATAATTACAAAAACGACTATTTTTGTAACCGAAACCTCGGGATGTAGCTCAGCCAGGTTAGAGTACGCGTCTGGGGGGCGTGTGGTCGCAGGTTCAAATCCTGTCATCCCGACATTGAATATCAGCCATTTACAGATTAATGTAAGTGGCTGTTTTATTTACTGGAACACAAATGGAACACACTTTCAAGTTGAAATCTATAATCTCACTAAGGCATAATTATAGCGTATATCATTTTAATCCTTAACTAAATTCCTTCGGTCTTTAAGGATACGATAAAAAACTGAAATACAATCTTCATTCTAATTCGGGGTTTTGTAATATCCAGTTAACTTCAACACTTTCAAGATTAGTGCTGAACGACTTACTTAATCTTTTGTGTGCCGGAGTCCTTTGTAACCATTCTTTTGCTAACTTAGCAATATCTTTATAGTCTTCTACTTTCTGGGTTCTCTTACCTTTCTTCTTTACGGAGATTACCTCTCCCTCAAAATTTATTCTCACGTCAAAATCTTCTTGTTTTGAGACTACATGAAAATGCGGAGGGTTACGGTCTCCACCATTTACATAAACTTCAAAAACTCCTGATGGGAAACACTCGGTTTCCATCAGGTTTACTCTTGACATGTCTTGTATTCTTTTTCTTAAGTTCATATTTATATTTCCAATAAAACAGGATTGTTTACCAGTTCGTAGTTTTCGCTAAGTATTGCTGCATTTACAAATGTAGTATTGTCTGTTTTTTCTATACCGTAAGCATCATGAATGTGTCCGAAAAGATGATACTTTGGCTGAATTTTCAACACTGCTTGCAATAAAGAGAGGTCTCCATAATTAATATCCCTTGAAGAATCTAAAATATGATAAGGTGGTTGGTGGCTTATAAGAATATCCGATTTCAGCGGTATTTTTTGTATATTGTCATCGTAAACACCTGTCATTGTATCTTCCATAAACATAGGAACGCCATAAAATCTTATACCCTCAATCGTAACTCCTGAATTGCATAAATAAAAACAGTTTTCGGGCAAACCCTCGATATTTGCACCAAACAAACAATCATCATGATTACCTGCTATGAATATTTTGTATTTGTATGGCAAAGCACTAAACCACTCAATAAAATTCATCACTTCATTTTCTGCACCTGCAAAAGACACATCGCCCGTATGAACAATTATGTCTGCAGGTGGTAAGTTTGGCAATAAATGATGCTTGCTGTGAGTATCCGAAAGATGAACTAAAGTCATTGTTGAACTATTAATGCAATCCCATATACAAGCTGTCATTTTCATCTTCAGCCTGTTGACCTTGTTGTACAGCCTCTTCAGAAGTCACTTGCTCTATAATACTCCCTTTAAAATAAAGTTGTAACCCTTTTAAGGTACTTACTCCCTCTTGTATATCATATCCTTTCCTAAGGTCTGTAGAATCTGTTATAAAACCCCAATGTCCTGTGGGTTGAGTGATTTTATAATACTCCTTCAATTCTCTAATTTGATATTTTTCCATGGATTCTTTTTATTAAAAAATACTCTTTTCAGTCAGTTGAAAATATGTCTTCGTAGTCAATTGCAAATTTTATTGCACTTCCAGAAAGTTCTTCATTAGACTTGTCGAAATACATCACAGTTAAATAACAGATTTCATGTTTCGCATTAAAATTAAATTGTAGCATAAGTTTGTTCCCTAATGAAGAAAATGCAGTACATATTATCATGTGCTCAACTTCATCTGTAGGTTCTTTTAAATCATCTTGCTTTGTCACAATACAAGATAGAATATCAAAAGGTTCTCCAAATTTAATTTTTCCTGTCTTTGTATCCCAATCAATACGAATATTAACCTCTTTCCATTCACTATATTCCCAGTTGCTTTTAGCAAAACAAACATGTGACGCAATAAGAATGTCATTTGCTTTCAGCGTTATTATGGGAATAATTACAAGCACAACAATTATCAGTAGTCTTTTCATATGTCTTCTATCTATAAATATCAGTTAGCTTGCCATTTGTAAAAACAAGGGTTGGAAAATAGGGAGCATTAAAATCATAAGCATTAATCCCAAAAACATTCGTACCCCTCCAACTATTTGCAATCACAGGATTTAACTCCCAAATTTCTACTTTTTGTCCGCGCGAAGTAGAGATGCTTGTTACATAACCAGTTGATATTTTTTGAGTATTGTTATTGCCAAACACATCTCCCCATTCCATTTCTTTTACCATTTCTGGAGTCATGCCAACTGTATATTTGCCTTTTAAAATAAGATTTGCCCAATTGTCCCCATATTTGTTTATCAGAGTATTTTTGCGTTCTTGCTTGGCAATCAATTTCCTTTCTTCGGCTTGTTCTTTTGCTATTTTTTCTTCTTGTTGTTTTTTCTGTTTTTCCTCGTAAAGTCGAATTGCAATATTATGCATTTCTGTCAGATTTTTCCCTTTTGAAATTTCATCGGAAGTAACATTGTATTTTTTGAGCCAATTCCCTTCTTCAATGCTATTGTCAGTAAATGTTATTTTTCCAAAGGTAGGTATTGTGTTTTGAATCCCATGTTTATTTGTTTCCATATCTCCAATATAAATCTCTCCATTGGCAAATTTATACTCTCCCCTATTGGGAATAAATCGTGGATAATGACTATGGCTAACTCCGATATTTCCTTTTAAAGTTCCAATAAAAATATCTCCATTATTATAATTCAATTTTATGTTTTTAGAGTTTTGGATAAATTTATCAAATGATAAAAAACGATATTTTTTAACAGTGTCCGAGCTAATTATAGTTTCTAATGTTTTGTCATTAAATTCTATTTTTAAAAGATAGTTGTCTTGTTGCTTTTGCAGGGTTACAGGAGCATTCGTGTAATATCCTTGATAAAAGTAAATATCTGCTATTTCAATTTTCAATGTACTTGCTTCGGCAGGAATGGCAGTTAGGCTATTGCCATATTTACTATTAGTAACTTTGTACAATCCTTTCGTAATAGACTTTTTCCCACTCATAGATTTTTCATCAAAAAAATTGAAAGATGACCTTTCGTCAGACATGATGATAGAGAAGTATCTTATAGAGTTGCTTTCTAAATATGAAATCCCATCTTTAATAACATATACTCCGCTAATTATAGTATCTGTTAGAGTTGTTTTGTTATATTGAACAGGAATATAGCCTAATGGAACATGTCCAGTTTCTTTTTTCGTTTTAAGAAATGATAGTTTTTGCCCCTCTACAAATTCTTTTTCATGCACATACCCTATTATTGCATAATCCAATTCTTTATATTTTATAGTTTTCAATTTTGCCTTTTTAGGTAACTCATTTGTCGTGTTTTGCGCTAATAAAGCAGTTGATGCCATACAACCACATATCAGTAATGATAAAAGTATTTTGAATGTCTTCATCTGATTTTTGTTTAGTAGTGTGAGTTTTATAAATATCTGTCCGTCAAATAATCGCAATAAGTTTTATTCTCATTGTAAAACTCTTTTGACAATCTGATAATCGCTTCTTGGTAAGTTACATGACTGAATTTTACATTGTCTTTTTTGACTATCTCTGCAAATTGTTCTATTTCTTTTCTGTGCTCAAAACCGTTATCTCCAACAACATCATACCAAAGATAAAGAAGATGAAAACCCGCCTTATTATGTTTCGCTTTCAAACCTAAAATATGTTTTATCAGTTGTGCAGCATCTAAATACCGAAACTTGTTATTATCGGGATAAATTTCTTTTGCCAGTTCGTGTAAATTGGATAATCCATTCCAAAAAGAAGTATTATTTATGTACTTTTCTTTGATACCTTTTTGCTTCCCGCTCTTATACGGTTCTGTAAATTTGGATTCAATAGCATAAACAAGGGGTGGGAAATCTTGGATAACAATATCGATATTGGGGGATTTAGGAAATTGGGATTTGTCTGCGCTAATCTCAAACTTTTCTTCAAATGTGATGCTGTTTGTATGGTTGTTTCTTGCTATTGGTGGATATATTTTAGGTTGATTAGAACATAATCCGCAAGCGTACATGATAGGATAAACATCTTTGTTCTGCCAGTATTGAAACACATTGACCACAATTGCAGAGGACGAATGAAGAGCTTTCATTTTTGCCAACCGTGTTCTAGTGTCTTTTGTCTCGCTTCCGTCTCCCGAATTGTAACAGCTTAAACTCTCTTTAGATAAGTGTTCAAACAGGTTGTCATTCAGATTATGCAAATAATTTTTCTCCCCTCTGTTGGGAATAGTTCCACCGAGTAGCTCAAAACCCTTTCGCCTTGCCCAACTCTGTTGTTTTGACTTGATAAATTCTAATCCATTCATAGTGTTATTTGAATTGAATTGTCATTCGGCTCCTAAAACGACTGGATTTTATAAAAAGAAAGTGTGGAGCCATCATTTATCGTACCAGAGGCTCTGACAAAGCCTAGAAACAGATAAACAATACCCCACACTCGTTTAGTATATGTTGTTTTTACACATATAGCTACGCAAGTGATGAATGTTATTGCTATCCCTGTTTCTTTTGAAATTGTCAGATTTCTGGTACAGGATAAAAGCGAAACACTTTCACTAATTATGTTGTCACTTTTGTGACCTTACAAAGATAGTAATGTTTAGCTAAACAATAACATCATTTTGAGTATAGTTCTCTTTGTTCTAGGCTTATTACAATACGAACTAATAAAATAAAGAGAGAGAATAGGCAGTTTTGAAAACTTATATCATATACAGGTTATTTGGAAACAAATAACCATAAATACAGTGTTAATACTACCAGTTTTTTATAATAAATCGCATGTGAATATTTGTGTATGATATAAGTTTTCAAAACTGCCTATTCATCTGATATTGCCAATATTTCACTCCATGAGACTTGCAAAAATAAAAGAAAGTTGCAATTTTCACTTTCCCTTTTTTATACCTCAAACACTTATCATATTCAAAATCACACTCATTCTTATTGTAACCGTTATGCATAGAGCTAACTATGTGAAACCATTTTCGCCCTTCTTCTCCAAATTCATGAGCTAAAGCACTACCTATTTTAAACCAATTATAGTACTTGTTAGTAATGTCAATTCTACATCGCTTAATGAATAAAACAGCATTTTCAACTTGTTCTCTAGTTTCTGGACTTCTTTTTATAGGCATGGGGCTACTCCGTATTTCCATTACAAGTTTAAATTGAGTGGGATTGGGGTTATAATAAGGATTTTCATCATAACTCGCGACTCTTAAATGAACTGGACTTTGTACGGCTCTATCTACATTCAGATTAAATCTTTCTTTCAGATAATACACAAGAGCATTAAAGTGTTCTCTATGGAGTTCGGGGTTTGATATTCTGAAAATTAAAAATATCCCTTCCCCTCCAATAGACAAACCCGCATAATATAAACTTGGGCATTCCTCTCCGATTATATGCTTGGCTTTATCCAAATCAAACCCTTCATTGTCCTTAGCATCAATATCAATACAAATCAGCCCTGTATGAGCGTTTTTACACTCTTTAAAATAAGGTTCGTCTCTATAATTAGCGTTACTACTTGGAGTGACACATGCGATAGTATTTTTGATTATCCTCCTTTGATTAGTATCTCTACTATCTCTTCTGTAAATTTCTACTGGAGTTTTGTATTTCTGTCCCATCAAAAAATCCTTTAGTGATATTTTTTTAAACACCTGTATGCTAAACATATTTTCAAATAATGCAACTTGTGGTTCTTCAAATTCTTGTAAGGATTCTGACACAATTGTTTTACTTTCCTTTTTCATTTTCATTCAACTTCTTTTTTTTTCTTATCATTATCATTAGAGGAAATTTATCCATAACAATAAAATAATTATAATGATTGGTTTCTAGCGATTTAGCCGCTTTTTTCAACTCAAACTTGACCCAATTTGAACCAAACTGAGTTGAGATTGAATTAATCATCGAACTCATCTGCGGACTCATCATCCTCAAATTCTTTAATGACATCACTATGGATAATCGGTTTTTTTTCTTTTTTAGGCAGTGATACACCTTCCTCAAAAACAGCTAATGTTTCTTTGGGATTTGTTTTCAACTTTTTTAAGTACTTCCGACGATTTGCATCTAAATTAGGCATGGCTATTTTTAATATAGCCAACACATTAGGAGGTAAATCTTTCTCCTCTTCTCCATTTAGTGCATATTTTGCTAGTGCCCGATATGCAATAAGTTGCTTTTTGTTACTTAATGTTTCGATTGCTTCAAAATATGAGCGATAGAAAAGAAAACCATTCACAGAAGTTTCCATACTTACATTTTTATTAATTTCTTTCATTTTTACTGTTTTTAATTTGTTAATAATTAAATTTTTCATTTATTTGATTTTTGTTTTCATATTTAGCAATCTTCTTTTCAAGTTCTTGTATTTTAGCTTTATAGTCCTTAATTATTTTAAGAAAGATTGAAAATAGTTGATGTAACGATTTAAATGTTTGTAACCTCTGTTGAGATTGCGTTTTATTATCTGCTCGACTTTTGCCCTTACGATGATTTTGAAAAAGCTCCTCCCTTGTTTCAATGCGCTCAGACTGTAGCCATTTATAAATTTCTGCCGTTCTGAAAAACACTTTGTTTGCTCCATGAGGAGGTTTTATACAAGGAATTTTTCGTTCGTGGATTAACTTGTAAATAGTGCTCTTTTTATAACCTGTTAATCTTGAAACTTCTTCAATGCCTATAATTTCAGGCAGACTACTACTTGATGATGATGACTGTTGAAATACACTTTCCAACACCTCTTTCATTTGGGTGACAGTTAAATGTACCAACAATGCATCATCATGAATGATTTTATTACTCATGATAAATAAAATTGCGTGTCAATAGAGATTTGGATATACCAAACCCTAAATCAACAATTAATAAACTTGTTAACTTGAAAAATAGGGAAAGCCCTTTTAAAGGAAGAAGTGTGTACAGGCAAATCTGCTCTGTACGAAAAAAGGGGTTATCTGAAGTTGCTACCTATGTTTTTTTCTAGCTTTTTTTGCTATGGCCAACTTCCTGCGGAAAGAATTTCATCTTTTACTGTTTCAGTTTTAACGTTACAGTTACTCCATTACGTATCCTCCCCGGAATTTGCAAAGATATAAACAGTTTTTTAACCACCAAACAGAAAATTATTTTTTTTATCAACATCTAATATAAAACTTTTGCTGCTTCATCTATCACGCTTGTATCAAAGCTATCTAAATAAGTATTCGTAGTTTTCATATCTGAGTGTCCTAACATTTGAGATATTTGTTCTCGTGATACATCATTTTGTTGCAACATCATTGCCATTGTGTGGCGACTTACATATGTTGTTAGCTTGATGTCGGTTATTTCCAGTTCTTCGGCTAAGTCAGCTAAATAGTCATTGTACTTTTTATACCTAAATCGGATATGATTATATAGTTTTTCTCCTGTATATCCAGCAATAGAAACTATTGGTACAATAAAATCATCCACAGTAGGGCTACTTTCTCTAAGGCTATCTAACAAACCCTGAATTTCTGTTGTTATTTTAATCTTAATAGGTTTTACACTTTTCTGGTGTTGGATTTTATGCCTTTTATAAACAATGTACTCGCCACTGTTGTACTTTACAATATTGCTGTTTGTCAAATATGCCATATCAATGAATGATATTCCATAACAGTAATATGACAGTAAGAATAGTTTGCGTGCGTATTCTCTTTGTGGATTCTTTGACGGAGTATTTTTAATCTTGTTCAAGGATTCAATAGGGAGATACCGTTTTTCGGTTTCTTCCTCAAGTTTTGCTATTTGAAAACCACCTTTACCAAAAGGATATGTTTTATCTGTTGCTTCCTTTTCTTGAATAGCCTTGTTTAAAGTGCTTCGGAGTGCTTTAAAGTAATATTTTCGGGTGTTGCCTTTACAACCTCTTTTTTGTAGGAAAACATCAAATCCGTTTACAAACTTTATATCAATCTCTGAAAATATTCTTTTACTAAATTTACTATCATAATGCTCAAGCATGCGCAAAGAGTTTGCATAACAGATTGCGTTGCCAATATGCCCTGTTTCTCGTAAAATGTTTATATGGTTTTCCATATAAACTTTTATTTTGCCTTGCTTTTCTTTGTTAAAAAAGGCATCTGCAAATTGATTTAAAGTCCAATCGACTTTTTCCCGACGAAAACTGTCTATTATTTCTTGTGCTTGTACTCTATAGGCACTAAGTAAATAATTGTACTGTTTGCGTTGTTCGTTTTCTTCTTTTAGTATCTTATCTCTTACATTTTTAAGGATAACAAAACATTCATTTTCAGCATCCCAATACTTATCATCAGCAAATATCTTTAAAGCAAAGTATCTGCGTTGTCTTTCTTTACATACTCGTAAACGGATAGCGTATAACCCTTGAGCATTGACAGTATCATTTCTTTTTACAAAACTTATCATTCTTAGTAGCTTAATAGAGAAAAAGTTTTCCTTTCAAGGTCTTTTTTCTTGTTTCTATCATTACTACTACGAGCGAGAAATTTAATGGTCTCGCCAAATTTTCTATAGATTTACTCTAACCGCTGATAATCAGACACATGTCAAAATGTTAAATAAATACAATTGTTTGTCGAGAAATAAAATACCCCATTTAATGAACTTAAATGAGGTGTTATTTTATCTTGTCTTTTCTTTGTGAATTAGTTATCTTTGTAGTCTTTTACTGGAACACATTTGGAACACATGAAATCAAAACAAATAAAAGCCAATAAAAGTAATTTTCTGATAATTAGCAAAATACGCTAATAAATAAAAGGGAATCAAAACAGATAAAGAGGTAAAAATATCTCTGGGGGGCGCGTGGCCGGAAGTTCGAATCTTCTCATCCCGACAATACCGTTTGAAAGTCAGAAATGATTTTTCAAACGGTTTTTTCATGTGATAAACTTTACTTTTAACATTTTGCAGATAAGTCACTTTTAGTTAGATTTGCAGTAATTCCAATCCTCAAAGTGTTGAGAGCTGGAAGAACATAAAGGAAAGCGTTTTTTAGTATTTTTTGTTTTAGAAAATCGCCAATTTTCAAAACCATACAAAATAATACAACGGAATGCCACTCCATAGTATGTAATAATCCATTACGGATTTATTATATCGATTGGCGTGGGGACTGTTGTTTATTTGTATGGTGGGTGTTTTGGCGATACCTCTAAGACAATAAAGCAAAAAAGTTCCTACGCTTCCTTTTTAATAATAAGTTTAACAAGGTATAGGAACTGCCTTAAAAATAAAATTGCCCATGAATCAATCTACTTAGAGCTTAGGACGAAAGAAAATCAATTTTGATCCGTATTTTAAAACAGGATGGCCGAAAACTGTATTAGAGTAAGCATTTATTACTAAAAAACACAATCTAATTTTATGAAAAACACCTTAAAAATATCTACATTCTTAGACACATGGCAATCTATCAGCATGCAATCTTTGGGTAAAAATATAGGTACTCTTAAAGACTTTGAAAATACTCCTGAGATACCTTATTCAAATTTAAAAGTTACCTTTAATAAAGACATATGTATATGGAATGAAAATGGAATTTCAGAAACTTATCCATGTATTTTCATTAGTTCGTTTGCTATACTATTAACAATTAGGGGAAATTTCAAAAGAGACCTTTCAATTCATGAAATCAGTCCTAATAAACTCATAATATGGGGATATATAGATCAATTAAAAAACAGCAATAACTCTATATTAAAAAAATTAACTTTCAAAAGAGTAAAATAAAAAGGATATTCTCTATGATTTGTTAATTTTCACCTTGTGCTGTTTTTCAAGAGTCGGACCTTACAGTCCGACTTTTTTAGTAAATAGGCGGTATCTTCATTTTTATTTTAGATTAGATAAGTTTTATTTGCAAAATAATTTTATCTTTGAAAATGAATTTATCAACCCGATAATTAACATGAAGATAACCATATTGGGCTGCGGCTCAGCTCAACCGAACATACATTATTTTAACAGCTCACAAGTGCTTAGTATCGGCGAAAAAATGTTTATGATTGATTGCGGCGAAGGGATTCAAATCCGGTTACGCCAATTCAAAATAAAGACAAGCCGCCTCAACCATATTTTTATTTCACATTTACACGGCGATCATTGTTTTGGATTGATCGGATTAATATCAAGCTTTCTGATGGCAGGACGAACGGCAAATTTGCATATATATGCGCATGCCGACCTAAAAAAACTGCTACAACCACAAATTGATTATTTCTGTAAAGAAATCACTTTCAAGGTTATTTTCGAACCGATAAATCCTCGCTCCCACAAGTTGATTTTTGAAGACCGGAGCGTGAGAGTGTATTCTATCCCTTTGAAACACCGCATTCCCACCTGTGGTTTTCTGTTCGAAGAGAAAAAAAAAGACAAACATTTGATAAAAGAAAAAATAGATTTTTATCAAATCCCAATTAAAGAATTGCAATTTATAAAAAAAGGAGCTGATTTTACAACCGCCGACGGAACGATTATCCCTAACAACCTCCTCACCCGCCCTGCCGATGAAGTCAAACGATACGCTTATTGTGCAGATACCAGTTATACAGAAAAAATTATTCCATTGATTAACGGTATTGATTGCTTATACCATGAAGCAACTTTTGAAAGCGATGATGCTATACGCGCTAAAGAAACACTTCACTCAACCTCAGAACAAGCTGCAAAAATTGCCTTAAAAGCAGGGGTAAAACAATTGTTGTTGGGACATTACTCGGCGCGTTACCATAGCTATCAAAAACTATTAAATCAAGCAAAAGCTATTTTTCCTAATAGTTTCATCTGCGAAGACGGTAGTAATTTTGAGTTTTAAAGATACAGAAGTTACGCTTTACTTTTATACTAAAAAAACGCCAAGTTGCTAAGATGCTAAGTTTATATTTATCTTTGTTTTTTAGCGTTCAGTAAAAAAAAGAAAACGAAGTTTTTATCATAATTAATCTACTTTTTCATTATCACGGCATGAAAAAAATAATCTCAACCACGAATGCGCCTGCAGCGATAGGACCTTACAGTCAGGCGGTAGAGTATAACGGTATGCTTTTCATTTCAGGACAAATTCCTATCAACCCGCAAACAAGTAAAATAGAAGCCGAAACTATTGAAGGGCAGGCAGAACAGGTATTTAGTAATATTCAGGCTATTCTGAACAAAGCAGGATATAGCTTTACCGATGTTATAAAAACAACTGTTTTTATAAGCGACATGGCACTTTTCCCTCAATTAAATGAAGTGTATAAAAAATACTACACAAATGATTGTCCGGCACGCTCTACAATCGCTGTAAAAGGATTGCCTATGGGTGCCTTGGTAGAAATTGAAACAATTGCAGTAAAAGCTAACTAATTCCTTTGTTTTTGGGTATGGTACTTATGAAATCTTTCAGATAAAAGGGTTCAAAATACGCCACATTTTCAAACTGACGGGCAGCATAAGCTTTCTCGGCTAAAGGAATCATATCTTCTGCCAATGGATTAATCCCATCTAAGAATCGTGCATGGGGTTTTAATGAAAGTGCTTCTTTGCACTTTGAAGCCCCATTCCCAAAAAAAATAACGGGATGAGAATCTAAATAGTCAGCATAACTGTTTTCGTCTATAATATCGGCTGAGGTGGCTTGCACACATTCCAAGGAAGAATTGTAAAACGCGGCATATACTTCCATACGCCGAGCATCTATCATCGGACAAAAAAAGGTATTATTGGGAAATGATTGTTTCTTTATTACTGCAGATGTCATTATTTCAAGCGTATTAATAGCCAATAATGGGACATCCAATCCATAACACAACCCTTTAGCCGTAGAAACTCCTATACGCAAGCCTGTGTACGAACCCGGACCACAACTCACAGCTACGGCATCAATAGTAAGATGCTCGCGTTTTGTAAAATCTAACATATTTTGTACAAATACGCTAAGTAGTGATGAGTGTGACGGATTTTCATCTTCACTCACTTTTTTCGCCACGCAAATCCCATCTTTCGAGAGCGCAACAGAACATACATTGGTCGATGTTTCTATGCAAAGAATAATAGACACAAAATAATTATTAAAATATTCTTATATAAAATATGTTGTTTCTGGTATTTTTACAGGGTTCAAAACACCTAAGAATTGTTTGCCATCTTGCAAAACTAAAATTTCACTTGATACGAGACCTTAATAATCCTCCTATTTTGTTTTTTTAAGAAATTTATTTAAGCAACAAAGATAAAGGAAAAAAAAATTTGAATCTGAATTTTGCTCACAAAGCTCCATGCGATTTTTTTACCAGCCATTTATTCATACACAAAAGCACACTACCGAAAAAGATAGAGATTCCGGCAATAAAAGCAAAAACAACAAAAGCACCAACTTCAGATACTAACGAAGCTAAATACCCTCCCGCAATATTGGCTACCGAACTTGTAAGCAACCAAACACCCATTAATAACGACGCTAATTTTACGGGTGCCAGATTACTTACCATAGATAAACCTATCGGTGAAAGACAGAGCTCGCCTATTGTATGCAATAGATAAGTACCTATTAAAAAAAGTAAGTTTGCTTTTATGGCAGGATTATCAATATCTTCCCCTCGTTGGATAACAGCTCCTAACAACACCACATATCCCAAACCAAGCAATATCATACCCCAACCCATTTTAAGAGCTACTGACGGATTTTTTCCTTTAAACGACAATTCCATCCATAATCTTGAAAACAATGGAGCTAAAACAATAATAAATAATGGATTGACAGCCTGAAACCATTCGGTTGGGATTATAAAACTTCTTATCGTTCGGTCGATAAACTTATCTGTATATAACGACATAGAGCTGCCTGCTTGCTCAAAGCCTGCAAAAAATATAGTACAGAAAATAACAATAATGATAATTACCCAAGTACGATCTTTTTCTTCTTTACTAAGCGATTGCTGAGCTTTAATATCTTCTTTGGATTTTCGGGGTGAAGGCACTTTGCTTATTTCTCCCAAATATTTATTGCCCCAAATACTATAAATCAGTAATCCTATAAGCATACCTATCCCTGAAGCAAGAAATCCATACCTGTAATTATAAAAAACAGCCAGATAACCTGTAACAAGAGGTGCAAAAAACGCTCCAATATTAATACCCATATAAAAAATAGTAAAGGCTGAATCCCGCCTATTATCGTTGGCAGGATACAAATTGCCTACAACAACCGAAATATTGGGTTTGAAAAATCCATTACCAATTACAAGCAAAATCAAACCTGTATAAAGAAACGAAGTACTTTGTTCGGCAGCTAAGCAAAATTGTCCCAACATCATGATAATACCTCCAATTGTGATCGAGAGACGCTGACCAAGATACCTGTCGGCAAGCCATCCCCCGATAAGAGGAGTAAAGTAAACCATACCCGTAAAAAAGCCATATAGCAATGTGGCATTTTTTTCAGGAATATCCAGCCCTCCTTCAAGATATGATTTGGTAAGGTATAAAATAAGTAAAGCTCTCATACCATAATAACTGAAACGCTCCCACATTTCAATAGCAAACAGCAGATAAAGACCTTTAGGATGTTTTTTGTTTATCATCAAATAATGAATTTTATTATCAGCGAAGAAATACAAATTTATCATTGGTAGAATAATGCGGACTAAACCAATATCCTCCGGCATTAAAACCTTTTATATCTTCTATATTCTCTATACGATTCCGGGTAATATAACGCACCATCATACCACGGGCTTTTTTGGTGTAAATTACAATTGGTTTATATCGATCGTTCTTTGTCTCCCAAAATTCTACATGAAGCACTTTTGCTTTCAATTTACTGATATTTATAGATTTGAAATATTCATTAGAAGCTAAGTTTATTAAAATTCTTGTCGGAATTAGCTCTAATGCTTTATTCAATTTTTGAGTTATAGAATCTCCCCAGAATGAATATAAATCACGAGAAGTATTCACTTGCAATTTCGAACTTATTTCAAGACGATAAGGCTGTATCAGATCCAATGGTCGCAACACACCATATAAGCCGGATAAGATACGCAAATGTTGTTGCAGAAAAGAAAAATCATCACCTGAAAGTGTTTTTGCATCCAGTCCACGAAATACTTCTCCATTAAACATCATCACAGCTTGTTTGGCGTTTTCGGGCGTAAACGGAAGAGTAAAATTATAAAACCGATCAAAATTAATTCGGGCAATATTTCGGTTGGTATCCGAAAGTTCTGCTAAATCGTCTATAGATAATTGTCTTACAGACTGTATAAGCGATTCGGTTTGCCGCAACATATCAGGAATCGTATATTCCGAGGTTATTTTTTGCGGTTTCAAATCAAGGATTTTGGCAGGCGATAAAATTAAAAGCATACATAAAATATTAAAAAATAATATTTACAAAATAACGCAGTTGCAAATCAATTCTTGTAACTGCGTTATTTTCTGATTTTTTTTTCAATTCCCAATTATTCGATTATCCTCACCGCCCCTTTATCAGCCGAACTTACCATACTCGCATAAGCCCTCAAGGCTTTAGAAATAGTTCGGTTACGGTCTTTCGGCTTGAAAGCATCGGCACCACGAGCATTTTCAGCTTTTCGGCGAGCAGCCAATTCTTCATCACTAATTAATACATTGATAGAGCGAGCAGGAATATTAATTTCGATAAAATCGCCATCTTGTACCAAAGCGATATTACCACCCGAAGCCGCTTCGGGTGATACATGACCGATCGATAAACCCGATGTCCCGCCACTGAAACGACCATCGGTTATCAATGCACATTCTTTGCCTAAGTGGCGTGCTTTGATGTACGAAGTAGGATAAAGCATTTCTTGCATGCCCGGTCCGCCTTTCGGTCCTTCATGAGTGATAACCACCACATCGCCCGATTGCACTTTGCCTTTTAAAATACCTTCGCAAGCACTTTCTTGTGAAGTAAACACTTTAGCCGTACCTTTGAAAAGGAATATTTTTTCGTCCACGCCTGCTGTTTTTACTATACAACCATCTGCCGCTATATTGCCGAAAAGAACAGCCAAACCACCGTCTTTAGTATAAGCATGTGCAATATCACGAATACATCCTTCGGAACGGTCGGTATCCAATGTTTTGTATTGCGAATTTTGCGAACCAAGCACCAAATTGAAACGATTTGCCGGTGCACTTTTATATATCTTTAATGCGATTTTTTCCGGATTAACGACAGTAATATCATATTTCTCAATAGCCTGACCTATGGTAAGATTATCTACGCGCCCAACCGAAACATCGATTAATCCGCCTTTAGACAATTCATTCATAATACCCAAAATTCCGCCGGCACGATTTACATCCTGAATATGATATTTTTGCGTATTAGGAGCCACTTTAGATAAACAAGGCGTTTTACGCGAAAGAACATCAATATCTTTCATGGTGAAATCTACACCCGCCTCGTTAGCAACAGCCAACAAATGAAGCACTGTGTTGGTAGAGCCACCCATAGCTATATCTACCGTCATGGCATTAAGGAAAGCAGCACGAGTTGCTATATTGCGAGGGAGCACGCTTTCGTCGCCATCACGATAATATTTATAGGCATTTTCTACAATTAACTTGGCTGCTTCGATAAACAATTGTTTGCGATTAGCGTGTGTAGCTACAATAGTTCCGTTACCGGGTAGTGCTAATCCGATAGCTTCATTCAAGCAGTTCATAGAATTGGCAGTAAACATACCCGAGCAACTTCCGCAAGTAGGACAAGCCGAATCCTCGACACGAGCCACTTGCTGATCCAAAATACTATTATCGGCTGCTTGTACCATAACATCAATCAAATCGAGATGTGTACCATCCAATTCACCGGCTTCCATTGGTCCACCGGACACAAACACCACCGGAATATTCAGACGCATGGCAGCCAAAAGCATACCGGGCGTAATCTTGTCACAATTACTAATACATACCATGGCATCGGCTCTGTGCGCATTGACCATATACTCCACACTATCGGCAATCAAATCGCGCGAAGGCAGAGAATAAAGCATACCTTCATGCCCCATAGCTATCCCATCATCAATAGCAATAGTATTAAATTCGGCAGCAAAACAACCGAGTTTTTCTATTTCGGCTTTCACGGTTTGTCCTATTTCGTGCAAGTGCATATGCCCAGGAACAAACTGTGTGAACGAATTAACAACGGCAATAATAGGTTTTCCCATTTGCTCTTTTTTCATACCGTTGGCTTGCCAAAGCGAGCGAGCCCCTGCCATAAGACGACCTTGTGTGCTGGTATAACTGCGTAATTGATTTTTATATTTTTCCATAATCCAACTAAAATTCTTTCTATTTATCTAAATCTTTTATCAAAACAGCTCCTTCTCCATTTTTTAACTGCAAACTAATTTGTTCAAGCTTATTCCAAAGATTATCGAATTGTTTATCTTTTCGAATTTTAAGTTCTTCAGAACCATTGCTTGCTATTTTTTCAAATAAATAACTAACTGACATTTTATTAATATCTACTGCCGGCTGATAGGTTTTCTGTTTGTTTTTTTCGGAAGCAAGTTCGCTAATTAACTCTACATCAAGCAAATCATTAATTACTGAAGATGCCAATCGTATCGGAATAGAATTTTGGCGCGAAATTTCCTCGACCGAAAGCGGTGGTTCTCCTTTTTCGAATCGTTTGACAATAAGATACATCACAATAAGTACAATATAATTGTGGTAACGACGACTTATTTTTTGTACATCAGCACCGTACTCGAACTTATTGATATTCTGTACCACAAACGATAATTCTGCACCCAAAAGAATAATAATCCAAGAAATCTGTAAAAACAGCAGTAATAAAGGAATAACCGCAAAACTACCATAAACAGCATTATAGGATGTTAAGTAAACTTGTCCTTTAATATATAAATATTGAAAAAGTTGAAAAAATGTTCCCGTAAAAACACCTGCGATAAGTGCCGGTAAAAATTTTACCTGCGTATTGGGTATAATAATGAATAAACAAGTAAACAAAATCCAATTTATAAAGTATGGTATAAATTTCAAGGAGATTGTTAGTAATGGAGAAAATATGCCTAAATCAATATAATGAGGCAATTGGGTTGTCATAAATACCGACAATGTACTCGATACTACAATAAAAATCGGTACTAGCAGCATTAACGAAAAATAAGTGGTAAAACTTGACACAAAAGAACGCTGTTTCTTTATTTGCCAAATGTCATTGAATGCCATCTCTATCTGCTTGAATGCAGACATAACCGACCAAAACAGCAAGGCAATCCCCACCCCCACAAAAATACCCCCTTGCGAGCGCGCCAAATATTTATCTATAAAATTTAACAAATGTGGTAATAATTCTGGTTGTGATGATAATTGAGATACCAACCAATTAACAATTCGCTCCTGAAAGCCAAAACCGCGAGCCAAAGCAAAAATCAGAGCCAATACAGGCACTAAAGCAAACAAAGTATAATATGTGAGTGCCGAAGCTTTTGATTGCAGTTTATCTTCTTCAAAACCACGAACGGCAAGAACCAGCGTTTTTATTGCATCATAAAAAAACCTACGCGTATGGGAAATCTCAGACCCTGTAATACGCCAAATATCTCGCACCAAAAAGTTGTACAACCATAAAATTTTTTCACGAAGAGATTTCATAATTTTCAAACTGAAAGTGAAAAACTAAAAGGTGGAAAGTTGAAACAAAAATTTAATTCTCGATTTTCAGCTTTCAATTTTCCAATAAAAAACGCAGCAAGCTTGTAAGCCGGGTTCTGTAAATATTCTTAAGAATATCCGTCTGTCATTTATCTACGACAAATGTCACCATTTGCCTGTAGCGATCTACCCCCCGACATCGGACGAGCCGCCCTACATGCGCCGGTATACATGATCTTGCAACCCATCAGGCGTACGGCAAACTGTGTCACCACAATTTCCGGTGAGCTCTTACCTCACCTTTTCACCCTTACCCGCCGTGGCGGACGGTTATTTTCTGTTACGCTACTCCACCCTCACGAGCGGCTTCCTGTTAGGAAAGATGGTGCTCTGTGTTGCCCGGACTTTCCTCTACCAAATAAATTCGGCAGCGACAAACCAGCTTACTGCGCATGCAAAGATAAAAAATAAATTATAACTCATAAGTAATTTATTTACTGACTCCCCCAACTCCAAAGTCAGCATTTATGCTCATTGTTATTTATCTTTCTTTTTTTACCTTTGTGGCAAATATTTATAGTAAAATGATTTGGAATCCAACAGTAGAGTGTCTATCTCGCGAAAAAATGCGCGAATTGCAAAGTAAACGCCTTAGAGAAATTGTTGAACGAGTATATTATAATTGTAAGCCTTATCGTCAACGCATGCAAGAAGCAAGAATTACACCCCATGATGTTCAAACGATTGACGACATTATAAAACTACCTTTTACATCGAAAAAAGACCTACGCGATTATTATCCGTTTGGATTATTATCTTCGCCCATATCCGAAATTATTCGCGTACACGCCTCTTCGGGCACTACAGGCAAACCGATAGTGGTAGGTTATACACGCAAAGATTTGGAAATCTGGAAAGAAGTCGGAGCGCGTTGTTTTACCGCTTACGGATTAGGAAAAAACGATGTAATACAAGTATCGTACGGATATGGTTTATTTACCGGAGGATTAGGCGCACACGCTGCTGCCGAAACCATTGGAGGAACTGTAGTTCCCACATCAAGCGGAAATACCGAAAAACAAATTATGCTTATGCATGATTTAAGTGCAAAAGCATTGGCTTGTACCCCTTCTTATGCTTTATATTTAGCTGAAGCAATGGAAAAATCGGAATACAAACGCGATGAATTCCAATTAAAAGTAGGTATCTTCGGTGCTGAGCCTTGGACAGAAGAAATGCGCCAAGAACTTCAAAACAAAATGGGAATAAAAGCATATGATATTTACGGATTAACAGAAATTATCGGTCCGGGTGTGGGTTACGAATGTGAATGCCAAAATGGAACACATCTTTGCGAAGATCATTTTTATCCTGAAATCATCAATCCCGAAACAGGAGAACAGGTACCTCAAGGTGAAGTGGGGGAATTAGTATTCACCACAATAACCAAAGAAGGAATGCCGCTGCTTCGATTCCGTACACGCGATCTGACAAGCTTAAACTACGAAACCTGTGCCTGCGGACGCACAGCCGTTCGCATGGGACGCATATTGGGCCGTAGCGATGATATGCTCATCATACGAGGTGTTAATATATTCCCATCACAAGTAGAATCGGTTATTTGTGAGCTTCCGGAATTGGAACCACATTATTTTATCGAAGTGGACAGAATCCACAACATGGATACAATGGAAGTTCAAGTAGAGGTAAAAGAAACTTATTACTCCGACGAAATTCCTAAAATGATCGAACTAAAAAAACGCGTAGCCCATAAGCTGCAAAGTGTATTGGGCATTCAACCCGATATAAAACTGATGGAACCACGCTCTATCGAACGCAGTCAAGGAAAGGCAAAACGAGTAAATGACAAACGAAAACTGTAAAACTATGCTTATCAAACAATTATCCGTTTTCTTGGAAAACAAAACAGGAAATCTTACCGATTTAACCCGAACTTTAGGGGAATCCGGTATCAATATGTCAGCATTTAGTTTGGCTGAAAGTACTGATTTTGGTATTTTGCGAGTAATCGTTTCGGAACCAGAAAAAGCATTGAAGATACTTAAAGAAAAACGGTTTGCGGCATCGCTTACTGATGTTATCTGTATTCGTGTACCTAATGAACCGGGCGGCTTGGCAAATATACTCGAAATACTTGCTAAAGAGAATATTTACATCGATTACATGTACGCTTTTTCAGAAGGGGAAAGTGCTAATGTGGTTATTCGTCCTGATAAAATTGAAGATTGTGTGCGGGTTTTACAAAAAAATAAAGTAGCTTTGATTGCTGCTAATGAATTATACAAACTTTAAAATCAATCTATATGAAAAAAATAGTTCTTTTTATCGTAGGTATTGTTTTTGTGACAATCCAAATAACTTGGGCACAACAAACTACAACAACATTGCCACATACATCATCCAATCCGACAAAAAAAATTGATTTCAATCTTGAATTAGCTCCGGTTATTACATGGATGAATATAAATAACAAACAAGTAGATTCAGACGGATCAAATGTCAAGCTAAATATCGGGATGAATGTTAACTTTAATTTAACGGACAGTTATTCTTTTGTTAGCGGATTACGCCTTAATACTTTCGGAGGAGATTTATCCGGAGATAATGGAAGCTCTTCCGAAACCATTTTGTACGAAATTCAAGAATTTGAACTCCCTATCGGAATGAAGTTCAGGACACCTGAAGTTATTCAGAATACTCGTTTTAGTTTTAATCTGGGACTAGGATTGGGGGTTATTTTTAAAGCCCATGCTACTAAAAACTATCCTATACAGCTTTCGGACATGGACTACAAAAACGATAATTTCAATTATAAATTGATGCCTTTTAGAGGTATTTATAATATCGGCGCCGGAGTAGAATATAACATAAGAGGCGTTATCCTAACAGGAAGATTCAATTACAAAGGTTCATTGACTTCGACCTATTTCTACGAAAGGAGCGGAAGTATGGGCAGTGCAACGCATTATTTAGACCTGAATAACGCTTATGCCGAACGAAATAATTATAACAAATCAATTAAATTCTTCCCTAATGCATTCGAAACTGCGATAGGTGTTATCTTTTAAAATTTAGTTTATCTAAAAAAGATTATGGAAAATAAAAAAGAACAAAGCTTGGAAATAGAATTGTCATCTGAAATTGCTGACGGAATTTATTCAAATTTAGCTGTCATTTCCCATTCACAATCGGAATTTATTATCGATTTTATCCGAATGCTACCTAACACGATGAAAGCAAGTGTAAAATCGCGTATTGTACTTACTCCCGACAATGCAAAAAGATTATTGCTTGCACTGCAAGACAATATTGCCAAATTTGAGATGCACAATGGTAAAATAAAAATAAATGATCAAATGACACCTCCAATGATGATGGGAGGAGAAGCATAACGAAAAATGAAAAGAACTTCAGCTCAATTCGACCAAGCAGCATCAGTATGTAAAGACATTTTCACTAAGAAGCTGAAAGATTACGGAGCAGCGTGGCGCATTATGCGACCAGAATCAGTTACCGATCAGCTTCTCATCAAAGCCAATCGCATACGAAGCATCGAAACAAAAGGAGTCTCGAAGGTTGACGAAGATATTAAGTCCGAACTAATTGCCATTGTTAATTACGGTATTATCGGGCTTATCCAATTAGAACTTGGCTATGCAGATAAAGATGATTTACAGATAGAACAAGCAATCGAAAAATATGAGCATTACCTGCAAATGGCAAAAAGCCTGATGCTCAATAAAAACCACGACTATGATGAAGCTTGGCGTATTATGCGTACACAATCATATACCGATCTTATTCTAATGAAATTGTATCGAACCAAGCAAATAGAAGACAATAAAGGGCAAACTCTCATTTCCGAAGGCATTGATGCCAATTATTTGGACATGGTGAATTATGCTATTTTTGGATTAATCAAAATGGACGAATCAAGATAAAAGATTATGGCAAAAAAAATCATTTTACTTTTAACACGCTTTATATTTGGCGGTGTGTTCGTTTTTTCGGGATTCGTAAAAGCAATCGACCCGCTTGGTTTTACCTATAAAATGGAAGACTACCTGCAAGCGATGGGTCCTTCTATGGAGCAATTTTCGTCATTAGCTTTGATAGCTGCGATAGCTTTGTCGGCAATAGAATTACTTATTGGAGTTAATTTTATTTTAGGTGTACGAATAAAAGAAACCTCATGGATGGCTGCGCTTTTTATGGCAGTTATGACACCACTAACGCTTTGGATTGCTATCAAAAATCCGGTAACTGATTGCGGTTGCTTTGGTGATGCCCTTATCATCGGCAACTGGACTACTTTTTGGAAAAACATTGCTTTAGATGTACTTCTTGTGATTATTTTCTTATTGATGAAATATCATCACTCATTTTTCGGAAAACATACACAATGGGTACTGGTTGTTTACACATTCTTATTCTCTTGCGGATTATCTGTTTATAGTTTGGAATTTTTACCTCCGATTGACTTCCGTCCGTACAAAATAGGGAACAATCTACTTAAAGAAATGGAAATTCCGGAAGATGCTCCTGTTGATTCTTTCGATGTAAAACTTATCTATGCCAAAGATGGTATAGAAAAAGAATTTACATTGCAAGATTATCCAAAAGGAGACAGTACTTGGACCTTTGTCGATCAAAAAACCATTTTAGTGAAAGAAGGTTATAAGCCACCTATTCACGATTTCTCTATCATTACCGAAGACGGCGAAATCACCGATATTGTATTGGAGAATCCGGGATATACATTCTTACTTATCTCACCCGATTTGACTAAAGCTTGTTTAAAAGCATCAGACAAACTAAATCAAATTTACGAATATGCTCAGCAAAATGATTATGGTTACATAATGCTCACAGCATCAGTCGGAAACGATATCGAAATTTACAAAACAGCAACAGGAGCTAAATATCCGATTGCTACAACCGACAAAACTACGCTGAAAACCATCATCCGTGCCAATCCCGGACTAATGCTAATAAAAGATGCAACTGTTCTGAATAAATGGCATATAAATGATTTGCCTATACTAAAAGAAAAATTGGAAAATACTTTATTAGGAACAGTTCAAAAACCAAATATTACCGAGCGTGTACTTTGGATAACTTTGCTTTTCTTAATTCCGGTTATCATTATTTTTGTGGTAGGTAGAGTAGTCAAAAACAAGAAACGAGATTAAAAAAAGTGTCATGAGAAAGAGAATTGTTGCAGGAAACTGGAAAATGAACAAATCATTATCCGAAGGCATTGAATTAGCGAAAGAAATAAATAACGCACTGAAAACAAAAAAAACATCATGCCAAGTAATCTTAGGAACACCATTTATACACCTTGCCGACATTTGCCGACTAGTTGATAAAAATAATATCAATATAAGCGCTCAAAATTGCTCCGATAAAGAAAGCGGCGCTTTCACCGGAGAAGTAAGTGCTAACATGATACAATCAACCGGAGCAACACATGTAATTCTCGGACACTCTGAACGCCGCCGATATTATGGCGAAAATAATGCTGTTTTAAAAGAAAAAGTAACCTTAGCATTGAAAAACGGATTAATTCCTATCTTCTGTATCGGAGAAACTCTATCGGAGAGAGAAGTCGGAAAACATTTTGAAATAATCAAAACTCAATTGGAAGAAGCTTTATTTAGTTTCCCCGCAACTGATTTTTCAAAATTGATACTTGCTTATGAACCGGTTTGGGCTATCGGAACAGGAAAAACAGCCACAGCAGAGCAAGCACAAGAAATACACCAATTTATACGACAAAGTGTAACGAAAAAATATAACGATGAAGTGGCACAAAATATATCAATTTTATATGGTGGAAGCTGCAATGCAAACAATGCTGGCACTCTTTTTGCACAAGCAGATATTGATGGTGGTTTAATCGGTGGAGCTTCGCTAAAATCAACCGATTTTCTAACTATTATTAATTCATTTTAATTCAGTTTACAAATTTTATATAAGTTGTTAGAATAATCCCTGATCAACTTGTAGCATGTTAACTTATAAACTTTTTATGCTGATACGATCTTTCTTATTTCAAACAGGACGCTACGCTTCATTAATGTACAGGGTTTTTTCAAGACCCGACCGTTGGCGGATATTTTTCCGTCAGATGCTCAAAGAGATGGAAAAACTTGGCATCAACTCATTGGGTATTGTTATTATCATTTCTGTTTTTATCGGAGCGGTACTGACTATACAGACAAAATTAAACACAAACGATCCTCTTCTTCCCCGCTACAGTACCGGATTGGTAACTCGCGATACACTCTTGCTCGAATTTTCATCAACTATCCTCTGCTTGATTTTAGCAGGAAAAGTAGGTTCAAATATTGCTTCCGAAATAGGAAGCATGCGTATTACAGAACAAATCGATGCGCTTGAGATTATGGGTGTTAATTCGGCTAATTATCTGATTTTACCAAAGATAATAGCGTTTGTAGTTATGATTCCCAGTTTGGTTATTATCAGTATGGGAGTCGGGCTCATTGGCGGATATGCCGTAGCTTATTTTACCGATCTTATCACCACAGTCGATTATTTATATGGAATTCAATACACTTTCAAGCCTTTTTACATTCTTTATTCGATTGTAAAATCGCTGTGGTTTGCCTTTATCATAGCATCAGTTTCTTCATACTATGGTTATTATACACACGGTGGTGCACTCGATGTAGGGAAAGCAAGCACCAATGCTGTTGTTAACAGTAGTATTTTAATATTGTTATTCAATATCGTTATTACCAATTTAATGCTAACTTAAAAATAGAGGCGAGAAATAAGAAGCAAGTAAATATTGTTAGACTCATTCCTCATAAAATGATTGAAGTAAAAAATATTAATAAATCTTTTGACGATAACCATGTACTGAAAGGCATTTCGATGGTGTTCGAATCGGGTAAGATGAATCTTATCATCGGACAAAGCGGTTCGGGTAAAACTGTCTTAATGAAATGTATTATTGGATTACACCGTATTGATAGCGGTCTGATTTTATATGATGGACGCAATCTTCCTTCGATGAAATTCAGTGAAGTACGCGAATTGCGTAAAGAAGTCGGTATGCTGTTTCAAGGCTCGGCATTATTTGACTCTATGACTGTTTTGCAGAATGTTCTTTTCCCGTTGGAGATGTTTTCCGGCATGACCAAGATAGAAATGGAACACCGTGCTCAATTTTGTCTGGATAGAGTAAACCTAAAACCGGAATCATACGATTTATTCCCATCCGAAGTCAGTGGAGGAATGCAAAAACGCGTAGCTATTGCACGAGCCATATCGCTTAACCCGAAATATCTTTTTTGCGATGAGCCAAACTCAGGGTTAGACCCTTAGTTTGGCTCATCGCAAAAAAGATATTTCGG
>CAZJHO010000009.1:32763-50215 GCA_964546015.1 uncultured Paludibacter sp.
GGTTAGACCCTTTTACTTCTCTTATTATCGACAAGCTAATCAAAGAAATTACCGAAGAATACGATATTACCACCATTGTCAACACACACGACATGAACTCGGTAATGGAAATCGGTGATAATATTTTATTTATACGAAAAGGAGAAAAAGCTTGGGTGGGAGACCGGTTTCAGATATTACAATCAGACAATGATGATTTGAATGAGTTTGTATTCGCTTCCGAATTATTTAAAAGAATAAAAAAAGTATGACCTTAAGGTCATACTTTTTTTATTAACTTTTAGCATAATATTTCATGAATTGTGCCCGTTCAAACAATGTCGGGTCTCCGATATTTTCTTGATTCAACTTTCCTCTGAACTCATCCAAAGTATAATATCCTTTTTCATTCATCCAGTTGGAAATGCCATCAATTATTTCCTGAATAATTCCATTACCGTTTTTATAAACCGTGCTGCAAATTTCAACAGCTTGCGCTCCTGCCAGAATAGCTTTCACTGCATTCTCCCAACCATAAATTCCGGTAGAAGAAACAATATTGGCATCTTTCACCAAACGCGATACCAAAGCTGTCCAACGCAATGTATTAGAAAAATCAGTAGGCACGCTTAATCTTTCACCTTGTTTAAATTTCATAGAGTTCAAATCTATATCCGGTTGATAAAAACGATTGAATAACACAATACTATTAGCTCCAGCTGCAATTAATCGCTGAGTAAAACCAATAAGATTTGTAAATTGTTGCCCTATCTTTATGGCAATCGGAAGTTCAGTTACCTTTCGTACCTCAGCAACAATATTAATATAATCTTGTTCACAAGAGTTACTATCTCTAAATTTATCCGTACTTAACAAAAAAACATTAAGTTCTATGGCATCGGCTCCAGCAGCTTCTATTTGTTTTGCAACACCTGTCCAATCTCCATTTTTATAGCAATTGATGCTTGCTATAATAGGAATTGAGCATCGTTTTTTCGATTCGGAAATCAAATTCAAATACTCATTTACATCTTGCGACTGTACATAGGTACGGATATAATCTTCGGCTTCGGTAAAATCACCTTCGTTCAACAAATATTCTGTGTTTAAATTTATTTGTTCTTCAAAAAGAGATTTAAGTACAATGGCTCCGGCGCCGGATTTTTCTAACTTAACATTCTTTTCTACAGTATTAGTTAATCCGGAACTACTTATAATAATAGGATTTTTAAGATTCAATCCTAAATAGGATATTGCTATAGTTCTCATTTGCAAATAATTTTAAAGATAGTTGTACAAATATAGGATAAATTTTTTTCTAATTTAATTTCCTGTACTTATGCGTTCGATCGGAATAATTTCTTTACCTAACATTCGAAGTAAAAGTTGGGCCGTCGCTACCACATCTTTTTCACAATAAGTAACAATGCGCGACAAATTCTTTTCCTGATAATACACTTTTGCTACTTGACTTCCGTCTATATCATCTTTAGATGTTGGAATGCCGAAAATGGTCGTCAGTAATTTAAGTGATGTGTAATTTTTAAAATCGCCGAATTTCCAAAACTCCAAAGTATCTATAAATTGTACTTCCCACGGCTTTTTACCAGCTATGCGCAACATAGGAGGTAAAGGCAACCCGTTTAGCAACATACGGCGACAAAGATACGGAATATCAAACTCCTTGATGTTGTGACCGCAAAGATGATATGTTGAGAAATTTTTTACCAGCATAGATGAAAATTCAGATAACAAGATTTTTTCATCATTGCCGGAAAAAGATTTGGTACGAAAAGCCATCTCTCCATTCTGAAAATGAATAAAACCGATCGAAACACAAATAACTTTACCAAATTCCGCATAAATACCTGCCCCGTTCAAAAAAGCTTCTTGCGGTGTCCAATCTGGCGGATAGCGTTCAGGATTCTTAGCTTGTAACACCTGCGTTTTCTCATCCCAGAGACGAGCTAATTCATCTGAGAGCTCCTCATAATGAGAAACTTGCGGAACCGTTTCTATATCTAAGAAAAGAATTCGATCTAATTGCAAATCCAACATAATTTTAAAATTATTATCAATTATCTATTATTAATTTTCTCCCCTGCCAAGTATCCCGTTCTCTGAGTCGCTTTTCTATCTTAGCAGTAAATTCAAAGTTCTTCAAACCCCAATCAGGCATAATTAGTAAATATTTAGGAGACTGCGACACAAAGCGTTCTATCGCTATTTCGGGATTTAATAATTCTAAAAAATCAACTACTAATTCAACATATTCGTCAACCGAAAAAAAAGAAAACCATTCGGGATGTTGTGCATACTGTTCCGCCATAATCGTACCTTTTATCAACTGAAGCTGATGCAATTTAAGTACTTTTATCGGAAGTTTGCTGATTTCAGTCGCAGAAGCCAATATCATTTCTCGACTTTCGTGCGGCAAACCTAATATCAAATGCACTCCGACAGGGATCCCTCTATCTGCTGTTTTACAGATAGATTCAACTGCTTCGGCATAGGTATGACCACGGTTTATAAAGCGTAATGTTTCATCATGCACTGACTCTACACCATATTCTATGGTTAAAAAAGTTTTTGCCGAAAGTTCTGTAAGATAATCCAGTAATTCATCCGACACACAATCAGGACGAGTACCGATTACCAAGCCGATAACATCAGGTACTTGCAATGCCTGTTCATAAATTACCTTTAAAAAATCAATTTCCGCATAAGTATTGGTATATGCCTGAAAATAAACTAAATATTTCTGCCGAGTATATTTATGCTTAAAAAAATCGATCCCTTCTTTTACCTGTTGATGTACAGTTTTTTGTGGGTGACAATAATCCGAACTAAACGATTGATTATTGCAATAAGTACAACCGCCGACACCTTTTGTTCCATTGCGATTAGGACAAGTAAATCCGGCATTGATCAATATCTTCTGTACCCGTTCTATTGTCGTATTTTTCAGGGTAGAAGTATAATCGTTATATCGCTTGTTTCCGGTAAAATATATTTCTCGCATTTATGCAAAAATAATTTATCTCTGAGATATAAGAAAATATATTCTTTTTTAACAAATTGAAAAAAGTTTGTATTTCTATAAATTATATAGTAAGTTTGTATACTAAAGACAGTTAAACTCATTATGAATTTTTAAATTTTACTATTATGAAAACAAAGCTATACTCTATAGCAGTATTAATGGCTGCTTCTTTATTCCTTTTTTCGTGTAGTGATTCGGCTGAAGATTTAGCTGATGTTACAGTAGATGTACCTGATTTTACGGCTGCATTTGATGCAGATGTAATAAGTGACACCCCAGATAATTCAATAGCATTTAGAAGCAGTACTACTGAACGATCGTTCCTTGCCGACACGACTATCACAATGAATATTATTGATTTGAATGGAATTACAGGAAAAATTCAAAATGCTTCTTTCGAAACCTTAAAAATTAAATTAACCAGTGAAGATGGTTCTTATGTTAAAGATTTTTCCTTGAATGTTAAAGCAAGTGCAACGATCGGTGTAGCAGGAATTACTTTAGGAACACTAAGTTATACTGATGACACAAGTTTTGCTAATATCCCATTAAATTCACAAGAGCTTAGCATATCTACTTCAAAGTATTCTTGGCTTAAATATCTTCCTTTTAATATAATCAACAGTGCTAGTGTTTCTTTAATTATTTCAGGAAAAACAGATATTCCTGAGGGTGGAAAAGTTAAAGTTGAGTTAACTTTCTCCGGGAACAAAGTAACTTATAATCCATTAAAGTAAGGTCTACTCACTAAAAAATAAAAGCTGCAATTGGGGTTCTAATTGTAGCTTTTTATTTTTACTCGAAATATTCTTCCGGGAAATTAACCAGATAGAGATTATCCGTAGCTCGGGTAACGGCTGTATAAAGCCAATGATAATAATCTTCGGTAAAGTTTTCGCCTATAAAACCTTGGTCTATAAAAACCGTATTCCATTGTCCGCCTTGCGCCTTGTGGCAAGTAATAGCATAGGCAAATTTTATCTGTAATGCATTATAATATTCATTCTCTACCATTCGTTTCATACGCTCGCGCTTATTGCCTACATCAGCATAGTCTTCGACAATGTTTTCAAATAACTTTTTATTGAGCGCTTCCATATCGGCAGGTGTTTCGGCAAACAGAGAATCAAGCAAAAGCAAACAATCCAACTCATAATCGTAATCCAGAAAACGAAGCGATACTTCGACAAAGCGCAAGTCGTATATATTCCGGTAACGGCGTATGCGGGTAATCTTAACAATTTCGCCATTGGCTATAAAATCAAGTTGTTCATAATTTTTTGCCCAGAAATAATTATTTTTCACCACCATGAGCAAATCACCATTACTAATCATATCTTCTTTCTGCAATACCATATTGCGGATTCCCTGATTATAACGCGATGCTTGCTTGTTGGAACGGGTGATGACAATACAATCTTCTTCGCCTAATTTTGCATATGTACTATTCAATATGTCTATAAAATCAGCACCGGACAAACGCTCAATATCAACAAAACCATTTAGTTCAAATGGTGGTTTTTGTTTCGTTTTTCCTGTTCGGATAAATTCACGCAACAAAGTTGCATTATATAAAATACCGCTTTCACTGCTTTGGCGAACTACCTGCTGAAGAGTAAAAGAAGAAACTTTCAAAGAAAAACTTTCCAAGTTTTTCTTTACTAAAGCCGGACTTTCAGCCTGCCCTACCGGTGGCAATTGCGCGTCGTCACCCATAAGCAACAAACGACAACCCTCGCCGGTGTACACATACGAAATCAAATCGTCCAACAAACGCCCCGAGCCGAAAACACTTTCACCATTATTGCTATTAGCAATCATAGAAGCCTCATCTACAATAAAAAGAGTATGTTTATGAAGATTTTCGGCTAATGTGAAATGAAAATCCGTTGCCGATTTCTGACGATATATTTTTTTATGAATCGTAAATGCCGAATGACCCGAATAAGAAGAAAACACTTTGGCAGCACGACCGGTAGGCGCCATTAGTACGGCTTTTTGCTTAAATTCAGTTAAAGCTTTAATCAGTACACTGACAACGGAAGTTTTTCCGGTTCCGGCATAGCCATTTAATAAAAAAACACTTTCCTTGTCGTGCGAAGTCATAAATTCAGATAGGTTTTGAATTAACTGACTTTGTTCATCGGTAGGAGAAAAAGGAAGTTGAGCTATTATTTTTTGTGACAGAAAATCGGAAAGCATACAATTAAGTTTGTACGAAGGTACGCAATTTTTGTTTGTCGAAACACAAAAAAGAAGATATATATTTCGTTAAAATCTTGTTGATTCGTTGTGCCTTTTGTATTTTTGCAATCCATTAAATTAATATGTAATTTATTGAAGCAAAGTCAATGCACGGAAGCAACCTTTAAACCTTGGACTTTAAACATTAAAAATATGGGAAGAGCATTTGAATACCGCAAAGCGCGTAAAATGAAAAGATGGGGCAATATGGCTCGTGTATTCACTAAGTTAGGCAAAGAAATCACTATGTGTGTCAAATCGGGTGGACCGGATCCGGTGGCTAATCCACGCTTGCGCGTATTGATGCAAAATGCTAAAGGGGCTGCCATGCCTAAAGAAAATGTAGAACGCGCCATCAAAAAAGCCAGCTCGAAAGACGAAGGCGACTACAAAGAAATGGTGTACGAAGGTTACGGTCCTTTTGGTATCGCCGTTGTTGTAGAAACCGCAACCGACAATACAACACGCACCGTGGCCAATGTGCGCAGCTATTTTAACAAATTCGGCGGCTCGCTTGGCACAACAGGTAGTCTTTCTTTCCTTTTCGACCGCAAAAGTGTGTTCAAAATCAAACCGAAAGACAGTGTAGATTTGGAAGAACTCGAACTGGAACTGATAGACCTCGGTGTGGACGAAATTTTCGAAGACGAAGGCGATAATGGCGTAGAAGTAGTTATTTACGGTGAATTTGAATCATTCAATGCCATCCAAAAATATCTTGAAGAAAACGGATTCGAAATTACCAATGCCGAATTTGAACGAATCCCGAACGATACAAAAGAAGTCACTGAAGAACAACGAGAACAAGTGATGAAACTCATTGAAAAAATCGAAGACGATGAAGATGTGCAAAGCGTTTATCACAACATGAAAGAGGAAGAATAATAACCCTTTCTTATTTGAAAAACAATGAAAAAAACATTTTTTATACTACTAACGATTATTCTGTTTTCTTCTTTACAAGCAAAAAAAACAGAACCTGTTGTCTTTTCGCAGGAACTCATCCAACAAGAAATGGATGTAAAAATATTGTTCGACTCTTTAAACAACGGTAAAGAGTATCCGGATAGTATCCGAAAAGCAATCGGAGAATCTATCCGTCAAAAAATGGCTGAAATTTTGCACGATAAAAACAGCTTCTTTTATCCCTTTGATAGCTTGCGGTTTTTAGGAAAAATATATTCGGACGATAACAAACTCCGTATTTATACATGGAATTGCGAACTGAGCGATATGACGCAAAGTTTTTACGGTTTCATTCAAACCGAGAAAGCATGTTATCCGCTTCGTCAAACAAACGCTTCATATCTGCCCGACACTAAAAAGGAAATTTCACTCAACAACTGGTACGGAACATTGTATTACAAAGCTATCCGTATAGAAAAAGGGAATGATGCCAAATATATATTGCTTGGTTGGAGCCGCTTGAATTTACGAGAATCGTTCAAAATAATCGAAGTTTTAAGCTTTGAAAATAAAAAAGCAATCTTAGGCGCTCCAATTATAGAGCTGGATAATGGTAAAAATATGCGTATGGTATTTCCTCATTGTGCTACTATGCGCATAAATATTGAATATGATAAAAAAAGAAAACAATTTATTTTTGATCACCTCTCTCCTACCGGCGATTATGTTAATCCCGATTGCTACGGACCGGACATGTCTTACGATGCTATAAAAAAAAAAGGAAAACGCTGGAAATTACGCAAAGATGTAGACGCCAGAAACAAAAAATAACAACTATGCCCAATTTCAATTATATTGTTGATCAATTTGCCGACATACAAGTACTTCGATATCAAGTGCCCGGATTTGAAAAACTTTCTTTACAACAAAAAAAATTAATTTATTATCTATCACAAGCAGCTTTACAAGGGCGTGATATTCTTTTTGACCAGAATTACAAACATAATCTGCTTGTACGAAATACTTTTGAAACTATTTACTTAAACTACAGTGGGAATAAAAAAAGTAACGATTACCAAGCATTCGAGGTTTATTTCAAACGGATGTTGTTCTCGAATGGGATACATCATCACTACGGTATGCAGAAATTTATCCCTGATTTTTCGGGGTCATTTTTCACTAAAGCTATTGACGATATTCCTGCCGAAAAATTTTCATTGCCTAAAGATAAATTGAAATCAATATTGATTCCTATTCTTTTCGACCCGACTATTTCTGCTAAACGAGTGAATCAAGCCGATGGGGAAGATTTGATCCTCACCTCTGCCAATAATTATTATGAAGGAGTCACACAAAAAGAAACCGAAGAATTTTACGCGTCGAAAATAGACAAAAATGACCCTACTCCTGTTTCACACGGATTAAATTCTCGTTTAGTAAAAAAAGACGGAAGATTAGAAGAAGAAGTGTATAAAATAGGCGGTAAATACTCTGCTCAAATAGAAAAAATCGTGTATTGGCTGGAAAAAGCCGAAACTGTAGCTGAAAATCCCCAGCAGAAAGAAGTAATTCATTTACTGATTAATTTTTACCGCACAGGCAACCTGAAAATTTTTGACGAATATAGCATCAAATGGGTTCACGACACCAACTCACACATTGATTTCATAAATGGCTTTATCGAAACCTATGGCGATCCACTCGGCATCAAAGCCAGTTGGGAATCCATTGTTAACTACAAAAATATTGAAGCTACCCGTCGTACTGAAATTATCAGTGAAAATGCACAATGGTTCGAAGATAACTCCCCGGTAGATAAACGATTTAAAAAGCCTCAAGTGAAAGGTGTAAGCGCCAAAGTAATAACCGTTGCCATTCTCGGTGGCGATTGTTACCCGGCTACTCCTATCGGAATCAATCTTCCCAATGCCAACTGGATACGCCAAATACATGGTTCTAAATCGGTAACAATCGACAATATCACCGACGCCTACGACAAAGCCTCCCAAGGTACCGGATTCAACGAAGAATTTATGATCGGACAAGAAGAGATTGACCGCAAAGTAAAATACGGTAAGCTTGCCGATGACCTGCATACCGATCTGCACGAATGCCTCGGACATGGTTCCGGGCAATTGTTACCGGGAGTTAGTCAAGATGCTCTTAAAGCCTATGGAGCTACGATTGAAGAAACCCGTGCTGACCTGTTTGGGTTATATTATACTGCCGATAAAAAAATGGTGGAATTAGGGTTATTCCCATCCATGGAAGCTTATAAAGCCGAATATTACCAATATATGATGAACGGACTGATGACACAACTGGTGCGCATCGAACCTGGGCATAATATTGAAGAATCGCATATGCGTAACCGCCAGCTCATTGCGCAGTGGGTCTACGAAAAGGGCTTACCGGAAAAAGTGACAGAAAAAATCAGCCGCAACGGTAAAACTTATATAAAAATAAATGATTATGAGGCGTTACGCAAGCTTTTCGGAGAGCTTTTAGCCGAAGTACAACGCATTAAATCCGAAGGCGACTACGAGGCTGCGAAAAACCTTGTCGAAAATTACGGAGTAAAAGTAGATAAAGCATTGCACAACGAAGTACTGGAACGCTACCGAAAACTGAACCTAGCACCTTACAAAGGTTTTGTTAATCCTGTTTACAAACCTATTTTCAACATTAACAACGAAATCATCGATGTAAAAATAACTTACAACGAAGGATTTTTAGAACAACAGTTACGATACAACAACTATTAATAAAAAAGACCAAATTTTTAAAAATTTGGTCTTTTTTATTATTTCTTTTATTATTTCAATGTAATACTGTCAATCTTATTGTAATTTCCGCTTACAATCACTGTGTCGCCATTGTGAAAGTCGCCCGAAGCATGAAAAGGCACAAGCACTAAGCCTCGCTTGGTTAAAATACCTATTTCGCCTTCTTGATGTATATTGTCATACCATACTACTTTGGTTTCGAACTCATGGAAAGTATGTGTTTGTTTCTCTTTAGCTTGCAGGTGAATAATGATAAACCGATAGATAACCAACACAGAAAACGCAGTGATTATACCTACAAAAATCGCTAATAAAATACGGGAAAGTGTAACATCTTTTATCGAATAAATATCTATGGCATAAAATGTTAGCATCAGACCAAAAAGAAATGCAACACCCGATTTGATAGAAATAAAATTAAATTGTTTCAAATCGTAAGTGTACTTTTTGTAAATATTAATATCTTCCACCATAAAAAAATAAATGGTTTGCGCTACAAACAATAACGCTGAAATAGTAAAAAGAACAGAAAAAAAAGTCATAATAATTTATATTTTAGGGTTTTACAAATTTCAAATCTATTTATAATTTTTAAAAATTGATAAGTTAGGTCAAGTATTATTTTAACACTTTATTATAAATATCGCGTACTCGTTTTCCGGCAGCTTCCCAGGTAATATTGTCCACTTCTTCTTTGCCTTTTTCTCGTAAAGACTTATATATAGCCGGATATTTCACTATCGAATAAATAGCATCTGCCATAGCATCTACATCCCAATAATCAGTTTTGATGGCATTATTTAGAATTTCGGCACAACCGGATTGTTTGGAAACAATGGTAGGTGTTCCAACCTGCATGGCTTCAAGCGGTGAAATACCAAAAGGTTCCGAAACCGAAGGCATAATATATACATCGCTTTCGGCAAGCATTTCATGTACCTGATGCCCACGCAAAAATCCGGTAAAATGGAATTTATCGGCAATATTTCGTTTGGCGACCAAGTCCACCATTTGATTCATCATGTCGCCACTACCAGCCATTACAAAACGAACACCATCCGTATGTTCTAATACGCGTGCTGCTGCTTCTACAAAATATTCAGGACCTTTTTGCATGGTTATTCGTCCTAAGAAAGTTACCACTTTATCTCTGCGTTTCGTTTTTTTCAATGAATCAATATTTTCTAAGGGCGATACGGCATTATGCACCGTTGTAACTTTATCTGGATGTTGATGATATTTTTCAATTACTGTTTGGCGAGTAAAATTACTTACCGTAATAATATGGTCGGCAGCATCCATTCCGCGTTTTTCAATAGTATATACATCAGGATTTACCTGTCCGCGACTACGGTCGAAATCAGTAGCATGCACATGCACCACTAAAGGTTTACCACTAATACTTTTAGCAAAAATACCTGCCGGATAAGTCAGCCAATCGTGCGAGTGGATAATATCAAAATTACCCGCATGGGCAATAACACTGGCTACAGCCTCATAATTTGAAATTTCTTCCAACAGATTATCCGGATAACGACCCGAAAAATCGACACATCCAAGATCATTTGTTCCTATGCGACGAAAATCGTAACGAATATGATCACGCAAAAAATAAAATTCTTTGGGATTCATCAAATGTCCGATTCGGTGATTCACATGTTCCCAATTAACATCTTTCCAAACAATAGGAACATTACAAGCACCTATGATACGGAGAAAACTCTGGTCTTCATCGCCATGAGGTTTAGGAATAACAAAAGTTATTTCCATGTCTTTTTGCAACGACATGCCTTTGGTAAGCCCATAGCTTGCAGTACCTAAACCGCCCAAAATATGTGGCGGAAATTCCCACCCAAACATTAGTGCTTTCATATTTCCCTACTTGCGTGTTTTTGTTTTGTGTAAAAATATAAATTTTAATCCATCAAACAAAAAATCTGATCTTGTAACAAAATCAGACCTTCAACTTTTAGATGTCATTAGAAAAAAACAGTAGATAGTGTGTACCTATTGCTATGCTTTGGTTTATATAAAAACAAACAAGAAATGGATTTTTATTTTTATAAATAAAAAAAATTCAACAAAGAAGAAAGAAAAATTGTTATACTGCTAAATAGAAAACTTGTATCTTTGGCAAATTAAAAAATAAATATGAAATATTTTTCATTTTTAATAATACTGTTATTTTCATGTATAGTGCCTGCAAAAGCGCAATCAGGGCAATATGTATACCCTTTCTTGAACTATCCTTGGTCCACTCATAATGCCGCGTATGGAGGAAATAATGTAGCTATGGCTACCGATGGTATTAATGGTGCTATGGCAAACCCCGCATTACTTTCAGATGCAACCCATCAGCAAATCGCATTGAATTACACTAATTATGTTTCTGATGTTTCGGTAGGATCTGTTGCATACGGACAAAATTTCGGGAAACACAAATTTGGTTTCGGAATTCAGTTTGTCGATTACGGCTCATTCGAAGGTTATAACGAATATGGCGAATATACCAGCGATTTTACAGCTAAAGAATTTGCTTTGAATTTAGAATATGCCTTACAATTAAGTGAATTCTGGAATGCCGGCTTAACTCTTAAACCTATTTACTCTTCTTATGAAAATTATAGTAGTTTTGCCATGGGGGTTGATCTTGGCTTAGCTTATATAAAAGAAGAAAAAGGTATGAGTTTAGGCTTTGTTGCTGCCAATATCGGTCGTCAATTTGTTGGATACAATGATGAAATTGAATCACTACCGCTAAATATTATGGCAAGTTTCAATAAAAAATTCCAACATGCACCTTTACGCATAGCTATTACAGCACACGATTTGCAAAAATGGGATTTATCATACACCGACACAAAAACAAAATCGACCCTTACAGGCGAAGATGTAGATAACACTATCAGCAATATCGATATGTTTTTCAGACATATTAATGTAGGAGTTGATATTATTCCTACAAAAAATTTCTATCTCACAGTAGGTTATAATCATCGTCGCGGTGCAGAATTAAAGTTAGATGACACAAAATCGATAGCAGGATTCTCATTTGGAGGAGGAATAAAAGTCTCAAAATTTGAGGTTGGATTTACAGCTGCTCAATACCAAAAAGGCATCATGTCATACCAATTTTCGTTAAGTACCGATTTGAAAGCATTTAAAAAATAATGACGAATAATAAAAAAATAATCATTGCTATCGATGGTTTCTCTTCTTGCGGAAAAAGTACAATGGCAAAAAATTTGGCTTCGAAAATCGGCTATACTTATATTGATACCGGGGCTATGTATCGTACCGTTGCATTATATTGTTTGCGCAATGGCTTAATGAACAATGACAATATTGACACTGTCGAATTGGAACGCCAAATGCCGAATATACATATATCGTTCAAGGTAAATGATTCGGGATTTTCGGATGTATTTCTCAATGATGAGAATGTAGAAAAAGAAATTCGAAGCATCGAAATTGGAGCCGCTGCCAGCCGCGTCAGTGCATTGGCATTCGTTCGAAAAGCACTGGTAAAACAACAGCGTGAAATGGGGAAAGAAAAAGGAATTGTGATGGATGGGAGAGATATCGGTACTGTTGTTTTTCCCGATGCCGAACTAAAAATATTTGTTACAGCATCGCTCGATATCAGAGCTCAAAGACGATTTGACGAATTACAAGCGAAAGGAGAAAATGTCCTTTTCGAGGATGTTTTAGCAGCTACCAAAGAACGCGACGAACGCGATATGAATAGAGCTGAAAGTCCACTCAGACAAGCACCGGAAGCCTTAGTGCTCGACAATAGCCATATGAACTTTGAAGAACAAAACGAATGGTTAGCAAAAGCCGTTGAAGCAAAATTAAAAAATTAATGGAACTAATATCTACACATACTGTAATGACAAGCGACCTTGGAGTTCGCGGAAATTTGTTCGGAGGACAGTTATTAGCTTGGATAGATTTGGCTGCAGCAGCTTTTGCCGTGCAAACGATTAAATCACCCAATGTAGTAACGGTAAAGTTTTCGGAATGCGTATTTCATCGCCCCGGAAAAATAAATAATATAATAAAAATCTACGGAGAAATTAAAAAAATAGGTAAAACATCTATAACAATAGCCACAGAAGCTAGACGAACCGATGTTTTATCTGATGAAGAAGAACTAATTTGCTCTACCGAAGTTGTATTTGTACAAACCGACGACGCAGGCAGACCACTTGAAATTAAAAAATAAAAAAGCTGCTTTTATTATTAAAGCAGCTTTAATGTTCTTTCAAATGTCTTTTATTATGCAGGATGAATTGCTTCTGAAGGACAAACTTCTGCACAAGCACCACAGTCAGTACAAACTTCCGGGTCAATTACATAAATATCGCCTTCTGAGATAGCTTCTACAGGGCACTCGCTAAGACATGAACCGCATGCAACGCAGTCATCGGTAATAATGTAAGCCATTGTTCTTAATTTTTATGTTAATACTAATTATTCTGCAAAAATACCTTATTTTACGAGTATACAAAATATTTTTATCAACTTTTCGTTAAAAAACTAATGGCTAAATGTGATAAATAAAGCCTAAAAAGCTTTCTGTTAATTGTTTTGATGTTCTGATTTATTCTATATATTTTAAATTCTTGTATTTTGAAAAAATTAATAATATTTTTCTTTCTGACATTACCGATATCCAATGCTGTAACTCAAACCAGAGACCGCAATACCGTTGTGATGAACCTTCAACAAGCCGATCAAAAATTAATTCACTTTGGTTTTGTACTGGGATTACATACTCAAGACTTTACTTTCACTCCATCCAAAATGCCTGATAAAGACGGAATTATTTGGTATCCCGAAATATCCAAACCTGCTCCCGGATTTACTGTCGGAATCATCAGTGATTTACGCTTAGGCGAATATTTTAATCTGCGTTTTGTGCCATCGTTGAATTTTGGCGATAGAAGCATCACTTTTATAGGCTTTAAAAACGGGGTTAAAGTAGATGACTACAATACAACCGTGCTTTCTACATTGACTAATTTCCCTTTAGAAATAAAATATCGGGCTAAAAGAAGAAACAACTATCGACCCTATATGCTCGCCGGAGTTGGAGGAACTATTGACTTTAGCCGTAAAAAAGACTTGACTATCTTACTTAAATCGACGGATTATTTTATTGAGTTTGGCGTAGGATGCGACTTTTATCTGCCATATTTTAAATTATCACCCGAACTTAAAATGTGTATTGGATTTAATAATATGATAGATCGCGACAGAAATACATTTGACATAGGCGATGACATCAAATATACTGATGCGATAGCTAAAATGACCTCGCGGCTGCTTATGCTTACATTTAATTTCGAATAAATAATTTACACAGAGAAAACAAAAAATCTTTGATTTTTTTCAATCTCCGTGTAACTCCGTATTTTTCTCTTTTGAACTTGCGATAAATACTCATCACTTAACAATAAATTACTTTATATTTTAGAAATATATTCTCTGGTGTAAAACAATAAATGCACCAGGGGGTTACACTAAGAAAACTGAAAATAATATAACATGGCTGAATCGAATTTTGTTGATTATGTAAAAATATTTTGCCGTTCGGGAAAAGGTGGACCGGGCTCTACCCATTTTCACCGCGAAAAATATATTCCCAAAGGTGGACCCGATGGAGGAGACGGGGGTCGCGGGGGGCATGTTATCCTGCGGGCAAATAAAAATTTATGGACTTTGATTCACCTCAAATATGCCCGTCATATCTTTGCCGGACATGGAGAAGGAGGCAGTCGTAGCCGCAGCTTTGGGAAAGACGGGAAAGATGAGATCATCGAAGTTCCTGTCGGCACTGTGGCTTTTGATGGCGAAACCGGCGAATTCCTTTGCGAGCTTACTGAACACGACCAAGAAATTGTCTTATTAAAAGGCGGTCGTGGCGGATTAGGAAACTGGCACTTCCGCTCAGCGACCAATCAAACACCACGCTATGCTCAGCCGGGTGAACCAATGCAAGAAAAAACCGTTATCCTTGAACTTAAAGTGCTCGCCGATGTTGGTTTGGTTGGATTTCCCAATGCGGGAAAATCTACTCTTTTATCGGTAGTTTCGGCAGCTAAACCCGAAATAGCCAACTATCCTTTTACAACACTTGTACCTAACTTAGGTATTGTGCCTTACCGCGACAATCGTTCGTTCTGTATGGCTGATATACCGGGAATCATCGAAGGCGCACACGAAGGTCGTGGTCTTGGATTACGCTTTTTAAGACATATCGAGCGAAATGCCATTTTGCTCTTTCTCATCCCTGCCGATTCGAGTAATATTCAAAAAGAATATGATGTTTTGCTAAATGAATTGGCACAATTCAACCCCGAATTACTTGACAAACAACGCGTTTTAGCTATCAGCAAATGTGATATGCTTGATGAAGAATTAATGAATGAAATGAAAAAAGAATTGCCACAAGGCATTAAATCCGTTTTTATTTCATCAGTTTCGGGCTTAGGCATCGAAAAATTAAAAGATATTCTTTGGGAAGAATTGAATAAGGAAGAAAATCGCGTAATGACAATTACACACCGCCCCATGGAAATCAGACATACTGAGAAAGAAGAAATCTTGGACGATGAAGAATTCGATTATCAAGAAGATGATGATTTCGAAAACTACGAAGAAATGAATTGGGATGAATGATTTTTGGGTAAGTTCTCCGCTTCTGAATAATTATTCGGAACACATTGCACATTTTACAAGCACCCGCAAAGGCGGCATAAGTACAGGAAATTACCATAGCTTAAATCTCAGCTTTTTCAGTGGTGATAATATAGACTTTGTACGGCAAAATAGGGAAATACTTTGCCAACAGCTTGGTATTTCGCCTTGTCATCTAATAACAGCCCAACAAACACACGGGACTAATGTTAAATTAGTAGATGAGCAAAGTTTCTCCCAACCCGACAGTCTGTACAATTACGATGCTTTAATCACTAATCTGCATGGCGTTTGTATTGCCGTAAGCACTGCCGATTGTGTTCCCATTCTACTTTTCGACCCGGTAAATGATGCGATAGCCGCTATCCATTCGGGCTGGCGAAGCACTGCCGAAAACATCTGCCGACATACAATTAATAAAATGGCGCAGCAATTTGGTTCGCAAGCCAAAAACATCGTTGCAGCCATTTGCCCTTGTATCAGTAGTATTAATTATGAAGTAGGTAAAGAGCTTTACTCTGAGCTTCAGAATAAAGGCTTTGAAGTAGAATTATTTTTCACGCCGCTTTCTACCCAAAAATACTTGTTCGATATACGAAAAGCCGTACATCACCAATTACAATTATTAGGAGTAAAACAAATAGAAGTATCGGATTTATGCACTTTTACACGCGAAGATTTATTTTTCTCGGCACGCAAACAGGGCATTAATTCGGGTAGAATGTTAAGTGGAATTTTTTTAAAATAATTAATCGAATACCACGGTACGATTATTATAGGCTAAAATTTTATGTTCAATATGCAACGCAACGCCACGGGAAAGGACAATTTTCTCTAAATCTTGACCTTTTTGTACTAAGCGCTCCACCGTATCTTTATGTGTTATATGCGCTACATCTTGTTCAATAATCGGACCTGCATCCAAATCGGCAGTAACATAATGGCAGGTTGCTCCAATTAATTTCACACCGCGCGCATGAGCTCCATGATAAGGTTTTGCACCTACAAATGCAGGCAAGAACGAATGATGAATATTAATAACAGCATTCGGATAATGAGCCGTAAAACTATCCGACAACACTTGCATGTAGCGTGCAAGCACGATAAAATCAATATTATATTCGCTCAATAAAGCCAATTCGGCAGCTTCTTGCTCCGGTTTATTTTCTTTTGTAATGGGAAAACAATAATAAGGAATACCAAACTTAACAGCAATATGCTCCAAATCGGGGTGATTGCTTATAATTAAAGGAATTTCCACATTCCATTCGCCGGCTGCATAACGCGCTAAAATATCGTACAAACAATGTGACATCCTGGACACGAACAAAGCCATGCGTGGTTTCACAACCTTAAAATGAAGTGAAAAATTCATGTGAAACCGCTTAGCTATTAATGTTGAAAAATATTCTTCTATTTTATTATGTGGAATTTCAAAATGAGTTAAATCCCATTCTATGCGCATAAAAAACATTTTTTCTTCTCTGTTTACCCATTGATCCAAATAAAGAATATTTCCTTTATTGGTATTAATAAAATCGGTCACCGTAGCCAATATTCCCTTTTTATCAGGACAATGAATCAACAAAATTGCTGTATTTTCCACCTTATTCATTATAAAAAAATTAATTATTGAAGACAAAAGTAAAAAATAAAGTTTGATTTGCAGAAAAATTCCCAGAACTATTGTAGAAATAAAAATTTGCACTACCTTTGCATCGCAAAACACAAAATGGTGTGGTAGTTCAGTTGGTTAGAATACCTGCCTGTCACGCAGGGGGTCGCGGGT
>CAZJHO010000010.1:0-49818 GCA_964546015.1 uncultured Paludibacter sp.
TATTTTTTTACTCCTCACCACAAAAATAAAAACTGAAATAGAAATCTAATAGAAATTTATAATATCAAGATAGTGAAAAGGTGACAAACCTATGATTTATTCAAAACAGGTATTGGAAACCGAAAGGATTTTTTTAATAACTTTTTTCTTTGTGCAAATATCCGGCTATAAATTCTTATTCCATTTTAAAAATCGTTACCTCGATTATAATACAAAAAAGGAAGCTTCGTTTGAAGCTTCCGTGCCGCGGCTTTGCGTAGTGGCGGCATTTTAGCACTACCGTTGATACGAAGAACTGAATTACAAATTTAGCAAAAAGTTTGATACGAAGCACTTAACCCGCCATTACGCAAAACCGATGTTAGCTGTTCGCCCTTTTTGTCTGTATGTCGTGGTGCGTTGGCTTGCTGGCGAGCAATCACTTGCTATTATCGAAAAATTTTGATGACCAACGATCTCTAATGCGGAATCTGGGTTAAAGCAAATGGGAATTGCTTTAAATAATTTAATGTAAGCAGTTGTGGATAAATGAAGTTAAAAAATTGATAAAAATAGTCAAAAAAACGGCCAAAAAGGAGATTCTCCACTTTTAAAACCAAGCTTCGTATTTTATTCAGTCAACTCTGATATTTATTATGTAATCCTTAACCTGAGAAGCAATTTTAAATAAATAAAATATTAATCCTAGTTACTTAATTCATTTATCAATTGTTTCAAGGTCTCAACATCTAAAGCCGTAATCGTGTCTATTTTTCCGTCTGCAGTTATAACAATTTTTTTTCCTGAAGTCAAAATCACCTTTTCTGCTTTGGATATGGTTTCTATCTCTAACTCTCCCTCAATCAAAAACACTTCAGTACGATTATCTTCAGTGACACAAACCTTAAAAGTTGTACCACGTACCCCTAGGACAGCAGCAGGTGTTCTAACATTAAAAACATCAACATCTATTTGGCGTTGATATGCCTTTGCTCTTTTTATGTCCCCTCTAATTACTGCCCAAAACATACCTTTTGTTAGTATTAAAAGTTGTTTCATCGGAGAATAGCTAACTCGTGAATTTTCTTTAATTACGATATTATGATGTGAAAAATCATCTCTAAGATAAAGCTCAGACCCTTTTTTACAAATGATTGTGTCATTATCAGATAGTCCGTAATTTTCAAGTTCAGAACAATTTTGAAGTGTTTTCCATGTTCCATTTTTATATATTTCAAATCCATTCCCTGTCTCTTTGCATTGCCTAACTTGTAAATAGCGAATATTATCATTATTCGAACTTTGCTGTGGCAACCCCTTTAATTTTTCTTTGGTACTTTGATGATTTATGGTAGCTATTGAATCCTGAATATTTTGTCTGTTTATTTGACGAGCTTTATTTATCGCAGCTTGCTTGGCCTCTTCTTTTTCAATCCATGTATCAATTTGGTTGTTTAATTGAAATAACACGTCAAAAATCAAGTCCTGGGGTTGTTTATCTTGTAACGTGGGCAGCGTTGTAGATTGAATAGGGTCACTGCTGGGTTTATTGTAATATGGGCAAGTAACTGCATGTTCGCCATTCATCCCTTTACAAGCAACACATTGTATGCCGGTGACGGGTGGAACTTGCCCGATAACTGGTGTCACAAATGCAAGCAAACAAAATAATAAAGACACAAGACCGGCTTTTGTTGATTTACTTCTTTTCATAATCAATTATTTTAAATTTATTTTCCACTCACTTATTTTATCTGTTGCTTCTTTCTTGTCTTCTGCGTTGGGTTCAAGGATTAAGTATTTTTTCATGTTGAATATGGCGAACTGATAATTTTCAACCAAGGCATACACTAATGACAGGTTGTAATAAAGTGGAGGGTAAGACCTTGGATTTATCTTAATGGCTTCTTCGTAAAGGTTAATTACTTCGTAATACTTTTTTTGTTCATAGAAAACATTAGCCTGTATCATGAGCTCTCTTTGTTTTGCTAAATCGTGTTCACTATTTACTTGCCCCCTGCTGTTTTGCATTTGCTTCTCAAAATCAATCAATAGACTATCCAATAATTTTGATTTTTCTATTTTCTCCTTTTCTTTTAAATAATTCTCTCTTAAAATAACGACATCATCTGCAAATTTTTTAAGATTCTCACCTTCTTGAAATGAAGGTTCGTTAAATGATAAGTTTCCCAATACAACACTTTGGGGATAATAATCTTCAAATTTATTTAGCAAAGATGTTTTAAAAATTTTAGCTTGAGCCTTGTCACCATCGGACAAAATTTTGTATTTTCCATTGATGTAAACCTTATACTTTGTTGGTCTTGCAACAATTAGCAAGGTATCGTCTATTATATCTACTTTTTCAATATGAGTCAAATAATTAAACACGGTAGGTTTAATTTTTTCATCAACCCTAATTTTACGACTTAAAATTAAGTCTATCAATTCAGATTTTGCTCTTGTATATGTACCGATTTGACCAAAAATTTGACTTTGATTCAATTGAAGAAAAAATAACAGAATAATCAATTTGTTCATGCTCTAATTGCATTGTATTTATACCAAAGTTGATACAAATTTATTGTTTTATTTCCTGATGTTGCTTCCAAGTTAGGGTGACAGCTAACTTATTATATATATTCTATTTTTTAGTGGACTTTTTTTTATTGTGAGTTACCTTTAATTGCTTTGACAATATTTTTTTCCTTTATTTGTTTTACTTATGAATATATTTATTGCTATAATTTTTATTAATAAAGAATCAAAATTATTTCAGTGTAAAAGTGGTAGTTCCTATCAAATTACCATCGGCAAACAACTCTACGCGATAATTACCTGTAAGTAAAGTTTCTTCTATTGCCCAATAAAAGGTGTCTTTAATGCGTTCTCCTTTGTATTCTATTTCTTTTTTTACAGAATATTGAATGTTTCGACCTTCATAAGGAAACAGATTGCCAGGACTTTTGGTCATCACCTCATTGTTTGGATTAGTTATCCTAGCATAAATAGTTTTATGTCCAACCGGAGCTGTTACATTTTTTGCAATAGTAAAAGTGACTGCAATATTCTTCATTCGGCTCAATCTACCGGTCGTTTTGCCTTTTTTATCAAGTGTTTCTACCGTAAAATTATCTGCCTCAAGCATGGCAGCCTTGCTTACGGTTTCGGTAAGAGCTTGCTTCTCGCGCGATAAACTATCTATATCTTTTGTTGCTTTAGAATACTTTTGCTTTACTTCAAAGTTTTCGGCAACCAGACCTTTGTTTATTTGATTGAGAGAATCTACCTGACGAATATAACTAATCAAGACCTTCCGAACAGTAGCTAATTCTTCTCTTAACTCAAGAATTCTTCTTGCATTGGTAGTTTTTTCCGTTTGAAGTTCTTCAATCAATAAACGAATTTTTTCTTTTTGCGCATCGAGCAATTTTGTCAACGAGTCATTTTGAATATCCGTGTTGTAACTTTCCATCTCAAGAGCTAATGCTTTGAGCTCTTCTTCTGTTTGTTTTCTTTCATATTCAACCAATTCTTGATTGGCTTTGTCGTTATCATTACTTGATTTTTCAGTTTTTTGACAACCAATAAGAATTCCTACAACAAACAATGAAAGCAGAAATGTGATTTTTTTCCCTGACATATTATTCATTTTTAGAAGATCTTTTTTTCTTTTTATCAGAATTATTTTCTTTTTGTATAATTTCCATACATTGTTCAAAAGAAAGAGCTGCGGGTTCTTGTGCTTTTGGAATTTTATAATTCTGTTTTTTATATATTATATAAGGACCAAATCGACCATTGAGTATTTGTAAATCAGCATCTTCGTCAAATTTCTTGAGGATTCTGTTTTTATCTGCTTCACGCTTCTTTTGAATCAAATCGATGGCTTCTTCACTTGTAAGAGTTAATGGATCTTTTCCCGATGGAATGGAGGTAAATTTTCCTTCATGTTTTATATATGGTCCAAACCGACCAACAGCTACAACCATTTCTTTATCTTCAAAATTACCTAATGAACGAGGAAGTTTAAATAAATCTAATGCTTCTTCCAGAGTGATCGTTTCAATACTTTGATTTTTCTTTAATGAAGCGAATACCGGCTTTCCATCATCATTTGCCGTACCAATCTGAGCAATCGGTCCATAACGACCAATGCGAACCGAAACTTGTTTCCCGGTTATAGGATCCGTGCCTAAAATTTGCTCACCTGTTTTACGGGTAGATTGTGTTGTTGCAGCTTCTACCATCGGATGAAACTCTTTGTAGAAAGAATCGATAGCTGCGGTCCATTTCTTTTCTCCCTCGGCAATATCATCAAATTCTTTCTCGACATTTGCCGTGAAATTATAATCCATAATTTCGGGGAAAGTATCAGATAAAAAATCAGTAACCACCCCACCTATATCCGTTGGGAACAATTTCGCTTTTTCGGCACCTGTTATTTCTTGTTTTATTTCATCGGAAATAATTCCTTCTTTTAAAGTCAATAAATTATAATTTCGCATTTCCCCTTCGCGATCACCTTTTTCCACATATCCTCTATTTTGGATGGTAGAGATAGTAGGAGCATATGTTGACGGACGACCAATGCCCAATTCCTCTAACTTACGCACTAAACTTGCTTCGGTGTAACGAGCAGGCTTTTGAGAAAAACGCTCTTGAGCAATTATATTTTGCAAATCTAACACCTGATTTATTTTTAACGGAGGAAGCATATTGTTATTGTCTTGTTCTGTTTCATCATCTGTGGATTCAAGATAAACGCGCAAAAATCCGTCAAAAGTAAGTACCTCGCCGGTAGCAATAAATTTTAATTCGGAAGTAGAAATATTGATTGTTGCAGTTGTCTTCTCTAATTCGGCATCAGCCATTTGAGAAGCAATAGTACGCTTCCAAATTAAATCATACAAACGCTTTTCTTGTGCTGTACCTTCTATCTTTTGCTCGCTGATATATGTAGGGCGGATTGCTTCGTGCGCTTCTTGTGCGCCTTTTGTTTTTGTCTGGTATTTGCGCACTTTAGAATAACGCTCATCACATATTTTTATAATTTCGGCTTTGGTTGTATTAATAGCCAAATCGGATAGATTGACCGAATCGGTACGCATGTAAGTAATTTTACCAGCTTCGTAAAGAGTCTGTGCTATACGCATGGTTTGGCTTACAGAAAATCCAAGTTTACGAGCGGCTTCTTGCTGCAATGTGGAGGTAGTAAAAGGTGCTGCCGGCGATTTTTTAGCTGGTTTTGTCACCAAATTTTCTATCGAAAAAGAGGCATTTTTACATTTTTCGAGAAATAAAAGAGCTTCTTCTTTGGTCTTAAACCGCTCCTGAAGCTCGGCTTTCATTTCTACCTGCTGGTTATTTTTATCTCTTACCAAAAAAGCAGCAACAACACGATATGCAGCTTCGGGCATGAATTTATTGATCTCGCGCTCACGCTCAACAATCAAACGAACAGCAACTGACTGTACTCTTCCTGCAGATAAAGCAGGCTTTACTTTTTTCCACAATATAGGCGAAAGTTCAAAACCAACGATACGATCGAGAACACGACGAGCCTGTTGTGCATCAACCAAATTAATGTCAATATCACGCGGATTTTCTATCGCATGCTGAATGGCAGGTCTGGTAATTTCGTGGAAAACAATGCGTTTGGTTTTTTCTTTAGGTAATTTAAGTGCTTCGGACAGATGCCATGCAATGGCTTCCCCTTCTCGGTCTTCATCGGAAGCTAGCCATACAGTTCTTGCCTCTTCGGAAGCTATTTTAAGAGCTTTAACTACCTTGAGTTTGTCTTTTGATATTTCGTACTGAGGTTGGTAATTGTTTTCAAAATCAATACCTAATCCTTTTTGAACTAAATCTCGAATATGTCCAAAACTGGAAAGAACCATATAGTCTTTTCCTAAGAATTTCTCAATTGTTTTTGCTTTTGCGGGGGACTCTACTATAACTAAATTTTGCGACATAATTCTTCTGTTCAAGTTTCAAGGTTCAAGGCTCAAGAATTTAATTTTAAAATCTTTATGTATTGAATCTTTGAATAGATTTACTTTTTCGGTTGCAAAATAACAAAAACAAATTCCTATATTCCAAATTTTTACACACTTTTTTATTTTTGACCTTTTGTAAATCCATTTCTTAACTTAAGAGAAAGACAGTTGTCGCAATATTTACTAAAAGTAATATCTCTTTTCCGCTGAAACGATCTACTGCTAATGTAACGACAAAATTTTAAGTCCACACCTGAAGTGTTAGCTAACACATAAGCTATCGCCAAGATGGTAAAACCCGAATACCAAGACTATATCAAAAGTGTATCGATATCATTTTTTTAATACAGATGCTACAATTTTAACACTATAATAACTTTTTGCTTCTCTACATAAAAAATAATTAATTGTTCTACCCAAATAAAAATGAATAGAACAATTACTCTTATATCCTAAAGTTTCCTTTGTTATCACTTTTTTGTTAGCTTTATTATCTTATTAATCCTATAAACGGTATAAAATATTAAAACTCCATACAAAACAGCAATAATAGCCAGCACATAAATAAGCATTCCGGCTGTAGCCAAAGGCATTGTTAACATAAAAATACCCACAATGAATACCAAGATACCGGAAATAATATAAAAGCCTTCACCTTTGATTTCTTTTCGTAACTCAATTGCCTGAAAAATGCTGAGCAAGCCTATTACTATCATCCAGCAAGCAACACCAACAGCCGTTACATACACCGCAATAAGAGGCCAACAAATAATTAAGAGCCCAAGAACTACGCCGAGAATACCTTCAACCAGAATAATCCACCAGTCAGAGTGATCTTTACGCAGACTGAGCGACAGAATAAGTGCATATAATCCATACAAAACAGCGACTACACCTATTATGACGGCAAAAGCCATTGATGATGCGATAGGAAAAATAAACATACAAATTCCCAGTATTATACTGAAAATTGCCCGTAAAATAAGGATCGATTTCGACCTCTCTAATAATCGTTTCATAACTTTAAATTTTTTAGTGAAAGTAATTGAAAACAAATCGAAGATATATTTTTTTAACGAATAATCAAAAAAACATTAAATTAATATTTTGTGTTAATTGTTGATTTTTTTTAATTAAGTGAAATTTTTTTTGTATAAAATTCAGACTTAAAAAGTTTTCGCAATTTATATAGCCGTATAATTTCAGATATGAGTATTTTTTGAATAAAAAAAAGCCCTGTTAAAATATTTTAGCAGGACTTCAATATTAAAAAAAGCATTTTACCAAGCAGCTTTAAACTGTTGTAAGAAACGCACATCATTTTCGGAAAATAATCGTAAATCTTTTACTTGATATTTCAGGTTAGTAATACGCTCAACACCCATACCAAAAGCATAACCGGTATATTCTTTGCTATCTATCCCACATTCTTCCAACACATTAGGATCCACCATGCCACATCCCAGAATTTCGACCCAACCTGTATGTTTGCAGAACGGGCAGCCTTTTCCTTGGCAAAGATTACACGATATATCCATTTCGGCTGATGGCTCCGTAAAGGGGAAATACGACGGACGCAAACGAATTTGAGTATCCTCACCGAACATCTCTTTGGCAAAATAAAGCAAAGCTTGTTTCAAATCGGCAAACGACACATTTTTGTCAATGTATAATCCTTCTACTTGGTGAAAAAAGCAGTGTGCACGATAAGAAATTGCTTCATTACGGTAAACACGCCCCGGACAAAGTACTCGGATAGGCAGTTTCTGCGAAGTCATCACTCGCGATTGTACAGATGATGTATGTGTACGAAGCAATATGTCAGGATTTTTCTCAATAAAGAAAGTATCCTGCATATCACGAGCAGGATGTTCAAGAGGGAAGTTTAACGCACCAAATACATGCCAATCGTCTTCAATTTCAGGACCTTCGGCTACAATAAATCCAATGCGCGAGAAAATATCAATAATTTCATTTTTCACCAACGAAAGCGGGTGGCGTGTACCTAAAGCAATTGGGTCTGCCGTACGGGTAAGGTCAATACCGGATTCTACAATTTGTGTATCATTAAAAGATTCTTTCAGCGCATTAATTTTTTCTTGCGCCCTATCGCGTAACTGATTAAGCAACTGTCCTATTTCTCGCTTTTGTTCATTAGGAACTGTCCGAAAATCATTAAATAAAGCAGTTATATCTCCTTTTTTACTAAAATATTTTATACGGAGCACCTCAATCTCTTCCACCGACTTGGGGGTAAGAGCTTCTATCTCCGCCAAAAGTTGTTGTATTTTATGTTGCATGACAGTAGAATGCATTATCAAATTTAGAAGCGCAAAAGTAATAATTTGTTCTCAAGAAAACGAAAAACAAAAATAGTTTATTGAAAAACGGATTGGTTTTTTTTAAGGGCTTTTTCATAAGAAAGGGCTTGATTCTATTCCAAAATTATTATTTTTGCCTCTGTTTGCCTAAGAAAATGAAAAATCAGCTCGACATAAAGCATGAGGGTATTGTTATGCGTATAGAAGGAAACAAGGTGTTCGTAAAGATTACGCAAAACTCTGCATGTACGGCTTGTCATGCAAAGGGTGCATGTTCAGCGGCAGATAAGGCAGAAAAAGAAATAGAAGCCATTAATAACGGAAAATCTGTTGAGATTGGGCAAGAAGTAGTAATTACCGGACGATCTGCCGAAGGATTGCAAGCCGCATTTTTAGCTTATTTGTTGCCTTTTTTCGTGCTTTTTGCTACGCTATTAGTTGTGTATCATTTTACTGTACATGAAGGTATCGCAGCAGCAGCAGCCATCGGATCTTTAATTCTTTATTACTTGGTTTTATTTTTTTTTAAAAACAAATTGACAAAAAAATTCACATTTTACATTAGTTGAAAAGTTTAATATTTAAAGTGGATTTTGTTTAAAGTTATATTTCCGTTGTCGGGGAAGCAATCTTGAACCTTAAACTTTGAATCTCGAACAATATATAAATATGAACACAATATTAATCACAATTTTAATACTTGGATTGCTGGGTGTCTTTTCTGCTATAATCCTATATTTCGTTGCACAAAAATTCAAAGTGTATGAAGATCCTCGCATTGATGAAGTAGAAGCCGTTCTACCGGCAGCTAATTGCGGTGGTTGTGGATTTCCGGGTTGTCGCAATTTTGCCGAAGCTTGCGTGAAAGCCGAAACATTGAATGGTTTACTTTGCCCTGTGGGTGGAAATGAAGTGATGACAAAAGTTGCCGCAACATTGGGCATGGAAGCAACAGCCAGTGAACCTAAAATTGCAGTAGTGCGTTGCAACGGATCGTGTGCAAATAGAGTTCGGACAAACACTTACGACGGCGCACAATCCTGCGCAGTAGCCGCAAGTTTGTATGGCGGTGAAACAGGTTGCTCGTTCGGTTGTTACGGCTTGGGCGATTGCGAAGTGTCCTGTCAATTCGACGCATTGTATATTGACCAAGAAACAAAACTTCCGGTAATTGATGAAGAAAAATGTACTTCGTGCGGAGCTTGCGTAAAGGCTTGTCCGAAAATGATTATCGAGTTGCGTAAAAAAGGTCCGAAATCGCGTCGTATTTATGTAAATTGTGTAAATAAAGACAAAGGCGGACCTGCCCGAAAAGCTTGCAGCGTAGCTTGTATTGGTTGTGGGAAATGTCAGAAAGAATGTGCGTTTGAAGCTATTACCATCGAAAGTAATTTAGCTTACATTGATTATACCCGCTGTCGTTTGTGTCGCAAATGCGTAAGTGTTTGCCCTACAAATGCGATTGTGGAATTAAATTTTAATTAGCAAACTTGAAAATTAGCAGATTAGCAAATGAAATTCAAACAATCTCTGGATTATAAAATCACATAAAAAAGTGATTATAAGTTTCAAAGGATTAAATGAAATAACAGGAATATCAAAAACAGAATAAACATAGAATTATATCTTTTCATTTGCAAATTTGCTAATTCTCGAATTTACTAAATGGAAAAAGAAAATGTTATTTTGAAGCTGACTTTTGAGTTTGCTTTGGATGTTATAGAATTTGCTGAGTTATTGGAATCAAAAAGAAAATTTGTTGTAGTGAATCAACTTCTGAAGAGTGGAACTTCTATTGGAGCAAATGTTCAAGAAGCGCAAAATGCAGAGAGCAAGAACGATTTTATTCATAAAATGAAAATTGCAGCAAAAAAAGCTAATGAAACAGAATATTGGTTGGCATTGTGTGCTTTTTCAAAACAATATCCCGATTGTAATGAATTACAAGAAAAAATAACAGTTATTCTACGAATAATAAACAAAATAATAGAGACATCGAAAACGAGATAATCGGAATTGGAAATACAATATTTGCTAACCTGCTAATTCTCAAATTTGCTAATTGTTATTATGAGAACTTTTAAAATAGGCGGAATTCATCCTGCAGAAAATAAATTTTCGGCTAACCTGAACATTCAGGTAGCACCATTGCCAAAACAAGCGGTTGTAATGCTTGGACAAAGTTTAGGTGCGCCATCGACCCCTATTGTCGAAAAGGGAACTGAAGTAAAAGTGGGAACACTTATTGCCAAAGCAAACGGATTCGTATCAGCTAATGTGCACTCTCCGGTATCGGGTAAAGTGGCAAGAATCGATGAGTTTATCGATGCCAGCGGATACAAAAAAGCTGCTATTGTAATCGATACAGAAGGCGATGAATGGGAAGAATCCATTGATCGAAGCGAAAAACTCAAAAAAGATATTACAGCTACGAAAGAGGAAATTTTGGCAAAGATAGCCGAGGCGGGTATTGTAGGTTTAGGTGGAGCTACTTTTCCTACCCATATTAAACTATCGCCACCTTCGGGTAAAACGGTTGAAATATTAATTATTAATGCCGTTGAATGTGAGCCTTATTTAACTTCAGACCATCAATTAATGCTGGAAAAAGCAAAAGAGGTCATCGTGGGTATTCGTATTCTGATGAAAGCCATAGGTGTTAGTCGTACTATCATCGGAATTGAAAATAATAAACCGGACGCTATCGCTCTGATGCAAGAATTGGCACAAAACGAATTAGGTATCGAGGTTTGTCCGCTCAAAGTAAAATATCCACAAGGAGGTGAAAAACAATTGATTGACGCAACTATCGGTTGCCAAGTGCCAAGCGGAGCATTGCCGATTGAAGTAGGTGCAATAGTACAAAATGTAGGTACCGCCTTTGCAGTTTACGAAGCAGTGCAAAAAAATAAACCATTGATAGAACGCATCATTACCATTACCGGAAAATCGGTTAAAAAACCATCGAATTTGTTAGTGCGGATCGGTACGCCGTTGGCAGAATTGATTGATTTTTGCGATGGATTGCCCGAAGATACCGGCAAAGTAATCGGCGGTGGCCCGATGATGGGTAAAGCATTGATGAATCTCGATGTACCTGTGACAAAAGGAAGTTCGGGTTTGCTTATTATACCAACCCTCGAAGCTGAGCGAAAGAAAATGCGTAATTGTATCCGTTGTGCTAAATGTGTAACCGTTTGCCCGATGGGATTAGAGCCATACCTATTAATGGGTGCCAGCGAACAAAATTTATGGGATATGGCAGAAGAAAATCATATTATGGACTGTGTAGAGTGTGGCTCATGTAGTTATACTTGTCCATCGGCACGCCCATTGTTAGATTATATCCGATTAGGCAAAAGCAAAGTTGGAGCAATAATTCGCAACCGTAAATAATACTTGTAAATAGTAAATTTAAAATATTTATGTCAGAAAAAAAATTAGTTGTTTCTCCTTCGCCACATGTACATAGCGGCGATTCGATAGAGAAAAACATGTATGGCGTGCTTATTGCCTTAGTTCCCGCTTTGCTTGTTTCGCTTTACTTTTTCGGATTGGGTGCGCTTATCGTTACACTGGTTTCGATAGTGTCGTGCGTTGTTTTCGAAGCGTTAATCCAAAAATTCTTGCTTAAAACCAATATCACTATCAAAGACGGCTCGGCAATCCTTACCGGATTATTGTTGGCATTCAACCTGCCCTCCAATCTTCCTGTTTGGATGGTGCTTATAGGAGCAGCCGTAGCTATTGGCATCGGTAAAATGACTTTCGGCGGATTGGGCAACAACCTCTTTAATCCCGCTTTAGTTGGGCGCGTGTTTCTGTTGATTTCATTCCCCGTACAAATGACCTCGTGGCCTACGCCATCCGTTCTTCCTATGACTTTAGACGCAACTACAAGTGCAACGCCGCTCGGCATTATGAAAGAAAGCTTGATGAAAGGCGAAACCGTTTCTACTATCATGAGTAAACTACCATCATTGCAAGATATGATTATAGGTAATATAGGTGGTAGTATAGGCGAAATTTCAGCCATTGCTTTAATTCTGGGTGGAATATTCCTGCTTTGGCGGAAGATTATTACATGGCATATTCCGGTTAGTATGATTGCAGCGATTGTGATATTTGCAGGCATCTTACATGCCATAAACCCGGAACAATATGCCGGACCGGCATTTCATATTCTGACCGGGGGCGTATTGCTCGGAGCTATTTTTATGGCAACCGATTATGTGACATCGCCCATGAACAAAAAAGGTATGTTAATTTATGGTACATTAATCGGTGTGCTAACCATTTGTATTCGTGTATTCGGCTCATATCCCGAAGGAGTCTCATTTGCCATTCTTATTATGAACGCCTTTACGCCGCTTATTAATAAGTATGTGAAACCGAAATTGTATGGAAAATAAGTTCAAAGTTTAGTGTAAATGTTTTAAAGTAATTATTATGTATAAAATAGAAAAATTTGAAGATTTTGAAGTCTGGCAGTTGGGAAGGGAATTTTGTAAAGATATTTTAAATTGAGAGATCAAATAAAAGCATCATCAGGCTCAATCATGGACAATATAGCTGAAGGTTTTGAACGAGGAGGAAATAAAGAGTTTGGTCAATTTTTATCGATTGCAAAAGGTTCGTGTGGAGAATCACGGAGTCAATTATATCGGGCGTTCGATTTTTTTTATGTAGAAAAAGAAGAATTTGAAGTGCTTTATCAAAAAACGGTAAATATTTTAAAGAAATTATCATCATTAATAAATTATTTGAAACAATCAGAATTAAAAGGAACAAAATATAAATAGTTCAAATATAGATTTAAAATGGATTTTGTTTAAGATTGCATTTCGTCTATCAAAATCCACTTTAAACCTTGAACTTTGAACTTTGAACTATACTGTATGAAAAAACTAGAATCAACCCTACCCAACATGGTGCTTAGCTTGTTGCTTATCTGCGCGATAATGGCAGGTGCATTAGCCCTTGTATATAGTGCAACCAAAGAGCCGATAGCAAAAGCCGACATCAAAGTAGTAAACGATGCGGTAAAAGAAGTTGTTCCGGCTTTCGACAACGACCCGAATAAGGAAAAATGGGAAGCCGATGGATTGATATTTTATCCCGCTAAAAAGAACGGACAATTAGTAGGGACAGCCGTAAAAACATTTACAGAAAGTGGTTTTAGCGGTCGTTTTGAAGTTATGGTAGGTTTCTTGCCGGATGAGACTATCTATAACTCGAAAGTACTTTCACATAAAGAAACACCGGGATTAGGCTCTAAAATGAGCGACCCGAAATTTTACGAACAATTTAATAATATGAAATTTGAAGGTAATCTGTCGGTAAAAAAAGACGGCGGAACGATTGATGCCATTACAGCAGCAACCATATCCTCTCGTGCTTATTGTGATGCTATCAATCGTGCACATTCAGCACTTTCAAATAATATATACGACTCTACTAGCGGAGCAACGAAAGGAGGTCAAGAATGAGTAATTGGAAAACCTTTGTAAACGGACTTTGGAAAGAAAATCCCAGTGTAGTACTCGTACTCGGAACTTGTCCGACACTTGCTGTAACCACCGAAGCTATCAACGGCTTGGGTATGGGAGTAGCCACAACCTTCGTGTTGGTATTTGCCAATATATTCGTGTCTTTGCTCAAAAATTTTATTCCGGATAAAGTGCGTATTGCAGCCTTTGTAGTAATCATAGCCAGTTTTACAACCATTGTCGATTTGGTAATGAAAGCCTATGTGCCGGTACTTTACAGCGCATTGGGAATTTTCATTCCGCTGATTGTGGTAAACTGTATCTTGCTCGGTCGGGCAGAGTCGTTCGCACAAAAAAATAGTGCACTCCCATCTTTACTTGACGGTTTAGGCATGGGACTCGGATTTACTGCCGCACTTACCATAATGGGAGCTGTACGCGAACTGCTTGGCAACGGAAGTATATTCAGTTATAATTTTGGTTTCCAAGATAATATATTGTTATTTATCCTCCCTCCGGGAGCTTTCTTCGTGTATGGCTACATGATAGCATTAACCAATAAAATTAAAAGCAAAAAGTAATAACTCATTTACAGATTGACCGATTGACAAATTGAAATTCAAGAAAAAATCAGTAAATCCGTATAAATAAGAATATCATGGAATTCGTAAGTATAATTATCCTCGCCCTTTTTGTGAACAATGTAGTGTTGTCTCAATTCTTGGGTATTTGTCCGTTTTTGGGTGTATCCAATAAAATCCCGACAGCATTAGGAATGGGGGCTGCTGTAATTTTTGTATTAGTGCTTGCCAATTTGGTAACCTACCTGCTCTACACCTATTTACTTGTTCCAATGGATGTTGCGTTTATGCAAACCATTTCGTTTATTTTAGTCATTGCCGCTTTGGTACAAATGGTCGAAATCATTTTAAAAAAAGTCAGTCCGCCGTTGTATCAGGCTTTGGGAATTTTCCTTCCACTTATCACCACCAACTGTGCCGTAATGGGAACAGCTTTAGTGGCTATTACCAAAAACTACGATCTGATACACAATGTCTTTTATGCCGCCATGACCGGACTTGGATTTACACTTGCCATGGTTATAATGGCGGGATTACGCGAGCAACTTGCTCTTGTCAAAATCCCTAAAAGCATGCAAGGAGCTTCTATCGTTCTTGTAACAGCCGGACTCTTAGCAATGGCATTTATGGGATTTTCGGGAATGGTAAAATGAACAGGCAACTCAAACTAACCGAAGACGGTTCGTACACGCTATACCTGCCCGAAATCGATGAAACATATCATTCTGTACACGGAGCGGTTAACGAGTCGCTTCATGTCTTTATACACGCAGGTTTTGACCTTTGCGAGAAAGAAGAAGCGAATATCTTTGAAATCGGTTTCGGAATGGGGCTAAATGCTTACCTGACAGCTTTAGCCGCCGAAGCTGCAAACAAGATTGTACATTATACATCAATAGAAAAATATCCACTAGAGGAAGATATTTGGGAACAACTGAACTTTGCAGGAACAGACGAATCGAAACAAACATTGTTTGAGAAAATTCATCGTGCGGAGTGGGAGAAGGAAATTTGCATTACAGAGAATTTTTACCTGCAAAAAATCCAAGCCGACTTTTGCAACTTAGATTTAGTCAACGATTTTGATCTTATTTATTATGACGCTTTTTCGCCCGAAAAACAACCCGAACTTTGGACAGAAGATATTTTCCAAAAACTATATCAACACACAAAGCCAAAAGGTATTTTAACTACCTATTGCGCTAAAGGATCCGTGCGCCGAGCCATGCAGGCAGCCGGATTTACCGTAAAGCGCATACCCGGCCCAAAAGGAAAACGCGAAATGCTGCTGGCAAGGAAAGTGGCTTCGAGAACCTCAGCCACCGAACACTGAAGTTCTCTAAGTGTCCTTAATCATTCAAAATTGATTGAAGAAACGAATTATCTTCCACTCGTCCGCGCAACAACTCAAATTCTTTTTCTTTGAGCTTAGCCGATTGGTTAAGCCCGAAATTGATTTTTACTACAGCACTGTATTCTTTTTGGGCATCGGCAAGTAAGAGGGCTTTCCATTGATTTTTCGCCACTTCATATTCTTCCATCACGGAATCCAAATCAGAACCCACTAAGTTCAACTCTCTCAGCGTATAAAGTGCATTCCACACACTCATCCACGCTAATTCCTCATATTCAGATTGAAAAGCGTTTATTTTTTGCTGAATATCAGCGATAGAAACCATTACTCCGTTTTCCACCTCTTGCAGAATTTCGAGCAGTTTCTCGTTCGGCACAATCATTCCGGCGCAATCCACCCAATTTAAAGCTATTTTGCCCTTTGGTTGATTAGGTGGTTTTAGTTCTACCATTCGTTGTTCGAAAGCATCGCCCACATAGTATTTGAGTACCATACTGTAAAGCTCGATAGCCCGCTTAACAGAAGCGGGTTTTAGTGTAATTTTTTTATCCGAGAACGAATAATCATCATTCAGCAATCGAACTAATCCCCTCTCTATTTGCCCAATTGTGTAAGGATTCAGCAAATCAAATGAAATAATATCAATAGGATTTTCTGTTCGTGCATCACGCGGTTGCCATTTGCTCGCGTCGCGATAAGTACCTATGCTTTGAAGTATCAGCGCAGGAATCACGGTTGTATTACTTCCTTCGGCTATAAGATATGAAAATGGAAAATCGCTCGCGTCGACTTTATTCTTATGCTTGCCCATAATAACCGAAAATGTACCTATACGGCTCGGAAACGGCAGGTAAGAATCGCTCGCCATTTTGCAACCCCGGTCTAACACACCGTAATGAATCGGTCCCAGTTTGTACATGTGGTTACTTTGATTCGAGCCACTGCCCGCATTGAAAAACGAAAACATTCCACCAATAAGCAAAGTAGATTTATGATGCGTAACGGTAAACGGAGCGGCAAAAACAGAAACTGCTTCGCCATGAAATCCTTGCGAATTAGCAAAAAAGAGCGAATCAATTGCCGAAAATTGTTTAGAAAGCACACAACCTTGTCCTACAAAACAACGCTCTAACTGCACTCCGTCAGTAACTTCAGAGGAAGAAGATATGATAAAATCGCGGGCAATCACATTTGTTCCTACAATACACGGTGCTTTTTCCGAACTTTGAATCGTTCCGTTTTCAAGCAAAGAAATTCCTTTCAGTTCGGCAAATTCGCCGACCTGCACATTGCGTATCGTCCCACAATTCAGGATAGTTGCGTTAGTGCCTATTTTACCGAAAGCCGAAGTTGCTTCGCGAGTTTTATCTTCAATAAAGCGGTGTAAAATCTCAATCGCTTTCTGTTCAAATTTATACCAAGCAAGCAAATAAGCAACCTGCGCCGAAAGCCCTGCGTAAATAGGCAACGAACGGCTGCCTGTTTCGTCCAACACAGCTACTTGCACACCATTGCCGAAAGAAGATTCGCCTTCTACCGCCAGGCAATCAATATTGGAAATATAAGCCCGCTCGCCAATCTCGTAATTGGCAATCTGACTGTGCACATGGGCAATATACACATCGTCACCGACAGTACAGTTGTGCAGTCGCGCCTGATAAATACCTGACGGATTTCGCACACCGTCAGCCAGCACAAATTCATGACGAAATGCCCCCAAGCGGATTTTTCCCGAGAAAAAAGTTTGTACAATACTATCCGCGCAAAAATCGTCGCTTACTTCAACGAGCGACCAATCGCAACAAATACATTGTTGTAGCTGTAATTGTGTTATCTCTTCGGTGCTAAGGGGGCGATAGGTTTTCATCTTGTATCTGATTAAGATTTTTTATACAAAGAAAATAATTATTTTTTACGAACCACGGTCAAGCCATCGCGCAAAGGAATAATGACCGTTTCTACACGAGTATCTTTTGCTACAAAATCGTTGAACTCCAAAAGCGCAATGGTTTGCTTATCATTCGGATCAATGGGTTGAACTACCTTTCCATCCCACAAAGTATTATCGGCTAAGATATAACCGCCCGCACGAACTTTTTCAAAAACGGCATGATAATATTGCAGATATTCCCGCTTATCAGCATCGAGAAAAACCAAATCAAACTCCTGGTCAAGTGTAGGAATTATCTCCAAAGCTTTACCGATATGTTGAATTATTTTCGACGAATAGGGCGAACGGTCCAAAAAATCTTTAACAAACTCTTCTAATTCATCATTATCGTCAATGGTGTGAACAACACCATCGGCGGGCAGAGCCTCAGCAAAACACAAGGCGGAATATCCGGTAAAAGTACCCAACTCCAACACTTTTTTTGCCCCCGTCATTTGAGTAAGCATTTTCAGAATTCGTCCCTGCAAATGCCCCGAAAGCATACGGGGATTTATAACCTTAACATGTGTTTGGCGATCCAATTTTTGCAACAGTTCCGGCTCCGGCTCTATATGCGAAAGGATATACTGTTCTAATTTATCCATTGATTGATGTTTCAAATTCTTCGAATCCGTTTTTGCGCAAACGGCAAGCAGGACAATTATCACATCCACGCCCCCAAGCGTGAAGCGTTTCGTGACCGTTGTAACAAGTGAGGGTCATTTCTATTAATTCTTTCAATTTTCCGGCTTCGTAAGCCATACGAAAAGCATCAGCTTTACTTTTCCACATAAGCGGGGTGTGGATAGTCACCGGTCTGTCCAATCCTAAAGATAACTCTACTTCTTTTGCTTTGATATAAGTATCGCGACAGTCAGGATAACCCGAAAAATCGGTTTCGCAAGTACCTGTAATTAACTCGATTCTCTTTTCATTATTCTTGAAAGCATGATTGGCTGCGATGGTAAGGAATAATCCGTTCCGATTAGGAACAAAACTCGCCGGTAAATAGTTTGCCTGCGCATGGTTTGTATTATGATTATCACCGCCAAGCAAAGAACTTTGAGCAATCGAATTTATAAAATCACCTACATCATATACGGTATGTTTTACACCAAAATGTTTGGAAATACAAGCCGCATATTCCAACTCTTTAGCATGCTTTTGATGATAGGAAATACTGATTGTTTCAACCCGTTCAAAATGCTGCAATGCCCAAACAAGGCAAACAAACGAATCTTGTCCCCCCGAAAACAATAAATAGGCAGTTGTATTATTTTTTGACATAACTATTCTTTTTCGCTGTAAATAACATTTAATACCGTTTTTCCTACAGCTTGCAGCGTTTTTTTATCGATATTTTTCATCGTATCATCTTGTGTGTGCCAATAATCTGCGAATCCGCTATCCGTCAAATGAATAATATTGATGGTAGGAATTCCGGCTATTTCGGTAACAGGTACATGGTCGTCGGTAATATAGCTGCCTTGTTTGTTGATGAAATACTCACTATATCCGCTTTTGGCAGCTTCATTCCAAACTTTTTCCACAATATTGGCTGCATATCGCATAGAAAAACCTTCTTTGGGAAATGTGGCTCCCGGAGCTCCTACCATATCAAGCAGAATCCCATATCGTGCACTGTAGCCGGGTAAATGCGGATTACGAGCCCAATATTGTGCACCCAAACACCATGAATCTGAATTTGCAGACTGTATCCAACTCGGCTCGCCATAATCTTCCATATCAACAAAAAGAATATCCACCCCAATTGCCGGTTTTTGCTGTTGTAACTGACGGGCTATCTCGAGTAATACTCCAACTCCGCTTGCCCCATCGTTGGCGCCATCGACCGGCTTACTGTGATTGGCAGGATTTACATCCTGATCGCTCCAAGGGCGACTATCCCAATGTGCCAATAGTAAAATACGATTGGGGTTTTCTATATTGTAGGATCCAATAATATTGCGCGCATTTACTGTTTTTTCATCAAAAGTTTTTAAAGTCATTTTTTGCTCAAAAACTTCAGCTCCAAACCGTTTTATTTCATTAACAAGATAATCGCCACAAGCTTGATGAGCTGTCGTGTTAGGTACACGCGGACCAAAATCGACCTGCGTTTGTATATACAAATAGGCAGAATCAGCATCAAATATAGGGATAAGATACTCTTTTTCAGATAACTTTTGTAGGTTTGGACTCTCTTTAGCAGAACAAGATAAAAGCAAATAAAAAAAAGTAAAAGTAAAAAATATAACTATACTTCTTTCGAAATAAATGCGCATAACTAAGAAACTTTTTTGTGTAAAAATGCAAATATATAAAAAAAGGATTTATATTTGCAGTCGCAAAATGCGAAAGTAACTCAGTTGGTAGAGTATCAACCTTGCCCAAAAGGTTTTACGGGGAAACCCCAATCTTGGCAAGATGAATGCAAAACAACAAAATAATTGCGAAAGTAGCTCAGTTGGTAGAGCACAACCTTGCCAAGGTTGGGGTCGCGGGTTCGAGTCCCGTCTTTCGCTCAAAGTTTTTCAAGTGAGAAAAACGCCTTGGTGGTGGAACTGGTAGACACGCAGGACTTAAAATCCTGTGATCATTGCGATCGTGCGGGTTCAAGTCCCGCCCGAGGTACGAAATAACCCTGTTAATCAGTTGATTAACAGGGTTATTTTATTTTTAAAACTTATTAATTCTCAAAAAATAAAGTAGTCCCGCCGGGAATCGAACCCGGATCTAAAGTTTAGGAAACTCGTATTCTATCCATTGAACTACAGGACCAACTATTGAAGAACGAAAAAGGTATAAGAAGTTGCTCCTTTTTCTACAAAGACTTAATAAAAGCCCGGCGTTTTTTTACCTGTTTATATTCAAATTGTCCCCATTGAGCAATAATTTTATGATTACTTTCTAATTCGGGGTTGCTTTCGGCATGTTTATAGCCATTTTTAATGTACTTAGGTATCAGATCAGCAAACAGGAATGAAGTTACTCCTTTCCTCTGATAATCAGGATGAATACCGACTATGAGCAAATCAACCAAATCATTTTTCTTCAAAGCACGCCATAGATAAAAAAATCCGAAAGGAAATAAACGCCCTTTAGCTTTTTGTAAAGCTTTTGCTAGACTTGGGATCGAAATTCCGAACCCTACCACATCATCATTTTCATTTACTATTACAGAAAGAGTATCTAAGCGGATAAATGACATATACATCTTGACATAAAAATCAATTTGATGTTGTGATAAAGGTGAAGCACCATATAGTTCTTTGTAACAAATATTCCACAAAGCAAATACTTTTTTACCATATTTACGCATCAATTCTTTGCGGTTTTTGAATTCGGCTGTACGCAGTTTATATTTTTCTTTAAGTAGATTTACTCCTCGCAAATATCGTTCGGGCATACTTTCCGGCACAGTTATCAGATATTCGTTCCAATCCACATCTTTACTATAGCCCAACATTTCGACATGAGTTTGGTAATACGGATAATTATAAATAGTAGACATGGTGCTTTGTTGATCAAATCCTTCAATAAGCATGCCCTCATAATCAATATCAGTCATACCCATAGGTCCGACAATAGCTTCCATACCTTTATTCTTTGCCCATTCCTCTGCTTTACGAAATAATGCTTTCGATACTTCTTGATCGTCTATAAAATCAACCCAACCAAAGCGAGCATACTTTACATTATGTAACTCATTTGCCGAGTGATTGATAATAGCAGCAATGCGTCCGACTATTTTCCCCTCTTTATATGCTAGAAAATATTCTGATTCGCAAAATTCAAATGCCGGATTTTTATCACGACTCAATGTAATGGTTTCATCTAAAATCAAAGGTGGAATAGCGTATTTATTATCTTTATATAAATCAATATTGAATTTGATAAATTCCTTTAATTCTTTACGCGATCGTACCTGTTTAATTTCTACTGCTACTGCCATAAATGTTCGTTAAAAAAAAGCAACTGCAAAGGAATAGAAAAATTTTGACTTATACACCTTTCTGTCAAAAATTTGATATTTTATATAGATTAATGTACTTTTGTAAGCTTTTTTTGAGGTTTTCTCACAGAATGACAACCCTCCCGCCGATTACGCAAATAAACGCAAAAGAACTAATCAGCGAGATTCGCGGGAAAACAAAAAATAAAATGAATAAAATTGTAAAAAAGGAACAGTATTCCGAAAATGTATTTCGTTTCGATGTAGAAGCGCCATTGATTGCTAAAGCACGCAAAGCCGGACATTTCGTGATTGTAAAAGTGGATGAAGCAGGCGAACGCTTTCCGCTTACTATTGCTTCCTCCGATCCCGAAAAAGGTACCATTACTTTGGTAGTACAAGCGGTAGGCCTTTCTTCGCGCAAATTATGCAGACTTAACGAAGGAGATTACATTGCTCATGTAGTTGGTCCGCTTGGTAAAGCTACGCATATCGAAAATTTCGGTACGGTAGTATGTGCCTGCGGTGGTGTAGGAACAGCGCCTATGCTCCCTATTGCCGAGGCTTTGAAGAAAGCCGGCAACAAAGTTATCGTCGTTTTGGCAGCTCGTACCAAAGAATTGATTATTTTGGAAGAACAAATGCGTGCCTTTGCCGACGAAGTAATTATTATGACCGACGATGGTTCGTATGGCAACAAAGGTCTCGTTACCAACGGTGTGGAAGAAGTTATTAATCGCGAAAAGGTGGATTTATGTGTAACCATCGGTCCGGCTATTATGATGAAATTTGTAACTTTACTTACTAAAAAATATAACATCCCTACTGTCGCATCGCTTAATACCATTATGGTGGACGGAACCGGTATGTGTGGTGCATGCCGCATTACCGTAGGTGGGAAAACCAAATTTGTTTGTGTAGATGGACCCGAATTTGATGCGCACCAAGTAGACTTTGATGGTATGATTAGCCGCCTTGGGGCTTATAAAGACATGGAAGCTGAAGAAAATTGCAAAATAAAATAAGATTGCGAGATAATGAAATAGCGAGATGGTGAGCAAGTCGAAACCCTTTCGCCTTAAATTTCTCACTATCTCACCAACTCACTAATTTATGACAAACAGAAACGAAATATGGCGCGAAGAATTGCGCAAAAGCATTAAACCCAAAGAACGCATGGCGATTGAGCGCATACATATGCCCGAGCTCGACCCTGCCGTTCGCCGGACAAACAACGAAGAAGTAAACCAAGGTCTAAAACCCGAACAAGCAATCATAGAAGCACAACGCTGCATCGATTGTCCGGATCCGGGTTGTGTCAAAGGTTGTCCGGTAAGTATTGATATTCCCGGATTCATCAAGAATATTGAACGCGGCGAATTTCTCGAAGCGGCAAAGATACTAAAATCTACCAGTGCGCTGCCTGCTGTGTGTGGTCGTGTATGTCCGCAAGAAACACAATGCGAAGCTAATTGTATATATCAAAAGACAAATAAGAAACCGGTTGGCATTGGGAATCTGGAGCGTTTTGCCGCTGATTACGAACGCGAAAGCGGAAATATCTCCGTGCCTGAATGTGCCCCTCCAAACGGTATCAAAATAGCCGTCATTGGATCGGGACCTGCCGGATTATCATGTGCCGGCGATTTAGCCAAAATGGGCTATTCGGTAACAGTGTTCGAGGCATTGCACGAAATTGGTGGAGTACTTAAATACGGTATTCCCGAGTTTCGTTTACCAAACAATATTGTGGATGTAGAGATTGACAACCTTCGCCAGATGGGTGTTGAGTTCGTGTCTGACTGTGTGGTAGGCAAAACCATCTCACCCGAAGATTTGGCAAAAGAAGGCTATCGTTGCCTGTTTGTAGGAAGTGGTGCCGGACTGCCTCGCTTTATGAATATTTCGGGAGAAAACTTGATCAATGTCTTATCATCCAACGAATACCTTACCCGCGTAAACCTGATGGGTGCCGGTCGTGGAAATTCAGACACACCTGTATACAAGGGAAAACGAGTAGCTGTAGTAGGTGGTGGAAATACTGCGATGGACTCTGTGCGTACAGCTATCCGTTGTGGTGCAGAACGGGCAATGATCGTATATCGTAGGTCGGAAGAAGAAATGCCGGCTCGTGTAGAAGAAGTAAAACATGCCAAAGAAGAAGGTGTTGAATTCCTTACATTACACAATCCGATTGAATATATTGGCGATGAAAAAGGTCGTGTAAGGCAAATGCGTCTTCAAAAAATGACTCTTGGCGAGCCAGATGCTTCAGGTCGTCGCAGTCCGGTAGAAATTCCGGGAGCTATCGAAACTATTGATGTTGATATGGTAATAGTGGCTATCGGCGTATCTCCAAATCCATTAGTTCCAAGTTCTATTGATGGTTTACAAATGAGCAAATGGGGAACCATTGTTGTAAATGACCGCATGCAATCGGAAGAAATACCGACCATCTTTGCCGGAGGAGATATTGTGCGTGGTGGCGCAACAGTTATTCTCGCCATGGGCGATGGACGCAAAGCTGCAGCCGGAATTGATGAGTATTTAAGAAAAGGATAGTGATGCTTCTTATTATTTTTAAGTAATAAAAAATTCAAAAATACCTACTTAAATGGATGCAAATTTAAATGCATTACCTATATCTTTGTAAGGTTTATTATAATAGTTATAAGTTTTAAAATTATGAGAAAAAAACATTTTCTATTGACAATTTTTGCCATTGTTGGTTTGGCTTTTTCCGTTTCGGCACACGAAGGTTGTAATAAAAAAGAAGTAGTTGACAGCACTGCCGTAAAAAAAGAATGTGTAAAAAAGAGCACTAAAAAAAATGCAAGCGATTGTTGCAAAGCTTGTACATGCAAAGAAAATTGCATTTGCAAAGATTCTAAAACTTGCTGCTGCAATAAAGATGGAAAAACTTGTATTTGTAAAAAAGAAGCTTGTTGCAAAGGAGTAAAAAAAGGCTAAAACAAAAAATGATTTTAACTCTTTTATCCTTTAAAAAAGCTGTGAAGTCAAATTTCACAGCTTTTTTGTTTTTATTCGTCGCGTTTATCAGCAGGTATTTCAAATGCAGAAAGTTGTCGTTTAAAGATTTCGTCCAGCGAAAGTTGGAAAGTTTCTGTAGTAAGCACTCCGTCAATTCTCCCTAATTTTTCGAGAATAATGCTGAGCAAATGTCTATTATCACGAGCATAAATCTTTACAAACATCGCATATTTTCCAATTGCATAATGACACTCTACTACTTCAGGTACTTTTTTTATTCCTTCGACAACACTATCAAAATAACTCAAGTCTTTTAAAACAATCCCAATAAAAGCACAAGTTCGATAGCCTATCTTATGCAAATCAATCACAAATTCAGACCCCTTAATAATTCCTTGATTAGTAAGCTTCTGGATGCGTTGATGAATAGCCGCTCCCGACACATTACACTCGCGCGCAACCTCTAAAAAAGGCATACGGGCATTTTCGACCATCAATTCCAGTATTTTCTTATCCAGTTCAGACAAATGATAATTGCTCATAGTTATAAATTTATAAGGTTGAGATTCTTTTAAGCTTGAGTTGTTATATTTCGACACGAGTCCGTTTTTTCAACTCAAAATCGCGTCCAAGGTATTTTTCCCTTACAATTTGGTTTGCGGCTAATTCTTCAGCAGTACCCTGAAACAACACTTTACCTTCGAAGAGCAAATACGCTCGGTCGGTAATGGTAAGCGTTTCGTCCACATTATGGTCGGTAATGAGGATTCCGATATTTTTCTCTTTCAATTTCCACACAATATCCTGAATATCCTGAACAGCGATTGGGTCAACTCCTGCAAACGGTTCGTCAAGCATGATAAATTTGGGTTCGATAGCTAAACAACGGGCAATTTCCGTACGACGGCGTTCGCCTCCCGATAGTTGATCGCCAAGGCTTTTGCGTACATGCTCAAGGTGGAACTCTTCGATTAATTGTTCCAATTTTTCGCGTTGATATTCTTTGCTGAATTTAGTCATTTCCAATACGGCTTTGATGTTGTCTTCCACACTCATTTTGCGGAAAACAGATGCTTCCTGTGCCAAATAACCGATGCCGCTTTGTGCTCGTTTGTAAACCGGGTATTTGGTTATTTCCTGATCATTCAAAAAAATTTTGCCTTCATTGGGAATCACCAACCCTACAGTCATGTAGAATGTGGTTGTTTTTCCGGCACCGTTAGGTCCAAGCAATCCGACTATTTCTCCTTGTTTTACATTGATAGAAACATGGTTCACTACGGTTCGTTTGCCATATTTTTTCACCAAATTCTCGGTGCGAAGCACCATATTTTCATTTATCATAGATTCATTTTAAATTATTTCGCCGCTTCCGATACATATTTTTGCTTTGGTATCGTACACCACACCAAACTGTCCGGCAGCTATGCCTTGTTGTTTTTCGGCAGCACGGATACGGTAAATATCACCTATTCTTTCAATCCTTCCTTTCGAGAAGTCCGGTGTGTGGCGTATCTTAAACAGACAATCCCGTTGCTCACCTGTTTCAATTCCGACTAAATTATAGGCATCGGTTATATAATTAAATCCTTTGAGATTTATTACATTGCCATATTGTGTTTCGGGGTCGTACCCTTGCGATACAAAAATAATATTTTCATCAATATCTTTTTTTACCACAAACCAAGGACCGCCACTGAGACCGATTCCCTTGCGCTGACCGATGGTGTGAAACCAGAATCCTTTGTGTTCTCCTAATATTCTACCGGTTTCGAACTCGACAATTTTTCCTTTCTCTTCGCCCAAATAACGCTTAATAAAATCGTTGTAATGTACTTTTCCAAGAAAACATATCCCTTGGCTGTCCCTTCGGGTAGCCGAAGGGAGGTTGGCAGTTGTTGCTATCTCGCGAACTTCATTCTTAAGCAAATGACCGATAGGAAACATAGAACGATTTACTTGCAGAGTACTCATTTGTCCCAAAAAATAGGTTTGGTCTTTCACTTTATCAGCCGAAGTAGAAAGATAAGTTTTATCATCAATTTCGGTAATTGTAGCATAATGTCCGGTAGCAATCTTATCAAATTCTTTGCCCCATTTTTGATCGAAATATCCGAATTTAATTAGTTTATTACACATCATATCAGGATTTGGAGTAAGTCCGCGCTTTACATTATCAATTGTATAAGCCACCACATTATCCCAATATTCTTTATGCAGCGATACCATTTCTACTTTCAGACCATAATGACGCCCCAACCATTGCACAATGGTCATATCATCTTCGGCAGGACAATCAATATAACCATGCTTATCTTCCATCCCGATTTTTATGTAGAAAATAGTCGGATTATAGCCTTGCTCTTTTAACAAATGTACTGCCACAGAACTATCTACTCCACCCGAAACTAATGCCGCAATATTCATTTTTGTAAAATATCATGCAAAGATATACAATTTGCGTTAATCCATTGGCGAAGTAACTTATTAAGAATTCAATATTTTGCTATTCAGAATCATTTAGATAACTGCTAGTAATCTTTCACTGAAAAACTTACCTTTGCATTGAATCTTTCAAAAACACCCGAATGAAAACTTCTGTCATTTTGCAAGTTATTTTTCTCTTCATTATTCTTTTATTCGCCAACTTATCATTAAAAGGGCAATCTGCAGGAATTTTATATTCAAAAAAGATGGCAGACTCTGAAATGAATCGTTCGGGAGATATTCGTGAGTGGGACTATCCGAATGGTTTATTCATTGAATCTGTACTCAAAGTTTATGAAAAGTATAATGACGAAAAATATTACAATTATGCTTTATCTCACGCTCAAAATACTGTCAATATTCAGGGAAAAATAGCATCAAAATATTCTTTTTCAGCTTATAATTTAGACTATGTATGTCCGGGAATGTTCCTGTTGAATATCCATAAAAAAGAACAAGATAATCGTTATAAAATTGCGTTGGATACGCTGCAAAAACAACTTTCTTACCAACCCCGAAATTTGCAAGGCGGCTTTTGGCACAAAAAAGTTTATCCCAACCAAATGTGGTTGGATGGTATTTTTATGGGCTCGCGGTATTACGCAAGTTATGATTTATTATTCAATGCTGGTGCAAATTTGGATGATGTTATTAAACAATTTACTTTAATCCACGCCAAAACATACAACAGCGAAAAGCAATTGAATTATCACGCTTGGGCAGAAAATCCGGATGATATGAATGCTTTCTGGGCAAGGAAAGAAGAGCCTTTTAAAGGATGTTCGCACGAATTTTGGGCAAGAGGAAACGGATGGTACTTTGCGGCATTGGTTGATGTATTGGAAGTGATCCCTGAAAATTATTCGAAAAGAAACGAGCTTTTGATAATTTTAAACCAAGTTGCCGCAGGAATTAAGCGTTGGCAAGACAGCGAAACCGGATTATGGTATCAATTGTTGGAATATGACGAATCAACTTGTGTTAACGGAAAATGTAACTATTTGGAGGCATCGGCTTCTTGTATGTACACATATGCAATCCTGAAAGCTGTAAGGCTTGATTTTATCTCAAAAGACGAATATCTTGACGCAGGAAAAAAAGCATATAACGGAATTATTTCTAATTTGATTAGTGAAGATACCAACGGAAATATCTCGCTTAATTATATTTGCCGTTCGGCAGGATTAGGCCCCGCTTCGGATCTTTCAAGAGATGGAAGCATCAAGTATTACTTAACTGGAAACGATGCCGGTGATATTGTTTCGAATGATTTAAAAGGAGTTGGCCCATTTATCATGGCAAGCGTCGAATACGAATCGATTGACGAAAGAGCTATTAACAAATATACTCAAACTCCATCAAAAAACTATCTATTTCAATATAATCCATCAAATTATTCTGTAAATATTATAAACAAACAACATCTGCCAATCCAAGTAAATATTTGCGACTTATCGGGAAAAGTGATTACCAAACGACAAAATAATTCTGATATAACTATATCATTAACCTCTTATCCTAAAGGGATTTATTTAGTAAAAATCAATAATAGGCTGGCTGATAAAATTGCAATATTTTAATCCGAAAAATCTATTGTAAAAAACCTTCTGCTAAAACAGTTCCCACTGAATTAACTATTTTATAAACAGCTCCTTCTTTTTTTATTGAAGAATAAAATGTTAGCTGTTTCTGTCCGGTTGTTATAATTGTTTTAATGACTGATTCTTTTTGCATTGTTTTTTTATCATATAACAAAATCGTATAAAAACCGGCAGGAAAAGCGACCGGAACAGAAATACGGTTGACATTGGCAGCCGAAACTGAAGTCGGCACAAATTCTTCTTTAAATACTAATTTATATTCATCAATACCAATACCTTTATCTGCTAAAAATGCAATTTTAGAGGTCGATATCGGCAACTCTATATCCCCACTGACTGCTGTAAATACAGTTTGAATTGGGAGGCTTATAATTCCTGCCAAAATATTCAACCCGGTATCATTTTGTGCATATATTTGAATTGTTTTAGCCTCGGCATTAAGGTTAATGTAGCGCAAAGTAAGCGTTTGCCGCTCATTACGGATTAATACGCTTGCTAAATTGTAAGCGATACTGTTGTCTTCCGAATCCATCGGTTCCATATATCCGGTTCCGGCAAATGAACCAGGAGTATTGCTCCAACCCCAATTAGTCTGACCGGCATAAATTTCGGCATGAATATATCCTGCTGTTGGCTTTTCGCTTGTTTTTGTAGTCGGGTATAATGGATTTGTATTATCTAACAAAGTATTTATTAATTGTAGTCCCCGAATATAGTTTAAAGTTCCTTTTGCTGCTGTACTAGGAAATGTACAATTTTTTAGCGTAATATTTTCTGCCGGAGATAAAGGATAGCAAGCAATAGAGAACAACTTACTATAGGGAGCTGACACTTGTACATTTTCTATCAAAAAATTTCGTACTGTAGGTTTAAATGTACCAGCATCTCCCTCTTCGTACATCATATCTATTTGCAAAAACTCGCGCGCTAAAGACAGCACTGTACAATTACGCATATGTACATTTTCGAGAACTCCTCCACGCACCCAATTTGTTTTTATACGCAAAGCTCTATCCAAATTTGAGCTATTCATTATACAATCTTCAACGAAAACATTTCGTATGCCCCCCGAAAGTTCACTACCCATCGTTACACCTCCATGACCTTCTTTCATGGTACAACCTTGGATGACAATATTTTCGCTGGGTACATTGATGCGCCTTCCGTCATTATTTCGGCCAGATTTTATAGCAATACAGTCATCGCCGGTATCAAAAACACAATCTTTGATTAAAACATTTTTGCTCGACTCAGGATTGCAGCCATCGTTGTTAGGCCCATGCGAGTATATATCTAAATCCTTGATAGTAACATTGGTACATAAGACAGGGTTTATTTCCCACATCGGCGAGTTGCGTATTTTTATCCCTTGAATTAAAACATTTTCACATTTGTATGGTTGAATAAAAACAGGACGCAAACCATTAGTTACAGTACTACCAAACACACGATTTTCTACCGGAGTATTATTTGCTACCATATTTATCAAGCTGTTTCGCGATGAAGATTCCCAACTCTTCCAACTACTCCAGCGCGACATATTAGCTGTATTACCATCTAAGGTTCCGCTTCCGGCAATAGCAATGTTTGTTTGCTCATAGGCGTAAATAAAAGGTGAATAATTATAACATTCCATCCCTTCGAAACGAGTAAATACCACAGGAAGGTAATCATTTAAATCTGTACTGAAAAGTAAAGTTGCTCCTTCGGAAAGATATAGATTTACATTGTTTTTAAGTTTCAATGCACCGGTTAAAAATGTGCCTAGAGGAACTACCACACGCCCTCCTCCTGCTGCAGAACAGGCATCAATAGCGCTTTGAATAGAATTGGTACACTTAGTAGCGCCGCCACTCACTGCTCCATAAGTAGTTATATTATAATCAACATCAGCAAATGTTGGAGGAACGATTTGTGCCAAAATAGCAGGAACTTGAGCCCACGGGCCGGCAGAATAATCGGGTGTTTGAGCATTCAAAACAAATGTCATCCAAAGTACTGGTAGTAATAAAAGTCTTTTCATAAGTATTGTAGAACTTGTCTAGTGGATGGAAATATATACAAATTTAGTGATTTTTCACCTTCCAATCTCGCTTAACTCTAACCAACGCATCGTTTTTTCGTCAATCAGGTTGATGATTTCGCCCATGCGGTTCGAAAGGGAAATGATTTTATCGCTATCCGTTTCGCCACCTGATAATTGGGCTTCGATGTCTGCTTTTTCGGTTTCGAGTGCGGCAATATCTTTTTCTAATGTTTCGAATTCCTGCTTTTCTTTGTAGGTCATTTTGCGGGGCTTGTCTGCACTTGAAGCGCGATTAATCGCACCCTTACGCGTGTTTTGCTCTCGTTCTTCGTTCTCTGTACTCTGTTCTTCTTGCAGGGTTTTCCATTCGCGGTAATCGGTATAATTGCCCGGGTAATCTTTTATGTGTGCATCACCCTCGAAAGCAAGGATATGGTCAACGACCTTGTCCATAAAAAAACGGTCGTGCGATACTACTATTACGCAACCTTTAAAGCCTATTAAATATTCTTCCAATACATTGAGCGTAGCAATATCAAAGTCATTGGTAGGCTCATCAAGTACAAGAAAGTTCGGATTACGCATCAACACTTTACAGAGATAGAGGCGGCGGCACTCGCCTCCACTCAATTTCGCCACGAAATTGTGTTGCACTTCGGGCGGAAAAAGGAAGAGTTGCAAAAACTGCGAAGCGTTGAGTTTTTTGCCATTCCCAAGCGAAATTTCTTCGGCAATATCGCGTACGACATCAATCACTTTCATTGTATCGTCAAATTGTAAGCCATCCTGGCTGTAATAGCCGAATTGCACAGTTTCACCAATATCAAAAGCACCACTGTCGGGCTTCACTTCGCCCATCAGCATTTTTAGGAAAGTAGATTTGCCTGTGCCGTTTTTGCCGACAATGCCTACTTTTTCGTATCTGGAAAAATTATAATAAAAATTATCCAACAGCTTAAAATCACCATATGCCTTGCTGATATATTGTATCTCAACAATTTTTGAGCCGAGATACGACGCTTTCACTTCGAGCGATAGTTGTTTGTTTTCGCGGCGTTGTTTGGCGCGGCGTTCGATGTCGGCAAAGGCATCGATGCGCGATTTAGCTTTCGTAGCACGCGCTTGCGGTTGTCGGCGCATCCAATCCAGTTCTTTTCGGTACAAATTATTTATTTTTTCGAGTTCGGTATTGAAATTATCAATCCGTTCTCCTTTTTTTTGCAAAAAATAACTGTAATTTCCCCGATAATAGTACAACTTTTCATGATCAATTTCAAGAATATCCGAGCAAACCCTGTCTAAAAAGTAACGGTCGTGCGTAACCATGAGTAACGCCATTTTGCTGTTACGCAGGAAGTTCTCAAGCCACTCTACCATTTCGAGGTCAAGATGGTTGGTAGGCTCGTCGAGCATCAACAGATCAGGTTCTGAAATTAACACATTTGCCAGGGCTACACGCTTAAGTTGTCCGCCTGAAAGCGTACTGATTGGCTGGTCGAAATCATGTATTTTGAGTTTACCAAGAATTTGCTTGATGTGCGTTTCGTAATCCCACGCTTTGAGTTCGTCCATGCGGGCAAGGATTTTCTCGTATTCGGCATGGTTTACCATTTTGCCTTGTGCAATGCGTTCGGTTTGGGTTTCGTATTGTTTAATCAATTCGGTAACTTCGTTACCCGTACTGAAACAGGCTTCGAGCACTGTCAGAGAAGAATCGAATAACGGGTCTTGGCGCAAATAACCTATCCGCAAATCGCGGCGAAAAGAAATCGTTCCGTTTTGGTAATCTTCCTCGCCGGCAAGGATAGAAAGCAGAGTAGTCTTTCCACCACCATTTTTGGCAATCAGCGCTATGCGTTGTTCGTCGGCAATGCCAAATGATATGTTTTCAAAGAGGTATTTATCACCAAAAGTTTTGGTCAGGTTCTCAACTTGCAAGCAGCTTGCCATAAGGTATTTGTTCAACTATATTAAAGACTCAAAAATTACGCTAAGATAATACTTCTTTTCGTCTGAAGTGTGACTTATTTGATTAATTATGATGATTGCTTATAACCCTAAAAATAAATTTCACAAGGTTAAATTAAGATAATTCTCAAAAATCATTTTGTCCCCAATTATTATTTTGTTGTCCTTCTAATGCTGAAATGTTACATTTTTGTTAAAATAAATATCGTAATCCACAATACTAATCTTATTTTTGCATAAGTAAATTCAAAAAATTCTCTTTTTTGTATAAAAATGAAACCCTGGATAAAAAAAATATCATACACAATCAATAAGAAAAATGAATTTTTTACATTTCTACGGGCACAATTTTCTTCTCAAGTATCCAGCCAATTCGATTTTCTTGTTACTATTATTTGTGTAAATATTTTCGGCATTTTTTACGGAAACGCCACGCTTATCGGCAACTTCATAGGCGGTGTGCTTAATGCGATTATCAATTATAAATGGACTTTTAAAGCAGAATACATCAATTTGAAAGCCATTGCATTGAAATTCTTGTTTGTATGGACAATAAGCCTGTTCCTCAATCGTGAAGGTACTATTCTTCTCACCGAAATGATAATGAATTGGATACCGCAGGAAAGCCTTCCCGACCTTATAATAGAAAATGTTTTTCTTGTGCCTAAAATGATTGTTTCCATTGTGGTCGGTTTAGGCTGGAACTATAATATGCAGCGATATTTTGTCTATAAAGACATTAAAATCAGAAAATTACTGATTAAAATAGGTTTCAAATTTTAAGAAAAAAATAATATAAAATATTCAAAAACATGAGTAATTCTAAAAACCGGGACGACTTAGAAAAAATATCAAAAGACCGTACTCGCAGTAATATTTTGAAACAATCCGAGCAAAAACTTATCACATTTCTTGTGCAATGCATCCCGAATCGGATAAGCTCGGATATGCTTACAGGCACAGGCTTTACCGGCTCGTTGATTGTTGTAGTTTCTTTTATCCTTGCAAAATATGTGCATCACTATTGGCTGCTGTTGAACATTTTAGGTTTTGCCATTAATTGGTTTGGCGATTCGTTGGACGGACGAATCGCTTACTATCGCAATAAGCCTCGTAAATGGTACGGTTTTTCGCTCGATTTTATCATCGATTGGTTTAGTATTGTGACTATCGGCATCGGTTATATTATTTATGTAGATGCTTCATATAAAATTATAGGATTTATTTTTGTGTTTTTGTACGGCTGGTCAATGATGATGGCTTTGTTGCGCTACAAAATTGCCGACAAATATATCATTGATTCGGGCTTTTTCGGTCCTACAGAACTTCGTATAATTATATCCCTTATTATTTCTCTCGAAGCCTTAGTTGTAGATTCTATTATATATTCGGGGATATTTATTTGCATCGTTCTTTTCACGATAAATGCTATCGATTTCGTAAAACTGCTGAGAATGGCTAATGTTCGCGATATTGAAGAAAGAAATCAAACAAATAAAAATTAGGAAGAGAAAGTTAGTAATCGTGAAAGATAAATTAATCAGTGAAGAAATGGTGCGTGGTTTACACCCCCTTTTCAGAGAGCGTTTTGGTAAATTGCTCGTAAAAGCGGTTTTTCACATAGGCGGCATCAATAAAGCCAACGCAGTGTATGACGGCTCTAAGCATCTGACAGGAATCGACTTTATAAACGATGCACTCAATAAGATGGGTGTCATCCGCAAATATGAAAATATAGAAGTGCTTGACCGATTTGAAGGCAAAGCATTTATCACTACCTCCAACCATCCTTATGGACACCTCGACGGGTTAATTGAAATGAGTGCCGTAGGTGGCGTGCGTAGCGACTATAAAATGATGGTAAATTGGATTCTGAAACAAATCGATACCATCGAGGATATGTTTGTCGGCGTAAATCCTTTCCCAAAAAACAACAAAATATCTGAGACAAAATCCAATATAGGAGGCGTCAAACAAGCGCTCGAACATTTGAAGAACGGACATCCGATAGGAGTTTTTCCCGCAGGAGGCATATCCCTTCCTAATATGCGCGGCAATGTGGTTGACCGAGAGTGGCAAATATCACCGCTAAAAATGATAAAAAGAGCGCAAGTACCTATTATTCCTATTTATATTTCGGGAGCAAATTCATGGTTTTATCAATTATTGGGACATATCAGTTGGCAAATGCGATCGGCATATCTTATCCATGAATTGGTCAATAAAAGGGGGAAAACAATCACAGTGCATTTTGGCGAACCTATCTCTGTGGAAGAACAAAATAAATATAGCAACATCAAAAAATTCGGTAAGTTTTTGAAAGCAAAAACATATTCAATGATGAAATAATTTTTTATACTCAATAAAAAAAACGCCTACCGAAAAAATAGGCGTTTTTTTGTTCTCCGTAGATTATGTATTAATAGTTATAGTTAGCGTAAACATAACTAATGCTTAATTTAATAGCCGGTTGATCAGTTGGTACCACTTGTTTCAGATTAATATCTAATGAGCGAAGAGAGCTTCCTATGCTTGAGCTCATTTTACTAACAGCAGCATCATATAAGATATCATTATTTGACGATATTCCTTTATTTCCCTGGAATTGATAATCCGTTCCACCAACAGTAATTGTTTGTGCCGGAATATTAGAATAATAAGCTAACAACGAGTTACCTTGTAAAGTTTGATTTGTCACACTCGCAGTTGGAAGTTGCAAATTAGTGATAGTTACATTGCCCATGTCGGGAATAACCACAGTTCCTGAAATTTGTAAATCATTATCACCTGACTTAGCCAAGTTCACTGGTACATTATGTATAGTAAACTCATCCTGTCCGGGCACTCTAACAGTTACTTCAACCGTGTAATCACCTACTAATTGATCGCGAAGATCTTCATCGTCATCATCGCTACAACTTGTGAATGACAATGTCAAACCTAAAAACAATAAACTTAACCCTTTTACTACTTTCATAATTTTCTTAGTTTTAGTTAATAATTAAACTTATTGCAAAAATAATCAAAGTGATTATGTAAACAATATTTCCTTTTAAAAAGAGTAGTTTTACAGTAAAACTATCATTTCTCTTTTGTCCGGCTTATTTGTTTTAATGTTTTCTTTCGTGCCGAAGCAAATCCTTTTGAATAAAAATTACTTTCCACATTCTCTAGCGAAACAATCAGTTCGTCCGTAAATTCGGGATATTGTTTACATAGATTTTTTAGTATATACATACAATATACTTGTATAGCAACCGGCTTTTGCGGCAAAAGCATCCATTCGAAACAACGGTTGATAAATTCAACCGGATAATCTGTCAATGATAATTTTTTAATAATGTAAAGTAAAGTGCGTTGAATACTTTCATTTTCTGTCTGAAGCAATGAAGAAACGACCTGTTCCATTCGTTTGGGAGTAAAAAAAGACGAATCCTTTGCACATAAATGACTCAACGCCCACGCTGCCCGCCAAGCCACACGACTATCCGACGACTCAATTAATTGGTACAATTTATCGTACAAAACAGGTTGCTCTATAACCGAATGTACAATTGCATCTATTACTTTTTTCGATAAAGCTTCGGATAATTGTTTTTCGAACATAAGTACGATTTATGATAATTTTTCCACCACCTTTTCCGCACAAATCTCCCCGTCCATAGCCGATGAAGTGATGCCGCCCGCATAACCCGCCCCTTCTCCGCAAGGGTATAGTCCGTCGATTTGGATATGCTCGTAAGTTTCCGCGTTGCGAGGAATGCGAACAGGCGACGAAGAACGCGATTCTACACCGACTACAACAGCATCGTTGGTTACAAAACCTTTCATTTTTCTATCAAAATGTTTAAAACCCTCTTGCAATCGTTTACCGATAATTTCGGGTAACCAAAAATGCATAGGAGATGAAATAATGCCTGGCAAATAGGAACATTCGGGCAAATCTGCCGAAAGTTTTCCTTGTACAAAATCACGCAATCGTTGTGCAGGAGCTTTTTGCTCTTGTCCGCCATTATTGGTAAAAGCTAATCGTTCTACATCTTGCTGAAAACGCAAGCCTGCCAACGCACCAAATTCTTGATAAGAGTCCGGCAAATCTTCAGGGCGGATTTCAACTACAATGCCCGAATTTGCATAAGGTGAATTGCGTTTTGAGGCAGACATTCCGTTTACAACCAACTCGCCTTTTTCTGTAGAAGCAGGCACGATATGCCCACCCGGACACATGCAAAACGAATACACACCCCTCCCATCTACCTGTGTAACCAGATTATATGCCGCAGCCGGAAGGTATTCGCCGCGCTCTTTGCAATGATATTGAATGCTGTCAATCAAGGCTTGCGGATGTTCCACACGCACGCCCATGGCAAAACCTTTGGCTTCGAGCACAATGTTTTTTTTATGCAATAATTCGTAAATATCCCGTGCCGAATGTCCGGTTGCAAGAATTACAGCTTCGGATTTCAGTTTTTCTTTTCCATTGATTACAACACTTTTTATCTTATTACTCTCAATAATCAAATCGGTCAATTTTGCTTCGAAACGCACTTCACCACCGCAACGAATAATGGTTTTTCGTATATTCTTAATTACATCAGGCAAGCGGTCTGTGCCGATATGCGGATGCACTTCGTACAATACCTCATCTTGTGCACCATGATAATGGAAAATATCAAGAATGCGCTGAATATTTCCTTTCTTTTTAGAACGAGTATAGAGTTTCCCGTCCGAAAAAGTGCCCGCGCCGCCCTCGCCAAAACAATAATTTGATTCTTCATTTAGGGCAATATTCCTATTGAGTTGGGCAATATCTTTTTTTCGTCCGCTTACATCCTTGCCTCGTTCGAGAACAATCGGTTTCAGATTCAGCTCAATCAACCGAAGTGCGGCAAATAGTCCCGCAGGTCCCGCCCCGACAATGACAACCGCTTCGCAATCGGACACATCGTGAAAATTAAAATAATCGGGCTTATTGACCGTCGGTTGTTCATCAACAAACACCCGAACGGATAAATTCACTTTCGGGAAACGCGAACGAGCATCAATATTTTTTCGCTCAATCCGAATACCTTTGATGCGTTTTGTTTCGATACTCAGCTTATTAGCAACAATCGTTCTTAATTCAGCTTCGATGGCTGCTTGTTCGGGTGTAAGTATTAGCTGTAATGTGTGTTGCATAACAAATTAAGGCTTGTTATTTCTATTTCGAGGCGATTTTTTATGCTTGGATTTTTTATCTTTATAAAAAGTTCTCTTTTTCGATACAGATTCGGTTTTCCAGACCGGAGCTTCGCCCAGTCCCTTCGGCAGGGGCAATCGGGGTATCTCCATCTCGATCAGTTCTTCGATGCGCTTCATTTTTTGCATATCTTTAGGATTCACCAGCGTATAGGCTTCTCCTTCAGTATTTGCTCTCGCCGTACGCCCGATGCGATGCACATAATCTTCGGCATCGTGTGGCACATCGTAATTGATTACCATATTTATTTCCTTGATGTCAATGCCGCGACTCATCACATCGGTAGCTACCAAAATACGGATACGCTTGGAACGAAAACCGATAAGTACTTCTTCGCGTGCCTCCTGTTCCAAATCGGACGAAATACCGCGTACCTTATAACCCCAATTCCGAAGCGATTTTACAATCTCATTTACATTTGATTTTTTCGAAGTAAAAACAATAATGCTGTTATAATCAGGCTTTTGCTCGATAATATGATGAAGCACTTCATTTTTTTGTCCGTCGTAGGCAAGGGACAAAAACTGTTGTACCTTTTCGGCTGGTTTAGAAACAGCCAATGAAATTTCTTCGGGATGATGCAATATTTTTTTTGCCAATTGCCTAATTTTAGGAGGCATTGTTGCGCTAAACATAAGTGTTTGTCGATTTTTCGGCAAAAAAGAAATTATCTTTTCAATATCTTCTAAAAAACCCATATCGAGCATTTTATCCGCCTCATCGAGGATCAAATGCTTTACATGTTTAAAATTAACATATCCTTGTGCCAAATGCGAAATCAGTCGCCCGGGCGTAGCCACAATAATATCGCGCCCATGTTTAAGTGCGCGTTCCTGCTCGGCATACGAAACAGCATCGCCACCACCGTAAACGGCTATCGAACCAACCGAAATGTAATACGAAAGCCCTTGTATTTCCTGATCAATCTGTATAGCAAGCTCGCGTGTAGGAACAATGATAAGCGTATCGGTATTAGAGTCAGGTTTGCCTGCCAATTTATGCAAAACAGGAAGTACGAAAGCAGCTGTCTTTCCGGTCCCGGTTTGTGCACAGGCAATTAAATCTTTATTTGTTAAAATACGGGGTATTGCAAATTCTTGAATAGGAGTAGCATCTTCAAAGCCCATATGAGAAATAGCATCAAGTATATTCTCATCCAGACCGAGTTCGGTAAATTTCATGTAATCTTAATTAAATTTCTACAAAAGTAATGCATTTTTTGTGGTTATTTAAAATTTCAACTTTGACTTATTGGAAGTTATTAACTAAATAGTACTTTTGTAGTCTAATGAACCATTTAGCAGAAATAAAACAACCTATTACAACAGAATTTGCCGCATTCGAACAATTATATTTCGAATCGTTGCAATCTGATAATGTTTTATTATCTCAAATCTTCAATTATGTATTAAATACCAAAGGGAAACAAATACGCCCGATATTAGTGCTGCTATCGGCAAAACTCTGTGGAAATGTAACCGAAACGACTTATTCTGCCGCATTATGTTTAGAAGTACTTCATGCTGCCAGCCTTATTCACGACGATGTGGTGGACAACGCCCAGCAACGAAGAGGAAATCCATCCGTAAATGCTGAATTCGGCAACAAAGTAGCAGTACTCGGTGGCGACTATTTATTGTCGAAAGTATTTGCCATTGCCGGTAAAATGGAAGACAATCGTCTGATTGATGCCTTCTCAACCCTAGGAAAAGCCCTTGCCGAAGGAGAATTACTTCAACTTAAAACTGCTAACAATCCACAATTCAACGAGGCAACTTACTTAGAAATAATCCGAAAAAAAACAGCTGTACTTTTTTCTTCGTGTATGGTTACCGGAGCGGTTTCTTCGAATAGAGCAACCGAAGCGGAAATAGAAAGCTTGTACGCATACGGCGAACTTTTGGGGCTTTGTTTCCAAATAAAAGATGATATCTTTGATTATTCAAACAACAAAGAAATCGGTAAACCCACTGCGAATGACATTCGTGAGAGAAAAATTACACTTCCTCTTATTTGTGCCTACCAAAATGCATCCGAAGAAGAAAAGAACAAGGCACATCAATTGCTTAATCAAGCAGAACTGAATAGTGATGCAATAATTTTCTTTTTAAATCTTACCGAAAAATATAATGGTATTGAACAAGCTGAAACGGTAATGAAAAAATATGCCGAACAAGCAAAATCATTACTCAATGATTTTTCTAACCAAAAAGTAAAAACGGCGCTCTGCCAAATGATTGATTATGTCGTAATGCGCAAGAAATAATAAAAATCTTGTCATTTTGTAAACTAACAATCTCCTGCCAAAATACAAACAAATCCTTTCATTCCTTAATTATTTTAGGCGAATTTATTTCAATTTTAAAAAAAATAGGATTCTTAACTTATAAAATTCAAAATGTTCCTAAATTATTTTTTTTATCTTCTTGTAACAAAAGTGATTGTACTTCCAAAAAATATGCTATTTTTGTCAGCGTTTTTGCAAAAGAAAAAGAGATAATAAACAACTATATTAATTTTTAAAAAAACATTTCTAAAAAAATGGCAACATTAGATTTATCAAAGTATGGTATTTCGAACAGCATTCCGGTTGTTCACAATCCTTCTTATGAAGAACTTTTCCAAGCTGAAATGGATCCTAAAAACGAAGGATTCGAAAAAGGTACATTAACAAACACAGGTGCAGTATCTGTTGACACAGGTAAATTTACCGGTCGCTCGCCTAAAGATCGCTACATTGTAAAAGACAGCGTTTCTGAAAATACTATCTGGTGGGATGGGACCATTAACCAACCTGTTTCCACAGAAGTTTGGAACGATTTAAAAGCATTAACTATCAAACAATTGAATACTGCAAAAAAATTATATGTAGTAGATACTTTCTGCGGAACTAATGAAGATACCCGTATGAAAGTGCGTTTCATTGTGGAAGTTGCATGGCAAGCTCACTTTGTAACAAATATGTTTATCCGCCCCTCTCACTACGAATTAGCTAACTTCGGAGAGCCTGATTTCGTGGTATTCAACGGTTCTAAAACTACTAACCCTAAATGGAAAGAGCAAGGTTTGAATTCTGAAGTATATGTATTGTTCAACTTGACAGAAAAAATGCAAATCATCGGTGGTACTTGGTATGGCGGCGAAATGAAAAAAGGTATGTTTGCTATGCAAAACTATTACCTTCCATTACGCGGAATCGCTTCAATGCACTGCTCTGCCAATGTTGGTAAAGATGGCGATGTAGCTATCTTCTTCGGATTGTCAGGTACAGGCAAAACAACCCTTTCGGCTGACCCAAAACGCTACCTTATCGGCGACGATGAGCACGGTTGGGACGAAAACGGTGTGTTCAACTATGAAGGCGGTTGCTATGCAAAAGTTATCGACCTGAGCAAAGAAAATGAGCCTGATATTTGGCGTGCAATCCGTCGCGATGCTTTGTTGGAAAATGTTACCGTTAAAGCAGACGGAACACCTGACTTCTCTAAAGAAGCTTCTAAAACAGAAAACACCCGCGTTTCTTATCCTATCACACACATTAGCAAAATCGTTCTTCCATCGCGCGCAGGACATGCCAACAAAATTATCTATCTTTCTGCCGATGCGTTCGGTGTATTACCTCCGGTTTCTGTATTGGATGAAAAATCGGCTCAATATCACTTCCTTTGCGGATATACATCTAAATTAGCCGGAACTGAGCGCGGCATCACTGAGCCTGTTCCATCATTTTCACCTGCATTCGGTGAAGCATTCTTGACACTTCACCCAACAAAATATGCAAGCGTGTTGGCAAAAAAAATGAAAGAACACAATGCTAAAGCTTATTTAGTAAATACCGGTTGGAACGGTACAGGTAAGCGTATTTCCATCAAAGATACTCGTGCTATTATCGATGCTATTATCGATGGATCTATCGAAAAAGCAGAAAAAGTTCATATTCCTGTGTTGAACTTGTATGCACCAAAAGCATTGAACAATGTATCGGAAGGCATCCTTGACCCACGCAACACTTATACTAACAAAGGCGAATGGGAAGAAAAAGCAAAATCATTGGCTGCGAAATATATTGAAAACTTCGAGCAATACTTGCCGGAAGGTAAAGACTTGATTCCTTCAGGTCCTCAATTGTAAGAAATTTACAATAATTCAGAAAAAGCTGCTTTCATTGTGAGAGCAGCTTTTTTGTTTTTATTGGTGTAAATAAAAAAAGCGACGCTTACACGCCGCTTTAAATGTTTTCACAACGGAATAATCCTTATTGTGAATTCCTTCAAAATTGTAATGCAAAGGTATGATAATGTTTTTATTAACAAAATATATTGTGAAAATATTTTTTATCCTTACATTTACAGCAAGTTAACAATTCACATTTATGAAAAAGATTTTAGGTTTGGATTTGGGAACAAACAGTATCGGGTGGGCACTGATAACTCAAGATGAAAAAGAAAGAGTTGGAGAAATTATTGATTTAGGGAGCCGTATTATTCCTATGTCGCAAGATGTTTTGGGAAAGTTTGACAGTGGTGTTTCGGTTTCGCAAACTGCCGAGCGGACAGGATTCAGAGGTGTTCGCCGTTTGCGTGAGCGTCATTTGTTGCGCCGTGAGCGTTTGCACCGAGTGTTGAATATACTTGGATTTCTGCCCGAACACTATGCGGCTCAAATAGATTTTGATAAATATTTCGGTCAATTCATGGATGAAAAAGAGCCTAAGCTGGCTTGGAAAGAAAGTGAAGTAGATGGGAAAACAACTTTTGAATTTATCTTCCAACAGTCATTTGACGAAATGCTAACTGATTTTGCCAAATACCAACCTCAATTGTTGGAGAATAACAAGAAAATTCCATACGATTGGACAATTTATTATCTCCGTAAAAAGGCTTTAAACCAAAAAATAGAGAAAGAAGAATTAGCTTGGTTGTTGTTGAATTTTAATCAAAAACGAGGTTATTATCAAAGAAATGAAGATGATAACGATGACAAAGAAAAAGAATTTGAAATAATCTCTTCTGAGATTCTAGATGTAACGAAAGGAGATAAAGATAAAAAATATGAAAAATACTGGTATGAAGTCAAGTTAGAAAATGACTTGACATATAATGCCGCTTTTTATTCTGATATATCCAATTGGAAAGGTAAAACAAGAGAATTTATTCTTAAAACTTCTACATTAAAAGATGGAACAATAAAAAATGAACTTTCATTTTTGCCAACTTTTGATGAAATTGAAAAAATGGACAAGAAGCAAAAGGATAAAATGTATGCTAAAATAAAAGTAAAAACGGAATTAGAAATTGAAAATAGTAAGAAAACTGTCGGACAATATATTTATGACACATTGCTCGAGAACCCTTCTCAAAAAATAAACGGGAAATTGGTGCGTGTTATTGAGCGTAAGTTTTACAAAGATGAGTTGCGCCAAATCCTTCAAACACAAGTAAAATATCACTCCGAATTGCAAAACAGAGATTTATATAATGCTTGCTTGGAGGAACTCTATGAATACAATGAAGCACACCGAAGCAACATTGCACAGCAAGATTTTACACATCTATTTTTGAATGATATTATTTTCTATCAACGCCCGCTGAAAAGCAAGAAATCACAAATCAGCGATTGCCGCTATGAAACCTTACGAGATAAAAAAGGGGATGTGTATCCGATAAAGTGCATTGCCAAATCTCATCCTTTGTTTCAGGAATTTCGTCTTTGGCAATGGATAAAGAATTTACATATCTACCTGAAAGAAAACGACGAAAGCCCGATTACCGAGCAATTCTTTACAAATGAGGAAGATTATGTAAACCTATTCGATTTTCTTAATAATAGGAAAGAAATCACACAAGAGGCTTTGATAAAGTATTTACTGGAACCTCGAAAACTAAAAGGAAAAGCACTGACAGAAGAAGCGGCTAAATATCGTTGGAATTTTGTGGAAGACAAAATATATCCATGCAACGAAACCCGAAGCACGATAAAAACCCGATTGGATAAATGTTCGGATGTTCCAACCGATTTTCTGACCAAAGAAAAAGAAGAAGCCCTTTGGCACATTCTTTATTCGGTAAATGATAAAATTGAGCTCGAAACAGCATTGAAAACATTTGCCAGAAAAAATAATTTAGGCGATGATTTTGCCGAACAATTCAAAAAATTTCCTCCATATAAAAATGAATACGGTTCGTACTCGGCAAAAGCAATCAAAAAGCTGTTGCCGCTTATGCGCATGGGTAAATATTGGAATGAAGCCGATATTGATACCAAAACAAAAGACCGTATTGAAAAAATCATAACCGGCGAAGTGGACGAAAAAATCCAAACCCGTGTACGCGAAAAAGCATTTCATTTGACTAATATTACAGATTTCAGAGGATTGCCTCTTTGGTTGGTTTGCTATGTTGTGTACAATCGCCACTCGGAGGAAGGCGACCTGCAACGATGGGAAACGCCTACCGATTTGGATAAGTTTTTAAAAGAATTTAAACAACACAGTTTGCGCAATCCAATTGTAGAACAAGTTATTACCGAAACACTTCGGGTGGTAAAAGATATTTGGCAACAATATGGCGATGGCGCAAAGGATTTCTTCAAAGAAATACATATTGAATTAGGACGGGAAATGAAAAATCCTGCCGACAAGCGAAAACGCATTACCAATCAAAATACCGAAAACGAAAACACAAACCTTCGTATCAAAGCGTTGTTGATGGAAATGCTGAACGACAAAGAAATTGAGAATGTACGCCCATATTCGCCTAGCCAGCAAGAACTGTTGCGGATTTATGAAGATGGCGTGTTGAGTTCCGATATCGAAATTCCTGACGAAATCCTGAAAATAAGCAAAGCATCTCAACCAACTAAAAGTGAACTTATCAGATACAAACTTTGGTTGGAACAAAAATATCGATCGCCGTACACAGGCGAAATGATTCCGCTTGGCAAGCTGTTTACGCCCGCTTACGAAATAGAACATATCATTCCGCAAAGTCGCTACTTCGACGATTCCTTCAGCAATAAAGTAATCTGCGAATCGGAAGTAAACAAGCTGAAAGACAATCAGCTTGGATTGGAATTTATCCAAAACCATGAAGGCGAAAAAGTATTACACCTAGGAAAATCAGTAACCATATTATCCGAAGCGAACTATCTCGATTTTGTAAAACGAAACTACAATTACCGCAACCCCAAAGGCAAAAAGTTGCTGCTTACGGATATTCCTGAAGCAATGATAGAGCGCCAAATGAATGATACTCGATACATTAGTAAAGAAATTAAAAACCTATTATCCAGAATCGTTCGCGAAGAAAAAGATGACGATGGCACAACTTCCAAAAATCTAGTGAGTTGCAACGGTCAGATAACCACTGCGCTGAAAAAAGATTGGGGCATGAATGATATTTGGAACGATATTATCACTCCGCGTTTCGAGCGATTGAACGAAATAACCGGTACCGAAAATTTTGGTAAGATTAATCCAGCCACCAACAAATTCTTGCCCGAAGTTCCAATAGAATTTCAAAAAGGATTTCAGAAAAAACGCATCGACCACCGCCATCATGCCATGGATGCTTTAGTAATCGCTTGCGCTACACGGAGTCATGTTAATTTCTCAAACAATCAAAACGCTTTAGAAAAAGGTAAAAACAAAGAAGAGAAACAAAAATCCCGCGAAGATTTGCGCCGCTTGTTGTGCGACAAAAAATATAACGAAGGCGAACAAGGTAATTACCGATGGATATTCAAAACACCTTGGGATAAGTTTGCCAAAGATGCGAAAGATAAGTTGCAACAAACCATCGTAAGTTTCAAACAAAACTTGCGGGTAATCAATAAAACCGTCAATAAATACGAGAAGTGGCAAAAAGATGCCAACGGACAATTGAAGAAAGTAAAGGAAACGCAAGAGAAAGGCGACAGTTGGGCTATCCGCAAATCGTTGCATAAAGATACTTTTTCGGGACTTGTCAATCTTCGATTCCAAAAAACGGTACAGCTATCGGCTGCGTTGGATAATTGGCAAATGATTGTAGATAAATCGTTGAAAAAGAAAATCAAAGAATTAGTTGCTCAATATCATTATGACAAAAAACTATTGCAGAAATATTTCAAAGACCGAAAAAATAGTTGGAATGATGTGGATATCTCAAAAGTAAATATTTATTATTTTGATGATAACAATGTAGCTTCGCGTGTGGCGTTGGACGATAGTTTTACAGCGAAGCGAATTGAAAGTGTTACCGATACCGGCATTCAAAAAATTCTCAAATCGCATTTGGAAAAATACAACTCCGAAGATGGAAAAGAACATCCAGAAATGGCATTTTCGCCCGAAGGCATTGAGGAAATGAACAAAAACATTATTGAATTGAATAACGGGAAGCCTCATCAACCAATTATCAAAGTACGAACCTATGAACCGAAAGGGAATAAATTTACTGTTGGCGCAACCGGCAGTAAAAACGGCAAATATGTAGAAGCCGCCAAAGGTACAAATCTTTTCTTTGCTATTTATATCGATAAAGATGGGAAACGGAGTTATCAAACTGTACCCTTAAACATTATTATCGAAAATCAAAAACAAGGATTAGATGCCGTCGATAAAAGATACATTGATGAAAAAGGGGATGAATACACTTTGTTGTTTCATCTTTCGCCGAATGATTTGGTGTATGTTCCAAGTGAAGAGGAACGGGAGAGTTTGCAGAGTATTGATTTTAAGAATTTGAGTAAAGAGCAAATACAACGGGTTTATAAAATGGTAAGTTCTTCTGGATATCAATGTTTCTTTATAAGAAATGATGTTGCAACTCCAATTGTAAATAAATTTGAGTTTTCTCCATTAAATAAAACAGAGAGGTCTATTGATAATATTATGATTAAAGATGTTTGCTGGAAACTTGAAATAGACCGTTTAGGTAAAATCAAAAAAATAATCCGATGATTAAGAAAACCCTCTACTTCGGCAATCCAGCCTATCTCAGTTTGCGCAACGAGCAGTTAGTTGTCAAGCTGCCTGAGGTAGAAAAGAATGACTCGTTGCCCGAATCGTTTAAGCGAAATAGTGAGAAAATATTGCCGATAGAGGATTTAGGCGTGGTAGTAATCGACCATAAGCAAATTACCATCACACACGGATTAATTGAAAAATTATTGGATAATAATATAGCTATCATTACTTGTGACAGTCGCCGAATGCCTGTTGGGCTTATGTTGCCGCTTTGTGGAAACACTACTCAATGTGAACGCTTTACCGATCAACTATCAGCCAGTGAACCACTTAAAAAACAACTTTGGCAACAAACTATCAAAGCCAAAATCACTAATCAGGCCGAAGTGTTGAAACGATATCGTGATTGTAACACGCGCAACATGGCACATTGGGCAAACGAAGTGCGCAGCGGCGACCCTGATAATTTCGAAGCCCGTGCGGCGGCTTATTATTGGAGCCAAGCCTTTCCACAAGTAGAAGGTTTTACACGCGATAGAGAAGGTGTTGCACCCAATAATTTGCTCAATTACGGATATGCCATTCTTCGGGCTGTGGTAGCGCGGGCATTGGTAAGTAGCGGACTGTTACCGACTTTGGGCATTCATCATCATAACCGATATAATGCTTATTGCTTGGCCGATGATATTATGGAGCCTTATCGCCCATTTGTTGACCAAATTGTGTTTAGTATGGCAGACAAAGGTAGTATTCCCGAAAAACTAACCATCGACCACAAAGCCGAAATGTTGCGCATACCCGATATGGATGTGCGTATTGGCGGACGGATGAATCTACTGATGTTAGCCGTAGCACAAACTACGGCTTCGCTATATCAATGTTTTGAGGGGAGTACACGGAAAATAAAATATCCCGAGTTGCCATAGAACTAAAAAAAACAGGCTGCGATATGGAACTATCTTCACGCCTAAATCAATACAGAGTTATGTGGGTGCTTGTATTTTTCGATTTGCCTACAGAAACGAAAAAGGATAGAAAAATCTACTCCGATTTCCGTAAAAAGCTGATTAACGACGGATTTACCATGTTTCAGTTCTCCATTTACCTACGCCACTGCCCCAGTGCCGAAAACGCCGAAGTACACATTAAACGCGTGAAAAATGCCCTGCCCGAACGCGGTTATATAGGCATCCTCTGCATCACCGACAAACAGTTTGGTAGTATGGATATTTTCTATGGCAAAAAGGAAGAACAAAAACAAGTGGGCTGGCAACAGTTGGAGTTGTTTTAGAAAAGAAAAATCCCGATTTCGATCGAGATTTCTTTTTTATATGTAATTATTTAAAAATTCACTCCCCTATCAGCCTATAGTATTTTTCAGAAGCATTTTATTTCCCTTTCTTTGGTCGTTTTTCCTTGTTATCTGTTATTTTTTTTTCGTCGCTTTTTAAGCGTCGTTCTACTTTTTTAATATCTTCGGCAACAGGGAGGTTTTCGGGTTTCAAACCGCGCTCTATCATAATTTTTCGCACTCCGAGATTATTATCAACATGTTCTTTTTCTATTGCTGATTGAGTTGATAAATTTTTTATCTGTACATTTTCAGCAGTCATGGCAGCAGCAAAATCTTTGGCTTTAATGCTCACAGTTGGAAGAAAGTCGGCTAATGCACGACTATCTGGAATACTCATTTTTCTTTTCAGCAAGGCTGTGCTAAGGCCAAATAGTGCTTGGTCACCTTTCGAACGGATAATACCAAACCCTTTGTCATCTACACCTCTTTCGTACAAGATACCTGATAGATTTTTCTCGGTTTCTTGGAGCTTTACACGCGCTTTTAGCCGCTCGGCTTCTAACAGTCGTTGTTCTATAATTTCCGATCTGCGGGTCTGTACGGCAAAATAATTTTGTGCAAAAGCAATTTCGGGTTTCCGGCTATCTCCATTTTGTGCAATCAAGTAGCAGGCATAACGAGTGAGAAGTATATCATCTATTTCTTTCTCAGCACCTTTTGGCATAGCGATCGTTTTCCTGATATCAGGAAAATGATCGGAAACTGTTCCGCCCGCATTTACACAGGATTCTTTTGCTTTTTCGATGACTTTGGAAAAGTTTTCCCATTTCGAATAGCCTAAAAGCGATTGTAATTCACGCGCACTCCAACATTCAATACTTTCATACTCAGCGACTGCAGCTTCAAAACGGCTGAATAAGTCTATGATTTCTGTTGATTTCATCGTTTATATTTTAGTTTTTATGTAAAAATACAAAAGTAATATTTTGCAAATATTTTAACTTACATTTTTTCTTTTATAAACTCACTTACTGTTAACCGATGTACACCGAGTATTCTGCCAATAGCACTTTTAGAAACTTTTCTATCAAGCAAGTCTTTAATTTGCTGTTCTTTACCTGTTAATTTTACTTTTGATGATTTTCGCCCCTTAGGGCGACCAAGTATAACACCCTCTGCCCGTTTTCTCGCCAAGGCTTCTTTGGTGCGTTGCGATATAAGATTTCGTTCTATCTCGGCTGATAAACCAAAAGCAAAAGCTAGCACTTTAGAATTTATATCGCTACCCAAACGATAATTGTCTTTTACTGTCCATACCTTAACATCATTATTCATGCAGTGATTGAGAATAGACATAATCATTAACAAATTACGACCTAGACGGGATAGTTCTGCACAAATGAGAATATCATCTTTTTTTAACTTGTTTAACAAAGTGCCTAGTTTGCGCTTATCTACTTCTTTTGTTCCTGAGATCGTTTCTTCAATCCATTTGTCAATTACCATTTCTTGCTTCTCACAAAAACGATTAATTTCAAAACGCTGATTCTCTACTGTTTGTTTGTCTGTGCTTACACGAATATACCCGTAATTCATAATTATTTATTTTAAAATTATGCGATAAAAGTAAACGAGCGATTTTATTAGACAAAATGCT
>CAZJHO010000011.1:0-28436 GCA_964546015.1 uncultured Paludibacter sp.
TTGCTTTTTATAACTGTGGGTATGATAGAAAACTTATTAATAAATATGATTCTAGCATATGAGAGACTTATAGCATGCCTGAATGCAGATTCATGAAGACTTTTGATTAATATTAAAAAAAAAACGATATTTTATTTATTGTTCATAACTTTCTCGAACAGCGAAAAAAAAAAATACTACTTTTGTCAGTCAAATATAGTGATTAATTCACTTTTACATACTTTAAGTTTCTGATAATGAAGTTATTATTTGTTTTATTGCAAAGTCCATCTACAACAAACAATGTAGTAGAAGAAAGCTATTTCAGCCTTTTAGAAAAGGGAGGATTGATATTGATTCCTATCGCTTTGTTGTTTGTTTTGGCAGTTTATATTATTATTGAAAGGTCTGTTATCATTCTTCGCTCTAATAAAAAAGATAAAGTTTGGCTATCGCGTGTAACTGAACTGATCGAAGAAGGAAAGATAGACAAAGCCTCTTTGTTTTGTACATCAATAGACAATTCGTCTGCAAGAGTCATCAAAGCCGGATTAAATGAAATAGAACATGATGTGGAGGAAATACAAGAAACAATGCAAGTTGAATCCGGACTGGAAATAAATCGTTTGGAAGTTCGCATGAATTATTTAGGTATTACCTCGTCAATCGCACCCATGTTAGGGTTCTTAGGAACTATTTTCGGGGTGATCAAGATTTTCTATAACATATCAATTACTAACGACTTGAGCATTGCCAATATTGCAGATGGTTTATATCAAAAAATGATTTGTTCGGGAGCAGGACTTTTTGTAGGTATCATTGCATATGCAGGTTACTATACATTAAATGGGCGCATTGATAATGCTGTAAATCAAATAAATAAAGATGCGAACGAAATAATTAAGTATGTTCGTAAATATAAGAAAGAAACGGCAGCAACTAAGAAAAATTAACTATAATCAATGAAGATTGAACGACGCAAAAATAAGACAGCAGAGGTTTATACTGCTTCGTTGAACGACATCATGTTTTTCTTGCTGCTGTTCTTCCTGATTATTTCTACCATGGTTACCCCTTCGGTGATTAGGGTGTTGCTCCCTAACGCCTCTTCGGCAAAAGATATTACTATAAAGCGTACTATCCAATTAACAATTACAAAGGAGCTTCATTATTTTTTAGATGGAAAGGAAATACCTTTTGAGCAAATAGAACCGATATTACAGCAAGCATTGAAAACAAAAAAAGAAAACGAAGAAGTAAATGTAATTTTACAAGCTGATAAAAATTTACCTCTTCAACAAGTCGTGGATGTTATTAATATTGGAAATAAATTGCAAATAAAGATGGTACTGTTTGCCAAAAAAGAAGGGTAAGTTATATTTTCCTTTTATAAATAAAGAGGGTCACTAAAATGAGTTTTTTAGTAACCCTCTTTACATTTTAATAGAATAAAGTTTTTTTGTATATCTAAAATAAGGCTCTATTTGATAACAAAGCGCCAAGGTTTTTCTTGCCATTCTATAGAGGCATATTGGATGCCTATGCGAGATGTGGTGATACATTCTACTAAAGGGGCATTTTCTATCCAAATTCGTTTCGAAATGGTGAGATCTTCGCCGTAGAAAGTTTTATCTAATTGCAGTATTTTACCAAGTTTTCCCGGACCATTATAACCAGTTATCCCACGAATAAGTAAAGCTTGTGGATGGTTTTCCTTGCCGGTTACTATATTGAGCATCCAATACATACCATAAATAAGGTACACATACACTACTCCGCCTTGATGATACATAATTTCGGTTCGTGTTGTACGTCCTTTGCTGGCATGGCAAGCCAAATCTTCTTCGCCTATATATGCTTCAACTTCAGTTATTTGGTATTCAAATCTTTTATTGTCGATTATCCTGACCAATTTTTTCCCGAGTAACTGTGGCGCTAAGATTAGAGCATCTTGTTTGAAAAAGTCTGAAGTAAGTTTTCCCATTCTTTTTGATTAATGTGCTTCTAACCAGTTAGTCCCAATTCCTACATCTACTTTTAACGGAATTCGCATTTGAATGGCACTTTCCATTTCTTGTATGATAATTCTTTTTACTAGTTCTATTTCTGTTTCAAGAACATTAAAGTTTAATTCATCATGTACTTGCAGGATAAGTTTGGATTGAACTTTTTCTTCCAAAAATCGGCGGCGAATATTTACCATCGCTATTTTAATAATATCAGCAGCAGATCCTTGTATAGGAGCATTAATGGCATTTCTTTCGGCATAACCTCTTACAATGCTGTTGTTTGATTTTATATCCGCTAAATAGCGCTTACGACCTAATATAGTTTCTACATATCCTTTTTCGCGTGCTTTTTCAATACTTTTTTCCATATAATATTTTACTTGCGGATAAGTCGAGAAATAACCATTGATAAGTGTTTTTGCTTCGTCGCGAGTAATAGAGAGCCTGTCGGAAAGCCCGAATATAGAAATGCCGTAAATAATCCCAAAGTTGGCTGTTTTAGCTTTCCGGCGCATATCGGAGCTGACTTGTTCAATAGGCACTTTGTAAATTTTGGCAGCGGTAGCAGCATGAATATCTTGGTTGGAGAGAAAAGCATCTATCATATTTTGATCTTGGCTCAGGTGCGCCATAATACGAAGTTCGATCTGCGAATAATCGGCAGATAGGAACACACAACCTTCTTCCGCAATAAAAGCTTTACGAATTTCTTTGCCTTGTTCGTCTCGTATAGGAATGTTTTGCAGGTTAGGATTACTTGAACTTAACCGACCGGTTGCTGTTACCGTCTGGTTAAATGAAGTGTGAATTTTTCCTGTTTTTTTATTGATCAGCAGCGGAAGAGCATCAATATAAGTGCTTAGCAATTTTTTTAACCCTCTATATTCCAATATTTTTCCTACGATGGGATGTTTCCCTCGGAGATTTTCCAAAATTTCTTCATTGGTGGAATATTGTCCGGTTTTTGTTTTTTTTGCTTTTTCGATAATTCTCAGGTTCTCAAAAAGAACTTCACCCACTTGTTTAGACGAACTGATATTAAAGGGAAATCCTGCTAATGAATGAATTTCTTTTTCTATTTTTTGCATTTCATTAGTAAGTACTTCGGAAGATTGTTTCAATGCAAAATCATCTATTAAAACGCCTTCGCGCTCCATATCTACCAACACTAGCATTAGCGGCATTTCGATATTATAGAACAGGTTTTCGATCTTGTTATCAATAATCTCTTTTTGTAAAATGTTTTTTAAACGGAATGTAATATCGGCATCTTCGGCTGCGTATTCGGTAATTTTATCGATAGGAACTTGTCGCATGCTAAGTTGATTTTTTCCTTTTGGACCGATTAGCTCGTCGATATGGATTGTTTTGTAATTCAGGTAAATTTCAGCCAAATAATCCATTCCGTGTCGTAATTCGGGTTGCAACAAGTAGTGCGCAATCATCGTGTCGAAGAGTTTTCCTTTGACTTCAACTCCATAATTAGCCAGCACCAAGATGTCATATTTCAAATTTTGACCGATTTTAGCGATGTTTTCGTTCGCAAAGAAAGGTTTAAACTCATCAATAATTTGTTGGGCTTCAGTTTGATTTTCGGGCACAGGAATATAAAACGCTTCTTTTTCTTTCCAAGAAAACGACATGCCAACCAGTTGCGCGTCAATAGCATTGAGTCCGGTTGTTTCGGTGTCGAAACAAACTTCGGATTGTTGCATTAATTGTGAAAATAAAAGTGTGCGAGTTTCCGGATTATCGACAGTTTGATATGTGTGTGGCGTAGTTTGCGCATTTTCCAAGTGGTCAAATACAGAAGTATTAATGGCAATTTCGTTTGTTTCGGGATCAGCTTCGCCAAAAAGCGAGGTTTGCGAATCTATAGTTTTTGTCTTAGGTTGCTGAGTTAAGCTTGCTCCCATTTTGGTAAGCTGCGAACGAAATTCGAGTTCGATAAATAATTTCTTTAACTTTTCTTCATCGGGTGCTTCGCGCAAAAAGTCGTTTTCGTTGAAATCAATCGGAACATCGGTTTTGATGGTTGCTAAAAAACGAGAGGATTCAATTTTTTCTTTGTTAGATTCGATTTTTTCTTTGATGGCTCCTTTCAGTTGATCTGTATTTTGAAGCAAATTTTCAATACTGCCAAAATCTTTCAGCAGTTTTACCGCTGTCTTTTCTCCTACACCCGGGCAGCCCGGAATGTTATCTGACGAATCTCCCATCAATCCTAATAAATCAATAATCTGTTTGGTAGATTCGACATCGAATTTCGCTTTTATTTTTTCTTCATCATACACTTCAAAATCGTTAGCGCCAAATTTGGGGCGGTATTGAAAAATACGATCGGTTACCAATTGCCCGTAGTCCTTGTCGGGAGTCATCATATACACATCAAAGTCTTGTTTTTCTGCCTTTTGTGCTAAAGTTCCGATTACATCGTCCGCTTCGTAGTAAGGCACTTGTATTACCGGAATATTGTAAGCCTCGATAAGCTCTTTAATAAAAGGAATGGCTTTGCGAATATCTTCGGGTGTTTGTTCGCGATGTGCTTTGTAATCAGGGTACATTTCGTGCCGGAAAGTAGGTCCCGAAGGATCGAAGGCAACGCCTATATGAGTTGGATTTTCGCGTTTAAGCACATCTTCTAGTGTATTCAGGAAACCGAAAATAGCGGAAGTATTAAGTCCTTTTGAATTGATTCTCGGGTTTTTGATAAATGCGTAATAAGCCCTGTAAACCAAAGCATAGGCATCAAGTAAAAATAGTTTTTTCATGTATATTTTAAAATGAAATTTTTCTTTCTTACAAAAGTATTCAAATTTGCGCAAGATAAAAATTAACAGTTACTTTTGTATGTGAATAAAAATATTTTAAAATTATGGCAAAACAAGCATTTTCGTATAATGACTCAATCGCCGAATTAGAGGCTATATTAGCTCAAATAGAAGGTGATGAACTGGACATGGATAGGCTATCTACGAAAGTAAAGCGGGCAGCAGAGCTGATTAAAAATTGCAAACTAAAATTGACACAAATTGATTCGGAATTACAAAAAGTGATGGATGAGATAGGGGAGTAAAAACTTTATGAAATTTTATCTTCCGAACACTCGTAACTGCAAGTTCGCCTTGACGGGGAATTAAAAAAACAGAGAAATCTACTTTTTTTACCAGATTTATTATATTTTTGAAAAATTCTATAATCTATTTTTATGAGAGACAAATTTTTACATTTAAGTATCTTAGTATTATTAATTAGTTCAACAGCTTGCAATCCGAAATTATCTACAGTTGTATATAAACAATAATCCACCTTACCGACAAATGCCCCCGTTAAGATGTACACAAACATAAAACAAATACCTGCTGATAATGAGATTCTCGCTTCATTTAATATTACAGATCCGGGTTTTGCAACTAAATGTGATTCTGCTTTTGTGTTCGAAATGGCAGTAAACACAGCCCGACAATTAGGTGGAAATGCTTTGTTAATCACAAGACATACGCCACCATCATGGGAAAGTTCTTGCCATCAAATAGGGGGGAATCTTAAATGTTCAAGATATTGCTATCAGTGCAGATTCATCTATTACAAAAAATTCAACACAAAACTTATCTCATCAAAATAGATATCTTACAACATAATATTAAAGTTAAAAGGGAGCAGTATTTTCCTCGCTTTATTTTCGGAGGAAATTTTGGATGGGGATGGCGTACTGCAGAAATGGCGCCGAATCTAACTTCCGCACAAAAAAAATATCTTGAACAATTAATCTCCGGTACCGAATGGGCTATATTTGGTAATTAGTTTTGTATAGATGGGATTTTTTGTGTTTCAGATAGAATATAATTGAAAAAATGACTTACACAGCCTCATACCTAAGAAGTAAATGCTGAACTGTAAAAAAATTCGACGAAATAGAAGATTAAAAATTCAATTAATAATTAAAATTTTCCAATGGCTTTCGATTTAAAGATTATCCAACAATTCTACCGTGAATTACCAATCCGCATTACTAATGCAAAAAAGCAATTGATGCGACCGCTCACTTTGAGTGAGAAAATATTGTACGCTCATCTTTCAGTAGAAGCAGAAATGAAACGGTACGAACGAGGTGTGGATTATGTCCTTTTTGCTCCCGACCGTGTGGCTATGCAAGACGCTACGGCGCAAATGGCGTTGCTCCAATTTATGAATGCTGGGAAAACAAAAACTGCGGTCCCCACCACCGTGCATTGCGACCACTTGGTACAAGCCGATAATGGTGCGACTAAAGATTTGCCCCGCGCGCTAAAAGAAAATAAAGAAGTGTATAATTTTCTTCAAACCGTTTCGGCAAAATACGGTATCGGTTGCTGGAAAGCAGGTGCGGGTATTATCCATCAAGTATTGCTGGAAAATTACGCTTTCCCGGGTGGAATGATGATTGGGACAGATTCGCATACCGTTAATGCAGGCGGATTAGGTATGATAGCCATTGGTGTAGGTGGTGCCGATGCTGTTGATGTAATGGTAGGTATGCCTTGGGAACTCAAAATGCCTAAATTGATTGGAGTGAAGCTAACCGGAAGACTCAACGGCTGGGCTGCGCCTAAAGATGTGATACTGAAATTAGCAGGAATGCTAACCGTAAAAGGAGGTACAGGCTGCATTGTCGAATATCTCGGCGAAGGAGCGCGTACGCTTTCATGCACCGGAAAAGCAACTATTTGTAACATGGGTGCTGAAATCGGAGCTACTACATCAATTTTTGCTTATGATGAAAAAATGAGCGCTTATCTCCGTGCCACCAAACGAAAGGAAATAGCTGACCTTGCCGATGAGGTTGCCGAGCACCTGCAACCCGATTTCGAGGTAGAGCAACACCCTGAAAAGTATTTCGACCAAGTAATTGAAATTAATCTTTCCGAAATAGAGCCTTATATTAACGGTCCTTTTTCGCCCGATTTGGCTACGCCAATTTCTGAGTTTGCATCATTTATCAAGAAAAATAATTATCCCGAAACTTTGGAGGTTGGTTTAATAGGATCGTGTACCAATTCGTCGTATGAGGATTTAATGCGAGCGGCTTCGGTAGCTCGTCAGGCGAAATACAAGAAATTGGAGGTAAAAGCTCAGTTTATCGTTTCACCCGGGTCTGAGTTGGTGCGCTATACTGCCGAGCGTGATGGTTTATTAGATGACTTTAATAGTATTGGAGCAATAATAATGGCAAATGCCTGCGGTCCTTGCATCGGACAATGGAATCGTCATAACAATCCTGACCGCGAGAACAGTATTATTACTTCCTTCAACCGTAATTTTGCCAAACGAGCCGACGGAAATTCGAAAACGCACAGTTTTGTGGCTTCGCCCGAAATAGTTACAGCTATGACTGTCGTAGGCTCGATGTTGTTTAATCCGTTGAAAGATTCTTTGAAAAATGCCGAGGGTGAATTTGTAATGCTTGACGAACCTAAAGGTGACGAGCTTCCCGCAAAAGGTTTTGAAGCTGAAGACCTCGGTTTGATTGTTCCGCCTGCCGATGGTAGTTTAATCGAAATAAAAGTTAGTCCAACAAGCGACCGCTTGCAACTGCTTACGCCCTTTGCCGAATGGGACGGCAAGGAAATCCCGAAAATGTCCCTGCTTATCAAAGCCAAAGGAAAATGTACTACCGACCATATCAGTATGGCAGGCAAATGGCTTAATTATCGCGGGCATTTGGATAATATTTCCAATAATTTATTAATCGGTGCGGTCAATGCTTTCAATGACGAAACAAACAAAGTGTATAATACGATTTCGAAAAAATTTGAACAAGTGCCGGATTCAGCTCGTATCTATCAAAAAGCAAACATTCCGACCATCGTTATTGGCGATGAAAACTATGGCGAAGGATCTTCGCGCGAGCATGCGGCTATGGAGCCTCGACATTTGGGCGTGCGTGTGGTACTGGTCAAATCCTTTGCCCGCATACACGAAACAAACCTAAAAAAACAAGGTATGCTTGCCCTCACTTTTGCAAACAAAGCCGATTATGATTTAATTCGTGAAGACGATACATTCGATCTTTCGGGCTTGATTCATTTCGACCCGAATAAACCATATTTTTCGTTGAAAATAAATCATGATGACGGAACAAATGACATCATTCAAGTAAATCATACTTATAACCAAAGTCAGTTTGAATGGTTTAAAGCAGGCAGCGCGTTGAATTTGATACGGAAACAAAATGCTTAATTTCTTTCACAAAGAGCATAAAATAAATTCCTTTTCATGCTTTTGTCAGAAAATAAAAAACTATGAATGAAATAATCTTTGTTAAAGTTCTTTTAAGTTTAGTCGCTATAGTTGGGATTTGGCTGGCAGGAAGAACAAAAGGTATTTTTCATAAAATAATTACGGTATTTTTGGCTTCAGCTATTTTTATAACTTGGCAAAGAACACCGGAAGTTCTGTTTTTAAGTATTTTAGTTCAGATTGTAGCTGCTGTTTTTACATTATTTTATGGTATATTTGTAAAAGGATTAAATATAAGTGAACGATTTTGTATTACGACGATGGGTTTGATGGTTTCAAGCGGAATGTTTTTCAGAATACAACATTTGCCTTGCGCCACAATTATTAGTTTGTCTCTTATAATTCCTCTTACAGCATTTTTGGTTAATTTGGCAATAACTCGGAAATTTGTGTCCAAAGAAATGAGTTTTATGTTTATTTGGGCAACACTCGCTTCTATTCAATTTTTTAATAATTTGATAATAATATTCTAATATAAACGAAGGTTTCATCGACCATAGAATAAATCATTTTCGTATGAATAAATTAAAAGTAGATAATCCTGTAGTAGAGCTCGATGGTGACGAAATGACCCGAATTATCTGGTCTTTTATCAAAGAAAAATTAATACTTCCTTATCTTGATATTGATTTGAAATATTACGATTTAAGTATTGAAAACCGTGATGCAACCAACGATAAAGTAACAATGGATGCCGCTAATGCCATTAAAAAATACGGCGTAGGGATTAAATGTGCCACTATTACGCCTGATGAAGCTCGTGTAAAGGAATTCGGATTGAAGCAAATGTGGAAATCGCCCAACGGAACGATTCGTAATATTTTGGATGGAACAGTATTTCGCGAGCCGATTATTATGCAAAATGTGCCTCGATTGGTACCGGGGTGGAAACAGCCGATCTGCATAGGGCGTCATGCTTTTGGCGACCAATATCGTGCAACTGATTTTGTTACCAAAGGTAAAGGCAAGTTGACTATCACTTTTACGCCTGAAAACGGCGAACCACAAATACACGAGGTGTATAACTTCGATGGCGACGGCGTTGCGTTGGCAATGTATAATACCGACGAATCTATTCGAGGGTTTGCGCGTGCTTGTATGAATCAGGCGTTGAACAAAAAATGGCCGCTTTATCTATCAACCAAAAACACTATTTTAAAAAAATATGATGGTCGATTTAAAGACATTTTCCAAGAAATATTTGAAAAAGAATTTAAAGCCGAATTTGATAAAGCCGGCATCACTTACGAACATCGTCTGATTGACGATATGGTAGCGGCTTGCCTTAAATGGGAAGGTGGATTTGTATGGGCTTGCAAAAATTATGATGGCGATGTACAATCGGATACTGTAGCACAAGGATTCGGCTCGCTAGGATTAATGACTTCTGTACTTATTACGCCCGATGGTAAAACAATGGAAGCCGAAGCAGCTCACGGAACTGTAACCCGCCACTATCGTTTGCATCAGCAAGGCAAACCTACTTCAACCAATCCAATCGCATCAATTTTTGCGTGGACACGCGGACTCGAATTTCGTGGAAAATTGGATGGGAATTATGAATTAATGGCATTTGCTCAATTGCTTGAGCAAGTTTGTATTCAGACAGTTGAATCCGGTAAAATGACGAAAGACCTTGCTCTAATTGTTCATGGTAATAAATTGACTGAAAAAGATTATTTGACTACCGAAGAGTTTTTGGAAGAGATAAATAAGAATTTACAAGCAAAATTGAAATAGTTATAAATTTTAATTAAATTATTATGAAAAAACTAGTTTTATTAGGAATGCTGTTAATAGCAGTAAATGCTTTTTCCCAAGAGTTGACTAAAGTCCAAAAAAAAGAAGTAAAAAAAATCAACAAAGAAGCTCAAAAGCAAGTTGATAAAATCGTGGATGACAATCAATTGTCGGCAAGTGATAAGAAAGTGAAAGTACAAACGGTAAAAAGTGAGCGTGATAGTAAGGTGAATGATTTATTACTATCGGAACAACCTTCGGCGGAATTACTTATTAAAGATCCGATTGATTGGAGTGATGCAGTAAAAGATATAGATAAGCGAGAATCTGCTCGTTTAAAAGCCGAAAAGAAAGCTAAACTATCCGAATTGGGCAAACAAAAAAAAGACTTGGAAATGGAAAAGCAGAATATCAAGAAACAGATTGACAATTTGAAAAAAAGGTTAGATGCTATAGACAACCAATTGGATGTAGTAAAACAAAGTCGTAAAGATGTTTCGGATCAATATAAATAAGATAAGGGGAATTTTCCCCTTATTTTTTTATCGTTAGTTTTTGTCCTACTTGTAATTTTTGAGATGAGAGTTTATTCCATTTCTGAAGTTCTTTTACCGTGCAATTATGTTTGTTGGCGATGTTATAAAGCGTATCTCCCTTGCGTACTTTGTAAACAGTAGCAGTTCCTTTCTGCTTCTTTTCCGGCACAAAAGATGTGTCAGGTGCGCTATTGGTATTTATTTGTAGCTTTTGTCCTAACGAAATTTTTTCGGAAGAAAGTTCATTCCAATCTTTGAGTTCTTCGACCGAACAACCGTATTGTTTGGAAATTGAATAAAGTGTTTGTCCTTTTTCTACAATATGAAAATACAGCGCAGATATTGTATTTTGAGTTGTAATATCAGATAAAGCTTGAATTGTGTCTGCCCCCGGAATAGTAGAAAAAGCAGGAGAGAAATTGTTGTTTTCATTGATAACTCTACAGGCAGTTACATATCTTCGAGCATAATAATTTTCTTCACTTTGACTTATAATAACGCCTGTTTGTACTGCCGAGTGGATAAAGGAAAAAGAACCATCTCCATTTACTGAAGTCACAATACCTACATGTCCGATGCGACTGGCAGATGCATTTCTACCTTTAAAAAACACTAAATCGCCGGGAAGCAAATCATTGCGATCTACCTTTATGCCATTTTCAACTTGAGTACCCGAGCTTCGGTTTAATCGGTACCCGAAATTACTGTAAACAAATGAAGTAAAGCCTGAACAGTCGAATCCGGAAGGTGAGGTACCTCCCCCTCGATACGGGCACTTAAGATACAAGTGTGCATATGCAAGCAAAGAATCTACTCTTGTTTTTGGTTCAGAAAGATAATCATTAGCCAGTAATAATTGAGGAAACACCAACAACACACAAAAAATCCATATGTTTGTTTTTTTAAAAATCATCAAACAATGTTCGTTGTTTTGCTGCTTGTGGTTGTGTTGAGGTAGAGGTTGATGTTGTTGCAATAACTGGTTTTTCTTGTTTTGATTCGATCAAATGAGGTGATTCGATACTATAGTCAAAATTATCATTCGTTTGGTTGTCATCTGCTGTTAGCTCCTTTTCTCCTCTGCGGTAATAATAAACCAATCCGTATTTCTGGCATTGTATTAGTCTTTCATAGGGAGCTAAATTGGCAAATTTGGCTTCTACTTCATTCCAAATTTCTTGAATAATGGCATCTCCTTCTTGGCGCATCTCCGCTACTTTTTCTAAATACCGACTGGTGCTTTGCTGATAAATTTTCTGATTTGTCTTTAATTCTTTGAATTTATCATAGTGCACATTAAGTTTTGCTATAGTGGGATTAAACATAGGAGAACCTCCGTTAGCTGTTCGTTGTGCTTCTCCATCTATTAAATTTTGTCCCCACTCGAACAATGCGGCTTCGGTGCTTAAATCCGGCACAGCAAAATAATTTGGTTCGAGTTTATAATAAATTTTGTGTTCTCGTTTAATTTCCTTACGCAATACGCTTAGATTGAGCACCTGAATGAAATGAGAAATGTACAAACGGGCGTTTTTTACGGTTTGCTGGTAGCTTTTGTTTGCTGAGACTTGGGCGTCTAACGCCTGTTTGTATTGAGAAAGAGACTTCTCAAAATTATTTAAATATATTTTGGCTTGTTGAATAATCTTATGAGAAATCACCACATCGTTCTGACTGCTGTCTTTTTGATGTTGTAGAATAGCAATCTGCAAAGCTCTCAAACGAGCTTGATCTGTATTGGGTAATCTTCTGTAAGGCATGTTCGTTAATTTAATCGGTTCATTAAATTAGTAGTAAAGTCGCGCAAGGTTTGTTTTTTTTCTTGTGCGATTGTTATTTTATCCAGACATTGCATTGCATCGACAAAATAATCATGCATTTTTTTTTCGCAAATCGTTTTCACGCCAATTTGATTGAATAAATCGGTGACAGCTTTTATTTTTTCTAAGGGATTATTTGTTCCGTCAGTATTAATCCATTGTTGCAAAGCTCCTTTTTGTTCTTCATTAGCATGGTTAAATGCGCTTATCAATAAATATGTTTTTTTGTTGCAAAGAATATCGCCGCCAATTTGTTTACCGAAAGTTTCTGCAGAGCCATATACATCTAAAAAATCATCTTTTAACTGGAATGCCAATCCGATATTAATGCCAAAATCATATAAAGTTTTCGCATTGACAGTATCAGCACCACCGATAATAGCCCCTATTTGCAGTGCTGCACCAAGTAATACGGCGGTTTTAAGCCTGATCATTTCTAAATATTCTTCTTCCGACACCGAATTGCGAGACTCAAAATCGATATCGAACTGTTGCCCTTCGCATACCTCAATTGCTGTTTGAGAAAAAGTAGAGAGACATTCCGACAAATATTTTTCAGGTATTTGGGCTATATATTGATAAGCTTTTATCATCATAGCATCTCCGGATAAAATGGCTGTGTTTTCGTTCCATTTTTTATGGACAGTAGGCTGCCCTCTTCGAACAGGAGCTTTGTCCATAATGTCATCATGTAAAAGTGTGAAGTTGTGAAAAATTTCTATTCCAATAGAAGCACTTATTGCCGGATTTATATTTTCTGAGAATAAATTAGCAGCCAACAAAGTTAAAGTTGAGCGTACTTTTTTTCCACTTAAGGCGAGAATATAGTCTATTGGAGTATATAATCCTATCGGTTCTATATTCCAGTTTATTTCAATAAATGATTGATTAATAATATTTTGCGTTTCTTTTGCCGTTAGCATAAACATAAATTCTTATACACTGCTAAAGTATATAAAATAATTTTATTTTGCGAAAAAAAATTATAAACATTTTTTTTATTGGTATTCGCAACTTATTTTTCGGCAAAAAAGTTTCTGAAAATAGAAATTTTCAGCTTTATTTTTTGTTTAATGTTTCTCAAAACAGATAATTTTTATTCTTTCGGAAATAAATTTTTTGAAAAATATTTTTTTTAGAAATAAATAATTACATTTACAAACGACATTTTTAGATTTTAATAAGTTAAGAAAAAAGTATGGCAACGAAGAAAAATTTTGTGTTGGATACCAATGTGATTCTACACGACCACAAGTGTATTTATAATTTTGAGGAAAATGATATTTATATTCCAATTACCGTATTGGAAGAATTGGATAAATTTAAAAAAGGTAACGAGCAAATTAATTTCAATGCCCGCGAATTTGTGCGTGAGATGGATTCTATAGTTGACAATGATTTATTTCAAAAAGGGGCTGAATTAGGTCTTGGACTTGGAAAGTTATTTGTTCTTACACATGAAGCATATCCCGAAGAATTAGAGAAGGCTTTTAGCGAGAGAACTCCGGATCATCGCATTTTAGCGGCAACAATGACCTTGCAAAATAAATCGAAGCTAAAAACAATTTTGGTAACCAAAGATATTAACCTGAGACTGAAAGCTAAATCTCTGGGCATACTAACTGAGGACTATATTTCGGACAAGGTTACAAATATGGATATCTTTGAAACGGCACAAAGTACTTTTGATAATGTTGCTCCCGAAATTGTGGATAGGTTGTATGCTTCGACCGAGGGTGTTCCTTTGGACGATGCAGATATTAAAGAGCATATTGATCCGAATCAATGTTTTATATTGAAAAGTAACAGAGCGAGCGTGATGTGTCGTTATAACCCTTTTGACGGAAAAATTCACCGCATAGAAAAAGAGCGTGTATTCGGAATAGAAGCGAGAAATGCTGAACAGGCTTTTGCTATGAATGTATTGTTGGATGATGAAATAAAATTGGTAGCACTGACCGGCAGGGCAGGAACCGGAAAAACCCTTCTGGCTTTGGCAGCAGCATTAGGAAAATATGAGGGGTACAAGCAGATTTTGTTGGCTCGCCCGATTGTGGCGCTAGGGAATAAAGACCTTGGTTTTTTACCCGGCGATGCCCAAGACAAGATTTCGCCATATATGCAACCTCTGTTCGATAACTTGGCAGTAATAAAACACAGTCTTTCATATCAAGGTAAAGAGGTACGGGTGATTGACGAGCTACAAAAGAATAATCAATTGGTAATCGAAGCTTTGGCATTTATTCGCGGGCGTAGTTTAAGCGAAACTTATTTTATTGTGGACGAAGCACAAAATTTAACACCACATGAAGTGAAAACCATTATTACTCGAGCGGGAGAAGGAACAAAAATTGTTTTTACGGGCGACATTCAACAGATAGATTCACCTTATTTAGACACACAATCCAATGGTCTGGTATATATGATCGACCGTATGAAAGGGCAGGATATTTTTGCTCATATAAACCTTATAAAAGGAGAACGAAGTCATCTGTCGGAGTTGGCCAGTAATTTGCTGTAAACATTATTTATAAGGGCAATTCAATCCGAATTGCCTTTTTTATGTTTGCTTTTTTGTGAGAAAAGCAATACCTTTATGCTCAATTTTATAAGGATGAAAAATTCATTTCTTAAAATTTTCATATTGGTTCTTTGGAGCATAAATTTTGTTTGCTGTAAAGAAAAAGAATTGCCCGAAGATGCCGTGCTCGATTTGCGAAATTCTGAAACGCCGGCTATTGAATCGCAAGCCAATGATTTAATGGCGCGGGCAGATTATATTATGATGCGAAGTAATTATTTGGTGGAGCTTTATGTACAGGATAGTACAAGCAAAGTGTTGCGGAAAGTAGCAAACTTTGATACGATTCCACCTAAATTAGCCTCAGTATATAATGTAATCCGGAATCAGAACGGAGATATTTTTTATGTGGCAGAATTTCCGTACTCTCCAACAGGTGAGTATGAAAATATTTATGAAAGCGTATTCGATAATTCGGGGAACTTATTGTTATTTGTTCGGAAAAGTACTTTTGACATTGTGTACGAAAAGTCCGAATACTTTTATAATGAAAGACATGATTTGGTAAAAAAAACTTATTTCTTGTCTGATATCGAAGACAAAGAAATTCCAAGTCAGTTAAAAATAAATTTCAACTATCGGTTTCCTTATGAAAAATATAAGACCCGTAAGGAATGGTTAAAAGCTCACGGGTTAGAAAAATAAAATAGTCTCTCCAAATCTGTCTAAAGGGAGGCTTTTTGAACCTTTTTATGATTAATGATTCAAAAAGAATTTTGGAGTCTAAAAAAATAATTGTTTAATTTTCTTGTGTTTAACCTCACAAGACTAAAAGCCCCTCTTTTGGATGGGCAGGGAAAGTATAAAATATGAAAAAATTATTTGTTTTTTTATTTTCTATTGTATTTGCAGTAACTGCATGTGCTCAAAATCAAAACATTAAGTTGCCAGAACCACAAAAAACAGGTGGTAAACCGCTAATGGATTGTATCAATAATCGTCAATCGTCACGCGAATTTAACGAGACAAAAGAGTTGTCTAACCAAACGCTTGCTAATTTGCTTTGGGTGGCATATGGCTTCAATCGTGAAGATAAGCGAACTGTGCCTACTTCGCGCAACAAACAGGAAATGGATATTTATGTTGTACTCAAAAGCGGTGTTTATCTTTGGGATGCTAAAACAAATGTGTTGAAGCTGATTGTAAAAGGAGATTACCGCAAAAATACCGGAGCACAATCATTTGTGGAAAAAGCACCGGTTAATTTAGTATATGTGTGCAACAAAACCAAAGCTCAAGCCGATAGTGAACAAAAACTTACAGAAGCTACTTATGCTAATGCCGGTTTTATTGCTCAAAATGTGTATTTGTATTGTGCTTCCGAAGGGTTATCAACCGTAATACGCGGTATGGTGCCTAAAGATGAATTGAGCAAAATAATCAAACTTACACCTGACCAAATGATTGTATTGGCTCAAACGATAGGATATCCCAAATAATAATTCGTATTCTATAAGGAGTAAGCTAGTTACAAGTTGACCTTTTTATGCTAATTTGAACTTGCCAACTTGTTATCTAACACTAAAATAAGCATGAAAAAGACATTTATATTATCTCTATTATGCTGCGTAACAATGATTGGTTACGCACAGCAATTAGCTTTCCCTGGGGCAGAAGGCTTTGGTCGTTTTGCTACGGGAGGTCGTGCAACAGACCCGCTCATTGGCAGTAAAGTGTATTATGTCACTCGTTTAGATGATTGTACTGATGCCAGCCTTGTAGAAGGTACCTTGCGTTGGGCATTACGAACAGGTGATGATACTCCGCGCACTATTCTTTTCAAAGTGGGTGGAACTATCAATCTTACATCAAAATTAAAATTCGAACATCCTAATGTTTCTATTCTAGGACAATCAGCTCCCGGTGGTGGAATTTGCATTTCAGGTGCTAATGTTTATGTATGTAGGCCTAATGTAATTCTCCGGTACCTTCGTTTCCGAGCAGGTGATTTGGCCAGTGCAAATTATGCTGCATTGGATTTGGAAAATGCAAGTAACATTATCGTTGATCATTGTTCGTTCAGTTGGTCGATGGAAGAAAATGTTACCATGTACGATAATAAAAATACCACTATGCAATGGTGTATTCTGAGCGAACCGCTTTATTATTCTCGGCATCAAAAGGGACAACGCGGTTATGGGGCACAGTGGGGTGGAGAAAACTCTTCATATCACCACAACCTTTTTGCACATTGTGTAAGCCGCATACCCCGTGTAAATGGAGTCCGTAGCAGTGGAACAACAGGTCATGATTTTCATGTAGATAGCGAAATAATAAATAATGTGATGTTTAACTGCGGAGGTGGTGAGTCGCTTTATGGAGGAGAAGTAATGGCCCCCGATTTAGCTGATGCTTATTGTCGTACAAACTTGATAAATAACTATTTTAAATCAGGTCCTGCCACAAAAGCAAAATCATCAAGTGCACGCTATTTTGCCGTTATATACCACAATAAAAATGGTACATCTACTGCTCCGGCGGAATGGTATATCAATGGTAATACTTTTGAAAATAACAGCTACGACCCACGCGATATGTCTGATGTAAACACGGACAATTGGCAGTATGCCGGACTAAATAATCCTGATTCAAAGAGAGCAGTTAGTTTTAATTCTTCACCGGTGTTACCTTATGTTTTGTCCAATTTTAAATTAGGAGCTCCATCGGCAAGTAGCGGAATAAACACAACAAACGCTCCGACTGCGTATGCAGATGTATTAGCTAAAGCCGGCGCACGATTTCCTGTTTTAGACGAAGTGGATGCCCGCATTCTTGCTGAAGCAGCCGGTTTGCAATACCCTGTTTTCAAAGGGACTTACGCTTCTACTTATATTGGTGTTATTGATTCACAGAATGATTTGAAACCAATCAATGCCGATGAAAGTTGGAATGCTTGGCCCGACTTATCAGCTTTTGCTGACGAAGCACCAATTATAGATACAGATGGCGACGGTATGCCTGATGATTATGAAGTAGCTAATGAATTTGATTTTGAGGATCCGACAGATGGAGCCGCTATCGCACTAAACGGTTATTCCAATTTAGAAAATTATTTGAATGGATTAATTATTGCTACTGTTACAGCACCATATCATTTAGTGGTAAAATATAACGAAGTAACCGGAAAAGCAGATCTGACATGGATCGACGATTCGGACAACGAAACAGGATTTATTCTCGAACGCGCCTTAGCTTCGGAGGGAATATTTACTCAAATAGCTCAATTAGATGCTAATGTTACTTCATATTCAGATAGCGGTGTAGAGACGGACAAAAAATATATTTATCGTTTAAAATCAATTGATGAGTCATCTGAGTCTGTTGCCGTTCGAACTACTTTATATCCTGTTCCGGCAAATTCGGTTGATAAAAACAAAGTTGAAGGCTTGAGAGTTTATCCAAATCCAATAGTGAATAATTTGACTATCGAAAGTGAAGAACCAATCAGTCAAATAGAAATTTTTGATTTATTAGGAAGACGAATCCAAACTATTAATACTAACGAAAAAAAAGTATTTATTTTTACTCAACATTATCCGAAAGGTATATATTCGACTGTGATAAAAGCAGTAAGCGGAAATCAGTCGGGTATGAAAATAGTAAAATAATTATTTTGTAATTTTTCTCAACTTTTTAAAAAATTGATTGTTTTATGAAAGAAGATATTTTGTATTTTATCATTATCACTACTGTTATTGTAATTAGCATAGTGCGTAATATTAAAAAAGCGCAACGCCAAAATTCGGCACCGCCGATAGATCATCCTACACCATCGACCCCAAGTTCGTGGGAAGATTTGATGCGCGAATTGCAACAGGCGCCCCAACAAGAACCGAAGGCGGTGAGAGAACAACCTACGGTCGAATATTCAATGACAGAATATCAAAGTCAGGAGGAAATAATTGATGAAATAGAAAGTTTGGAAACTGAAACATATAAAAAAGTCGTAAAACCGGAACAAAAAATTATTCTTGAAGAAGAAAACAACTATCCGAAAGAGTATGAAATTAAGACACCGGACGATTTAAAAAAAGCAATTATATACAATGAAATTCTTACCCGGAAATATGTTTAATAACATAAGAATGAAGAAGTCAGTATTTGCTAATTACTAAAAAAAGTGTTATATTTGCAAACATATTAAACAAAAGTTCCGGCTGAAGTGGTCGGAATTTTTATTTTTTTACAATGATACAAAACTGTTAAAGCGTCAAACCCCAAGTACGGTTTAACAGTTTTACAATTTAACAAAATGATTACTAAAAAATAGAATATTATGGCGATCATGTATATGACCGAAGAAGGTTATAAAAAACTAACAGATGAGCTTAATCGTTTAGAAACGATTGAACGACCGGCGATTTCTCGTCAAATAGCTGAGGCTCGTGATAAAGGCGATTTGTCGGAAAATGCAGAGTACGATGCTGCTAAAGAAGCGCAAGGGTTGTTGGAAATGAAAATATCACAGCTTAAAAATACCATAGCCAGTGCGCGCATTATTGATGAGTCAAAGCTTTCTGCTGATTCAGTGCAAATTCTTACAACAGTCAAAATAAGGAATGTACAGAACAAGCAAGAAATGACTTATACCATTGTGTCTGAAAGTGAAGCAAACCTGAAAGAGAAAAAATTGTCTGTCAAAACACCTATTGCTAAAGGATTACTGGGTAAAAAAGTAGGAGAAAGAGCAGAAGTAATTACTCCCGGAGGTAAGATGGAATTTGAAATAGTGGAAATAACACTTTGAAATATTTCATGATTGAAAATTTAAGATTCAAGATTAATTTGGAAACCTGAAATCTCAAAATTGAATTATTTATTATGACAATATTTAGTAGAATAGCAGCAGGCGAGATACCATGCTATAAAATAGCCGAAAACGAACGCTTCTTGGCATTTCTGGATATTTCACCATTAACCAAAGGACATACTTTGGTTATCCCTAAAATCGAGGTAGACTATATTTTCGATTTGGACGATGTATTATTTGTTGATTTACATCTTTTTGCCAAACGAGTGGCCGAAGCAATAAGAAAATCAGTTGATTGTCAGCGTATTGGTGTGGCTGTTTTAGGATTCGAGATTCCGCATGCACATATTCATCTTATTCCGTTAAATGAGGAAAAAGAAATGATATTTACTAATCCGCGAGTTCAGTTATCTCCTGTTGAAATGGCTGAAATTGCAAAAAAAATAGCTGTTGCTTATCGTGATTGATTTAGTGCAATTATCCAAATTGGCAGAGCAAGCAGCTCCTCAATCTGAAGTTTTTTTCAGAAAAAATAAAAAGAGATTAGAGTCGATGGATGATGTTGTACACGAGTTACACCATCGTTTTACAGCTCAGACAGATTGCTTGGCATGTGCCAATTGTTGTCGTACTTTAGGTCCGCGTATTACGGACAAAGATGTAGAGCGCATAGCGAAAGTTTTACGAATGAAACCGTCGGTTTTTTATAATACATACCTCCGAACCGATGAAGATGGCGATATGGTTTTCAGTTCGATGCCTTGTTCGTTTTTAATGACGGATAATCATTGTATGATTTATGAAAACAGACCTAAAGCCTGCCGTGAATATCCACATACCGACCGCAAGAAATTTTATCAAATAGCCAATTTGTCAGTACAGAATACTTCTATTTGTCCTATTGTCTATCAAGTAATTGAAGCATTAAAAACTGAATTGAAATAATTATTTTATGTTGAAAGGATTATTTGCTAAGGAACGAACTCGCTTTAAACTCTTTGTTTTAGTAGGATTGGTGTTTTTAGGTTTGTTTGCAGGCTTTTTGCTTTCTGAATCTTTTGTTACGAAAGAGTCTGTGAACGATGTTTTTATAATCAGATGGACTCAATTTTTGATGTCGATATGTGTTTTTGTTTTTCCGGCAATGAGTTATGCTTTTTTATTTAAACCAGATAATAAGCCTTTTTGGCGATGGGAAAAATTACCTGCCGGATCAATGATTTTAGCTACCGGATTATGTGTTTTATTCTTAATTCCGTTTATCAATTTTGTGGCTTGGGCTAATTCTGGTATTCATTTTCCGGAGACTTTGTCTGAACTTGAAACTGTCTTGCGGAAAATGGGAGATGAGGCTAACCGAATAATTAAAATGCTGATATTGACCAATTCAAAATCGGATTTACTGCAGAATATGTTTGTGTTGGCTTTAGTGCCCGCTGTCAGCGAAGAATTATTGTTCAGGGGAACTTTACAGAAAATATTAGGAGAACGATTGAATGTGCATTTAGCAGTGTGGATTACAGCTGTTTTGTTTAGTGCATTTCACATGGAATTTTTTGGTTTTGTGCCGCGTGTCTTATTGGGAGCTTTACTCGGTTATTTATTTGTCTGGAGCGGGTCTTTATACCTTTCTATGGTTGCCCATTTTGTGAATAATGCGTTTATTGTATTTGCCGGATATTTGATGAGTAACAGTTATATGACCGGAGTAGAAATTGACGAGATTGGAACTCGAAGTATGTGGGTATTTGCTGTTATTAGTTTGCTTATAAGCTTACCTATAATTTTCCAAATCCGCAAGACCGAATTGAGGAAATCAAATGGATTTTAATCTACTTCCAGCTTGAGTATGGGTTTTTAACCAAGTTTGAATTATAATACTTCGGATCGTTTGTAACTTCTTCTCCCACCCAATGGGGTTTTTCAAACGAAGTGTCTTCCGTTGGTAACTCTATCTCGGCAATAACTAAACCTTCATTTTCTCCCAGAAATTCGTCAACTTCCCAATCGAATCCGTTGAAATATACTTTGTAGCGATTTTTCTTGATCAAAGGTTTTTTGCATAAAAGAAATAGCTCTTTTGCATCGGCAACAGGGATTTCGTATTCAAATTCTAATCGTTTAGCGCTGTTATTTTTGCCTTTAATTGTAATAAAAGCTTTGTTGCCCGATTGCCGTACGCGTACTACCCGTTCGGGATTTGAACTTAAGTATCCCTGACAAAGAAAATCCGGTTTAACACTTTGGTAGCTGTTATCCTTGACTAAAAATTTTCTTTCTATTTCGTATCCCATAGTTTATTTTTATACAAAAGTACTTATTTATAGCTACTTTTGTGTTTTAAATTTTATAATATGCTTCAAATAGATGATACCATTATTAGCTTAGACCTTTTTGAGAAAAAATTTATTTGTGATTTGATTTCGTGCAAAGGCGCTTGTTGTGTAGAAGGAGAGGAGGGCGCACCACTCGAAATTGATGAAGTGGAAAAGCTGAATGAAATTTTTCCTTTGGTAGAAGAATATCTTCCCGAAGCATCGAAGGAATTGATAAAAAAACAAGGTGTTTCCTATATTGATAGCGATGGAGATCATGTTACTTCTATTGTCAATGGCGAAGATTGTGTGTTTGTTTACACTGATAAAAACGGATTTGCCAAATGTGCGATAGAAAAAGCTTTTTTGGAAGGAAAAATTGACTTCAGGAAACCCATGTCATGCTATTTATATCCGATTCGATTAAAACAATATGAATCTTTTACTGCAGTTAATTATCATCATTGGTATTTGTGTAATTGCGCCGAAGATCTGGGAACCGAAGAAGGTGTCCCTGTATATCGTTTCTTGAAAGATCCATTAATACAAAGATTTGGAAAACATTGGTACGAGCAGCTCGAAATAGCAGCACAAGAGTTTGAAAAACAAGGAGAATCGGATTGATTTTTTGGTATCTTCTTTTGAAAAAATACCTATATATAATGATTGTGTAGTTTTGCGGGCAACTGTATTTTTGCACTGAGGTAAAGAAATTGCCATTGTTTACCATAAATATTAATTACAACTCCGAACAAAATTTAGTATCTTTGTTCACAGAAATAGCAAATTGATTGTTGACAAATGATTGTTGTTGATTTTTCAGTTTGCTTTTTGTTTTTATAATATGTACAAATTAGGGAAATATACCGAAACCGACAAAATGTGCGACCTTATAGCCGAAAATTATCCGATGCTATTGGTGTTGAGCCGGTTTAATATTGCACTTGGTTTTGGAGATCGAACTATTGAGCAGGTTTGTAAGCAAAATAATGTCGATGTCATTACTTTCTTGACTATAGTAAATTTGCTTGCAGATAAAGAAAATGTGGTGGAAATCTCGGAAAAAATGATTTCTATTGAGGCACTTGTTGTGTACTTGCAGAATTCACATAATTATTTTCTTAATTTCCGTTTACCGGCTATTCGTAAAAAACTTATCAAAGCAATTGATTCTGTACACAGTGATGTATCGTATGCCGTTATGCGTTTTTTTGACGAGTATGCTGCCGATGTGCGTAAGCATATGTTGTATGAAGAAAAAAACTTATTCCCGTACATCTATAAATTAATAGAGAAAAACTTGCCTAAAGACTATAATGTTGACACATTCAGCAAACAGCACGATGACAATATAGAAACCAATCTTTCCGAGCTTAAAAATATTCTGATCAAATATTATCCGACCAATAGCAGTAATGAGTTGAATAATGTTTTGTTTGATATTTTTATTTGCGAGCAAGATCTAGCATCTCACATACTGATTGAGGATAGGTTGCTGGTACCTCTGGTAAGGAAAATGGAACAAAAAATCGGCAAAAAATCATGAAAAATCAAGTAAGAATAGCCATTGCCGAACCATCCGTGATTCTTCGAAACGGAATTTTATCTTTGCTCAAACAAATTCCGACACTTAATATCCATGTAGTCGAAATTACGGATATAACTCAGCTTTCGGCACAGCTTTGTCGCGAAATGGTAGATATTCTTATTATTAATCCCGGTCTTCTAGGTGTATTTTCTTTGCAACAAATAAAAAAAGATTGGTCCAAACAATTGAAATGCATTGCTTTGCAATATATAGTTGTTCCTGATTTCCTTACGAAAAATTACGATGAAGTTATTTCGATTTATGATTCGGCAGAACAGATAAATCAAAAAATACAACAATTAGCTAACCTTGATGTTGAGCAGGAGCCACTTCAAGAATCTCTTACTCAACGCGAAAAAGAAATCGTAATTTGTGTTGTAAAAGGGATGACCAATAAGCAGATTGCCGAAACACTTTATCTTTCCACACATACGGTAATTACCCATCGTCGTAATATTGCCGCTAAATTGCAAATACATAGTCCTGCGGGACTTACAATTTATGCCATTGTCAATAAATTGGTAGAAATTAATGATATAAAGAATTAAGTGTTGATAGGTACGGCTATTAAATAAAAAGGCACCCCAAAAAGGCGCACATTAAAACCGCATGAAAGCACGATAAACAAACGGATAGACTGCAAATTGCGCACTGATGTAACTTGAAATTGAATTGTACATTGTGCTTGGATTGGATGGTGATTATGATACCGGAAAGGGTGCCAAATGGTACCCTTTTTTATATTGAGTGTACAAAGATACCGAAAAAGCCTATACAACAAGCAAAAACACCGCTTTTATTACTCCTTAAACGATACTTAAAACCCCTATAAAACGACTTGTTTTGCAGGGGCTTTTTTATGCTTGAAAATGGACGAAAAAACACTACACACGAACAAACAGGCGAACAACAGACGAACAAAATATAGACTTCAAAAGTGTTCGAGTGTTGCACATTAAAGGTTAAAATGTAGTTAAAAACATACTGTTTTCGTTCGAGTTATACCCTTTATTCCGTCGTTGTTTTTCTTTTAATATGGTTGTATTATGTGTGAAAATCAACCACTTATGATATGATTAGTGTCTTTTTGCATTTCAAAATCGTGTGTGCGCGTGGAAATATGCGCAAAATGTGTGTTATTCCATTCGTATAACGCCAACTACCAACGCAATTCCAACAATTTCGTTTGATGGAATTTTGAATGGCTTGTATGCCGGATTATCTGAAACAGCAATAACACCATTGTCGCCGTCTTCTTCTAATCTTTTTACCAATAATCCTTGTTCAAGTGTGGCAACCACATACACTTTGCCCCACTGAATAAATTTGCTTTCATGCAGCACACGGCACGCAATAATATCGCCACTGCTATACTTCGGGTACATCGAACTACCTTTTACATATATCATCCAATCAATATTATTAAAATCCGGTATCACATATTTGTCGACAACTTTATTCTGTGCAATCATTTCATCAAAGGAGCCAAAGCCTGCCGATGCCGATACATCATATAAAGAAATTTCTTTTCCAATCTTTGTTATTTCGCCCACATCGTTAGCGTCTGTGCTTTTCAACATTTCGCCATTACCAGTCAGTAACCATTTTGGGTTAATGTCGTTGTAGTATTCAATTATTTTCAAATACTTATCCGTGCCAATGGCACCTCTTTTGTCTAAATACCCCATAGAAAACCCCAAATCCTTACAAAATTTGTACGGCGTAATTCCTTTTAGGTCAATATATTGCGTTATTCTTTCTTGGATAGTCATAATTTTATTTGAAAATAATTTAGGATAAGGTTTAGAAAAAAGAGGATGTCATTGTTGACATCCTCTTTTGCTATGATAGTTGTTGTTCGATCATTTGAATCTTTTTCAGGACCAAATCTCTTTCTGCCTTTTGTTTATCAATATTTCTCTGCATTTCTGCAACCATCGGGTTAACCTTTTTCGAATTACCTTTGGTAAAGAATAAAATATTGTTTTCGCTGGTTTGGATCTCGTTACCAAGTCGTTCGTAAACGCGTAATAATTTTTCACGCTCTTTAAATAATTGATTTTTATCTTTATGGGCAAGTGACTCAATATTAGCCGAAAAATTATTTAAATGCCTGTTGGCAGCATCAACATGTAATGTGTCGAATTGCTTATCACAAGCTGCTCGGAAGCGTTTGTATGTTTTTTCTTTATCTTTAAACGGAACGAATCCGATTTCGTTATATTCTGCAATAAGTGCTTTTAGCTGAGCTACCGATTCGCTTTGATTAGCCGAAGCTTCGAAATTTTCAATTTTTTCAATGATAGCAATTTTTTTAGCCAGATTCTCTTTTTCTTCGGCACGAATTCCTTCAAACGCTTTATCTTTTTGTTCAAAGAAATAATCGCAAGCGACAATAAATTGTTTCCAAATAGCGTCTGAATATTTGCGCGAAACAGCTCCGATTTCTTTCCATTCGCGTTGCGCTTCGATAATTTTTTGTGTTGTTTCTTTCCATTCGGTACTGTTCTTCAAGTTTTCGACACGGGCAACTAACGATTTTTTCTTTTCCAAATTTTTGTCGAATTCACTTTTTATTTCTTTGAAAAACTCATTCTTTTTAGCAAAAAACTCATCACAAGCTTTGCGGAATCGTTCATAAACGGCTGTGTTTGCTTTTCGTGCAGCAAAACCGATGGTTTTCCATTCTTGTTGCCAGCCGATTACTTCTTGGGTTTTGTTTTCCCAGTCTTTAAATGTTCTGAGGCTGTTAAAATCAATTTCTTCAACTAATTTACAAAGTCTTTCTTTTAATTCTAAATTGCCTGCTTCTTTCTTTTTTGCTTCTTCAAAAAATTCAGCATGTTTTTTATTAATCACACTCGAAGCTTCCTTGAATTTAGCCCACAGATCTTCGCGTTGTTCTTTAGCGACAGGTCCTATTTGAGCCCACTCTTCGTGTAAGAGTTGTAATTTACGGAAAGCTCCAACTACATTTTCTTCTACTTCATTTGCCAAATTTCTGGCGCTCTCCAATAAAGATGTTTTTTTCTCTAAATTCTTTTTAAAATCGTAGTCGCGTAATTCATGATTCATTTTTAACAAATCGTAGAATTTCTCGACATACAGATTATATGTTTTATATAGATGATTAGTAACGGTAGCCGGGGTTTGTCCTATTTCGCGCCATTCTTGTTGCAACTGACGAAACTCGGGCATATATTCATGAATAATGTCAGGGTTTTCGGTGAATATTTTTATTCTTTCAATGATTTCTTCTTTTCGATGCTGATTTCCCAATTTTGCCGTTTCAATTTCGGCATTTAGTAGAGTGCGTTTTTCACGATAAGCCGCAAGTAATGATTTTAGTTGTGTTTCATATGCATCTTCAACCGTTTCGGTAACTTTTGTAATATTTTCGTCAACGGTGTCTTTTATATCGTCTATTTTTTCACGAAGTGCTTCTTTTTCAGCTCTTAGTTTTTTGTAAAAGGCTTGTTTTATAGCATCTATATCTGTTTTTTGATTTTTATTCTCAAAATTATCAATGACTATTTTTAGTTTTTCAATCAACTCAGCTTTGGTAAGTGCCAATAGTTGTTGTGACAGCGTAAGAACATTTGCCGAATCTTCTTCCGATTTAGAAGGTGCAGCATCAATATTAAATTCTTCTGTAACAGATGTTTCTGCTTTTTCAATTTCAGTTGTTTTATTATTTTCCGATAAATTATCGGTAGAGACCTTGTTTGTTTCAAGAGAGTCCATATCGAAGGTGTTTTTAGAGATGAAATACAAATGTAGTATTTTATGGTTGATAATCAATAAAGGTGCTTTTTGCATTAACAAATTTTATTTCCTCGCAAGAATTCTTCTATGTCCATTCTTTTTTTGCCCGAAGCTTGCAGAGAAAGTATATGTAAAAAGCCATCTGTAGTGGTTATTTTTAAAAAAGATTTGTTATCCGTTAAAATTGTTCCTCTTGGAATTTGATGTGTAGAGAGTTCTTCTTTCGTTTCAAATATTTTTAAAGAAAGGAAGTCTCCGTTAGGAATTTTTAATTCTGTCCATGCAGTGGGATAGGGTGATAGCCCGCGTATGAGATTATAAATTTCTTCAGTTGTTTTATCCCAATTTATATAACAGGTTTCTTTAAATATTTTCGGTGCGTTTTTTAGTACACTAAATTCAGCCTGAGGCTTTTCTATAACCTTATTGTTTAAAATTAAATCAACGGTTTTAGTTACCAGGTCAGCCCCGATAAGCATTAATTTATCGTGAATATCTCCCGCTGTATCGGTATGAGTAATTGTTGTTTTTTCTTGTAGGATAATATTTCCGGTATCAATTTCGTGTTTTAGGAAAAAAGTAGTGACGCCAGTTTCTTTTTCTCCATTGATAATTGCCCAATTAATAGGAGCTGCACCCCTGTATTGGGGCAATAGTGAAGCATGTAGATTAAAGGTTCCTAAGCGTGGCATATTCCAAACCACTTCCGGCAACATACGAAAAGCAACTACAATTTGTAAATCGGCATTCCATGCTTGCAACTCTTTTAGAAAGTTTTCGTCTTTTAGTTTTTCAGGTTGTAAAAGCGGTAAGTTATTTTCAAGGGCATATTGTTTTACAGGCGAGAATTGGATTTTATGGCCTCGTCCGGCAGGTTTGTCGGGCATGGTAATAACTCCAACTATGTTATATTCGTTTTCATGTAGTCGTTTGAGGCTTTCTACCGCAAAGTCGGGCGTGCCCATATATACTATTCGCAATTTTTTTTTATCCATTTTTATAAAAACACTAAAATCATTTCTTAACTATCTCACCATCTCACTACCTAAGAAAAGGCTACCATCTCATCATCTC
>CAZJHO010000011.1:28446-45062 GCA_964546015.1 uncultured Paludibacter sp.
CAGTGCTCAATATAATCCAGAAGCATGGCCACCTCATCGGCATCAAGACGGATATCTCGTCCCCACATTAGTTTGGTTCGAAGCGTGTTAAAGAAATTATGGTCTTTTTGTTTTAGTACTTTTACAGAGAAATCTCCCTTCTTGATACGAATTTCCGTATATTGCCCTAAGATTTCGGAACGCCCATCTACAGAAGCTAAGAATGATTTGGTGCGACTATCTATGTGCAGTGAGATATCACTGTCGTCGGTAATTACCAAAGGGCGTACGGTCAAGCTATGCGGTGCGACCGGGGTCAGGATAATGCTTTTACTTTGAGGTACTAAGATTGGTCCTCCAACACTTAACGAGTACGCTGTAGAACCTGTTGGTGTTGCTACAATTAATCCGTCAGCTTGATACGAAGTTAGATGTTGGCCGTTAATGTAAGTGTGGATGGCAATCATCGAAGAACTATCTTGTTTAAGTACAGCAATTTCGTTTAAAGCAAAATTATGTTTAGCAAACTGTGGACATTGTTCACAATTTAGTTGCAAAACAGATCGCTCTTCTACCAAGAAATTCTCATTTAAAATATTTTCGATTGGCACTTCAATATCCGTCGATGCTATATCGGCAAGAAATCCAAGTCTTCCGGTATTAACTCCAACAATAGGAATCCCCTTTTTGCCCACATATGCTGCCGTTCGCAAGAAAGTACCGTCTCCACCAATACTCATAGCCAAATCGGCTTCAAAATGTACATTGGATATTAGTCCTGAAATGCTCGGCTCAAAATCAATGTGTTCGAGCATATAGCGATAAAACCGTTCTTCGATCAAGATTTTTACTTTCTTTTTATTTAAGATATCAAGCAAAGTGCGTAGCAGACACAGGTTTTCTTCTTTGTAGGTATTCCCAAAAATTGCGATAGTCATTGCAGTATAAAATAAATGTTTGGCTGTAAAAATAATTATTTTTTTTCAGTGAATAATTTTTATTCGGTAGAATTAAAAATCGAGGCATAAAAGCTTTTCTTATTCAAGCGAAAAAATTACCTTTGCACCTCTAAATTTTTTATAACAGAAAAACGATGGCAGATATTAAAAAAGAAACAGGTACTACCCAAGTAAAGCGCGGTTTTGCGGAAATGCTTAAAGGTGGTGTAATCATGGATGTTGTTAATCCGGAACAGGCTCGTATTGCCGAAGAAGCAGGTGCAATTGCAGTGATGGCGTTGGAGCGTGTTCCATCGGATATTCGTGCACAAGGTGGTGTTGCTCGTATGTCGGATCCTTTAATGATTCAAGAAATCCAAGCAGCAGTATCTATTCCGGTTATGGCAAAAGCTCGTATTGGACATATCGTAGAAGCTCGTATTCTGGAAGCCCTGGAAGTTGATTGTATCGACGAGAGCGAAGTGCTTACTCCTGCTGATGAAGTTTATCATATTTATAAAGAAGACTTTAAAGTACCTTTCGTTTGCGGAGCTCGTAATTTGGGCGAAGCGCTTCGCCGTATTGGCGAAGGTGCTGCTATGATTCGTACCAAAGGTGAAGCCGGAACCGGTGATGTGGTTGAAGCTGTTCGCCATATTCGTACGGTAAACGAAGAAATTCGTCGTGTAGTAATAGCTTCAGACGAAGAATTGATGACTATTGCTAAAGAAATAGGAGCTCCTTATCAATTGGTGTTAGAAGTTAAAAAATTAGGTCGTTTACCTGTGGTTAACTTTGCTGCCGGAGGTATTGCTACTCCTGCTGATGCTGCATTGATGATGCAATTGGGTTGTGATGGTATTTTTGTTGGTTCGGGCATCTTCAAATCAGATAATCCGGCTAAACGCGCCAAAGCTATCGTAGAGGCTACTGCCCACTATAATGATGCTAAATTGCTTGCCGAAGTATCAAAAGGTCTTGGTGATGCAATGCGGGGTATCAATGTTGGTTCGATGGACGACAAAGAGAAATTTGCCGGACGCGGTTGGTAAAATTCATTGACAATTTACTGATTTACTATTTACAAGATTTATAAAGCAAATTGGCAACTAACTGTAGTTTGCTGATTTGCTTTTTTATTAAAAAATTATCTCAATAAAAAACATTGCCTAAAAGCCCCTTTTTCGGAGGGGTGGGGGGAGGCTTCTTATGAAAATAGGTATTTTAGCACTGCAAGGTGCAGTGCGTGAACATCGTGTAGCTTTACAAAAATTAGGCTGCGAAACAATAGATATTCTTAATCCCGAAGATTTAGAAGGGATTAACGGATTAGTGCTTCCCGGTGGCGAAAGCACAACTATGGGAAAATTATTGATTCGTTATAATTTATTAGAACCAATTATCGAGTTAGGTAAAAAAGGCTTACCTATTTTTGGAACTTGTACCGGGATGATTTTGTTATCAAAACATATTATTGACAGTGATCAGCCATTGCTTGCATTGATGGACACTCATGTAGAGCGCAATGCTTTCGGGCGTCAGTTAGAAAGCTTTGAGGCAGACATGCTAATTCCTTGTTTGGGTAATAAGCCGTTTCATGCTATTTTTATTCGTGCGCCATACATTCAGCGAGCAGATACTACTATAGAAATTTTGTTAACTTTGGAAGATAAAATTTTGCTTGCCAAACAAGACAATTTGTTAGCATGTGCTTTTCATCCCGAATTGACGGAAGACACACGCATGCACGAATATTTTTTATCGATGATAAAAAAATAAGAAATTCCTAACACGATTCAAAAATATTTTATATTATGATTGATGTAAAAATTGAACCATCATGGAAAACCGTTCTGCAACCGGAATTTGAAAAACCTTATTTTGAGGCTCTTACTTCTTTTGTGCGACAAGAATATGCACAAACCCGAATCTTCCCGCCGGCTAAATTGATTTTCAATGCATTTGATCAATGTCCGTTCGATAAAGTAAAGGTGGTTATTCTGGGTCAAGATCCATATCATGGTATTGGACAAGCACATGGACTTTGCTTTTCGGTAAACGATGGAATCGAGTTTCCTCCCTCATTGATTAATATTTTCAAAGAAATTGAGCGAGATTTAGGTATTCCTATGCCTCGGTCGGGCAATTTGGAACGATGGGCTAAACAAGGCGTTTTGCTTTTGAATGCAACACTTACCGTTCGGGCGCATTTAGCAAATTCGCATGCGGGCAAAGGCTGGGAAACTTTTACCGATGCTGCTATAGAACATCTTAGCCGTGAGCGTGAAAATATTGTATTTATGCTTTGGGGTTCGTATGCACAAAAAAAAGGTGCCGTTATTGACACCTCTAAGCATTTAATATTGAAAGCTGTACATCCATCGCCTTTGTCGGCTCATCGTGGGTTTATCGGTTGCGGACATTTTGGCGAAGCAAATCGTTATCTGGTAGCACATAGACAAGAGCCTATCAATTGGTAGTTTATTTTTTCAAAAAACAAGTTTTCAAAACAATACTGCTTCCGTCTATTTTACAATCTACTTCTTCCGGATTGTCTGTCAGGCGGATGCTTTTTACTTTCGTTCCGCGCTTAATTACCATAGATGATCCTTTTACTTTTAGGTCTTTTATTACCGTAACCGCATCGCCGTTAAGAAGCTCGGCTCCATTGCTGTCGCGTGGTGTTGTGTTTGCAGTATGATTTTCTCCTTCGGCAAACTCTCCACTACAATCGGGGCATATATAAATTAAACCGTCAAAATAGATATTCTCGGAACTGCATTTAGGACAAATCGAAATCTCGTTCATAGTTTTTATGTTATAATTATCGTAATCTTTCTGTTAAGTCTCGTATTTCGATTGTAGGAGAAATGCGTTTGTATAAAATGTTATGAACCGCATCTACAATTGGTAGATTTACATGGTATTTTTCATTGATTTCGTAGATACATTTTGTTGCGTAATACCCTTCGGCAATCATTTCCATTTCTACTTGGGCAGTTTTTACCGAGTAACCTTTACCGATCATGGTTCCAAATAAACGGTTACGACTGAACTTAGAATAACAAGTTACGATTAAATCTCCTAAATAGGCTGATTCGCTGATATTTCGAGGTTGGGGATGAATGGCATTACAAAAACGGTTAATTTCCTGAATAGAATTAGCAACCAATACAGCTTGAAAGTTATCTCCATATTTTAATCCATGGCAAACACCGGTAGCAATGGCAATGATATTTTTCATTACCGATGCATATTCAATTCCGCCTACATCATCGGTAATATTTACCTGAATAAAGTGTGAGGAGAATAAAGTACTGAGTCGTTTTGCTTTTTCACGGTCTTTGCACGCTAGGGTAAGATAAGCCAAGCGTTCCATCGCTACTTCTTCAGCATGACAAGGGCCTGCAAGTACGGCAATATTTTCTTCCGGAACCCCGTATATCTGATGAAAGAAATCGGACATAATCATATTTTCGTCAGGCACAATTCCTTTAATAGACGAAATAATAAATTTATCCGAAAGCGGCACGGTTAATTTTTTTAAATGACTTTTCAAGAATGGCGATGGAGTTGCAAAGATTAATGTATCAGCTTCGCGTACTACTTGATTTATATCGCTTGTGAAAGTAATTCGGTTAAGGTCGAATTTGACAGTAGTAAGATAGGAAGGGTTGCTCCCCAATCGTTTAAATTCCCGTATTTGCGTTGGTTGGCGCATATACCAATAAATGTGATTATTGTTGATTAACAACATTTTGGCAATGGCAGTAGCCCAACTACCTCCACCCATAACAGCTATTTTCCCAGGAAATTCCATATTAATAAGCCTCTTAAACCTCCCAAGGGAGACTTGTAAGAGTTATTCAGTTTATAAGTTTATTTTATATTAACTATTTATATAAGAATTTATTCTAAAAAAGCTTACCATAAAGTTCTCTTTTGGGAATTTTAGAAGGCTTATGCTTTTTCGATCCATTCGGCTATATCTTCCTTTGTAGGATTAGATAACTCTAATTTATTCTTTTTATTGTATCCGCAAAGATCTTGGTGCAATTTATTCGGATTCTGCTCTTTGAGCGATACTATGGTTTGTATCCCTAATTTTTGCAATACTTCAGCCCATGCTTCAGGGATACCGATAGCGGTGTATTTATCTATGCTGTCTCGTGTGAAAATTTTTTCAGGACGCATTTGCGGAAAGAAAAGTACTTCTTGAATAGCCGGTTGATTGGTCATTAACATCACTAAACGATCCATGCCGATACCCATGCCCGAAGTTGGTGGCATACCATACTCAAGCGCACGCAAGAAGTCTTGGTCGATAAACATGGCTTCGTCATCGCCTTTTTCTGATAAGCGAAGTTGTTCTTCAAAGCGGGCGCGTTGGTCAATAGGGTCGTTCAATTCTGAATAAGCGTTGGCTAATTCTTTCCCATTTACCATCAGTTCGAAGCGTTCGGTTAATTCCGGATTGTTACGATGGCGTTTGCAGAGAGGCGACATTTCAATCGGATAATCGGTAATAAAGGTAGGCTGAATATAATTGCCTTCGCATTTTTCACCAAAAATCTCATCAATCAGTTTGCCTTTACCCATCGTTTCGTCGGTTTCGATATGGAGTTTTTGGCAAACTTCGAGGAGTTGCGCTTCATTCATCCCGTTAATGTCGATACCGGTAAATTCTTTGATGGAATCGATCATCGAAATGCGTTTGAAAGGGCGTTTGAAGCTAATAACCTTGTCTCCTACAGGTACTTCTGTCGACCCAGTTACTTCAATAGCTATTCTCTCCAACATTTCTTCGGTTTGATTCATCATCCAGTTATAATCCTTGTATGAAACATATATTTCCATACAGGTAAACTCAGGGTTATGAGTTCTGTCCATTCCTTCATTGCGGAAATTGCGCGAAAACTCATACACACCTTCAAAACCGCCTACAATCAATCGTTTCAGATATAACTCATTGGCAACACGCAAGTAGAGCGGAATATCCAACGCATTGTGATGTGTAATGAACGGACGCGCTGAAGCACCTCCCGGAATAGGTTGAAGCACAGGTGTATCTACTTCGATGTAGCCTTTTTCGTTGAAGAAATTGCGCATCGAATTAAATACTTTAGTGCGTTTGAGGAAAATATCTTTTATCCCTTCATTTACAACTAAATCTACATAGCGTTGGCGATAGCGTTGTTCGGGGTCTTCGAAAGCATCATAGGCTATGCCGTCTTTGTATTTTACGATCGGTAACGGACGGAGCGATTTGCTCAATACGGTAAGTTCTTGTGCATGCACGCTGATTTCGCCCATTTGTGTACGGAAAACATATCCTTTAATTCCGATAAAATCACCAATATCCAATAGTTTTTTGAATACGGTGTTGTACATTTGGACCTCCTCCGGGTTGCTGAGCGGAGTCGAAGTATCGGGAGGAGTAAGGGGGGCTAAATCATCGCGATTGATATACACCTGGATGCGTCCTTTGGAGTCTTGCAACTCTATAAATGACGCTTTGCCCATGATGCGGCGGCTCATGATACGCCCGGCAATGGTAACAATGCGTTGTGGGGCATCGTCATTAAATGTTTCGCAGATTTCTTTTGAATAGCCGGTTACTACATATTCGGCTGCAGGATAGGGTTCAATACCCATATTGCGAAGCGCCTCGAGACTTTGACGGCGCAGAATTTCTTGTTCGGAAAGTTCAATCATTTTACAATTTGACTATTTACAACCTGAGGTCAACTACCAAAGGAAAATAATTTGACAATTGAAAGAAACGGCAAAGTTACGCTTTTTCTTTAAAAAGAGAAACCTCTGCTTAATTTTTATTAGGCAGAGATTTTATAGCGAATATAAGGATAAAAATTACATTTTTATTTTTTTTATTCGTACACGCAAGCTATTTGTGACAACGCTTACACTGCTAAGAGCCATGGCTAATCCTGCAATCATAGGATTAAGCAAGAAACCGTTTATCGGATATAGGATACCGGCAGCAATCGGGATTCCAATTAGATTGTAAATAAATGCCCAGAACAGATTCTGGCGTATGGCTTTTATTGTTTGTCCTGATATTTGAATGGCTTGCGGTATTTTTCGCAGGTCGTTCGAAATAATGGTCATTTTGGCTACATCCATAGCAATATCGCTGCCTTTGCCCATGGCAATGCTAATGTCGGCTTGAGCTAAGGCATTGCTGTCATTGATGCCGTCGCCGACCATACCGACTTTTTTTCCTTTAATTTGTAATTTTTTTACAAATTCGGCTTTATCTTGTGGCAGGTATCCTGCTTCGAAATGATTTATTCCGGCTTGCTTAGCAATAGCTTCTGCAGCAAAAGCGTTATCCCCTGTAAGCATGTATATTTCGATGCCTTGTGATTGTAATTTTTGTATAGCTTCGACAGATGATTGCTTTATTTTATCGGCAATAGCAATGATAGCCAACACTTTTTTACTATCTGCAAAGAAGGTTATCGTTTTGGCTTTTGCTGCCCATTGGTTTGCTATTTCGGTGATGTCTTTTTTTGCCGGAATATTATTTTTTTGTAATAAAGATAGATTTCCTGCAAAATATATTTCACCATTGATTGTAGCTTTAGTACCCAATCCGGTAAGGCTTTCGAAATGTTCGACCTGTAAGAAAGTTTGGATGTTTAAACTGTTCAAGATAGCTTCTGCCAAAGGATGTTCTGATTGCCTTTCGAGGCTTGCTAAGATATTTTTTAGTTTAGGGTCTTCGTCAAACCATAAAACATCGGTTACTTCGGGCTTTCCTTCGGTAATAGTGCCTGTTTTGTCGAGTACAATGGCATTCATACTTTTTGCCAGTTCCAAACTTTCGGCATCTTTAATCAGAATACCATGTTCGGCTCCTTTGCTTATTCCTACCATAATAGCTGTTGGTGTAGCTAATCCTAGTGCACATGGACAAGCAATAACTAATACGGTTACCAAGGCTAAAAGTCCTTGTGTGAAGCCATTTTCGCCACCTAAAGTCAACCAACAGAAAAAAGCGATAACAGCGATTAATATCACTACCGGTACAAAAACGCGTATTATTTTATCAGCTAAGCGTTGGATAGGAACTTTGCTTGCTTGTGCTTCTTGCACTTTACGGATTATCTGAGCTAACAGAGTATCGTTACCTACTTTTTCAGCTTGAATAACAAAACTTCCTTTTTGATTGATAGTTCCGGCAAATACTTTGTCGCCCATGTTTTTTTCTACGGCAATGGGTTCTCCGCTAATCATGCTTTCGTCCACAAACGAGTGACCGGAAACCAAACTGCCGTCAACCGCAATGCGTTCGCCGGATTTTACTAAAATATTATCTCCGATAGCGACTTGTTTGATATTGATTTCTTCGTCTTTGCCGTTGTCGTTAATCCTTATGACGGTTTGCGGTTGTAAGCCCATCAATTTTTTGACTGAAGATGAAACATTAGCTTTGGCTTTTTCTTCAAGCAAACGACCTAAAAGGATAAACGAGATAACGACTGCTGCCGCTTCGAAGTACACATGTGATTCCAATCCCTTTGACTCCCAATATTCCGGGAACAGCGTGTTGAACACACTAAATAGGTAAGCTACTCCGGTACTGAGGGCGACCAAAGTATCCATATTGGAACTTTTGATGAGAGCTTGTTTCCATGCTCCGGAGAAAAACTGCCTGCCAAAAACGAAAACTACCGGTGTGGCTAATGCCCACATAATGTAGTTGGCATAAGGTATATCCATAAATACCATGCCGATAAGAACTATCGGTATGGATAAGATAATAGAAACTATCGTTTTTTGTTTTAATGCTTTGAGTTCTTTTTGATGAATATCCTCGAATTTCTGCTCAGCTTCTTCGGTGTCTTCAATAAGCATATCGTAACCCGCTGCTTGTACAGCTTCTTTCATTTGTTGCGGATTTGTTTCGGCCGGATTGTATTCGATGCTTGCCATAGCATTGGCAAGGTTTACTGTGGATTGTACTACTCCGTGAGTACGATTTAACGCTCTTTCTACATTGGCGGCACAGCCTGCGCAATGTAGTCCTGTGACGGGAAAGGAGACTTTTGTAGTTTTTGATTTCATGTCTTTTGTTTTTATCTACAAATATAATAAGAAAAGTTATCTAATCTTTTCTGTCCCGTTTTGTGTATATATTAAATAAGATGATATAATAGATTTGTTTTAAATGATTTCCGAAAATGATTTTAAAAAACTGTTAGAGAAAATAGTTTCTTAAAAGGATTTTTTGGGTGTTAATAAAATAGAAAAGATAGAAATAGTAAGAAAGTGTTTATGACAGGGCGATTCGAGTGTATTTTGAGTTATTAAGATTTTGTTTTTTTAATGAGTAATTAAACGGTTTAAATTTAAATAATTGATAATCAATATTTTTTCTGATTTTATGTTGTTCAGCATAAAATGGTGTTTTTAACACTTCTTATGATAGAGAAGAAATCGAAAATTTTAATTTTGTTTCTTTAATTTACTTAATAATGGTCATATTTGATTTGTTGGCAGTAAATTTAATAGTGAATAATCTAAAAATTTTAACTATATAGAAAAACATCTACTCTTTTCTTCTTTACTTTAATTCTATCTGTTGAATTGTATTTGATCTTAAGATAGGGCGTGGTGTTTTTTCTATTAAATAATAATAAAATAGTATGAAAACAAACGCATGTTTTAAATCTTCCTTTGCCAAAGTTTTCTTTTTGGCATTTTTCTTTTCATTTTTTTATGTTGGCTATGCTCAAGATGCTAGTTTACCTTTCCCCCAGACGAGTTTTACAACAAGAACGATTAATAGTGGGTTGCTAAATGAAGTAGTTTTTTCACACAATGGAGCTTCATTTTCTTCTTCCTCCCAATCAAATTGTCCTTGTATGGGAGGACTTGGCAGTGGTACTACCCTTAGAGTAGATAATAATGGAGATTCTTTTGATATTAATACGCCTTCCGGTACAATTAATAGAGTGAGTGTATGTATCGGGAGTAATAGTGGAACAGTAGCTAATGCAATAATAGCTTTTAGTACAGATGGTAGCACTTGGGGAAATTTCCAAGAATTGTCATTACCTGCTAATACAGGAAATCCATCTTGTAATACCCATTTAGTAAATGCACCGGCAGGCGCCAAATATTTCAGAATGCAGCGCAATACATTTGGAGGTTATACTCCCTCAGGCGCGACCGGTCAAACGATAAGGGTCTTTACAGTTGATGTTTGGGTAAATGCTTCTACTGCTCCCACTCTTACCGTAACACCAACATCCATTACCGGATTAACTAAAAATATAGCTTCCGGAGGAACAGCCTCTACAGGACAATTTACGGTGAGCGGTTCAAATCTTACGGCTAATGCAACGGTTACGGCTCCTACAGGATTCGAAGTTTCGTTAAACGGTATTACATGGGGAACAGCTCAAATAATACCTCAAACAGGTGGAATTATTACAGATGTGCCTGTATATGTTCGTATTTCTTCCACTACCGTAGGTAGTATAGGTCCTCTTAATGTAACAATAGCCAGTACCGATGCTACTACTCAAAATGTATCGGTAAGCGGTACAGTGGTTAATCTTACACCGCTTGCTACTCCTACCGGATTGATCGGAACAGATCTTACCCATGCCGGTTTTACTGCAAGCTGGACAGCCGTAACCGGAGCTGTCGGCTATACTGTAAAAGTATATCAGGGTACTACATTGGTAAATACAATAAATGATGTTGTCGGAACTACTACCGAAATAATCGGATTAAATGAACTAACTACTTATACTTTTACCGTAACAGCTATAGGTAATGGGACTACTAATGGAGACTCTGCTGAAAGCCCTAAGTCGGCAGGTGTAACAACTACTAAAGCTCCTATATCTAATAAAATAACTTGTTGGACAGAAGACTTTGAAACACTTGCTCCAAGTGCTAATACGAATAGCAATGCGTGTCCGGCAACAGGTGAAACAACCAATGAATTAAGATATAATGCAGATTCGGGTAATCCAAGTGGAACTAATAGATGTGAAACCGGTCCGTTTAATTTGGCATTACCATCCGGAATTTGGACAAGCGGTAACGCGTTGGGTGCTAGTGGAGCCGGTCATGGAGGTAGTTCAAGATCATTATTTATGAGAAATACGAATGCTACGATTACATTACCTACTTTGGATAATCCTCGTTCGGTGTCATTTTATGTGTATGCAAAAGGAGCTGTTACCAATCCTGCGAGAGGATTAAAAATATTTAAGGACGGAAGTATTATTACTGCGAATATTAAAATAGATGATATAGATTATGTGACTGCTGATGGTTTGATTCGTTTTTCAAGTGCAGGATGGCATAAGGTATGGGTAGAAGTAGATTCCAACACACAAACAACAGTGAGACTGGAAGTAACTGGTGATTCGAGTATGGATATTTGGTTAGATGACTTCACGATAGAATGTAGCTCAATGCTTTTAACTGCTTCTCCAAATGCCAGTGGAATGAATTATGTAGTGGATATGGGACCTTCCAATACTCGTACATTTACTATTGTGGGAACAGATTTACCATTGGAAAGTGGCAATATTACACTTTCTAATTTGGGTAATTTTCAAGTATCGTTCGATAATGGAATCACTTGGAGTACCGGAGTTACAGTAACTTTACCTTACAATAGCTCTTCGTTTGCACAATCGGTATTAGTTCGTTTGAAAGCCGGTTTGTCCGTTGGAGATTATAATACAACAATAGCTTTTACTTGTCCGGGCTATACTAAAGTTCTTCCTACTATTACATGTTCGGGTAAAGTAACATTATTGCCCAATACATTGCCTTGTGGAGAGGAGGTTGTGTTATTACACATGAAGGGAACCAATGAAAGTAATATATTGCTGGATGCAATTACAGGCACTAATTGGACGGCTGTTGCGGAAACTAAAAACAACCACTTTCTTTTGAAAAGAGGACAATCTTTGGTTTCTCCATTGCTTTCTTTAGGTGATTTTGATTTAAAAGATGTCTCTTTCTATTTTCAGCCGACCAATGCAACTTCTATGACTATGACATTGTCCTTGTATGGGACCGGTGGAAGTTTTTCTCCTGTTACATTTAATGCTTCTCAAAAAATACCTTATTTTTTCACACATGATTTGAGTTCTGCCGGTTTTACGGATAATGTAACATTGACATTTACTGATGGTGGTCAGACCGATATAGAAATGTGGGAGATTGTAGTAACGGGAATGCCTAAGCGGCAAATAACTCTCTCTACGGCTTTGCTTACAGGATTCTCCTCTTCTTCTATAGATTGTCCTTCGGAATCACAATCGTTTCTTGTGCTGGGAACTTGTTTAGATAGTAATAGCAGCCTGAAGTTTGAATCTAATACAACACCATCGCAATATGAATTTTCTACAGATGAGAATACTTGGGGCACTACTATTAATTATACAGGAAAATTTCCTGTAAACGGGATGAAAGTATATGTCCGCCAAAAAGGCACAGCATCTGCCACAGCATTTACTACAAGCGAAATTATAACAATTACTAATAATGGTACAGGTGCAGCCACTCTTTTACTTTCGGGTACGGTTACTCCACCTTCTGATTTACAAGTGCCAACAGAAGTTAATTTTTCTTCACTAACCGGAATAGCTTCTATTCGTAACATTCCGCTTATAGGTGGGGAATTTTGCCAGCCGCTTGTGGTGACGCATAATTGTGGTGCAGGTTTAACTATAGCAAATTGTGAAGGAGGAACTTATGCTGCAAATACGAGCTTTGTGCCAGAAGACATCGATCGTACTCTTTACCTGAGATATACACCGGGTGCTAATCTGAATTGTAAACTTACTCTTACTTCCGGTTCGTTTACTAAACAAATTGATTTGGTTTGGACAGGTTCAACCAATATAACTAATGGTGTTGCAACAGATAATACAAGTGTGCAATATAGTATTGCTGCAGGTTTTGGAAAGACAAATGTATGGAAAGCCGGAGCATTGCCCGATGCAACAATAGTTACGATAACAAGTGCGGATTTTGAAGTATCTATGGGAAATCCTGAATATGGTGATTTTGAGCCTATTACTTCAGCCAAACTTGGTGACTTGAATGGAATTCTTTTTATTCGTCAAAAAGCTTCGGCTACAACCGGAACAATTACACTGGTAACAGCCGGAGGTCAAACTACAATTATCAATGTAACAGTATTATAATCCTACAAATAAAAGAAATTAGATATGAAGACTCAAGTTTTAAATCAGCTATCGGAAGTGATAACTTCAACGAACTTTCTGAAAAAGATATGCCTTCTTTCCCTTTTTGTAGGGTTCTCATTAGTCGGTTTTGCCCAGACTCAGAATGTGACAACTACACCATTTAATAGAACGGCTGTAACTATCACCAGTCAACGCTATAAGGTCATTATGATTGGGTCGTCTTCTGTCGAACAAACTTCAGGGGTGTGTCTTCCTGCCGAAGCTCCGAATAATGATGCCGGAACTAATGTGAAAAAAGTTCAAATCGGTGGAGTTAATGCCAGTTCGGCAACCGTCTTACAGGAACAATTGGGTGTAGGGTGTGAAGCTAAAGTAAAAAGAGCATTTTTATATTGGGGAGGTTCTCGTGATGATAAGAATATTGCTAATTATGCCTATTGGAATCAGACCATTCAGATAAGGAAACCCGGAGGAACATTCCAAAATGTAACAGCCCAGTATTGGGGGATTCCTACTAATAGCGCTTCTGAAGATAATAGAACGCCATATTATTGTTTTGCTGATGTGACAAATCAGGTATTAGATGCCGGCGCCGGGGAGTTTGTAGTAAAAGATATTGATTTTAGAATTGTAACAGGTAGCTCAGGCGGAACTATCGGTGCTTGGCACTTAATATTAATGTACGAAGCGGCTGATTATCCACTTTTGGATTTCTATATGTGGGATGGTATGATTTGGAAAAGGAATGATGGTGTTGATCTAACTGTCAGTACAAGTATAACTGCCCCGGCAACAGGAGATATCAGTTCTTTTGTTGGTGTAGCCGTTATGGATGGAGATGTGAATGATGGAAATACGAAAGCCGAAACATTGTATTTTAAAGCCAATAATGGTCCGCAACAAAATTTGAATAACTTGCGTGGGGTAACTGACTTTTTATCTAGTACTATGACTTTTAATGGAGGGCAGTTCCCTCGTTATCCTAATTGTATAAATACATTTGGGTACGATGCTCATCATTTTATGATGCCCGAAGGATCAGTGCCAAATAGTGCAACTTCAGCACAAATTACTCTGGAACCTTCAGCAAGCGATCAATCTATTTACCCGTTTATGCTTTATCTTGGTATTATCAAGAACCAAGCGGATCTCCGTGTTACTAAATTATCATCTTCGCCTACAGTACAATTCGGGCAACAATTTCAATACATGGTTATTGCCGAGAATGTCGGAGGGCGTGCTACTTCAGCTACACCATCAGAAAAAATTACCCTTAGGGATACTTTAGATTATAATTTGGACTTTTCAGGATTAGCTTCGGATATTACAGTAAGAGTAAACAATGCAGCAGGAGATCCATCTTTTCATACTGTAATAGGTTCTGATGTTAGTTGGAATCCTACTTCCAGAATCTTGGTATTAAGTAATCTGCCTCAAATACCCAAAAATGGTAGCATGATTATTACTTATAAAGTAACCGTACCTGCTGTTGATAGGACAGATTTATGGCGTATGTCTTGTATGCAAGATATTTATAATAAAGCACATTTAACATATTATGATGATGGACAAACGCCTCACAAAATGTTCACGGCAGCTTCAGGTCAGAATGGTTGTGAATTGGGTGATTATACTGTTACGCCTGTCGTTGCAGACTTTCAACAATACCAAATGGAAGAAGAATTTGTTAAAGTAGTATTACCAGCAGATTTGAACATAACCAATATTACTACTTATTTACGAAATGCATTGCAAGCTCATTTGGGAACAGCAACCGGCATAAACGATTTTATCTTTACAAAGGTAAATAGTGCGGGTGGTAGTTCTATGGGCGGAACTATAACATTGGCAAATATTGCAAATTATACTAACGGAAATGGATATTATACTGCTACTAGAACTGTGCTTACCCACACCGGAAAATCATCACCTTGTACCGAAACTTATACTATCAGGTTGCTATATTGTTCCAATAATCAATTGACGCTGACTTCTAATATCGAGGATGTGGTGTGTAGAGATACTGAAAGTGGAAAAATTATACCTATAGCAGGTGGAACAAAAACCAATCCTATGCGATATACTCTTGCTTCCGGCACATTAGCTAATAGTGCAGAAATTACTGCCGGTAATTTGGTTGCAACTTCGGGAGAAAAGCATAGTGATACACATACATTTAGTGGTTTGGGAAATGGCACTTATACTGTTTTTGCCATAGATGCTATGGGATGTGAGCAAAAACAAACATTAACTCTTACAAATCCGCCTGCCATGGATGTAGAGTTAGCATCTACACAAGCTTGTATAGGTGAACGCATTGAGTTCACAGCTACGCCGAGTGGGGGAGCGGCAAGTACCGGTTATGGAGTGAAATGGTACCGTGCCGTTAGTGAAGAAGGACCTTTTGTAAGTGTGGAACAGCAAAATGACCCGTTAAAATATAGTGTAACTTCGCAACAAGAGAAAGTTATAATGCGTGCCGAAGTTTATTCGCTTTTAGCAGAATGCGCTGATGTATATTGTTCGGCAACAGAAGATTTAACTGTAAGTCTTTCACAAACTCCTGATTTGTCTTGTTCAGATCAAACGATCTGTTCCGGTGAAAATGTAACCTTAACACCTGTGGATGCTAAAGGACAAACAATAACCAGTCGTGTTTGGAAATATTCTACCGATAGTATTACATGGATAACTATGCCTGATATTACGGCATCAATTACCAAATCGCCAACAGACACTACTTTTTATAGAGCTATATTTATAACAGCAGGTGGTTGTGGCGATTCTATCGATATAAAAGTAAATGTGATACCTTATCCGGTTATTGCTAATAAAGTAGAAACCATTTGTAGCGGTAGTGCATTTAGTTTAGAACCGGTTACCGTAGGTGGTGGAGACAATGTGCCTGTTGGTACTCAATACACTTGGACTATCTCGACCAATACGAACTTAACAGGACAATCGGAGAATACCATACCTACCAATGCTCCGATCAGTCAGACACTGACTAATATAACTAATACAACCCAAACAATAACATATACCATTACACCGGTTTATGAGGGATGTGCAGGTAATTCGTTCGACTTAGTAGTAACCGTAAATCCGAAACCTGCTATTGAGGATAAAGCAGCAACAATCTGTAGCGGTGGTACATTTAGCATAACAATAGATGCGGGTGATATTATTCCTTCGGATACTAAATATTCGTGGACAGTTTCTGCCAATACGAATATAACAGGTCAATCAGCACAAACCAATCAAACAGTAGTTAGTCAGACATTGACAAATACAAGTACAATAAATCAAACAATAATTTATACAGTCACTCCTGTATCGGGTCTGGAGCCTAATACTTGTACCGGTGCAGATTTTACTGTAACGGTAGAGGTTCGTGCTCCGTTTGTAGCAGGTGCGATAGCTACAACCGGTGAGACCGTATGTGCAGGCGATACACCTTCTGCCATTGGCAATACCACGGCAGCAA
>CAZJHO010000012.1:0-37268 GCA_964546015.1 uncultured Paludibacter sp.
TGGCAGATATTCTCGTTGGAACTGATTAAAGTAACCGTAATCGGAGATGGATCGGTGATAATAAATGTGCTTTCAACAGGATTTTTGTTGTTATCCATTAAAATAATCTTATAAGTTCCTGCAGATAAATTGCTTGCGATGAAGTCGTAAGTTGTTGCACTTGCATCTCCACATGATTGATAATAAATAATATTATCATCAGTAGGATCGACTATTTGACAGAAATATACAGGATCTCCTTCTGTTGCCCTAATGGTAACAGTTCCGTCTTTTGCTCCCAAACAACTTGTTTTGCGAGTGTCATCTGTACCAATAATTGTAATTTTGGGAACTTTAGCTACTGCGATGCGGAAAATAAATTCTTCTTCACAATCATCACCTATATTTCTATAAGCAATATATGTTTGTATCGGTTCTGCATTTGTCATTTCTTCTGCTACAGGCACAAGAATGCCATCACCGGTAAATATGGTATAAAGATTTGCTTCGTTAATATCTCTATTCAGTTTGGCTAATTGTACTTTGAGCAATTCTTTTACTTCGGTTACAATTTTAAGCTTCGGATTCGCATTATTTACTTTGTCGCTAAGGGTTGTATCCATTTCATGTGTTGCTTTGTACAAATCTTCGAGTACTTGATCATCCACTTTCACTTCTGCATGTTGACCTACTCCCCCGCAACCTACACTAGCATTACTTCCAGCAACAAGATCATCGCCATCGGCAGTTTTATAATAAACAGTTGCTTTATTTTTCACAATTCTTCGACAACCCACACTCCAAATATCCATGCGGTCTAAACCTTTTACTTTCACTTTAAATTCAATAGTAACAGAGTCTTGAGCTATGTCATTTACTCCCGCAGCTATTTCGGGTAAATAAAATTTCAAATATTCATTAACATCAGCTCCTTGATTTTGAATAACAAAAGGTTGTGGTTGTGCTATAGGTGAATTGTTTTTATCATAGTATTGTACAGAGTTTGATACGAAATCAACCGGAAGATCCAGTGTGTCAACAACATAAGAACCTGCCTCTGCTTTTAATGGTCCTATGTTTTTTACCACTAATTTATATGTCAGATCATTTCCGGTACTGGTTGTGGCAGAAACTGCTCTTTTGTACAACTTAAGGTTTGGTTGCAAAGTTTCAATAGCCATGTACGCAAAAATAGGTGTAGTACCTCCTTGTGGTCCTGCATAATATGTCATTACTGCGGTTCTGGCACCGGGAACCATTGCTCCTACAGGTAAACGAAGATGATGTGCATCATATCCGATAGTATTCACTATGTTAGGTAATCGTACTACTTCATTTCCGTTTGTACCTTTTTCGGGATCCCAAGTAGAAATTCGTGAGGAAGAAAAACCGTCATGACCATTAGTCGAAATTAAAACTCCTTTGTCATTATAACAAGTATAGCCCGGTTGAGGTTCTCCGGGAAAAGGTGCTGTTTGACCCGGTGCGAACGGATTAATTTTAAATGTACTTCCATTATTACCGGGAGCAGAAGATTTAAATTCTAGATAATCATATGGAGGGTTTGTAGGATTCTCATTTACTAAATAGCTGGCAAAATTTTCGCCATCCAATGCTGATATTCCTAAATACGAATAACTGTTCCCAGAGGCAGGTACTTCTCCTGTGTTAAAGTTAAAAGTAAAAGCCATATTAGCAGTATCACCATTTATTTCTTGCGTATTTCCGTCCCAAAATTTAATTGTACGAGGAGGACAGTTTGGTGGTCGGAAAATTACAATTAGGGACCAAGCACAAGCAGCCTGACTGCGAATGTCACAGCGTAAATCTGCCACCCAGTATAGTCCACCTCCTTTTCCTTTTACTAAATTAGTTACATCTGCAAAACAAGTAACCCTATTACTCGCACTAAATTCCCGTGCAGAAGTTACTTCTGTATAGGTTCCATCGTACGGAGCTTTGAATTTTACTTTTCGGTAAGCATTTCCACTAGTGGCGCCTACATTGGTTCCTCCGGGATATGAGCGCATAGTGGATATACCGGGATAAGCTGCATAATTAGCGCCTGATCCTCCCGTATAAGTTGTCCAATACAAGTAAGCAGCTTCTACAGTTGTACATTCTTCTTCCAACCCAAAATCCAAAAATGCAGCTGATGATTGAAAAGTACTCATATCATCATCGCAGTCGGTAAATACCACATTGTGTCCAATTGCGCCTGCCGGAACCGGAGTTACTACATTTAAAACAGCATTAGGATTGCCAATAGCGTTATTTTGTTCTATTGCTTTTCCCCTACTACGCATTTCTTCATTGGTCATTGCAGAGTGTATAACATAAGGATTAGCTTGGCTTAGCCATGCTGATTGCATACCAACCGAACTAACCATTTTTATATCGTATTGGCCACGGAAAGCCATTGTCGTCTGTTCGGTAAAAGCTCCGAACAGAGAATGCATAGTTAACAATCCGAATGACATTATTGTCATTTTCAAGAAATTTTTCTTGATAGACTGTATATTATTTATAACTATCGTTTTCATAGTATCTATTTTATTTCTTTTGTTTTTGAATAAAAGGTTATTATTGACCGCAATTATAAGTTGGATTTGCTACTTGTAATGTCCGGAACGGACCGATAATAAGTGTCGTTTTATTATCAATAGGATTAGGCATCACAGCTGTTACTCCATATTTATATAAAGTATTAGGCGTTAATCCTGACAAAATTGTGTTAGTAATAGTGAATCCTGCTAATGGACTACCAACTACATTTCCATCTTCATCATATACAGTTACGATGTAACTGTTAGCTCCGGTAACGGCATCCCAACTAATATTCATAGAAGTTTGTGCAATGTTGGTTGGAGGATACACATTAAAGTCGCCGTTAGTCGGAGGAGGTGGCGAAGTTGTTCCTTTCTCAAAATAAACGATGATAGTTCCTTTATCGGAATTCATAGTAAAATTACGCACAAGTGAAGTTCCACCCAAACCATCGTTCCATCGAACTAATTTATACCCAGGCTCAGGGGTCGCTGTTACAGTGAGAACTGTTCCTTTTTTAAAGGAAGTTCCGGCTAAACTTTGTTTAATAATACCCGATCCCGAAGGGCTTACCATAAAACGAATGCTATACATTTCTGGACGAAACTCGGTTGTTTCTCCGAATAAATTGATACGAACATCCTGTGCTCCTGGACTGGATAAGGTCAATAATGCTTCATGTATATTGACATAAATGTCGCCAGTATAAGTAATTGAGATGGTTGTACCACCGGTTGCATTTAATTTAGTAATGGTTTGTATCTGTGGCGAGAAGAAATTTTTATCTATTCCGCTAATAGTTGCTGTAATATCACCCGTTAAGTTTACTCCGGCTACATTGAGTTTTAAAGTTTGCGTATTGATGCGCGAAGCAACAAAAGAAATCGGTTCGTCCGATGCCAAAATTACCGGCGTAGTACCGGTTATCGGCAAAGAAACCCCCATTAATGGGACATAAACATCAGCAGCTCCGGGGCTGGATATTTTCAATTTGGCATCGTGAATGGAAGACAAAGAAGAAGAGGTATAAGTTATACCGAGATTAGTTCCTGCCATTGCCGAAGTCATATCCATTGTTTCGGTAGATAATGAGAAGTATCCGGCATAATCGCCTTCTACGGATAGTGTCACATCACCGGTAAGATTAAATCCTTTTATCTGAATTACTTTCATGTCTGTATTCCCACCAATAGGTGCAGACATGGATTGTTGCACATTAGGCATTGGAGTTGTAGTAATAATAGGTGTCGTACCCGGATTTGAACAAACGGTAATTCCTTTTACGGTTGATGTTTGAGGCACTTCTAGGATTAAAGTTTTATTTCCATTGAAAGAGGCCGGATAAGTATATGTAACAGTATATGTGGCATTTTTAGCTAAAGCAACACTATTTCCGCTTCCTGTAGTAGTTGTTCCGCCATTTGGAGTTAAGCTCCATGTCATACCGGACTCAATAGGCCTTAGTATCAGATTTCTATTACTACTACCTACTTCAACAACAAATGTTACATTACCACCGTTGATAAAATTAAATGAAGGAAATTCGGCTGTTCTTCCACTGTTAGCCGAAATCATACCACTTGAACTTACCGAAACACCTCCTTGTATTATAAATCCGGCTCCACCACCGGAAGGTATAGTTGCATAATCACCGCTACTGCTTCCTCCACTAACTGTTCCCCAGTCCGAAAAATCGGTATGATAACGCGAAATCATGTTATTGCCGCAGGGTGAAGTAATCACCACTGAAGGCATCAGAGTTGTAATGGGAGAAGATAATAATGATTCTGCCGAATTTACATAATTTACACCATTACCTACCGCGATTACTTTGTAAGTATATGTTGTTGATGATTGTAATCCGGCAATAGCTTTAAAAGTTTCGCTTTGTAGAGCATTAACTGCTTTTACAAAAGTTCCATTTTGATATACATTAATGATATATCCTACAGCATTGGCAACTGAATTCCAGGCTGCAGTAAAGCCTGTCTCAGTAGCAGCAGAAGGAGATCCTAATGTCGGAATAGAAAGTGGAGCAGGAGTTACGGCGCCGGTTAATCCAACTGTATGTGTAGCAGCAGCACCACCCCCTGTAACAGTTATATTTCCGGTATAAGGATTAATAGCTTTACCTGCCGCTAAACGCACATAAACCGATGTAGCTGGCAGTGTGCCTCCTGCAGTGTTCGGAATACTTGCTGTAGGAGCATAAGTGCCTAATTGTGAAGTCGAAACTTCAAAATTTGTTAGAGCAGTAATAGTTATAGCAGCTCCTGCTGTAAGTAAAGCACCGCTTATGCTAAAAGATTGCGGAACACTCGGACCATTACCAAATACATAATCTAATCCTGTCAAAGAGGTTGGATTAACTAAAAGAGTTGGGGTGGTTGGTGCGGGTAAAACATCAGCAGTAAAAAAAACATTTCCTGTTTGATAAACTATAGAAGAAGTGCCGGTTATACTTGCACTTATATAGCTAGAAGCGCTATATGATCCTGCCGGTTTTCCGGCAGGTAATTGAACATAAATAGGTGTTGGCGCAAGGGTTCCTCCCGAAAAACCAGGAATGGTTAATCCTACAAAAGCAAAAGGTCCGCTTGCAGATAAAGAAGCGTGAATATTTCCCGGACTGATATTAATATCTCCGGCAGGTAAATTTGTGCCGGAAATATAAATTGTTTGTGTAGCGCTTGGTCCTTGTCCTTCTATATAAGAAAGAGTTGGAAGTGGGTTTGGTGTAAATACTAATGTAGGAGCACCCGTAACACTACCCGTCAAAGCGACTTTTTGAGCCGTTGTAACACCAGCACCCGATACAGAGATATCTCCGGTAATAGATGTATTTTCTGTTTGTCCTGCTGCCAAACGAACATAAACAGTTGTTGCGGCTAATGTTCCTGCTGAGGCTGCAATTGTAGCACTTGAACCAAAAGTACCTGTGGTCTTTACTTCATATCCTGTCGGTGCTGTTATTGTAATATTTCCAGCTGTGAGATTAGTTCCCGATATGCTAAATGACTGTTCTGCACTTGGTCCATAATTTTCTGCATAAGTAAAACCTGAGAGAGAGGTTGGGTTTAGGATTAATGAAGGAATGTTAAGACAGCTATTTACTTGTACCGAAAAAACAAAAACTTGCCCTCCACCAGAAGAGGAAAATTTAATTGAAGGAATAGATGTTGTTCCTGCCGGAATAGTATAAGTTGCTGTACGCACAATATTCCTTTCGGCACTGGATGCAACTTCATCAATTTTTATTGCAGAGCCCGATCCAATCGTCAGATTTAATGGTCGATTACTCCCAGCTCCCCATTTTACCACAATAGTTCCTGCATTTGCTCCACAAGAAGCGACTGTTAAAGCTGGAGTAAATGTAACTGTTGTATTCCCCGCTGATCCTGTTGATTCAAAATAGCCCGATTGTCCTGTAGCCCATGTTGGAGCTCCCGTTTTAAATGAACCAGTTGCGCAAGTACCGGCAGCTGTAACACTATGAGTAGCATCATTCATAGCTGCGGCAAAGTTTGAGAAATAGATTTCTGTTGGTGTTTGTGCTACTCCAAGTATCGAAAAGCACAACATACCAATAAACAATCCTTTCTTAAAGATCTTTAAGAAGTGAAAATTTTTCATAAGTATGTAAATTTAAGGTTTTTTGTGATTTTTTATGTGTTTTCGCACAATAAATCAGGAAACAAAGATAATTTATTTTCTTTTAAGAAAACTATTTTTTTTGCATAAAATACTCAAATAAAATTATTTAGTCATATTCTTCCTGTAAAAAGACAATAAAAAAAGGCAATTCTTTTTAAGAATTGCCTTAGAAAAATCATTGGATTTTTTACTTTCTAAGCCCAAGCTCTTTAATGATAGCGCGATAACGCATAATATCAACTTGTTTTAAGTAGTCAAGCATGCGACGGCGTTTACCTACCAACATTCTAAGAGAACGGGCTGTACTATAATCTTTTTTATTTGACTTTAAGTGTTCAGTCAAATGGTTGATACGGTATGAAAACAATGCTACCTGCGCTTCTGGTGAGCCGGTATCAGTGTTAGACTTTCCGTATTTACCAAAGATTTCTTGCTTTTTTTCAGCAGTTAAATACATAATGATAAAATAATTATTAAATATGAAAAAATATATTTTGAGCCTGCAAAGATAATGCAATAATTGACAATTGACAATTGATAATTGATAATTTTTATAAATTTTCTATTTGTCGGGTGATATTTATAAAGTCGTCAACGCTCAATTGTTCGGGGCGACGGATGAAAAACTCTCCATTTAAAAGTTCGTTATCTTTTCCTACAAATAATTTTAATGTGTTTCGCAATTGTTTTCGCCGTTTGCCGAAGGTGGCTTTCACTATTTGTGTAAATAATTTTTCATCACAACCCAGTTCCTGCCGTTGATTTCGAGTAAGTCGTATGACAGCCGATTTTACTTTGGGGGGCGGATTAAATACATTTTCATGTACGGTAAATAAATACTCGATATTGTAATAAGCTTGGAGAAGTACGCTTAAAATGCCGTAAGTTTTACTCCCCGGAGGTTCGGCTAAACGCTCAGCTACTTCTTTTTGTATCATTCCTACGCAGCAAGGTATTTGGTTGCGGTATTCCAACAATTTGAAAAAAATCTGGCTGGAAATATTATAGGGAAAATTTCCGATGAGAGCAAATGATTTAGGAAGAATAGAAGTTAAGTTAAGTTGTAAAAAATTACCTTCGATGATTTTTAGCTCAGGGTAATGTTTTCGTAAATAAATAACCGACTCCGTGTCGATCTCCACTACCGAAAGATCGGTTTTTTCTTGTTGTAGTAAAAATTGACTAAGCACACCCATCCCCGGACCGACCTCCAATACTGCCTTCGGGTGATCTTCTGGAAGGCTTTCGGCAATGCGTTTGGCGATATGCAAATCCGTAAGGAAATGTTGACCTAAATGTTTTTTTGCGCGTACTGTCATTTTATCCTATTTATTTATTTCCTTCAGTCATGACCGTTGGTTGGTGATTGGTTTATTAGGTTGAATAGTTGATGGGTTGATGAATTCATTCGGTGGTTTGTTGTATTCTCAAATAAACATATCAACAAAAAGTAGTACTTTTGCCCGACAAAGGTAATACAATTGCTAAGTTTTTGTGCGAAAACAATTAACCCATATCGTCGATTTTTTTTATCCTCCTTTTCGTAAATTAATGCCGGTTCAGGTTTTCAGGTATTTGGCATGCGGAGGATCCAATGTTGTTTTTGATTGGTTATTGTACTTTGTTTTTTACAACTTTGTTTTTGAAAAACAAGTTGTTCATATTACCGATTGTTTAGCATTTAAACCACATATTGCGGCTTTTGTATTTACATTTCCTATAGTATTGTTGTCTGGATTTTATTTGTCGCACAGTATCTCTTTTCATGGATCTATTTTGAGGCGGCGAGTGCAATTGATGCGTTATATGATGGTGGTTGGAGTTAATTTATTAATTAACTATATTTGCCTGATGTTATTTGTTTGTGTTTTTCATATTTATCCTACTCCGGCAAAAATGATAACAACGGTATTTACAACCACATTCAGTTATTTTGCTCAAAAACATTTTTCGTTTAAAACAGAAAGGAGAAGCGAGAACCAAAGGTCAGTGACCAACGGGAACTAAATGAGGATTGAGTATAGACTCTCCTCTCGCTCCTTATCTCTCATTCTTGAATTATGAAAGAAATTTTCGATTTTGAAGAAATACGCTCGTATCGTGATGATGAAGTGCACAAAGTGTTAATGCGCTTAACTCATGATCCTGCATTTATAACGATGCTTCCGACCTTATTCCCTGGTAGAGATATAAGCCAGGTAATTACTTTTTTGCAAGGTATGCAAACGATTCTTGAGTTTCAATTGGGCATAATTGTGCCTTGGGTCGATAGTGAAGTGGAAGAAAAATCAACAAAAAGCGTAAAATTATCCGGTATTGAAAATATTGATAAGTCGAAAGCTTACCTTTATATTTCCAATCATCGTGATATTATTCTTGATTCGGCATTTTTAAACACCGGAAGCTCAAAATTAGGATTGCCTCTTACCGAAATTGGTATCGGCAATAATTTGCTTATTTATCCATGGATTCGCGATATGGTACGACTCAATCGTAGTTTTATTGTGAACCGAGGGGGGTCGCCGCGCGAAGTACTTGAAAATTCGAGACGGTTGTCTGCATACATTCGTAATAATATTACCGAGCGAAATCATTGCGTGTGGTTAGCTCAGCGCGAAGGGCGTGCTAAAGATTCGGATGATCGCACACAAGAAGCGGTTCTTAAGATGCTCAATATAAGTGGCGAGCGAGATTTCTTAACAAATATGCAAGAGCTCAATATTTGTCCGCTCAGTATTTCATACGAATATGATCCTTGCGATTTCCTTAAAGCGAAAGAATTTCAGGAAAAACGCGACAATCCCAATTATAAAAAACAACAAGGCGATGATTTATTTAATATGAAAACCGGAATTGTGGGTAAAAAAGGGCATGTCGAATTTTATTTTGCCGGAGATATTAACGATGAAATCAGTCAAATTGCAAAAAAAACTACCGTTAGAACCGAGCAAATCGAATTGCTGGCAAATTTGATAGATAAACATATTCATAAAAACTATACCATTTTTGTGAATAATAAAGTGGCATACGATTTATTACTCGAGAGCGATCGTTTTTCGGCAGAATATAGCACCCATGAAAAGGTAACTTTTGAAACTTATTTGCAAGAGCAACTTGATAGAATCAAGATAGAGAATAAAGATGAGGCTTTTCTTCGTCAGAAGATGTTAGAAATGTATGCTAATCCGTTGATTAATAAATTGGCTGCCTCCGCAATCCCTCCGAAAGAAGGGTCTTCGGACAGTTCATATATAGGGAGGCAGTAGAAATCTTTATTTTGGAGAGGTTTAGAAGAGCTTATGAACAGAATTTTTCTTATAGGTTATATGGGCAGTGGGAAAACGACAGTCGGTCGTTTATTAGCCGATGAATTAGACTATTCTTTTGTCGATTTGGATACCTATATTGAAAATCGTTTTCAAAAAAAAATACAAGATATTTTTTCTCAGCAGGGCGAAGAAAAATTTAGAGAAATAGAAAACCATGCACTTGCAGAGGTTGCCCATATGGAGAATGTGGTAGTATCTACAGGAGGCGGAGCGCCCTGTTTCTTTGATAATATCGACTTAATAAAAAGCAGCGGAATAAGCATTTATCTGCGTCTTTCTCCCGAAAAATTAGCCGAACGACTGAATAAAACAAATAGCCAACGACCATTGTTGCAAGGGAAAATGTCCGATGGAATGATTGATTTTATTCAGGAAATGTTATTTGTCCGCGAGCCGTTTTACAATCAAGCTACTTATATCGTCGATAATGATGTAAGTCCTCAAGATGCAGTTGCAACTATACTTGGATTAATTGCAAATTAAAAACACCTAAAATCTTAATATTATGTGGGAAGACAAAGAAATGTTACAGCCCAGCGAATGTTTACTGCGCGATATGTCGCATAACAAGCGGCAAACTTTTGGTATTCCTAAAGAAAATCAGGCGTTGGAAACACGGCTTGCACTTACCCCTGAAGCTGTTGCCCTGCTTGTAGAAGAAGGGCACAGGGTACTGGTAGAAACCGGTGCGGGATTGGGTATGCATTATACCGACTTGCGTTATTCCGAATGTGGCGCTGTTATCGTAAATACTCCTGCCGAAGTTTTTTCGGCTGATATCGTTCTTAAAATATCACCTCCGACTCCCGAAGAAATTTTATTGATGCGCGAAAAATCAACTCTTTTTTCGATGCTTCAATTAAGTCTTTTTTCTGCGCAAAGCATCAAATTGATGATGCAAAAAAAGATTATTTCTATTGCATACGAATTAATTAAAGACGACCAACGGAATTTCCCTGTGGTTGCTTCTATGTCCGAAATAGATGGGATTACTGCTATTTCGATAGCTTCACAATATATGAGTAGCGAAGGTGGAGGTAAAGGACTGCTTTTGGGGGGAATTGCAGGAGTAGCCTCGGCAGAGGTCTTGGTATTGGGTGCCGGAATTGCCGGTTCTACTGCTGCGCGCACTGCATTAGAATTGGGTGCGCAGGTTAAGATCTTCGACCACGATATAAATAAGCTTCGTAAGTTTCAGCAACAATATGGACAACATGTCTTTACTTCGGTTATTCATCCACGCGTTTTGTTTAAGGCTTTGGCTTCGGCTGATGTGGTTATCGGAACACTTAAATATATCAATGGCTCGGAGCGTTTTATGATATCCGAAGAATTGGTAAAAACAATGAAACATGGGGCTGTTATTGTCGATTTAAGTGTTGACCAAGGCGGATGCTTCGAAACTTCGGAGTGCCGACCGCTATCCGACCCGGCTTATCGTTTGCACGGTGTGGTGCATTATTGTGTGCCTAACTTATCTTCGCGCGTAGGAAGAACCGCATCCATTGCATTAAGCAATATTTTTGTACCGCTGATGCTCAAAATAGGGCAGTTTGGAGGCATTGGCGCTATTGTAAATTACGACCGTGGTTTGCGTAATGGTATTTATCTGTACAACGGCATGATGGTAAACCGCTTGGTAGGCGACCATTTTAACCTGCCTGCTAATGATATTGGTTTGTTTACTGTATGATTTTCTGCAATTTAAGGTTTTAAAATCAAATAAGAGATTATATTTTGTTTCATAAAACAGTAAAAAATTAGTTGCCTATTAAGAAGTGAGGGGGTTTGTTTTTATTTTGCAGATAGTTTTTCAATAAACTCATTCGGGCTTAAGCATTTATCCAGCGTAACTTCACCAATACGCGTGCGTTGCAAAGCTATAAGATGTGCACCGCTTCCAAGCGCTTCGCCAATATCGCGGGCTAACGCACGAATATAAGTTCCTTTGCTGCACACTACTTTGATTGTTAATGTTGGCAATGAAAAATCCAATATTTCAATTTCATCAATGACTAATGTTTTTGGCGCAAGTTCCAATTTTTCGGCTTCACCATCACGGGCGTAATCGTAAGCTCGCTTACCCTTTACCCGAACTGCCGAATAAACCGGTGGAATTTGTTGTATTTCTCCCAAAAATTTGGGTAGTGTTTCGGCAACCAATTCGGCAGTAATGTGTTCCGTAGGATAGTGGGCGTTTACTTCGTGCTCCAAATCGAAAGAGGGCGTGGTTGCTCCTAATTCCAAGATAGCAATGTATTCTTTAGTTTGGTATTGAAATTCTTCTATTCGCTTGGTGGCTTTGCCGGTGCAAATTATCATTACGCCTGTTGCCAAAGGGTCTAGCGTACCAGCATGTCCTACTTTGAGTTTGCGTAAGCGCTCATGTTTCAGTATGGCATATTTTATTTTGTTTACCAACTGAAACGATGTCCAATGCAGCGGCTTGTCAAAAAAAAGCACTTCTCCTTCGGTATAATTCATATTAGATACTCATTTCAACGCCACAAAGCAGCAAAATGATAATTAGCCCGCCGATACCTATGCGGTACCAGCCAAAAGCTTTGAATCCGTATTTGGTAAGGAAGGCGATAAATCCTTTGATGGCAAGCATCGCTACAATAAATGCTACAATATTTCCTACGATTAGAACGCCTAGATTTGATTGCAGAAGTTCAACACCGCCCGGTTCCATTATTAATTTTAGTAATTTGTACCCCGAAGCCGCTAACATAGTAGGCACTGCCAGGAAAAATGAAAACTCGGCAGCTGTTTTACGGTTCAGCTTTTGTGCCATACCACCTACGATACTTGCCATAGAGCGCGATACACCTGGAATCATAGCCACACATTGTACCAAACCGATAAGAAAACCTTTCTTGTAAGTAACAGTTTGATCTTCGTCCGTTTTAGCAAACCATTTGTCCACAAAAAGCATTAATATTCCACCTAACACCAAGGCAACCGCAACAACTTCGACTCTTTCGAGCAAGGCGTCAATATAGTCATTTAAAAGAAAACCTATAACCAATGCCGGAATTACGGACACTGCCAGTTTTAAATAAAAATCGAAACTTTGTAGAAACCGTTTCCAGTACAATACAAGTACCGAAAGAATAGCTCCAAATTGGATTACTATTTCAAATGTTTTTACAAAATCGTTTATTTCCATACCGAGCACTTCGCCGGCAATAATCATGTGCCCTGTCGATGAAATGGGCAAAAACTCTGTAATCCCTTCTACAATAGCAAGTATGATCGCTTCAAAATAAGTCATCAATGTAAGCCCCCTGAATCCCCCAAGGGGGACTTTGGGGTTAGTTTATAATATATTGTTAAAGCCTCCTCTTTTGGTGAGGTTTGGTGGGGCTTTATTTTTTCTTGGGTTTCCAAAGAATAGCACCAACCATCGCAACAAAACCGAATAAAGAAATCATGGGTCCCACTGTAAGGCGACGAATGCTGAAAATATCCGGATTGAAATCATGTTCGCCGGTACTTCCTCCGATCATTAAGAAAAATCCGATTAAAATAATGACGAAAGAAATTGCCATTAAAATCAGGTTTTGTTTGCTTAATGCAGGTTTTTTTTCGTTTTGTTTCATATTATTTTATTTGTTAAATGTAATACAAATCGTTAGTTTTGATACGAAGGTATTTTTCTATCGCAAAAACAGATGAAAATACAACGATAAAAATATCCAATAGAAACATCGAACCTCCGATGAAGGCAATAAATTCTGGTTGCCAAAGGTTAATCCAAGTAATATGATACTCTTGCATATAATATATGAATCCACTTAAAAAAACTGCTGATATTAAAAATGCCAGCAAACCGGAAATAAAATTTCGTTTTAAGAATGGTTTGCGGATAAACCATGGTGTAGCACCAACCAATCTCATTGTGTTGATGATAAATCGTTTCGAGTAAATCTGTAGACGGATTGTAGTATTGATTATCCCGATGGAAACAAGTAAAAGAATAATTGCAATAATGCCTAAGAAAATGGTTATCGATTGTATGTTTTTATTTACCAGTTCAATAACGCTTTTTTCATAAATAAAATCTTTTACGCCGGATAGTTTTTGTATTTCTTTTTGAATAAGTGAAATACTTCCTTCATTTGAGTATTCAGCTTTTATTTTTACTTCATATGAAGCTGAAAGAGGATTATATCCTAAAAATTTTTCGGGATTTTCGCCCATTTCATCGGATAGTTCTTTTAAAGCTTGCTCTTTAGAGATATACTTTGCCGATTTTGTATAAGGAGCATTTTTCAGATGTTCTTGTATCTCCATCAGTTCTCTCCCCGTTATCGGATCAATAAGGGTAATAGTAAACCCGATATCTTCTTTTATTTGTGTTGTCAGCGAGTGAGTCAACACGGTAAGGAAAGAAATCATTCCCACCAAAAATAAAACCAATGAAATACTGATCGTTGCAGTAAATCCGGAGTTAAAAAATTTAGAAGTGCGTACTTTTTTCATACGAAATAATTTTTTTATTAAAGATCATATATGGAACCTTCGTTTCATGTTGAAATTATGCTCGTTTCTTTAAAATATAAATGATGGAACTGCTTTTATCTATTTGCTTGCACGATTTAAAATAACATTTTAATCCCACCCAGAAGCCTCTAATAAACGAAAACGAATGATCTTTGTATTTTTCGCTCAGCATGGAAATATAAAATGCATCGAACGGCATCGGATACATTTTTTCGATTTTGAAGCCGGTATTTTTAGCTAACATTTTAAATGCAGCCGGAGAAAAATGCCATAAATGGCGTGGTACATCGTAAGCAGCCCAATATGTTCCGTAAAATTCGGCATCAGCCGATTTCATATTCGGCAAAGCTACTACAAATGTTCCATTTTCGCTAAGAATGCGGTTTATTTGTTTAAGTGTTTTGTAAATTCCTTCTACATGCTCAAGAGAGTGCCATGCGGTTACGATGTCGAAAGAAGCATCGGTGAAATCATTAATTTTTGATGGTGGAAAAGTCTCCAAACCAAAATTAGAAGCGGCAAATCTTCGGGCGTCATCATTGATTTCAATTCCTTGAACAAAAAACTCGTTTTTTTTCATTTCATCGAGAAAATAACCGATCCCACATCCGTAATCCAATACTGCACCGTTTGTTCGTTGCGCACTGTTTATAGTTAATTTTGCTTTTTTCAATATCATTTGCGAACGCACTAAATGATAAATTTTATTTACGACTCCTTTTTGTGTGTTCGAATGTGAAATGTAATCGACAGTGTTATAATATTGACCGATCTCGCTTTCATCAGGAAAATTCTGTGTAAATAAAAATTTGCAACTATTGCATTGCCAAACTTCAAATGTTTCGCCGGTAGCATAGTAATCTTTTGTTTTAAAAGAAGGTACTAACTCGGTGCTACCGCATACAGGACAAATTTTTACGAACATAACTTATTATAATTTACAAATTTCAGATAATCACTCTGAATTTATGTGTCATTGTTTATGTAAATTATTTTACTGATTTTTTTCTAAAGTAAAAGAAAATAATACCCACGATTCCTAATGCCAAAAGTATCGATGAGATGGTTGCTATTAAATTTCCTGTTTTAACCGACTCGGGTTCGAAGCGGAACTCAATCTGATGCTCGCCAGCCGGAATATATATTGCCCGGAGCAAATAATTGGCTCGGAAATAAGGTGCTTGTTTGCCGTCAATATAAGCATTCCAGCCATCTTCATAATATATCTCGGAAAATACCGCGTATTGAGGCGTATCGCTTTTTGATTGGTATTTTAACACATTTGGCGAATAGGATATCAATGTTATGATTGCCGTGCTATCCGGTGATAGCTGGTCTTTGTTAGCTGTTTCGCGAGTAAATTTTTTATCTGCAACCAATTCTTTTTTTGTATTGATTGTGCCTAGTTTAAGCATTTCTTCATCGGCATTTTGTATAATGTGAATCTTATTTACAAACCAGGCATTTCCGTTGGCAAAAGGATTTACAATTGGTTGAGCTTCGCCATTGTAAATAAGATATTTCATATTGAGCATATTTAAAATCTGACTTTGAGCCAAAGTGTTGTAAATAGGCTCTAAGCTTTGCGACTTTTGAGCTGCGTTGAATGACGAACCAATGTTGTATATTTCGTTGCTCAAATAAATATTAATCAACTCCTGATAACGACGCAATTTAGCAGCATGATACCCGCCAATGCTTTTGTGAAAATACGACGGACGGGCGCTGTTAAATATATTTTGAGTTAGATCCAACACACGGAAATAGTTGTGGTCGTTCAGAATCATTTTATCTGCTTCGGTCGGCGTGAAATAAGAGCCAATGCGTTTCGGTTGGAATTTATCGTCGTTCAAATAGCGCTTAGCTACAGGAAGCATATCAATAAATAATAATGCGGCAAGAATACTAATGACAATATTTTGCGACATATATTTTTTGTTATTGTATAGCCACAACAATATAAAGCTCAATGCAACAAAAATAAACGAACGGAAAGCGTCGGCACGCACCATAGCCATCCGGTCGAGAGGGAGCGTTTTTTGCATAAAACTATAATCTTCTGTAAGGTATTTGTCGTTTTGTCCTACAAAGTGCCCTTTCAAATCAGCTAAACTTGGTATTAAAGAGAATAGCAAACAGATTCCGCCTACAATTCCTGCTGAGATATAAAGTGCCTTCAGGTTCTTTTTCGAATTGATGCCGTTTTTGAAAAATTCGGTTAATGCCAATGCAGCCATTAATACCATACAGAAAGTGGTGATAACCAATGTCATTGATACGGCACGGAATTTTCCGTAAAACGGTACATGGTCGATAAAAAAATCGGTAAAAGGCATAAAGTTTTTACCCCACGAGAGCAAAATAGACAAAATGAAAGCCGCCAGAATCCACCATTTATTTTTCCCTTCGACTAAAATCAACCCAAGAACAAATAAGAAACAAATAATAGCTCCTGCATACACCGGGCCCGAAGTCCCCGGTTGTGTGCCGAAATAAGTTGGGAAAGGAGAACTTTTCAAAAAGCGTTCGACATCTTGTGCTCCCATTTCCCGAAGCTCTTTTGCTGTTTGCGATGAAGATGAAAGTACTTCCGCATCTGAACCCCCTTTGAAATTCGGGATCAGAAGCGTCAGCGTTTCGTCAATTCCATAACTCCAATTGGTAATATATTCTTTGCTCAGATTTTCTTGTGTGCTGGTAGCATCGATAGTTAAATTATTCGTTTTGCCACGCATAGTATGTTTGGCATATTCGCTTGTGGTAAGCAGACGATTGGCATTAATGCCGATGCCAATTGCCGCGGCAACAAGCAATAGCCCGAAAGTAGATAGAAATCCTACTACTCGTTTTTCTATAATAGCATAAATAAATTCGGCTATTCCGAAAATAAGTAACACAATTAAAGTGTAATATAAAATCTGTAAATGATTTCCTTGTATTGCCAATGCTAAGAAAAGAGCCGTAAGTACTGCTCCTGCCCATTTGTTTTGCCTGAAAGAATAAACAATACTGCCGAACAGAGGCGCCATATATCCGATAACGACAGCTTTTGTGTTATGTCCAACTACAAGGATAATAAGATTATACGATCCGAAAGCAAATGCTACCGCAAAAGCTATGCTTAACCAAGGATTTAACCGGAATGCTTGCAATAGGATGTAAAAACCTATCATGTATAAAAAAAGCATATAAATAGCTTGCGGAAAAATGTTGAAAACCACATTTACCGGTGTAAGAATATTCGACGGAAATTTTACGGAAATTTGATAAGCCGGCATTCCGCCAAACATGGAGTTAGTCCAAAGCGCAGCATCCGGATTATTGTCGTTATAGTCTTTTATTTCTTTGCTCATGCCGATCCATCCTTCGGTATCGTGCCCCATAAGTCGTTTGCCTTCTATTGCCGGAGAACAATAAATAAATGCGATAACTAAGAAAGAAACAACTGCTACAATATGCGGGAAAAAACTCTTTTTCATTATTATGTGAGAATGATGTTTTTTAATTTTAAGATTATTGAATTAAAGATGTTAAATATGTATCGGGTACAAAAATAAAAAAATTAATGATAGACACCTTATCAATTAAAATACGGGTAGAGTTAATTTTGAATTAAACAAATTTACATAAGCTTTACCGGATGTTAAATGAGATAAAAAATTCAAATATTTTGTTCAAAATAGTTGATATACCAAATTTTATGCTTTCCTTTGTGCCGTAAGTGTAAAGAAAACACTTGCTTATTTTTATTTATTCATTTTTTTATTTTTATGAACATTTACATTGGTAACTTAAGTTACAGACTAAAAGAAAACGATTTGTCGCGTTTATTGTCAGAGTACGGAACTGTAAACTCTGTTAAAATTATTACCGACAGAGAAACAGGTCGCTCAAAAGGGTTCGGTTTTGCAGAAATGGAAAACGACGAAGAAGCTGAAAAAGCGATTAAAGAACTTAATGGAGCGGAATTAGAAGGTCGCGCCATGGTATTGAAAGTAGCCATTCCTAAGAATTGATAATTTTCAATAAAAGATAAGAAGCTGATTTTGTAAAAAGTCAGCTTCTTTTTATTTTTGCAGCATGAAGAATATAGCAGAACAAAAAATAGCCATTTCGGCAGATCATGCCGGATATGAGTTAAAAGAAAAAATCAAGACTCATTTTAGTGCTATGGGAACCCAATTTGTAGATTTCGGAACCCATTCTACAACCAGTTGTGATTATCCTGATATTGCCCACCCCATGGCAAGTGCCATAGAAATCGGTGAGTATGAATATGGAATCGCCATTTGCGGTAGCGGAAATGGGATAAACATGACTATGAACAAACATAAAGGAATCAGAGCAGCTCTGTGTTGGATACCCGAAATAGCTATGCTTGCCCGCCAACATAATAATGCTAATGTACTCTCGTTGCCTGCCCGTTATCTTTCCGAAGATGAGGCTTATAAGATTGTAGAAACATTTTTTTCGACCGATTTTCAAGGCGGGCGACACATAAACCGGATGAATAAAATTCCAATTCAGTAAAAAGATAAAAAAACTTGTACAAAGAAAACTTTTCGTTTACCTTTGCTTCTTTGGATAAATATCTTTAAGCGAGTAATCGCCCAATCGTGTAATCTTAAATTACACTTTACTATTACACGATTAAACAGTTACATGCTTACTCAAAATTTTAAGAACTTTACAAACTAAATAAGAATATGAAATTCATTGTTTCCAGTACCAAATTATCAAGCCATTTGCAGGCAATTAGCCGTGTAATTGCGCCAAAGAACACTTTGCCTATTTTGGACAATTTTTTGTTTAATCTGAAAGGAAATACTTTAACCATTACTGCGTCAGACCTTGAAACAACGCTTATCACTTCGCTCGAAGTGGATAATGTCGAGGGAGAGGGTTTAGTTGCGTTTTCTTCTAAAATTTTGTTGGATACATTGCGCGAATTTCCGGAGCAACCATTGTCGTTTAATATTAATGACGATAATTTTGCAATGGTTATCAAATCCGAAACAGGTTCTTATAATTTTATCGGACAAAATGGTAACGAATATCCTCGTATGCCCGAACTTTCTGAAGAATCAAATTTGTTGACAATTCCGTCGGAAACCCTTATGGCAGGTATTACAAAATCTATTTTTGCTGCAGCGGATGACGAACTTCGTCCGCAAATGAACGGAGTTTATTTCGATATAACTACCGATAATGTAACGATTGTTGCTACCGATGCCCATAAACTGGTTCGTTATACAACTACTTCGGCAAAAGGAACTACTAATGCGGCATTTATTTTGGCAAAAAAACCGGCTAATTTGCTTAAGAATATTTTACCAAAAGAAAGTGGTGATGTGCAAGTTCAATTTGACGAAAAAAATGCATTCTTCACCCTTTCAAATTATAAAATGGTATGCCGCCAGGTAGAAGGTCGTTATCCGAACTATAATGGTGTGATCCCTAAAAATAATCCTCATAAACTCATTGTAGATCGTTTGGCGTTTATGAACACATTAAAACGCGTTTCATTATTCTCGAGTCCAGCCAGCAATTTAATCAAACTTGAATTGTCTGCCAACGAAATAATGATATCGGCACAAGATATTGATTTTTCTATCTCAGCAATTGAAAAAATATCATGTCAATATTCCGGAGAACTAATGAGTATTGGATTCAAATCGACTTTCTTAGTTGATATTTTAAATAATATCAACTCACCTGAAGTAGTTTTAGAACTGGCTGATCCGTCTCGTGCCGGGCTTATTCTTCCGCTTGAAAATGAAGAAGGAGAAGATTTATTAATGCTTCTTATGCCTATGTTACTCAATAACTAATATCAATCATTTCGATGAATACAAGAAAAAGTGAGGTTATTTAGCTTCACTTTTTTTATGTAAATTTGTCCTCAAATTTAGATTGAAAAAATACATGCTTTTTCTTCATATACTAATAATTGCTGTATTTATTTTTGCTGTGGTACGCGGTTACATCAAAGGCTTTGTTGTGGCAATCGGATCGTTTGCCGGCATTGTTTTGGCTATTTATATATCCAAATGGTGTAATTTCAGTGCTACCCTTGTTTTCGAAAATTGGTTCGGATTCCCGCAGACGGTAGCCAAACCTTTTGCCTATGCAGGAGTATTTATTATTTTATGTTTTGTGTTTTATTTGCTTGTCAAGCTTTTGGATAAAATAATTGAAACTTCGCTTCTGAATTGGATGAACAAATCGTTAGGCATATTTTTTTATTTATTAAAATATGCGCTGATAATCAGTTTGTTTTTATGTGTGTTCGAAGCAATTGATTCAAGTAATAAATTGATTTCTAAGTCTGCAAAAGAACAATCTTCATTTTATTATCCTTTGCAGAAGTTCTTGCCGACTATTATTCCGTTTATTGATTTTGAAGATTTTACCTCAAAAGGTAATTGAATTTTATAACAGAAAAACTATGCCAGAAGAAAACAATATATTAGAAGATCTCACGCAAAGGGAATACAAGTACGGTTTCACATCCGACATCGAAACCGACTATATACCCAAAGGGTTGAACGAAGATATCGTTCGGCTTATTTCGTCTAAAAAAGATGAACCCGAATGGTTGCTTGAACTTCGTTTGGAAGCTTATCGACATTGGATGACCCTCAAAATGCCGACATGGGCTCATCTCACCATTCCCGAAATCGATTATCAGGATATTTACTATTATGCCTCGCCAAAGAAAAAAGACTCGTCCAAAAGCATGGACGAAGTCGATCCTGAATTGCTCAAGACTTTTGATAAACTCGGTATTCCACTTCACGAACAAAGTATATTGGCAGGTGTGAGTAATATGGCAGTTGATGCTGTGCTGGACAGCGTTTCGGTAAAAACTACTTTTAAGGAAAAATTAGCGGAGCAAGGCATTATTTTTTGTTCGTTCAGCGAAGCGGTAAAAGATTATCCCGAATTGGTAAAAAAGTATCTTGGTTCAGTAGTCCCTTACAACGACAATTATTTTGCAGCCCTTAACACAGCTGTTTTTAGTGATGGATCGTTTGTGTATATTCCTAAAGGCGTGCGTTGCCCAATGGAACTTTCGACTTATTTCCGCATTAACGCTATGAATACCGGACAGTTTGAGCGTACACTCATTGTTGCCGAAGACGATGCGTATGTGTCGTACCTCGAAGGTTGTACTGCTCCCATGCGTGACGAAAATCAATTGCACGCGGCTATTGTGGAAATCATTGTACACGAGCGTGCTGAGGTAAAATATTCTACCGTGCAGAATTGGTATCCTGGTGATAAAAACGGCAAAGGTGGTATTTATAATTTCGTTACCAAGCGGGCGTTGTGCAAGGGCGATTTTTCCAAAATCTCGTGGACACAGGTAGAAACCGGTTCGGCTATCACTTGGAAATATCCAAGTTGTATTTTGCAGGGAGATAATTCAACAGGCGAATTTTATTCCGTAGCCGTAACCAACAATTACCAACAAGCTGACACAGGCACAAAGATGATTCATCTCGGAAAAAATACCCGTAGCCACATTGTTTCCAAAGGTATTTCGGCAGGACATAGCCAAAATAGCTATCGTGGTTTAGTAAAAGTAATTGGTCGTGCAGATAATGCGTATAATTTCTCGCAATGCGACAGCTTGCTTTTAGGCGATAAATGTGGTGCGCACACTTTTCCCTATATTGATGTACAAAACCCGACAGCCATTGTAGAACACGAAGCTACCACTTCTAAAATTAGTGAAGACCAAGTGTTTTATTGTAATCAGCGAGGTATAGAAACCGAAGATGCCATTGCTCTTATTGTAAACGGTTATGCTAAGGAAGTGCTCAATAAACTGCCTATGGAATTTGCTGTTGAGGCGCAGAAATTATTGCAGGTTAGTTTGGAGGGGTCAGTAGGGTGAAATTATAAGAAATTAGAATAATGATTTTTTTATTCTAAAAAAGAGCGTAAAATTAGAATAATAAAAAACTTATTCTAAAAGCAGATGATTTTTTAGAATAATATTATCTTTGTTCTAAATTCAATTATAAGTTAAATGAAGAATTTCAAGTCCGGTGTATTTATTAGCCAAAGTTCATTCAAAAGTTTTCAGCCAACAGAATTATGTCGAAAATGGGAAATCGATAATATTGATGTTATTTCCCTTTTGAGCAAAGCAGATAGAGAACTTGGACGATTAGACATGTATTCTGAGTATGTGGACATTGATTTGTATATTCAAATGCATGTGGCTAAAGAAGCAACTCAATCATCTAAAATAGAAGGAACTCAGACTAATATGGAAGAGGTTTTTCTAAACGAATCGGATATATTGGTTGAAAAACGAAATGACTGGCAAGAAGTACAGAATTATATCTCGGCTATGAACGATGCCGTAAAGTTGCTGCATAGGCTACCTTTTTCAGCACGATTAATACGAGAAGCACACAAAGTTCTTTTGAATAATGTAAGGGGACAGCACAAGCAACCGGGAGAGTTTCGCAGAAGTCAAAATTGGATTGGAGGTGCAACTTTGAATGATGCTACATTTATTCCGCCAGCACATACAGAAGTCGTTCGTTTAATTTCAGATATAGAGAAATTTGCGAATAATAATGAATACTCAAATATCCCCGATTTGATAAAAGTGGCTTTAATTCATTATCAGTTTGAAACAATACACCCGTTTCTAGATGGTAATGGTCGTGTTGGTCGATTACTCATTACTTTATATTTGGTAAGCAAGGGTGTTCTGAAACAACCTATTTTATATCTGTCAGATTTCTTTGTGCGTAACAGAACTTATTATTTTGATAATTTAATGCGAGTTCGGACCCACAACGATATAGATCAGTGGCTGAAGTTTTTTTTTACCGGTGTAATCGAAACTTCAAAAAAAGGAGTTGAAACATTAGATGCCATTCTTCAATTACAACGATCTTTAGACAATCGAATCTCAAAACTTGGTAAGCGTAGGGTCGATGCTAATTTGTTAATACAACATTTATATAGAAATCCTATAGTGTCTGCAGCTACAGTAATTGATGTTATAAATAAGGCTCCTCAAACAGTTTATACACTTATAGCTGATTTAGAAAAAGAAGGTGTTTTAAGGGAAATAACCGGAGCACAACGAAATAAATTGTACATATTTGATGAATATATGAAATTATTTTGAGAATAATAATCAAATTTATATACATAAAAAAACTGTAGTAGGTGAGTTTGAAAATAAATTTGGTGTAAATTATGAAATAAACTTGAATTTATGAAACTTTGGCCTTTGTATCATTGTTCTCGTTGTTAGTTCATTTGCATATGTATATACAGGAGCATTGTAAAAGCTATAGCTGGATTTATTGGTACAGTTTTCCTTTTGCAGATTATTCAAAATACAGCAAATAAAAAAAAGGAATAAGTTTGATATTGGCTGTGCAATTATAGCTTTTATTACAGTAGTGGCATTTGCTGCTTGGTTTATAAGTGGGATGTTATAATTTCCCAATTTGTTTTACGCAAAATACGAAATATTTTTAGGTACAAAAAATAGAAATTAAAAATATATGTTATTAGAAATCAAAAATTTACACGCCAATATCAATGGCAAAGAAATATTAAAAGGAATAAATCTAACAGTTAATCCGGGCGAAGTACATGCCATTATGGGACCCAATGGAGCAGGAAAAAGTACACTTTCGTCGGTATTGGCGGGGAATCCTGCATTTACCGTAACCGAAGGCGAAGTATGGTTCAACGGTAAAAACCTGTTGGAACTCTCGCCTGAAGACCGCGCCCGCGAAGGCGTTTTCCTAGGTTTTCAATATCCGGTCGAAATTCCGGGTGTGAGCATGGTAAACTTTATGCGTTCCGCAGTGAACGAACACCGTAAATACAACGGTTTAGAACCGATGTCGGCTTCGGATTTCCTCAAGCTCATGCGTGAGAAAAAAGAAATCGTCGAGTTGGACAACAAACTCGCCAACCGATCTGTAAACGAAGGCTTTTCGGGCGGAGAAAAGAAACGCAACGAGATTTTCCAAATGGCAATGCTCGAGCCGAAACTCTCTATCCTTGACGAAACCGACAGCGGACTTGATATTGACGCCTTGCGCATCGTTGCCAATGGCGTAAACAAACTAAAGTCTGCCGAAAATTCGACTATCGTTATCACGCACTATCAGCGTTTGTTGGAATACATTGTCCCCGATTTTGTGCATGTACTTTACAAGGGTCGCATTGTGAAATCGGCAAGCAAAGAACTTGCACTTGAATTGGAAGAAAAGGGGTATGATTGGATTAAGAAGGAGTTGGGAGAGTAAAAAAAGGATAGTTTTTTTATTATGCAAATTTGCATAATGCAAAAAAGCATAATCAGGATAAACAAACAATGATAACACAACAATATATAGATCTTTACCAATCAGGTAAATCAATAATCGAAAAACATTCGGCTCCGATTATGAACGCAAAACGCGAAGCTGCGTTTAAAGATTTTTCGCATTTAGGTTTTCCAACTAATAAACAGGAGGATTTTCTTTATACGAATCTGATTGATTGGTTTGCACCCGATTATGGTTTAAACCTCAATGCGCTGAATATTCCTGTTAATCCCTACGAAATATTTCACTGTGGGGTGTCAGGTATCAATGCACACCTGTTCTTTGTGGTAAACGACCAATTTTACACCCAACAAAAAGTACAAGATGAATTGCCCGCAGGTGTGCTGGCAGGTAGTTTAAAGCAGTTTGCACAGTTGCACCCCGAGTTGGTGGAAAAATATTATGGTAAAGCTGCTAAAACCGATAAAGACAGTACAGTAGCATTTAATACCACTTTTGCGCAAGACGGATTTTTCCTTTATGTGCCCGAGGGCGTAAAATTGGAAAAGCCAATCCAATTAATCAATGTGATGCGTGCCGATGTCGATTTAATGGCTAACAGCCGTAATTTGATTATTATTGAAAAAAACGCACAAGCCAAAGTATTGGTTTGCGGACATACTATCGATCGCAAGAAATTTCTTGCCAATCGTGTAACTGAAGTTTTTGTAGGAGAAAAAGCGCATTATGAACATTACAAACTTGAAAACACGAACATGGATATGAACAATATCGGATCGTTGTTTGTAATGCAGCAGGCCGGTTCTGAAGTGTTGGTTAATGAAATAACTTTACATAATGGACAAACCCGCAATAATGTGCATATTGATTTATTCGGCGAACACGCTCAAACCACTCTTTGCGGCATGGCAATCGGCGACAAGCAACAACATATCGACAACAGCACATTTATTAACCATGCCGTGCCGAATTGTAAGAGTAGAGAATTGTATAAATATGTGCTCGATGACAGTTCTCGCGGGGCATTTGCAGGTAAGGTTTTAGTAGCCAAAGACGCTCAAAAAACCGAAGCTTTTCAAACGAATAAAAATATTTGTATTACACGAGAGGCTCGCATGAATACCAAGCCCCAACTCGAGATTTATGCCGATGATGTAAAATGTTCGCACGGAGCAACTGTTGGACAATTGAACGATGAAGCGCTGTTTTATTTACGATCGCGTGGTATTCCGGAAGCTGAGGCTCGTATGCTCCTTATGTTTGCCTTTGTGGACGATGTGATCGAACATATTAATTTGCCTGCATTAAAAGATAATATTCGCTTTTTGGTTGAAAAACGCTTTCGCGGCGAACTGTCAAAGTGTGAAGGCTGTGCTATGTGTAACTAATCTTCTCCCACCAAGCCGCCAAGTTCACTAAGACTTTTTGTTCTTTGTATCTTTGTGGGAAACTTAATAATATAAAAAATGAATTTTCGTTCTGATTTTCCCATACTTTCCGAAACGGTTTACGGCAAACCGCTTGTTTATTTTGATAATGCGGCAACGACGCAAAAACCACGCTGCGTGGTAGAAAAAATTGAAGAAGGATATTATCGCCGTAATGCCAATATTCATAGGGGAGTACATTTTCTGAGTCAGGAAGCTACAGAGGCACATGAGCAGGCGCGTGAAACAGTTCGTGCCTTTATCAATGCTCGTTCGACCAATGAAATCGTTTTTACTCGTGGTACGACCGAAGCAATTAATTTGGTAGCAAGCTCGTTTGGTGAGCTTTGTAATGCCGGCGACGAAATCATCGTTACTCAAATGGAACACCATTCCAATATTGTTCCTTGGCAATTATTGCGTTCACGCAAAGGAATTGTGCTTAAAGTAATTCCGTTTGATGAAAAAGGCGAGTTAAAATTAGAAGAGCTCGACAAGTTGATTTCTCCTAAAACAAGATTGATTGCTTGCACACATGTTTCTAATGCTTTAGGAACAGTTAACCCTGTAAAAAAAATCATTGAGAAAGCTCATGCACAGAATATTCCGGTACTAATTGACGGGGCACAATCAGTTCCCCATATGGCAATTGATGTACAAGATTTAGATGCTGATTTTTTTGTTTTTTCGGGACATAAAATTTATGCGCCTACTGGTATTGGTGTTTTGTACGGAAAAGAAGCTTGGCTCGATAAAATTCCGCCTTATCAAGGGGGAGGAGAGATGATAGAAAAAGTGACTTTTGAAGAAACAACTTTCAATGTGCTACCATTCAAATTTGAAGCCGGAACACCTGATTTTATCGGCTCAACAGCATTGGCTGAGGCATTGAATTATGTGCAAAAAATCGGTATTGAAAAAATAGCTGCACACGAGCAGGAATTATTGCATTACGCAACCAAGCAACTAAAAAATATTGGGAATGTTCGTTTTATCGGTCAGGCTGCACAAAAAAGCGGAGTTGTTTCGTTCTTGATGGGCGATATTCATCCCTACGATTTAGGATCTATTCTGGATAAACTAGGTATTGCAGTGCGCACCGGTCATCATTGTGCACAGCCGGTAATGGACGCTTTTGGAATTGAAGGTACTGTGCGGGCTTCGTTTGCTCTTTACAATACAAAAGAAGAAGTGGATATTTTTATTGCCGGTGTGGAGCGTGCTAAAAAAATGTTCCACCAATAAAGAATTATTTCAGTTCTTCCCGCATTTTCTTAGGCAATGATTTGAATACCAAATCGTAGGAATGGTCGATCCATTCTTTAATCAGTTTGTCCGAAACAGAACCGTCTATTTGTACATCATTCCAATGCTTTTTATTAAAATGATAAGCTGGAGTAACGCAAGAATATTGCTCTCGTAAGTCGATAGCCAGTTCGGGGTTGCACTTTAATGCGATGGCAGGTGACTTGTCCAACGGAATAAGCGCAAACATTTTACCACCTACTTTGAGCACCAATGATACATCATCAAAAGGAAAACTTTCGGTAACAAATGCTTTTGAGATACAATATTCGCGTAGTGATTCGTGGTTCATGTTGTTTAGTTTATAGGTGGAACAAAGGCATCTTCGATGTGCTCTATTTTATAAAATCCTTTTTCGACAGGAATTACTGAAATAACATCAAAACGGGTTTCACAGTCTAAATCAAAATGAAAAATATAATCGGCAGCAGCTTGCACTATTCTTCGTATTTTAGTCTTAGTGATAGCTTCTTCGGGATGTTCGAAATAATCAGTCGAACGGGTTTTAACTTCTACAATTATGAGCATATTATCTTTTGTAGCAACGATGTCTAACTCATTTTTGCCGGATACCCAGTTACAATGCTTTATGGAATAACCTTTTGCTCGAAGATGTTCCCGGGCTTTTTCTTCGCCTTCTTTGCCTAATTCGTTGTGTTGTGCCATGGTTGTCAAAAATACACAAGTTCTAAAGAATTTATGTTACTTTGCCAAAAAATAATTTTATGAGTAAAATTCCTAAGCTTTTATTTGTAGTATTTGGTTTTATTTCTTTGGGACTAGGTGTTTTGGGTATTTTCTTACCTCTTTTGCCGGCAACACCTTTATTTTTGCTTTCAGCCGTTTTATTCTCTAAAGGTTCAGATAAATTTCATACTTGGTTGCTTAATCATAAAGTACTTGGTTCTTATATCCGCAATTTTCAGAAGGATAAATCAATTCCTTTGCATATTAAAATAGCTTCTATCTCGATGATGTGGGTTACGATGTTTATTAGCGGCTATTTTTTTGTACAGATACTTTGGGTGCGAATTTTACTTGCGGTTATAGGAATTGGTGTTACTATTCATATTTTGTCTTTCAAAACGAAAAAAAAGAATTAACTCCTTTTTTTATACAGTCTGATCGCCAAAGTGAACATTCCTATAGCAAAAATACTAAGCACAATAAGTTCCTGACGCAAATCACTGAGTGTTGCACCTTTTAGAATAATGCCCCTTAAAATCCGTACAAAATAATACAAGGGATTAATTCGATTTAAATATTGCGCCCAAGCCGGCATGCTCTCTACAGGTGTAAGCAAACCACTAAGCATGATAAAAACAATAAGGCAAAAGAAACCGATAAATGCAATTTGTTGTTGTGTTTCGCTAATGGTAGAAAAAAATAATCCGATGGAAAGTAGTAAGGTCAGATAGATGCTTGCCCCAAGTAAAAGAGAGAAAAAATTGCCTCGTATCGGCATGTCAAACAGTAAATGAGCAAGCCCTAAACCAAAACACAATTCAAATATTCCAATAATAAGAAATGGGAGCAATTTCCCGGCTATAAATTGCCATTTTTTTACCGGGGTTACATTTATTTGTTCAATGGTTCCCAATTCCTTTTCGCGTACCAGATTAATACTTCCTAGAAGCATTCCCACGATTGTAATCAATACTACCAAAATACCTGGAGCCATATAAATTTTATAGTTCAGCTGTTCATTGTACCAATAACTTGGTGAAATTGAAATTTGATTGGTTGGTGCAACTAATCCGGCAGATTTTCTTACTAAAACATCTTTATTAAAATCCATTATAATAGCCGACAAATACGCCGAACCCAGTTGTGCTGCATTGCCTACAATAGCGTCTGCCAACATTTGAATATCAGGATTTGCTCCTATATTTAATTTTTTATCAAAATTGTTCGGAATGATTAGCGCAATATCCGCTTTGTTTCGCTGCATCATGTTTTCTGCCTCTTTTTGTGTATCAAGATAATAATCGATGCGGAAAATCGGATTGTGCTCAATGCGGTTAATCAGTTCGACAGACAAGGATGAGCGGTCGTAATCTACCACAGCTACATCGACCCGTTTTACTTCAAAAGTAGCGGCATATACCAGTATAATCAATTGGAAAATAGGCATTAAGAAGATAATCGGCAACATCATTCTGTTGCGAAAAACTTGAATAAATTCTTTTTGCAATATGTATAATAGTATTCTCATATTTAAGAGCCATGAATCAAGACAAAAAATATCTTGGTTCCTGGCGCTTGATTTTTATAATCTAATTTTAAATTTCCTCATGCTAACAATCAAAAAGAATGCTGACATGCTTGCCAAAATTAGCGTTTGATACCAAAGCACATTTAACCCGACTCCTTTGAGCATAATGCTTCGGTTGATTTCGATAAACCAACGAGGAGGCAGAATTTGTGCTAAGTATTGTAATATTTCGGGCATATTTTTAATGGGAAAAATAAATCCCGATAATAATATAGTTGGCATCATCAGCGCGAAACCCGAAATTATCATGGCTGTCATTTGTGTCTGTACCACTGATGAAATAAGGATTCCCAAACACAACGCCATAAAGATATACAACAATATTTCACCCATCAACAATACCAAACTTCCTTTGACCGGCACGCCCAAAAGCAATGTGCCGATAAGCAAAATCACAATTGCATTGACGATAGACAGAACAAAATACGGCGTAACCTTGCCTAAAATAATTTGCATCGGTTTAAGCGGTGAAGCCAGCAAAATTTCCATGGTACCCATTTCTTTCTCGCGTGTAATGGTAATAGAAGTCATCATAGCAGAAATGAGCATGAGTATCATAGCAAATAGCCCGGGAACAAAATTGTACGGATCTTTCATGCTTTCGTTGTAGAGCATGCGTGTTTTGATGTCGATAAGGTAGGGATTTCCTGCCTGCGATTGTTGCGCTTGTGCATAACTATTTATAATTGCTGTCGTGTAATTTACAACTAACTGTGCCGTGTTCAGCTCCGAGGCATCAGCTATGAGTTGGATATTGGCTTTTCCTTTATGTTGGTAGTTTTTAGCAAAATTGGGTTCAAATACAATGATTTCTTTGGCTTGATTGCTTCGAAAAACAGTTTCATATTCTCCACTTGATTGAACTTGCCCTACAAGCGTAAAATATTCGGACGAAGCGATCTTTTGCGTAATTTGCCGTGTCATTTCATCATGCGAATAATCGGCAACTACTATTTTGACATTTTTCACCTCATTAGTAAGTGCATAACCAAATAACAACAATTGCGCAATCGGTATTCCGAAAAGGATTAACAATGTTCGGCGATCACGGAAGATATGCAGGAATTCTTTTCGGACAAATGCCCCAAACCTTGAGTCTGATTTATTTTTTTTCTTCATTTTTTGATATTGGTGGATATTAATAATAACGCTTTTTCGAATAATATCGCGAAGCTAATATCTATAACATCTGGTAAACTTCAATAGAGCGAGTTATCTTCAAAAACACTTCGTCCATATTTTTAGCATTATATTGTTTTTTTAGGTTGACGGGTGTATCAATTGCCACAATCTTTCCTTCGGACATGATGGACACGCGGTCGCAATATTCGGCTTCGTCCATATAGTGTGTAGTTACAAAAACAGTAATACCGCTTTCGGCAGCTTCGTAAATCAAATCCCAAAACTGACGGCGTGTAATAGGGTCAACACCGCCCGTAGGCTCGTCCAGAAACACAATTTTAGGTTGATGTAAAATGGCTATTGAAAATGCCAGTTTTTGTTTCCAACCTAATGGCAAATCACTAATTCGTTTGTTTGCTTCGGCGGTTAAATTAAGTCGATGGAGCATATCGGTAGCACGGCGCTTTCGTTCTGCGGTAGAAATACCATAAATGCTTGCGTATAAACGAATGTTTTCATTTACTGTCAAGTCATCATACAGTGAAAACTTTTGACTCATGTAGCCAATCTGTTTTTTGATTTCCTCGCTTTGCGTGTAAATATCGTAACCACTTACAGTCATTTCACCCGAAGTGGGTGTGGACAGTCCGCATAAAATACGAATGGCAGTCGTTTTGCCTGCCCCATTTGCTCCAAGAAAGCCAAAAATCTCGCCTTGCTCCACCTCAAACGACAGGTTATCGTTTGCCACAAAGTCACCAAACTTTTTGACCATATTTTTGACTGTGATTACTTTCATTATCGTCTTTATCTTTGATTAAAGTGATTATATGATTTTTATCGTTTTGGTTTCATCACTCGTTTCTCTTGCAGGCTCGGGCTTCCAAAATTGATGAGCAAACCGACCCGCATTTTGTATGCCTCCAAATAATTGATAGCTTGGGCAAAATGGGGCATCTTCTAATAATTCCTTCACAATTCCACTCATAAATATTGATTTTAATTAATCAAAGGTAAAGACAGATAAATAAACACATCTTCTACCGTAGCCGAAATGCGTTCTATTTCGATATTTTTAAAATTTTTATTTTGTAAAAAATGAACTATTTCTTGTTGGTTTGTCATTCCTTTTTTCGTTACCAAGTGCAGGTATTGTCCGAAACTATTTGCCGAAACGATATGGGGCAAGTCTTGCAATGCCTTTATAGTGCGATAAATAGATGCTTCTGTGCGTACTTGCCAAATATCTTCGGGGAAACCGTCAATCATATTTTGCGGCGTGTCGATACTGAAAATTTCACCATTTTGCATCAGTGCAATGCGGTCACAAAGCAGAGCTTCGTCCATATAGGGTGTTGAAACCAAAATGGTAATACCCTGCTGTTTGAGTTTACGCAGCATATCCCAGAATTCTTTGCGCGACATCACATCTACGCCGGTTGTGGGCTCGTCCAAAACCAAGATTTCAGGCTTGTGTATAAGGGCACATGAAAGAGCTAATTTTTGTTTCATTCCACCCGATAGTTTGCCTGCCCGGCGGGTTTTAAATGGCTCAATTTGAGAATAAATATCTTTGATTAAATTATAATTTTCCTCAATAGTTGTACTAAAGATAGTAGCAAAAAATTGAAGGTTTTCTTCCACCGTCAAATCCTGATAGAGTGAAAACCGCCCGGGCATATAACCTGTTATTTGGCGCACTTGTTTGTAAGCTTTCACTACATCGTAACCGCTCATGGTTGCCTCGCCCGCATCTGGCAAAAGGAGTGACATCAGTATCCGGATAAGCGTCGTTTTCCCTGCTCCGTCGGGACCAATCAGTCCAAACACTTCGCCTCGCTCTACCTGCAAAGAAACGCCTTTGAGGGCTTGCACATCGGCGTAGGATTTTTTTATATCAATAGCTTTTATCATCGAATTATTTACTATCGGACTATTTACCATTTACTATTTAATTTCAAATGCCAAAATTGTAAATCGTTAAATTGTCAATTAAAATACGATTTCTCCCGGCATTCCGATTTTCAGCATGCCATCGTTCTGCACGCGGATTTTTACGGCATACACCAACTTAACCCGTTCTTCTTTGGTTTGAATGGTTTTAGGTGTAAACTCGGCTTGTGAAGAAATCCAATCTACTTTGCCTGCATATTCCTTAGTATCATTACCATAATCAATTCGTACGGTTACTTGTTGACCAATTTTCACTTGCGGCAACTGCGTTTCACTGATGTACACACGCAAAGTAAGCGTGCTGATATCCGCCATTTTGAATAGATTTTTACCTGCTACGGCTAACTCACCTTTTTCGGCATATTTCTCTAAAATAGTTCCATCAATCGGCGAAATAATAATTGAATTTTTAATATGATCATTTAGCACAGTGATTTGTGCTTGTGCGGCTTCTACTTGTTTTTGTACGGATTTTAGTTGACTTTCATTTGTCTGTTTTTGTTTACGCACAAGATCAATTTGCCCGTTGATGTCATCCAATTGTTTTTGTGTGGCGGCACCATCCCGAAGCATGTTTTCAATGCGTTTTTTTTCAATGTTGATATTGGCAATTTGTTGGTCGGCGACTGCCATTTGTGATTCGATTACATTTCGTTGAGCTTCGACTGATGTTTTTTGAGCTTCGAGTTGGGCGCGTTGTAAGATTAGGTTTACGGTATCGACTACCGCAAGCGTTTGTCCGGTTTTGACGATATTACCCTCGTTGACGAAAATATCAATTATTTTGCCTGTTGTTTCAGCCGAAATGAGCGTTTCGTCAGCCTCAAAATTTCCGTATGCATCGGCGCTGTTTTTTTTACCGTTAGAACATGATAGTAAAAGTAATGAAAGAATTGTGATTGAAAATAGATTTTTCATATTTTGAAATTTAGCCTCCCCTAATCCCTCCCCAAGGAGGGGAACCGAAATTAGTTTGGAGTTTGTTATTATTTTATGAGTTCGTTTGTTTGTATTTGTTTGCCCGCTTCGAGGACGATTTTTATCCGAAGCGACATTGTAATCATTATCTTTTCGTTAGCATTATCCTTCGCCTCCTCCCCTTTGAGGAGGTTGGGCGGAGCCTTATTTTCCCAACAAAGTCATATAATTTACCTTAGCTTGAGCTAATAATAGTTTGTGTATTTCCATAGCGGCTTTGGCTTGCATGGCTGCGTTAAGGTCGTGTAAATAATCAGCAGAGATCATTGTACCGTTTGCTAAAGCTGAAGCCGAGCGTTTGGCTATTTGTTCTTTCAGCAAAACCAGTTCCTTGTCCGAAATCAAAAGAGATTCGTATAATTTTACATTATCGAATTCTTTGCTAAGTGCCATATTGAGATTTCTCTCAAAATTTTCTTTGGCAATGTCCACCGATTTTTGTTGGGTTCTTAGTTTGGCTTTATCGTATTTAGTTTTGTTCCCATCCCAAATATTCCATGATAAACCGACTCCTACCATATACCAATCGTCGAAATCATTGCTAAGCATATTTAGCCCCGGACGACCGTAGCCTACTTGTCCGAATCCATACAAATACGGCAAATGCGGATTGTTCAGCGTTTTCTTGCTTTGTTCGATTTGTTTTTTCCTTTCAATAAATAATTTATAGTCCGGACGATCAATGGTTTGGTCAGATAAATAATCATCTACCGGCGGATATTCCGTTATGCCGTTTTCGGGGATAGGCTGACCGATTACTATGCCTAATAATTCGAGTGCAGTTTGTTTATTAATTGATAATTTCAATTGTTGTTGTTCGGTTTGAAGCTCTTCTGCCCGTAAGTTGTCCAGATTATTAGGTAGGATAACTCCATTTCGCACGGCAGAACCAACTACTTTCAGTTGCTCTTCCAATGTGTTCTTTTTTAAATTTAAAATAGCTTCATTCTGATTGATAGAAAGAACATTAAAGTAAAGCGTATTCACCGTTTCTTTTATTTGGTATAATTCTACTTCATTTTGCAACGAATCAATATTTCGGTTATTTCCTTCCAATTCTTTTTGGTTTTTGTTGGCACCGAAATCATAGATTTTTTGACGCACATCAAGTGCGATTTTGTACTGATCTTTCGAAAATTCAGGTATATTAATGCCCGGTATCGAAATATCAAATGTTGTTACATCCGATTGATATGAGGCGCGACCACTAAAATCGATTTGAGGTAAATTGCTGCTGTTGAGCGATTTGATTCGAAGTTGGTGTAACTCGTTAATCACACCCGCTTGTTTAAGCATAGGGTGGTTTTTGCGTGCTAATTGTTGGCATTCGTCGAGTGTAAGTATTTGTGAAAAAGCTGATAAACAAAATGTTATTCCGAGAATTATTATACCTATTTTTTTCATTTTGATAAAAAATTAATTAACATGTTTTTTATAAAATCTTTGCGTTCGATCAAGAATTGGTCGTAAGCCAGCTTGTCGTTATTGAAAAGTACGCTTTGCAGCAATGGGCGGGCGGGATAAGGAAAAACACACAATCCTAGAAGACTTACTAATAGATGTTTAAAGTCGATTCTTAATTCTTTACTAAGAGTAGAATAAATAGTTTCCACTACTTGTGTATTTAATCCCGATTTGCGGATTATATTTACGAAAACAGTATTATCTCTATTTATTTCGTTTAGAATAAAAAGAGGAACATACGGGTTTTCGGAAATAACTTTAATATACGAATCTACTAAAAGCGATATTTTTTCTTTAGTAGGAATATTAGCCATAAGATCATTGCTTGCTTTCTTGAAAAATCCGGTAAAAATATCTTCGAAAATGGCTTCAAATAATTTTTCTTTATTCCGAAAATAATAATGCAACAGAGCTTTATTTATACCGGCTTTATTGGCAATTTCTTGCATGCGGGCTCCTGCCATTCCTTTTTGTAGAAATACTTTGCGAGCAGCTTGTAAGATTTTTTCTTCTGTATTTATATCTTTTTTCATTTGGTTTAACTGTTTGGTTAAAGATTGGACAAATATCTGTATTATTTTTAAATTAACCAATTCGTGTAGTTTTTCTATTTTTGCTGTGTTTTTTTATCGTTATGGCTTGATTTACTTAATTTTAGAAGGAATCTTTGAGATTGGATTTATAACCTGCTTAAGCAAAGCAAAAGAAACTGTAGGAGTGAGTATGCTTGGTGGATTACCGGATTTTTTGCCAGTTTAATGGCAAGTATGTTTTTTCTTTACAAAGTTACACAAGCATTACCGATGGGGACGGCTTACGCCGTATGGACAGGAATTAGAGCCGTAGGAACAGTGCTTATTGGTATTTTCTTTTTTTAAAGAACCAACCGATTTTTGGGGAATCTTCTTTATATTTACTTTGATAATTTCAATTCATTGGCTTGAAATTCGTATCGCATTAAGCTAATTGTACTGCAGCGACGATAGATTCTTTTCAATTAAAATTTCGTTCGCTATATTTTGTAATTTTTGCGCCGAAATAGCATCTATCTTTTTGCAGATTTCTTCGGTTGTTTCTATTTGATTAAACCGCAAAAAACTTTTTCCCAGATTTAAAGCCTCGTTTTCTTTATTTTGCGATCCGATAGCAATTTGCCCTATCAGTTGTTTTTTATATTTCACCAATTTTGTATCGCTGATTTTTATTGCGCGCAGTTTTTTTAATTCGTTATTAATGAGACGAATACATTTTTCTTTGTGGCGTGGGTTTGAACCCAAATAAATGCAAAAAACGCCTGTATCGGTGTACGCGGTATAGTTGGATTCGATGTTATATGCCAATCCGTTTCGTTCGCGCAGGGTAAGATTGAGCAAGCTGTTCATTCCCGGTCCGCCAATAATATTATTGAGCAGAATAAGCGGTAATCTGTTTTCATGATTTAGCGGATAAGCCCGGTTCCCAAGCATGAAATGCAGTTGATGTGTATCTCGTTCTATAATTTTTGTTTGCGAGTGATAGGTGTGGGGTGGGATTCGTTTGTGCGAACGGGTTGAAGCTGGTTGTTTTCCCAAATATTTTTCTGTCCAATGGACTATCTTTTTGAATGGAACATTTCCCATTGAAAAAAACACCATTTCATCGGTATAGTACTTATTCCGGATGAAGTTGATTACACTTTCTCTTGTGTAATTTTCTACGGTTTCTGTTTTTCCTAAAATATTTCTTCCAATTGTATTCCCATCAAAAACAAGTTCTTCAAATTCGTCGAAAATAAGTTCCGAGGGGTTATCGTTATACGATTCAATTTCATCTAACACAACAGCAATTTCTTTTTCAATCTCATTTCTGGGAAAAATAGAATTGAAAACAATGTCCGAAATCAATTCCATTGCCCGCTCTGTATTCTCTTGTAGAAATGCTGCATATATAACCGTTTCTTCCTTATTTGTGTAGGCATTTAGTTCGCCACCAACATCTTCGAGCCGGTTGATAATATGGTATGAGCGGCGTTTGTTGGTTCCTTTGAAAAGCATATGTTCTACAAAGTGGGCCATGCCTTGTTCGTTTTCGTCCTCATCGCGGGTGCCTGTATTAATGATGATTCCGCAATATGCCACATGTGCATTGTCAGGTTTGTGTATCAGCCTAATTCCGTTCTTTAGTTGGTATGTTTGGTAATTCATTTTTTTCAACAATAGAATGATTTTATACAAAAACGAGACAAAAGTAGCGTTTATTCCATTGACATTTATAAAATGATGGATTTCTGAAAGAAAAAAATCGGAAAGTATTTCAGGCTTAAAAAAAAGATTTATCTTTGCAACGCAAAACCAATACGGACTTGCGGATGTGGCGTAATTGGTAGCCGCGCCAGACTTAGGATCTGGTGCCGAGAGGCGTGGGG
>CAZJHO010000013.1:0-30631 GCA_964546015.1 uncultured Paludibacter sp.
TATTTATTGTCAGACTACAGGTCCTTCTGAATAACTGAGGGGACGAAGTGCAAATCCACCCCGACGGGGGGCAGCGAGGCGCGGGCGACTTGGGGCGCGGGGCTGATTGCGAACTTCTCGGCGGATTTTTGTAGTTGCTTATTTTGACGCGATGCGCGGGCTGCGACACGACTGACTGTAAAAAAGAAAAGGAAAAACAAAAGCCCACTGAAGCTAGTTTTTATTGATTAGTTACTATAAAATCATTTTTTAATATACAACCCGTTTAAATTTAATGCAGTATAAATTTTATTGTGGGATTTTTCTTCAAGTAAAACCATTTTTCCATTATCTACACTGTAACCTCTTATTCCTAAATTTGGGACAACCGCTTTACTAAACAGCGAATCAGGGGGGAAAATTGTTTTTAAGTCTAAAATATAGGAATTACCTACTTTTATTTTCTCACAATCAAAAACAGTTGTATTATCTACATTGCTGATAATTTTGAATATAGAATCATTGCGCACTGCATAAATTGTGTAAAATAACTTTTCATTTTTAATCCTTTTTATTTTGTACAACGAAGTTATTTTTCTCTTATTTAGAGAGTTTTGGCTTTCTCGTGTCGCAGAACAAGCAATAAATAGCCCCATTATAAATAAAATTATTAAATTTTTCATTCCAAGTATTTTACGGTAATCTTTGTATTACGCTTGACCTTCCGTTTTTTGTAACACTCCATTCTACACGAACTGCCTGCGGTGTGTCTGTTGTAATATTTCCACTACTATCGTACATAGTTTGATAAACAGGTGTTTGCGAAGTGGCTTTTTTATGCGCTTGTTGATAAACACTTCCTACTTGACCTGCCATCGGACTTGACACACCTGACTTTTGAGATATTTGCGCTCCTGCATACGCCTCTGTGGCTTCGTGCATCATCATTTTACCCATAGTATTAGTGTGTTCATCTGCATTACTCAAAACAGTTGGATTGACTTCCTGATTTGCCACTACTGTTGTATTTCCGTTTGCATCAGTTGCTACGGTATTACCCATAAAAGCACCACCAACCATTAAATTACCCGTAGAAGTTTCATTGTTATTCATTGTTGCAATATTAACTGTAATTGATTGGTTATCAATCATACCTGCCATACGCTTAGCGTCTCCTTTCAATTTTTGTCCCTCGTTGACGGTATAACTAAGTCTGCCGGTTTCTTCATTCCTCGTTAATGTAATTCTACCATTCATTCTTTCTTGCAGTTGTCTGACGGCTTCATCACTCTGCACACCTGAAATAACCACTTCCCTTCCATCTGGATCAATATATCTTATCGGGTTGTTGTGACAATACACATAAGGAGAAATAGAGTAATACCTCTCCGCCAGCGGATCCATAGAACCCCACCTACCCGTAGTGCCATCATGGAAGCGAGCCCCGTAATCGTGCAGGTTCAGCCCGTGCATGGTCATTAATTCTTTGCCGTTGTATTTGTAAGGCTGTTTGTTAGCCTCGCCTACGCTTTCGCCAAATAGCATGCCAAATGGGTAATAACTATTTTTCTCTATTACATTTCCGGCTTGGTCAAATACTACTCTAATACTTCCCAAATGGTCTTTTAAATAATAGTAATGCATGCTATCAGCAATATACCCCTCGCTTGTAAGAATTTTACTTAACTGTCCATTCTCATAAATTATATTGCCGCAATAATCGGTAATATCGGCATTAATCAAAGAGCCTTGCAGGTTGGCATTAATCGTACCCATCGGTACCAGCTGCGTTTCGTCGGTGGTAAGAGATTTCACCCTGCGTTTTACGCCTGCAGCATCGTAGCTGTAGTACAGCGCATGCCCGTACCTGAACTGCAAACTGTCCGGTAAATTTAAGGTATTATATTTAATTAAACTAATACCCTTGTTATAATCGGTAATTATATTCCCGTTCGGGTCATAATAATAGGCAATGTTATTAGGGGCAGGATGCAGGTTCTTAAAGTCTTGCGTACCTTGATATAATGGGTCATTTGTTGCTTCCTCTATTATTTGTTGCACTTGGTTCCCCTTATAGGTGTGATTAAAAAAAACTTTATTCAATAGTTTCTGAAAACATTAATTTTAATACCTTTGCACAAGAAACACACTTTGTAAAAAGTGTCAATTAATATCTTTCAACCAAAGACTTATATATTTTTTAATACATTAAGCTCGCAAAAAGTGGACTACGAAAGATAATTTGAGTAGCCATACCGCTAAATATTTTTTATAAATGAACACAGTTGTTGTAAACACTTAATAGTAGGAGTATCAATTTTAACAAGTGGATACCTATTTTAAACGACAATTGTAAAAATATAAACCGTATGATCCACCCCTACGGTTTTTTTATTTAAAAAAACAATTTATCAAATCATAAAATCCTTAAGGTTATGAACAATCAAACAAAAAGATTTATTTTACCGGAAAGTGAAATTCCTACCACATGGTACAATATTGTGGCTGATATGAAAAACAAGCCGCTACCGATGTTAAATCCGGCTACCAAACAAGCACTGAAAGCAGAAGATCTTTATCCTCTTTTTGCCGAAGAACTTTCGCGTCAAGAATTAAATCAAACAGACCGTTTTATCGAAATTCCGGAAGAAATACGGGATATGTATAAAAACTATCGTTCAACGCCACTTGTACGCGCTTATAATTTAGAAAAAATGCTGGACACTCCGGCACATATTTATTTCAAAAACGAAAGCGTAAGTCCGGTTGGCTCGCATAAGCTAAACTCGGCATTAGCACAAGCCTACTATTGCAAAAAAGAAGGCGTAACGAACATTACAACCGAAACAGGCGCCGGACAATGGGGTGCCGCCCTTTCGTACGCAGCTAAAGCATTCGGGTTGGATTTGGCTGTGTATATGGTAAAAATCAGTTATGAGCAAAAACCATATCGTCGTTCTATAATGCAGACCTTCGGAGCACAAGTAATTGCGTCTCCATCAATGTCAACAAAAGCAGGTCGTAAAATCCTGACCGAACACCCAAACTATCAAGGAAGCTTGGGCACTGCTATTTCGGAAGCGGTAGAATTAGCCATGCAAACGCCCGGCTGTAAATACACTTTGGGCAGCGTGCTGAACCATGTTTCGCTACATCAAACCGTAATCGGACTAGAAGCCGAAAAACAAATGGAAATGGCTGGAGAATATCCTGATGTTGTTATTGCTTGCTTTGGCGGAGGCTCTAATTTTGCAGGTATTTCGTTCCCATTTTTGCGTCATAAGCTTTCAGGCAAAAAACCAAATACCCGATTCATTGCTGCAGAGCCGTCTTCATGCCCTAAATTAACACGCGGTGTGTTCGAATACGATTTTGGGGATAAAGCAGGATATACTCCACTTTTACCAATGTTTACACTCGGACACGATTTTTCTCCGGCGCACATTCACGCAGGAGGATTGCGTTATCATGGCGCAGGAACAATCGTTAGTCAATTGAAGAAAGATAATCTAATCGAAGCTGTCGATATCAATCAATTAGATTCATTTAAAGCCGGAATCATGTTTGCACAAACCGAAGGTATTATTCCTGCACCGGAATCGTGCCATGCTATAGCTGCAACTATCAACGAAGCCCTGAAGGCGAAAGAAGAAGGAACTAAGAAAACAATTTTATTTAATCTTTCGGGACATGGATTAATCGATATGGCTGCTTATGATGCTTATTTGTCTGAAGATTTAAGCAACTATGAATTGAGTGATGAAGTTATCCAACAAAATGTCAGCAAATTGGAAAAATTAGCTTAAAAAAATAAAAAGCAACAATCGAACTTGATTGTTGCTTTTTATTTCTTTTTATCGACTTCCTTTCACAAATAAAAATCGACAAGTTCCAACTCCCGATATTGTAGAGGCGACTAATTCTCCCGTTGGTTTATATATATACATAACACTGTTTGTCATAAATCCGTTTATATTTGCTGTATAAATGTAACCACTTACGGGATCGACTCCGATACCATAAAATCCTGTTCCGCTCACAACCGGTGTTGTGCCCACTTTTTCCGTATCGACAGATAAATAGTAAATATCCGTTTCAGTATTAGGCGATTGACTTCCCACAATATCTTTATTCGAAATAAAATAAATTTTATCCTTGGAAGACGAAATAGCTATCTCTGCATCAACACCCATATTAGGAACAGACACTTCGGTGATAATTTCTTTAGTTATAGGATTTATACACATAAATCCATTTTCAGAGTTATCCACCTCCCAATCTGTATTATAGAACCCGCCTAACGAAACCCACAATCTGTTATTTTTATCTACAACCATTTGTTGTGCCAAAGCATTGGGGCTTTTAACTGAAGCAATCGATTTAATAAATTGATTTGTAGTTGTATCGTACACATCTATCCCTCCTAATACTGCTACAAATAACAAATCACCAACTATCTGGACAGCTTCGGGCATAGAATAATTTGCAGGTATGCTGCCGACCAATGTCTTGCTTTGCAAATCTATAATAGCAATCTGCTCCTGCCCGGTAAACGACCAGCAAGACACATAGGCTTTATTGCCTTTTATCGCACCATAACGAGGCGTACCAATGCCGGTAATCGGCTCTGCTATTTCTTGCATGGTAGTCGAATTTAGAAACACAATTTTATCTTCGCTATTGCAAAGCAACAAAAGAATATCATCTTTAACCGCTACAGACTCAATTGTAGCAGCCAGCTGGCGCCCATTCACTGCTGTGTACACCTCTTGGTCAATAACACCTGTCGTTGGGTGATACAAAGCAATGCTGCCGTTTGCTTCCGTAAAATTACCTTGATTAACCACGATACAAAGCTCAGATTGCCGGTCACCTGTTTCCTGATAAATAGAGTTATCAGTGTCATCGTCGCTACAGCTTACCATAAAAAATAAGCTCACTAATAATAAATAAAGAATTTTTTTCGTTGTCATTTTTCTGTTTTTTTAAGTTTGAAATTGATTTAGATTATTGATTTTTTAGAAAATATATTTTATGGTTGTACAATAGTTTCGTAGAGGCATTGCCTTAAAAGGAACTGTTTCATATTGCTCATCGAAAATATTATTTGCCTGAAGTTGCAATACTAATTTTTGTTTTTTCATATCAAAAACATATCCCATCGAAGCGCTAAAAAGCGTGTAAGCTTCCATCACATTAAAAATATTAGAAGTAGCCCGCTCGCCAACATAATTTAAACCTACATTGGCAAATAACTTTTTATAATTAATTTGAAGAGAAGCATTGGCTGTATGTTCCGGAAGTAAAGGTGTTTGTCGCCCTTTAAACGACTGCAGACCCCACGGAGCTTTTTCAACCGTAGTTTTAGCATAAGTATAATTAGTTATCAATTCAAATTGAACAGGATTTAACAAGATGGATTGTTTCCAGTAAATCTCTACTCCTCGTGCCAAAACACGATCAATATTTTGCGGTTTCCAAATATCTCCCCGAGGCATCCACATAATCCAATTATCCACCATATTATGATAAGTAGAAAAAACAACGGAACTTGTATATTTTTTCCTTGTAACAGAAAAATCAAATCCGGCTTCGGTATTCAACCCTTCTTCCGACTCAAGATAGCGGTTATCCAAACCACCCCAATAACGATCGTTTAGTGTTGGAACTTTGAAACTTTTGGAACAATTTCCCCGCAAAATAAATTCATAGGCTTTACCTTGAAATATTTTCCATGAAACTCCTGCCGATGGTGTAAACGGCACCGAAATATCTTTTACAAAATTTTGTTGAAGATTAATATTAAAACTCAACGCATTTGACACTCGGTATTTCGATAATAAATACATGCCTGCCCTCCATTCGGTTATACCTGAAGCATAAGAATATACATCCGGAATAATATACTGGTAAGAGCCACCCGTTTTAAATGAAAGTTTATGCCACGATTTTTCAATATTAGCCGAAGTCACAATATTATTAGTCGCAATAACATCATCATCATTCAACTGATAATCATTAAAATAGCCTGCATTTGCCATCCAATTCAAAGTTCCAGAATGTTTGAAATTAACAATGGCTTTGATAGAACGATTCAGAATATCGTCAAAAGTTTCTTCATGTTGATTATTCTGTATAGAGGGCTGTATTTCTCTATAATTATATGTGTACCAAGAATTTAAACTCAACTCATCACGCGATGATAATTTATAATAAAAATCTTGTGTAATACCGTAATTATAATAAGCAGCATTTTGTTGCTTTTCGATTTTTTCGCCCGAAAATGTACTGTAATAAATATCAAAGTCATTATCCGACCGATTATATAACAATGCCGTATGACTTTGCCATTTTTTTGTTCCACCTTGCACTTTTGCTCCAGAAAAAGAATAACCATAACTACCTAACGACTCTTGTAGCAATCCTTTCCATCGTGCTTCATAAGTAGGCTCGGAACCCAACACAATACTTCCTCCGATAGAACCATTTCCATACAAAGCGCTTTCGCCACCGGGATGTACAGCTATTTTCTCGAAAAAGAAAAGCGGCAGTAAACTAAAATCCACTTGTCCCATCGTTAACGGATTTATAGTCAATCCATTCCAAGTAACTGCCGTATGCGATGAAGCCGTACCCCGCAACGAAATCGAGGACATCATACCATTACCACTCTCTTTAATAAAAACAGGAGTATTTCTGGAAATATAATCTGAAAGAGTATTGTTTTGAAGTTGGCTAAGAGATGTGCTATCCGCCTGCCAAAAGTGTGTACCTGTGCTGTATTTGGAATCCGAAAATAATTTGGATGGCATTTTTGCACTCACCACCAATTCGTCCAAATAAACACTAGCCAATTTATTGTATTGTGCAAATAGCGATACAGAAAAGCATAAAAAAAAGCACCCTATAAAAACAAGACGAACAAACAGACGCTTTAAACGATAATATGCAAAATATAATGGGAAACAATCCATAAAACCTTTTCTCCCGAAAGTTTTTGTAAAAACTAGAGTTATTTTCTGCAGGTATTCTGACTTATCTTTTTGCATTTTCACGCCTTCCCGCCGTAGCAGTGGCATTATCGGAAAATAACCTTTACAAGAAAGGAAAAGAATCACAGCAGCGGGTACTGTCCTCGATTTTAACGAGATTCCCTGTGCACAGACAAATAACGGACGCAAAAGTAATACCGATTTTTGACTTTTCAAATTTAACAGAAATTATCTCATAAGAATTTATTTTACATAAACATTTTTAACAATAACAAGCTCTCAATTGTTAAAATAATACAAACAACAAAAGAAAATATTTTATATCTTTGTAAATGTGAATATTTACTTATTGTTAAACTAAAAAAAAGGAGGCATTATGTTACCTATTAAGAGAAACAATCATGATTGGTTACCTAGCATTTTCCAAGATTTTTTTGGTAATGAGTGGATACAAAAAACTTCATTCAGCAATCCGGCAATCAATATTATTGAATCGGATAAGGAATACAAAATCGAAGTCGCAGCACCAGGAATGACAAAAGACGATTTTGTGGTTAAAATTGAAAATGACAATGAACTAACCGTTTCTTTTGAAAAGAAAGAAGAAAATGAAAATGAAAAAAACGGAAAATATTTACGCCGTGAATTTTCATTTAGTCAATTTAAACAAACAATGTTTCTTCCTGACAATATTGACAGTGATAAAATAGAAGCAAAAGTCAATAACGGAGTATTGAAAGTAACAATTCCGAAAAAAGAAAGAAAAGAACCTAAAATAAGAGGAAAACTAATAGATATTAAATAATATCGAATAATTTTCATTTTAGCAACAGAGCCTCCCTCAAAATGAATATGAGGAGGCTCTTTTTTTAGTGGAGTATAGCGGACTCGAACCGCTCACCTCGACACTGCCAGTGTCGCGCTCTAGCCAGATGAGCTAATACCCCAAAGCGGGTGCAAATGTATAAAATTATTTCAAGAAACAAATTATCTTTGCAGAAAAGTAATAAGTAATGAGCTAATAGCTACTAATAAGAATTTACAAAACAAATTTCATTCATATTACTTGTAACTTATTACTATTGCTGATGGTCATGATAATCTACAACACAACATTTCTCGTTTCGGACAAAATATATGGTTCTTTTATCAAATGGTTAAAAGAAACACATATACCTCGTTGTACTAATTCCGGTTGTTTCACAGACACTACTCTTAGCCGTATACAAACGCAAGAAGAACAAAATGGCACCTCCATCTCATTACAACTAAAAGCACCAGACAAAGAATTATTAGAGAAATGGCAAGCAGAACAACTCGTGCGAATTGAGAAAGAAATCGCAGATTTATTTTCAATGGAAGTATTACATTTTTCAACTTTAATGGAAATAATTTGATAAAAGAACGCATCATATTAGGCATAGACCCGGGAACAACAATAATGGGCTATGGAGTTATTCGTGTGAATTGCAACACACCGGAATTACTCACACTGGGTGTGTTGGATTTCAAAAAAATCAAAGATCATTATCTTACCCTCCAACAGGTTTTTCACCAAACACTTGAACTTATTGATCGTTATAATCCCGACGAAATTGCCATCGAAGCACCTTTCTTCGGAAAAAATGTACAATCCATGCTCAAATTAGGTCGGGCACAAGGTGTTGCCATGGCTGCCGGCTTGTATCGAGACATACCAATCACCGAATATGCTCCATTGAAAATCAAAATGTCCATAACCGGTAATGGACAAGCTGCCAAAGAACAAGTAGCCGATATGCTTCGCCGACTATTAAAAATACCACAAGAACAAATGCCTAAACATTTAGATGCTACGGATGGTTTAGCGGCAGCTATGTGTCATTTTTTCTCATCAAACAGACCACAATCGGAAAAGAAATATTCGAGTTGGAAAGATTTTGCCACTAAAAACGAAAAGAAAATTATGAAATCGAAAAAGTAATGACTATGAAAAAGACTGCTCTTATCTGTATTATTTTATTTTTCTCTTTATTGGTTTCTGCACAAAAAGTAACAACTAAGAAAAATGCTTACAGCATATTTTGGAATGGTTATCTAAAAGAAATTATTCTTACAAAAGAAGCATCTAACGAAACTACTTTAAAATATTATACAAAAAGAGAATATTTTTATCCAAACCAAGAAGCTAAAGAAAAATGCCCCAAAGTTTTTAAATTAATAAAGAAAGCTAAAAAATCAAACATATATATTGCTAAAAAATATACCGAAAAAGATTCGGCAAATCACATAAAGAAATTCATTTTTATTTCGGGCATAAAAAAGAATACGCAAATCATTTTTGCAAATTTACCTACATATCAAACTCTTAATTTCTTTCCTGAGAAAGACGCACTCCTTATTGTAGACAGTATTAATGGAAATGAACTACATATTCTTCATGGGAATTATGAATTTTTAGAAAAGATACAAATACCATCTTCAAGCATATTTAGTGTATGGGATAACAAAAAAGGAGATTGGAAACTTAGACATAAACACATTTTCACCACAGATAGCACCAAAAATATATTAGAAAAAACCTCTTATAAATGGAGTAGTACTAATCATAAATGGATTTTTTACGAACAAACAACTTTTAAACTTTCTTCAAATAAAAAAGAAGAAATCTCCTATCAACAAGATAAAGATTCTAGTTACTATATTCTAAAACAAGATATTGACAATTTCTATAGCAATAAAGCTTTTGCCGAATTAGGAAAACAAGTGATCAATCAAAATCCAACTAATAGAATTCTTTACAGAAAAACTATCCAAATGAATCAGCAAGAAGACACTATTTCTTCCAATCTTGTATTTATTAAATCGCTGAATTTATCTAATACCAAAAATAATGTTTTTTATGTTTGTATTAATCCGGAAGTAAAAAAGAAAACGAATGGTATATTAAAGAAATAAAGAAAATATATCCCCAAAGTACAAAAACAGTTTATCGTCGGATTAACAACTCCGATGAAATAATAAAAAGACAAGAGCTATTTGATCCAGACACAAATAGTTGGGTTCCTGTGATAGACATTATAAAATAAAGAAACAGCCGCAAATTTTGTTAATTTGCGGCTGTTTCAAATATTACAGTTTGTTTAAAACTATAAATCCAGCAATTTTTTAGCATCAATATACTGTGCAATACCTTTAGCAACATTTTTAGCCTCGCGCATGGCAAGAACTACGGTTTGCGGAGTATGTACCACATCGCCTCCGGCAAATACACCCTTGCGAGTTGTCATACCATAAGGAAGTTCCCGGGTTTTTACATAACCGGTGTCATCCACCTCGATACCCGAAGTTGTTGATACAATGCGGTTAGCAGGACGAGAACCGATTGCCAATAATATTTTATCCATAGGTATAATAATTTCTTTACCTTCTTTTTCCACCCGCACTTGAGTAAGCAGACCGTGTTCACCCATAAATTCTTTCACTGAAGATAAAAAACTGAAATTCACACCCTCTTCAACCGCCTCGTGATATTCCGTTTTTAGTGCCGGCATATCATTTTCGGTACGGTGATAGAAAACCGTTACTTCACCTGCACCCATCCGGATAGCTGTACGCGCTGCATCCATTGCTACATTTCCGGCACCAATAACTCCAACCTTATCTCCAACCCTGATCGGAACCTCACTTTTACTTACACTATTGTTATTGAACAAACTTACCGTACGCAAAAAATAAGACGATTGTATTACACCCTTCAAATCGTAACCCGGAGTTGTAAGTGATTTAGGTACAGCTGTACCAGAACCGATAAATACGGCATCGATACCTCTGTTAAACAACTCATCAATCGTAACATCGGTACCAATCATACAATTACGCATAAAAGTAACGCCGAGAGCCGAAATCTTATCTATCTCACGACGCACTACATCTTTAGGTAAGCGATATTCGGGAATACCGTACATCAAGACTCCGCCAAGTTCTTGTTCTTTTTCATAAATAATCACATTAAAACCCTCGCGAGCTAAATCGCCGGCTACGGTCAATCCGGCCGGACCGGAACCGATAACCGCCACACGACCACGGGTCTTAGGTTTAAGTTTTTCACGAATAAGACCCATCTCTTCATCAAAATCGGCGATAAATCTTTCTAATTTACCGACACGAATAGGATTTCCTTTTTTAGCTAATATACAATGTCCTTCACATTGTTTTTCGTGCGGACAAACACGCCCACAAATAGCCGGCAAGCTACTTTTTTCATTAATAATCTCCATCGCTCCTCCTATATTTCCACGCGAAAGCTGATGGATAAATCCAGGAATATTATGCTCAATAGGACATCCTTGTACGCACAAAGGATTTTTGCAATTCAAACAGCGTTTCGCTTCTTCAATTGCCTCTTTAGAAGTGTATCCTTCGTTTATTTCTTCAAATTTGAAATTTTGCAAATCAAGATTCTTCATTTTCTATATCTTTATTTTCTAAAACAAATTTACGGTAATAATGTTCATTTTACTCTTCATCTTCAGCTAAATCTAAGTTAACAAGACCTTTCGGAAGATTCATGCATATTTTTCGGGTTAATTCGTCTATTTCTAAAATAAAATCATTTGTAACAGGAATCAGTATTTCATCTTTGCTTGTTTTTAATATGAATAACCGATTTTCTGTTGTTTCATCAACATCAATAATGGTTCCTACATTTCCTCCGACAGCATCTTCTACCATATATCCGACAAAAAAGCGCAAATCATCATCTTCGTCATCAGTTACAAATTCATTTTTTACATATATTATTTTATTAGTCAACTCGCTTGCCTGCGATTCATCATCTATTTCTTGAAATTTATATAAAGCCGAATTATCAGACTTAAATCGATATTCTTCCACAAAAAAGGGCACGAAAATACCATCTATTTCAAAAACAAAAAATGGAATCTGCTCTTCATCAAAATTTCGTTTATCAAATAGCATAGAAATTTCACCTTTAACACCGTGTGTTTTTCCTGTTTTACCTATTGATATTATCTCTTCTTTTGTAATCATAAATAATGCAAAGGTAAGCAATAGGAATTTGAGAAAAAAAATACACTTTGCTTTTTCTAAAAAACAACAGTAAAAAAACAAAATTTATTTGTCAGATAAAAAAAAGAAACTATCTTTGCACACTGTTTTTGAAAAAGTATATAATAACACAAAATAAAGCACACGAGAATGTCTAAAGTTTGTCAAGTTACCGGAAAAAAGGCGATGGTTGGAAACAATGTATCGCATTCAAAACGCAGAACAAAAAGAAGATTCGAAATAAATCTTTTTTCGAAAAAATTCTACTGGGTTGAGCAAGATATGTGGATTACATTGAATGTTACCGCAGCCGGATTGCGTACTATTAATAAAATCGGCTTGGATGCTGCTATTAAAAAAGCTGCTGAAAAAGGTCATTTATTTGCATAATTTATTAAAAAGGAGATTGAGCAATGGCTAAAAAAAGTAAAGAAAATAGAATTCAAGTGATTTTGGAATGTACTGAGCATAAAGAAAGCGGTATGCCTGGCACTTCGCGTTATATTACAACTAAAAACCGTAAGAACACTACAAACCGTCTAGAGTTGAAAAAATATAACCCAATCTTAAGAAAAGTAACTCTTCACAAAGAAATTAAATAATTATAAACCATGGCAAAGAAAGCAGTAGCAACTCTTCAAAAGGGTGAAGGTCGTTCGTATGCAAAAGTTATCAAGATGGTTAAATCAGAAAAAACCGGTGCATACATATTTCAAGAAGAAATCGTTCACAACGAAAAAGTGAAAGAATTTTTTGCTAAGTAATTTTAGTAAAAATCACAATATCAAGAGGCTATCCTATCAGATAACCTCTTCTTTTTTTAATATAAATTACGCAGAGCAGGCTTTACACAAATACCGGCACGAATCATTGAAGCATATTTATTGTAATCTAACAAACTTTCGGCATACCCCTGATACCATTGTACAAAAAAGTACTGATTATGCTTTTTATTGAGCTTCACATTAAACTCCATTTGCGTATTCAGATTTGTAAAATCTTTGCATGGATTAAGTACTACCGATATCCATATCCTATCATTAGCACTACGATAATTCAAAGCAAGCAAACTATATCCTTTGTATTTTAATAAATCAGGATTATCTTTAGTCATAATTCCTGCCCACAATTTTAATTGCCCGGAAATCCTTTTATTGAAAAAATAACTTCCGGAAAGTGATAGATAATTGCAGCTGCGAGACCTTAACGAATCACCCTGGCCATTAGACTCATGTTCTACGGAGAAATAAGCCATTCCTTTAAATTCGTTGTTAAACACCAATGGTTTACCTAACAATAGAGCCGGATTATAATTATTATCAACAAAAGGAGATGATTTTTCATACACTTTCCAAAACGATTTTTGCGTATATGTGAGCATCAAGAATGTATTATAGGGCAAACTCGTTTTTGTCAAACGCTGACTGATGCTTATCTGGAATTTTCCATCGGCAGTACTTTTGGTAACTTTTTCGTTGGTAGGAATTCCTGTTATAAAATAATTATCACGATACATCCCAAAACTTGGCTGATTGTCAAAAAGTGCACTAAGGCTATCTTCATTTATTTTAAGGTAAGAAGGGCGCACAATATCATATTTATCTTTATCCACTTGATAACGCCACATCGCTTCAACCTCTTTTGTCTGTGCGCAAAGAAAAGAGGTTTTCAATATCATGAACAAAAAAAATAATACTCTATACATATGCTATCAATACTACCTCCTACAAATGTATAGAATTTATTTGGGGGAATAAAAAAATAAAAAAAACGGAAGAAATATTCTTAACATTAGAATAATTTCATTCCAGATATAAAATTTTATAGAAAATACTAAATTTAATTTTGCATAACGACTTCTTACTTTTCCTTATTTTTTAAAGAATCAATATAATATAATAAAAATGGACTGTTATAAGATTAACTTATCAACAGTCCACTATTAAAAAAAGCAAAAAAACTATCCGAATAAACTAACACTTACCGTTAATCCAGCCATTACAATAGCAACCATGCTCATCAATTTAATTAAAATATTAAGCGATGGACCTGATGTGTCTTTAAATGGATCGCCAACAGTATCTCCTACCACTGTTGCTTTATGGTTATCACTACCTTTACCGCCATGATTTCCTTCTTCAATGAATTTCTTTGCATTATCCCAGGCACCACCGGCATTAGCCATAAATACAGCTAATACAAATCCGGAAGACAGACCTCCGATAAGCAACCCTAACACTCCGGCTACACCAAATATAACACCCACAATTACAGGAATAACAATAGCCAACAACGATGGGAATAACATTTCGCGTTGAGCACCTCTGGTCGAAATTTCTACACAACGAGCATAATCCGGCTCGGCTTTTCCCTCCATAATACCGGTTATTTCACGAAACTGGCGGCGAACTTCCTCAACCATATTTTGAGCGGCACGACCTACCGCATTCATTGTCAATCCACAGAATAAAAATGCCATCATCGCCCCGATGAGAACACCTACTAAAACAATTGGATTCATCAAATTAACTTGATAATAATCCATAAAATTAACAAATGTAGCTTCTGCAATTTGGGCTTTATTCAAAATTACTGTACCCACTTCGGCTGTACCTTCTACAGAGTTTTCAGCCAAACGAAGTAATCCAATTTTAATCTCTTCGATATAAGAAGCCAAAAGAGCCAGTGCCGTTAAAGCTGCCGAACCAATAGCAAATCCTTTTCCGGTAGCTGCTGTTGTATTGCCAAGCGCATCAAGAGCATCTGTGCGTTTACGCACTTCTTCTCCCAATCCGCTCATTTCGGCATTACCTCCCGCATTATCGGCAATTGGTCCGTAAGCATCGGTAGCTAATGTGATACCCAAAGTAGAAAGCATACCTACAGCTGCAATACCGATCCCATATAAACCTAAGCTAAGATTTCCCTGAGACAACAAGTTTGCCGTATCAAAATTAATGGCAGAAAGAAATGCTAAAATAATTGCTATAGCAATAGTAATTACCGGAATTGCAGTTGAAACCATCCCCAAGCCAATACCGGATATAATGACCGTAGCCGGTCCTGTATGAGAACTTTGCGCTACTCTTTGAGTAGGCTTATAAGTATGTGAAGTATAATATTCCGTAGATTGTCCGATTATCACACCTGCAAGAAGACCTATTACCACCGAGAATGAAACACCCAACCAATTTTGAATATCCAGACCGTACAGAATAACGAATGTAGCTATTGCGATTAAAACCGAACTTACATTAACTCCTCTACCAAGCGCACTAAGTAGTTGTTTCATATTAGCGCCTTCTTTTGTACGCACCAAGAAAATACCAAAAATAGAAAGTAAAACTCCCGCCGCTGCAATTAACATTGGAGCAAGAACGGCCTTTAATTGCATTTCCGGATTAAGCATAAACGCAGAAGCTCCCAAAGCTGCAGTCGCCAAAATAGATCCGGCATATGATTCGTAAAGATCGGCACCCATACCAGCCACATCCCCTACATTATCTCCTACATTATCTGCAATAGTAGCAGGATTACGAGGGTCATCTTCAGGAATTCCGGCTTCTACTTTACCCACTAAATCAGCACCAACATCGGCCGCCTTAGTATAGATACCTCCACCTACACGAGCAAATAACGCTTGTGTAGATGCTCCCATACCAAAAGTAAGCATAGTTGTAGTGACAAGCATTAATTTATTATGTCCATCATCTACTGCAATAAATTTATCCAAAACCAAATACCAAACAGAAATATCTAGAAGAGCTAAACCAACAACTGTCAATCCCATTACGGCTCCCGAACGGAAAGCAATTTTTAGACCACTATTCAAAGAGCTTCTTGCAGCATTAGCAGTACGCGCTGATGCATAAGTAGCTGTTTTCATTCCAAAGAAACCTGCCAATCCTGAGAAAAAACCTCCGGTGAGGAAAGCAAACGGAACCCATTCATTTTGAAGACTGAAATAAGCCATCACTCCAAAAATAGAAGCCAATACAATGAAAACAATACTCACCACTTTGTACTGTTGTTTTAAATAAGCCATCGCACCTTGGCGAACATGCGAAGCAATTTTTTTCATCGTATCAGTACCCTCATCTTCTTTCATCATTTGTTTAAAAAAGAAGAATGCAAACGCCAGCGCCAAAACCGATGAAGCTAATACAAAATAAATTACACAATTCATAAATGATAGATTTTTAAATTAATAGATTAAAAATAAAATAAGAAAAACCGCACAAATTTATAATATAAAACATATAAACAAAAAAATGTTGATAACTATTTTAAATTCATAAAAACATCAAAATCAATTCGTAATAAAATCTATCGGAATTCAAACGACTATTTATCAAAGATCTATAATGATTCTTGGTTATCTTTAAATTAAAAACTAAATTCAATAAAAAACTTACAATTTACCACTTTTCCTTGTCAAAAATTAAAAAATTATTTTGAGAGATAAAAAATATGTATTAATTTTGCATCGTTCTTTGAAATAATAAATCAAACACAATGAATATATTTTCTAATATACAATTACACCTCAATCTTCTTCTTTTATATTACAAATAGAAGTGAGATTGGTATATATATAAATGAAAATAAAATATCACCAAAAGCCTTTCTCGCTTGAATGCAGGAAAGGCTTTTATAATTCAACAATTTAACAACTAAAATTCAATAAATCATGTCAGACAAATTATTTATCTTCGATACCACTTTGCGCGATGGAGAACAAGTTCCCGGTTGCCAATTGAACACGGTAGAGAAAATTCAAGTTGCCAAAGCATTGGAAGCTTTGGGGGTAGATGTAATTGAAGCCGGATTTCCCATTTCCAGTCCGGGTGATTTTAATTCGGTAGTCGAAATTTCTAAAGCCGTTACTTGGCCTACCGTTTGTGCTCTTACAAGGGGCGTACAAAAAGATATTGATGTAGCCGCCGAAGCGCTTCAGTACGCCAAACGCAAACGCATACATACAGGTATCGGAACTTCAGATTATCATATCAAACACAAATTTAACTCTACTCGAGAAGAAATCATTGAGCGTGCCGTAGCAGCCGTTAAACATGCAAAAAAATATGTAGAAGATGTTGAATTTTATGCAGAAGATGCCGGTCGTACCGACAACGAATATTTGGCTCGTGTGGTAGAAGCCGTTATCAAAGCCGGTGCTACTGTAGTAAATATTCCTGATACAACTGGTTACTGTTTACCGCATGAGTTCGGCGCAAAAATCAAATATTTGATGGAAAATGTAAACGGTGTTCACAAGGCGATTATTTCCACCCACTGCCATAACGATTTGGGTATGGCAACCGCCAATACAATGGCAGGTGTCATTGCCGGAGCACGCCAAGTGGAAACTACTATTAACGGCATCGGCGAGCGTGCCGGAAATACTGCTATGGAAGAAGTAGTTATGACACTTCGTAGCCACAAAGAATTGGGTATTGAAACCAATATCAATACAAAGAAAATTACCGAAACAAGCCGTCTGGTTTCCAGTTTAATGAATATGCCTGTGCAACCCAACAAGGCGATTGTAGGCCGTAATGCATTTGCACATTCATCGGGCATTCATCAGGATGGCGTATTAAAAAATCGCGAAAGCTACGAAATTATCGATCCAAAAGATGTAGGTATCGACGAAAACTCAATTGTATTAACTGCCCGTAGCGGTCGTGCTGCATTGAAACACCGTTTAAGTGTGTTAGGGGTAGAAATCGAACAAGATCGATTGGAGAAAGTATATGAAGATTTCTTGAAATTGGCAGACCGCAAAAAAGACATCAACGATGATGATGTGTTGATGCTTGTCGGTGAAGACCGTGCGGCAAAACAACGCATCAAACTGGAACATTTGCAAGCAGTTTCGGGTGTAGGAGTAAAATCCGTAGCAAGTGTTACTTTGAATATCGCCGGTGAGAAATTTGAGTCAAGTGCATCGGGTAACGGTCCGGTAGATGCCTCAATCAAAGCTGTAAAGAAAATTATTGACCGCCAAATGACTTTGAAAGAATTCCTTATACAAGCTATTAATAAAGGCAGTGACGACCTTGGCAAAGTACACATGCAAGTAGAACACGATGGCTGCACTTACTTTGGTTTTGCGGCAAACACAGATATTGTTGCCGCTTCGGTAGAGGCCTATATTGATGCTATTAACAAATTCGTCAAATAATTTTTTGAACGCAAATTATACGAGCATCCGCTAATTTACGCAAAAAATTGTGTTAATTCGCGATAATTTGTGTAATTTGCGTTCAAAACTTAATAAAATATGATCCGCTACGACGAAGTACCTTCTCCCTGTTTTGTTTTGGACGAAATACGCTTACGCAATAATTTGACGCTGATCAAATCAGTTAAAGAACGCGCCGGTATAGAAATCATCATGGCATTCAAAGCTTTTGCCATGTGGAAAGTTTTCCCTATTATTCAAGAATACATCGGGCTTTCTACTGCCAGTTCATTGGCTGAAGCCCGATTGGCATTCGAAGAAATGGGTAACAAAGCCCATACTTATGCTCCTGTTTATATCGAAAAAGAATTTCCCGAAATAATGGCCTGTAGCAGCCACATCTCGTTCAATTCCATTTCTCAATTTAATCGATTTTATCCTGTTGCAAAAGGAAATGTTTCCTGCGGTTTACGCATTAATCCTGAATTTTCCGAGGTCGAAACCGATTTATATAATCCATGCACCCCCGGTTCACGCTTAGGGATAATAGTCGATTGTTTAGAAGACAAGTTACCCGAAGGCATTGAAGGATTACACTTTCATACTCTTTGCGAATCTTCATCTTTTGATTTAGAAAAAACCTTATCCGCAGTAGAAAAAAAATTCGGTAAATTCTTTTCGCAGATAAAATGGCTAAATATGGGTGGAGGTCATCTAATGACCCAAAAAGATTATGATGTTGAACATCTCATTCAAACGCTGAAAAGATTCAAATCAAGACATCCTCATCTACAAATAATCCTTGAACCGGGAGCAGCTTTTGTTTGGCAAACCGGAGAACTGGTTTCGACGATACAAGATATTGTCGAGAACCATGGCGTAAAAACCGCTATGCTTGATGTTTCTTTTGCCTGCCACATGCCCGACTGTCTCGAAATGCCATACAAACCGGTCATTTTAGGCGCTACCGATGCTATAGAAGAAAAACCTACTTACCGTATGGGAGGAAACTCTTGCCTATCAGGTGATTTTTGCGGAGATTGGTCGTTTGAAAAGCCACTACAAATAGGAGACCGCATTATTTTTGCCGATATGATACACTATACTATGGTTAAAACTACTATGTTCAATGGAGTTTCTCACCCAAGTATCGGTATTTGGACAAAGGATAACAAATTTAAATTAATCCGCCAATTTGGTTACGAAGACTATAAATGCAGGATAAGTTAAAAAAAGAAGAGCTATTCCTAAAAAGAACAGCTCTTCTCCCTCTTATTATTATGAAAAAAATTTACTCAGCTACTACTTCAATTGAAACTTCAGCACCAACTTCTTTATGCAATTTCAACTGAGCTTTATATGAACCAAGTTCTTTGATTGCATCTTTAATCACAATCACTTTTCTATCCACATTAAAACCTGCTTTTTCTAAAGCCTCGGCAACCTGAATAGTAGTAACCGAACCAAAGATTTTACCATTGGTACTTGCTTTTGCTCCAATAGTCAAAGACAAACCGTTTACTTTAGCAGCCAACGCTTCAGCATCAGCTTTGATTTTAGCTAATTTGTGAGCGCGTTGTTTCAAATCTTCAGCCAACATTTTCTTTGCAGAAGGAGTTGCCAACACAGCTTTCTTTTGTGGGATCAGGAAGTTACGACCATAACCGTCTTTTACAGTTACTACATCGTCTTTATATCCTAAATTTTGTACATCTTCTTTTAAAATGATTTCCATATTCTTTCCTCCTTCTTTATTATTTCATCATATCGGTTACATAAGGAAGCAACGCCAAATGACGGGCTCTTTTAACTGCTTGAGCTACTTTGCGTTGATATTTCAACGAAGTACCTGTAAGACGACGAGGAAGAATTTTACCTTGCTCGTTCAAGAATTTTTTCAAAAACTCAGCATCTTTATAATCAATATATTTGATACCGCTTTTTTTGAAACGACAGTATTTTTTCTTTTTAACATCCGACGATTGTGGAGTTAAATATCTGATTTCCGAATTGTTTTGTGCCATGATTTAAGCCTCCTTTTCTACTTTAGCTGATTTAAGATTTTTTCTTTTTGCAGCGTACTCTACAGCATACTTGTCCATTGTAAATGTCAAGAAACGAAGCACACGCTCGTCACGACGATAATTTACCTCTAATTTCTCAATTACTGCCGGTTCTGCTTTAAACTGAAGCAACGAATAAAAACCGGATGATTTTTTAGCAATAGGATATGCTAATTTTTTCATTCCCCAATTTTCTTCGTTTACAATCTCCGCTCCCTCTTCGATAAGGAGATTTTTGAATTTTTCTACCGCTTCCTTTACCTGTACATCAGATAAAACGGGAGTCAAAATGAAAACGGTCTCATAGTTTTTCAACATAAACTCTTAAAATTTAATTAGTTAATAATCACTTTTTACAAAGCGGGTGCAAAGGTAACAAAATTTACTTTACCAACAAATATTCTATTTTCATTTAATTACATACACATTGATTTCCTCTTTAACAAAAATCTAAATTATATAGTCAAAAGTTATGACTTTTGGGAGTAATAGTAAATATTTACTACCTTTGCCGGGATTTTTAAATAAAACAATCATGGCAAATAATTTATTAAAAGGAAAAAGAGGTATTATTTTCGGTGCACTTAACGAAATGTCTATCGCATGGAAAGTGGCAGAACGCGCAGTTGAAGAAGGTGCAACTATTACCCTCACGAATACTCCAATGGCAGTACGCATGGGTACTACCAATGATTTGGCTAAAAAACTCAATACTGAAGTTATTCCGGCTGATGCTACTAATGTGGACGACCTCAAAATAGTTTTCGAGCGTTCGCAAGAATTATTAGGTGGTAAAATTGATTTTGTATTACACTCTATCGGTATGTCTCCCAATGTACGCAAAGGTCGCGAATACGATAACTTAGACTACAAAATGTTGAATACGACTTTGGATGTTTCCGCTATTTCATTCCATAAAATGATGCAAGTGGCTAAAGAAATGGACGCTATTGCCGAAGGAGGTTCTATCCTTGCCCTTTCATATATTGCAGCTCAACGCATATTTACCAGCTACAATGATATGGCGGACGCTAAGTCATTACTTGAGTCCATTGCTCGTAGTTTCGGTTATGTGTACGGAAAAGATAAAGGTGTGCGTGTGAATACAATATCCCAATCTCCAACCATGACTACCGCAGGAAACGGCGTAAGCGGATTGACGGATTTATATGACTTTTCTGAAAAAGTATCGCCACTTGGCAACGCCAATGCTGATGATTGCGCGGATTACTGTGTAGTTATGTTCTCTGATTTAACTCGTAAAGTTACTATGCAAAACCTATTCCACGATGGAGGTTTCTCTTGTATGGGGATGAGTGCTGCAGCTATGAAACAATTTATTGACGGTAAAAAATAATATCAACTAATGTAATTTTAATTGTTTTAAATAAAAGGCCGGCAAAAAACTTTTTTTGTCGGTTTTTTATTTACAAAGATTTTTCGAAACTTTGAATTTTAAATCTTTGAACAAAAAGATATGTTATTAAAAATTTATTCCGAAAATCCTAATCCCAAAGAAACACAACGGGTAGTAGAAGTACTTCGTAATGGCGGCATTATTATTTATCCCACCGATACAGTTTATGGTATCGGTTGCGATATATTCAACAGCAAAGGTGTAGAAAGAATCTGCAAATTAAAGAATATCGATGCTGATAAAGCAAAGAATCTATCTTTTATTTGCTACGATTTAAGCCATATAAGCGAATACGCTAAGGTAAGCAATTCCGTTTTTAAATTGATGAAAAAAAATCTGCCCGGCGCTTTTACTTTTATTTTGAATGGAAGTAATAATCTGCCGAAGCTTTTTAAATCAAAAAAATCAGTAGGTATTCGTATTCCGGACAATTCAATTATTCGGGCTATTGTAGAAGAATTAGGCAATCCGATACTTTCTACTTCTGTTCATGACGAAGACGATACGGTAGAATATACCACCGACCCCGAATTGATTTACGAAAAATATGCCGATAAAGTAGATCTTATTATTGATGGTGGATATGGGAGTATCGAACCTTCGACAATTGTGGACTGTACCGGAGATGAATGGGAAGTTATCCGTCAAGGAAAAGGAGAATTGATGGAATAAAAAGGATTGTTCTCCCCAACAACCTCTTTTTCTTTACTTATCAGTCTTATTTTCAGGCATTCGGAAAACTACTACCAAATCGAACACTGCTGATAAGATTAATGCCAAAGCCCAAAAATTGCTTTTAATAAACATCAAATAAGCTGCAACCACTAATAAAACTGCGGCTATAGCTTGTATATTATTCAATCTTCGAATACGAAAATCGGGTGCCGGAGCATTTTTTAATGATATTATTTTCAAGATAATAAGTCCTGCCGCACCTACAGAAAACATATAAGGAGCAAAATCTTGTTCAACAATATGTAATACCGCCGCCGCTACTACTAAAACTCCAAAAATGATATATAATAACCCACTTGTTTTGGTACCCATACTAAATAAATTTGAAAATCATTTCTCTTTCACAATAAAAATTTCTTCGTTAGGTTTATGCATCAAATATTTTTCGCGTGCCATACGCTCTAGATTTTCAGTACTCTTATTCAACTCATTCAACTCAGTTTTAGCTTTTTGGAGTTCTTCTTCATATTGTTTTTTCTCGGCTTCCAACTGTTCTACACTATTGGTTAGCTTTACTTTTTGGAACCAACTGTACTTTCCGAAAGACATGAACAGAATAAATAAGCCCAATGCTATTGTATATTTATTAATAACAGGCTTTACAATTCGAAGAAATGCTTTTAACTTATCCATGACTGTTATTTTTAACAAACAAAAGTACTTATTTTTTAGCAAATTCGCGTAACTTGATACGGGTAAATGCCTGCTTGGTATTCAGTGCAAAATCGGCATCCATTATCCAACCGTAATATCCCGGATCTTTTTGCAGAACATCGCTTACTAATTGTCCTTTGTATTTTCCAAAGTTTATTACTTCTTCATTTTTCTCATTAAGAACAATTCGACCTGCAAAATCTACATTGCGAGAAAATGATGAATATTCTGATAAAAAAGCAATATCGTTTTTCAAATCAGGATAACGATCCAATTGAGACTTGAGCACTTCGTAGGTGGCTTTTACATCTGCTGCTGCACTATGAGCATTTTCTAAATCGGCATTGCAGTAAAACTTATACGCAGCTTCTAATGTTCGTTGTTCTTGCTTATGAAAAATAGTCTGCACATCGACTAATTTACACCGGCTCATGTCAAAATCAATCTCAGCACGCAAAAATTCTTCTGCTAACAAAGGTACATCGAAGCGATTTGAATTATATCCGGCAATGTCACAACCTTCGAAATCTTGAGCAATTATTTTTGCCACTTGCTTAAATGTAGGAGCATCGGCTACATCTTTATCATAAATTCCATGTATTGCCGAAGATTGCGGTGGAATAGGCACACCAGGATTTATACGAATGGTTTTGCTTTCTTCGGCACCATTAGGAGAAATTTTCAAATATGATATTTCGACAATCCTATCTGTAACAGTGTTGGTTCCGGTTGTTTCCAGATCAAAAAATACAAGCGGATTTTTTAGGTTTAAGTTCATATATTTTAATTGTGTAATTGTTTAATGAAGTAACACATTTCGATTATGTTCAATGCTCTGTACACTAAGCGTAGTTCGATGCGTAACTCGTAATTCGTATTTTTAATGCGCAATTATAAACTATTCTATTTCTACTTCTACCGGATATAAAAAATCGTTATAAGGAAAGCGTTGTACATGTATTTCTTTTACCTTCTCATAAATTAACGATTTAAGACTATCTATATTTTGTTTTTCTCGTGCCGAAATAAAAATGCAGTTCTCATGCATTTTATTCATCCATGATTCTTTTAATTCATCTAAGCTGATATTTTCTTTTGTTCGAGGAGTTAAATCATCTTTAGCTTTAGGGGTGTAGGAAAACGAATCTATTTTATTGAATAACATTATCAATGGTTTATCGGCACTATTCAAATCAGCAAGTGTATAGTTAACAACTTCTATTTGTTCTTCAAAATTCGGATGCGAAATATCCACCACATGCACCAACAAATCAGCCTCGCGTACTTCATCAAGCGTAGATTTAAACGACTCCACCAAGTGATGCGGTAATTTACGAATGAACCCAACAGTGTCACATAGCAAAAATGGCAAATTCTCTATTGTAACTTTCCTTACAGTAGTATCAAGTGTAGCAAACAGTTTATTTTCAGCAAAAACTTCCGATTTGCTCAATAGATTCATTAATGTAGATTTTCCCACATTGGTATATCCGACCAAAGCAACCCGCACTAATTTTCCTCTGTTTTTGCGTTGCGTTGCCATTTGTTTGTCTATCTTTTTGAGTTCTTCTTTGAGCAACGAGATGCGAGATTGTATTATTCGTTTGTCGGCTTCAATCTGCGTTTCACCCATACCACGCGATGTAGTTCCTCCTCCACGCTGACGATCTAAATGACTCCACATTCTTGATAAGCGTGGTAACATATATTGCAATTGCGCTAATTCCACTTGTGTTTTAGCATACGAAGTTTGTGCCCGTTGTACAAAAATATCTAAAATCAAAATGGTTCTGTCCAGCACTTTAATGTTCAATTCACGCTCAATATTGCGTAATTGGCGCGGCGAAAGTTCATCATCAAAGATAGCCAAATCAATTTCGTTTTCTTCGATATATGCTTTTATCTCGGATAATTTTCCATCGCCGACATAAGTATTCGAGTTCGGATACTCCAAACGCTGCAAAAAGCTTTTCTGCGGAAGGACATGAGATGTTTCAGCCAGAAAAGCCAATTCGTCTAAATACTCCACCGCCCGCTCTTCGGTTTGTTGTGGTGTAATCAGTCCGATAAGAATGGCCGTAACCGGTTTATTTATTATATTTTCTTTAGTCATAAAAATTAAAATCAATAAATCTGCTGCAACTGAGCATTTTTAAAATAATGAAATAAAATTTCGTTGTACGAATAGCCTTTTTCTGCCATAATAGCAGCTCCTATCTGACAAAGTCCTACTCCATGCCCCCAACCGGCTCCTAATAACGAAAATGTTTGTGGCACATTATTTTGTACATTCTTCTTATCAACAATAAAAGCCGAACTATATAAATGAGAATTTGACAAAGCTTTACGAATTTCCAATTCTTTTCCCAAAATAAGGTTACGCTTTGTACCAACAATTCTGAGCTTTATCAACCGACCCGAAACACCACGCTCAACAGGTTGTAGATCGATAATTTCACCAAAATCAATTTGTAATCTTTTTCGTAATAATTCTGAAATTTCGGTTTGCGAATAATCTACCTGCCAACGATAAAAATCGGGTGTTTCCAGATCATACGAATTAAGCACTTGACTCAGTGTTTTTGCATCTTTTGTATTACAGAAATCACCTTTAATAGGATTTCTCACAAATTGTTCCAAAGTCTGTTCGGTCATTATTTCTGTGCGAACTTTACCATTTTGTTTGTCTTCTACAGGGAGCAAATAATCATAATGCACAGGTTGCCAACAGTTTTCAAACAATTCGGAAATTCCACCGCAGCATTTCGAAAAACGGGTATCGCAAATCTTTTTGTTGTGAATCAAAACTTGTCCGCGAGTAGCTTCGATAGCTTGTTGCACAAAATCGGTCGTAGCTCGCGTAATACCTTGGTAACGCTGACAATGGTCGTCGGCGCAAACATCAAAATTCTCGTGGTCGTCCTTATCGTACCATTTTATGCGTTCGGTTTGGGTGTCAATCATTTGTGAAGATTGATTTTTAGCTTTCCCTTTTGCTTTCAATTGCGCCAACAACCAACTGCGCGAAATCACAGCATGCGCTTTTAGTAATTCCAACGAACTTGTCGCGCTCATTTCGGACGAAATTACGCTAAGTAAATAATCTTCGACAGGTAAAATATTGATGGCTGTAAGTTGGTTGTTTTCAACTATCAATTTTAAATTCCCTTTAAATCGTTGGTTTTCTTTTCGTTCCCAATGAAATCCTATTCCGATTACTACATCTAATAAATCGAACGAAGCAGTGTTCTCATCGTCGGCTAAAAAAATTATTTTATCAAATAATTTTCCATCGAAACGAATTTTTCCATTCTCAGAAACAACGGAATTTAATCCCGAATACAATTTATTTTTAAAAGAATATTTTCCATTAAAAATAAATTGAATCTGCGGAGCGGATAAAACACCTATGTTTATGTGTGGTTCCATTAACTTACCTGATGATAAATATTAACAATATCCTGTGGGGTAATTTTTTCAAAATCCTTTTCACGCGTGACAATCAGTGTTCCTGCCATATCAATAGCACCCGGACTAATCATCAATTGTTCCTCACCTTCGGCAAAAAACTGTGTAGGACGATGCTTTATGCGGGGAAAAACAGTTAATATCCAAGCCTTGCTTTCTTTACGGCAAAAAATGTTCATCAGCGGTTCGCAATTTATTTTCGTTTGCAATTCTTTGTATCGAAGCTCAAACCAATCTTCTATTTCCTTTTTATCGGCAGAAATTATGCTGACTTTGCGAATCAATCCAGATTGTTCCATTTCAAACGGATATGGGAAAAAATCGCTGTTTCCCGCCTGAAAGTGCATGTGATCCGGAGCCGATGCCCCCGCTCCTGCTCCATTATACAAAATGGTATAACCGGACATTTGTTCTGCCAAATCAAGCATATCTCCCAATCTTCTTTGTATCAATTGCGGCTCATGATTTTTTGATGCTATTGTAAAATGACGATTACAAATAGGAAACGGATTGAGCAAAATATCATATTTACCTTTAAAATCAATGCTTCGTTGTTCTATAGGACGATTCTTCCCGCATAAAAAACAAGGTCGCCCAACAATGGATTTCGTATCCAGTTTAGCTAATGACGATACCGCCCTTGCCGGATTAAATTGTACTCGAATATTGTAATTGCCAAAGTCAAACTCTTTAATACGAATATCCCTCAAAGCCGCATAGTTTTTTGCCGCCAAAGGCCATGAGCGTAATTCATCATCAAAAAAAGAAGCTATTACAAACGATAAATTTCCCATTTTTTGAAATAAGTTTATCCTTATTTTTTCCAAAATACCGGCGTGAAAAGTATAAGTACAGTAAATAACTCCAAACGCCCTACTAACATTACAAAAGAAAGAAACCATTTACTAAATTCGGGTATTTCGGCAAATGTACCCGAAGGGGATATCATGCCAAATCCATGCCCTATAGTACTCTGACAAGTAATCATCGCCCCTATGGATTCTAATATTCCCATACCAGATATACACAGTACCAATATACCAAAAAATGCAAATAATATATACAACATAACAAAGGCTAAAGTACGCGTAACCACATCGTTTTTCAACGCAGTACGATTATACATAACAGGAATTACAGCATTGGGGTGAACTATGCGTTTAAATTCATAATAACAGTATTTGAAAACTATCACAACCCGAACTACTTTCATTCCTCCAGCCGTAGAACCGGCAGATCCTCCAATAAGCATTATCATGATAACAACAACCCAGGTTAATGGTTTCCAAAACATATAATCAACCGTAGCAAAACCGGTTGTAGTCATTATAGAAGATATTTGGAATATGGCTTTACGAATATTTTCTTCTGTGCTGTGAAATGTTACAAACTCGGTAATATCGACCAATGAAAAGAATATTATTAAACTGAATGCAAATATGATAAGTAAATAATAGCGCAACTCTTCATTCTCGCGAACCTTCTCAAACCTACCGTTAAATGCATAATAATACAAACTAAAATTTACTCCCGATAAAATCATAAAGATAGCAATGACATAATGTATATAAGCCGAATCCCAATAAGCGATACTGGCTTGTTTAGTTGAAAAACCACCTGTAGCAATGGTAGAAAACGAATGACATATCGAATCGAACCACCCCATACCTCCCACACGAAGCAGTATGGCAAGAACTACCGTTAATATTAAATAAATCAACATTAAGCGCTTAGCTGTTTCGGCAATTTTAGGATGCAATTTATCTTTGGTAGGTCCCGTGCTTTCGGAACTGAATAGTTGCATAGCACTAAAACCAAACATCGGTAACAATGCCAACGAAATAACCACAATACCTAACCCGCCGATCCAATGAGTCATCGCACGCCAAAATAACATACTGCGTGAGGTTCCCTCAATGTTCTCCATAATTGTAGCTCCGGTAGAGGTAAATCCAGACATAGTTTCAAAAAATGCATTGGTAAAAGCAGGGATTGTTCCACTAATCCAAAACGGCATCAAACCCACCAATGAAAAAAGCACCCAAATAAAGGTAACAATAAGTGATCCCTCTCGGCGCCCCATCTGCTTAGATGCATTTTTACCCCACAATGCTCCAAATCCGCCAATAGTAACTGCTACCAACCCGACTATTACAAAATACTGCCACTCTCTTTCCCCATAATACAATGCAACAATGGTCGTAAGTAGAATAAACATACTTTCGACCATTAAAAGGCTGCCCAAAATACGGACAATCAATTTTATATTGATACCGGAGTTCATATTCTCTCTATTAAAAAGCGAATATCAAAACATTAGTTTTTTACTTTATACCGACAATTCACTTTTCCTTTGCTGATACTTGTCAATCGAGATTTTATCAACTGGCGGCGTATTGATGAAATATAATCTATAAACATATGACCTTCCAAATGATCGTATTCATGTTGAACACAACGAGCTGCAAAGCCTGTTATAACTTCATCGTGTTCTACCCAACTTTCATCAAAATATTTAATACGGATAGTGTCTTTACGCATTACATTTTCATGTATGCCCGGTATGCTTAAACAACCTTCTTCTTTAAGTACCTCACTACCGGTGCGTTCTACAATTTTCGCATTGATAAAAGTTTTCTTGAATCCTGCTAAAGAAGGATCATTTTCTGCTAATAGAGTTAGGTCAATAACAAATATACGGATAGAAAGCCCTATCTGAGGTGCTGCCAAACCAATACCATCTCCCGATTTATACATGGTCTCCCATAAATCAGCTATAACTTCTACTAATTCAGGATAATTTTTATCGATATTTTCGGCTTGACGACGAAGAATCGGGTTCCCATAAAGTAAAATTGGTCGAACCATAATGTAATTTATCTGCCCTCCAAACCTCCCCAAAGGAGAAGCTTGGAGGGGCTTTATTTTTTTGTTTCTAAATATGATTGTAAAATAATTGTTGCGCTAATTTGGTCAATAAGCGCTTTATCTTGTCTTTTCGTTTTACTTATGCCGCTTTGAAGCATTGTTTGCTGTGCCAATTTAGAAGTAAATCTCTCATCCACAAAAGTTACCGGAATGTTTGGAAACAATTTTTTCAAACGATTTACAAAAGGCGTTACAAATTTCATTGACTCTGATGGCTGGTTGTTCATTTGCTTTGGTAAACCCACCACAAATTCATCAACCTGCTCTTGCTGCAAATATTTTTCCAGAAAAGGAAAAATATCACCGGCAGAAACTGTAACAAGCCCGTTAGCTATTAATTGCAACGGATCCGTAACCGCAACACCTATGCGTTTTTGACCAACATCTACAGCTATAATTCTGCCCATTTTCTGAAATACAAATTGCAAAAATAGTCAAAATTTCTTGATTCTTGGCTTTTGGCTCTTAACTCTTTATATTATCTTTGCGACTCAAAAATTTAAAACAAAAAATATGTATAACTGGTTCGAATGTAAGATTAAATATGACAAAACAGGCGATGACGGTATGATAAAAACCGTAACCGAAACATATTTGGTAGATGCACTATCTTTTACTGAAGCCGAAGATCGCATCAATTTAGAAATGAAGCCATTTATCAGCGGTGAATTTTTAGTAGCAAACATTAAACGCATTAAAATTGCCGAACTTTTTGACAGTGCAAATGCTTCTGCCGATAAATGGTATCGTTCTAAAGTTAATTTTGTTTCGCTGGACGAAGAAAAAGGGATAGAGAAACGAACACCAAGCAGCATGTTTGTAAAAGCCGAAAACATGAAAAGCGCTTTAGACAACCTATTGGAAGGACTAAAAAACACGCTTGCCGATTACGAAATTGCAATTATAACCGAGACATCTGTAATGGATGTATTCCCCTACACAAAAATAGAAACAGAAAACACAAAAAATGATTAGATTCTCAACGATTTAGCTGATCAGGAATAAATTTCATCAAAAGTTTATCTGATATTTTTTTTCATTAATTTGCGTTTAAAAAAAAATAAGATTACCTTTGCAACCGCTTTTTAAGAAAAATATCTGATTCAGTAGCTCAGCTGGTAGAGCACATCCCTTTTAAGGATGGGGTCCTGGGTTCGAA
>CAZJHO010000014.1:0-30023 GCA_964546015.1 uncultured Paludibacter sp.
TGTCGGGAGTTCGAGCCTCTCGACCCGTGCTAAAAATTTTTTCAATACAATGAATAAAATTGTTAACTATATCAAGGAGTCTTATTCAGAACTTGCTCACAAAGTTTCTTGGCCAACTCGTCAAGAACTTACCAGCAGTGCGGTAATCGTGTTAGTTGCTTCCCTAATACTATCGCTTATCGTTTTTGGCATGGACAAGATTTTTGAAAATATCATGACTTTTATTTACAAAGTACTCTAAATTCGGGAGAAACATCATGTCTGAATCAGGAAAGAAATGGTATGTACTTCGCGCTATTAGTGGCAAAGAGGCAAAAGTGAAGGAATATATTGATGCAGAAATCAAGAATTCTGATCTTGGTCAAACTGTCGCTCAAGTGTTAATACCGACCGAAAAAGTGTATTCCATACGCAATGGCAAAAAAATTACCAAAGAGCGTAGTTATTTGCCTGGGTATGTGTTAATAGAAGCAGAACTCGTTGGAGAAACTCCTCATCGTTTAAAAAACATTCCGAATGTAATTGGATTTTTAGGTGCGAATGCAAACTCTAAAAAACCTATTCCGTTGCGTCAATCAGAGGTAAACAGAATTTTAGGTTCGGTGGATGAGCTTCAGGAAAGTGGAGAAGAACTCAATGTGCCTTATACTGAAGGTGAAATGGTCAAAGTAATTGTTGGGCCATTTGCCGGATTTAGTGGTGTCATTGAGGAAGTAAACAACGAGAAAAAGAAACTCAAGATTATGGTTAAAATCTTCGAACGGAAAACTCCGCTCGAATTAGGTTTCACTCAGGTAGAAAAAGAATAAATCTGTGGTTTTGTTACGACACATTTAATTTAGACTTTTTTCTCCAAAATTTACAAAAAAACAAAATTATTATGGCAAAAGAAATTGCTGGGCTTATTAAACTACAGATTAAAGGAGGGGCAGCAAATCCTTCTCCGCCTGTTGGACCTGCATTGGGTTCTAAAGGCATCAATATTATGGAGTTTTGCAAACAATTTAATGCCAGAACTCAGGACAAACCAGGCAAAGTATTGCCGGTTGTTATCACCTATTATGCTGATAAATCCTTTGATTTTGTTGTAAAAACTCCTCCTGTAGCTATCCAATTGATGGAAGTAGCTAAAATAAAAGGGGGTAGTGCCGAGCCAAACCGTAAAAAAGTAGCTGAGATCACTTGGGATCAAGTGAAAACAATCGCTGAAGATAAAATGGTTGATTTAAACTGTTTTAGCCTTGAAGCGGCTATGAAAATGGTTGCCGGTACAGCAAGAAGTATGGGTATTTCTATAAAAGGAACTTTTCCCGCTAATAACTAATAAAACTTCAATAAAAAGATGGGTAAACTTACAAAAAATCAAAAGTTAGCTTTCTCTAAAATTGAAGAAGGGAAAAGCTATTCGTTGAAAGAAGCGTCTGCATTGGTAAAAGAAATTACCACTACAAAATTTGATGCTTCTGTTGACATAGATGTGCGTTTAGGTGTAGATCCTCGTAAAGCTAACCAAATGATTCGCGGTGTGGTTTCCTTGCCACACGGGACTGGTAAGCAAGTGAGAGTTCTTGCATTGTGTACTCCCGACTTGGAGGCCGAGGCTAAAGCTGCCGGTGCCGACTATGTTGGTCTTGACGAATACATTGAAAAAATAAAAGGAGGATGGACTGATATTGATGTAATCATCACTATGCCTTCTATCATGGGTAAAATAGGTGCTTTAGGTAAAGTGCTCGGGCCTCGCGGTTTGATGCCGAACCCTAAAAGTGGTACTGTTACCAACGAGATAGGTAAAGCTGTTGAAGAAGTTAAATCAGGTAAAATCGACTTTAAAGTAGATAAAAACGGTATCGTGCATACTGCTATCGGGAAAGTATCTTTCTCAGTAGATAAAATTGCCGAAAATGCCAAAGAATTTATCAATACTTTGATCAAAATGAAACCATCTTCGGCTAAAGGCACTTATGTGAAGAGCATTTATCTTTCAAGTACAATGAGTCCGGGTATTAAAATTGACCCTAAAACGGTAGAAGAAATTTAATAATTTGAACTTAGAGTTATGAAAAAAGAAGATAAAAGCTTAATCATAGAGCAAATTAAAACTACAATCAGCAACTTCGGTCATCTTTATTTGGCTGATATCGGCGGGTTAAATTCTGCTCAAACAAGCGATTTAAGACGCCAATGCGACAAGAAAAATATCAAGTTAGTTGTAGTTAAAAACACCCTTTTACGCAAAGCGTTGGAGGGAATGGACAAGGATTATTCAGCTCTTTACGAAGTATTGGCAGGCGAAACATCTATCATGTTGTCCGACAACGCGAAAGAACCTGCAGTGCTTATTAAAGAGTTTGGTAAAGCCAATACTAAAAACGGTAAGCCGGTTTTAAAAGCTGCATTCGTAGAAGAATGTGTTTATATTGGAGCTGACCAATTGAATACTCTTGTTAATATCAAAAGTAGAGAAGAGCTTATTGGAGAAATCATCACATTGTTGCAATCTCCGGCTAAGAATGTTATCTCTGCACTTCAATCGGGTGGTTCAACTATCCACGGCGTGTTAGAAACACTGTCGAAAAAATAATTTTTAATAAATATTTTAGTATAAACTTAATTTAAAACATAAGTAAAATGGCAGATTTGAAAGCTTTTGCAGAACAATTAGTTAACTTGACAGTTAAAGAAGTAAACGAGTTAGCTCAAATTTTAAAAGACGAGTATGGTATTGAGCCAGCTGCTGCAGCTGTTGCTATTGCTGCTCCTGCTGCCGGTGGTGCAGGTGCCGCTGCTGCTGAAGAAAAATCATCTTTCGATGTGATTTTAAAATCAGCAGGTGCTAACAAGTTAGCAATCGTTAAATTAGTGAAAGAACTTACAGGTCTTGGCTTGAAAGAAGCTAAAGATATCGTAGATGCTGCTCCGTCTCCAATTAAAGAAGGTGCAGCTAAAGACGAAGCCGAAGCGTTGAAAAAACAATTAGAAGAAGGCGGCGCTGAAGTTGAACTTAAATAGGAAACTTCCCCTGTATCAGGGAGATACGGTTTAGAGTCTCACGGAGTGGGATTCTAAACCTTTTTATGTATTATATTCACTAAGTTCAATTAATATCTTTGAAAAATGTCTTTAACATCTAATAATCAAAGAATTAACTTTGCTTCTATTAAGAATCCATTAGAATATCCGGATTTTTTGGAAGTACAATTAAAATCTTTCCAAGATTTTTTTCAGCTCGATACTCCGGCTGAGAAAAGAAAAAACGAAGGTCTATACAAAGTATTTGCTGAAAACTTTCCTATCGCAGATACCCGTAATAACTTCATTCTTGAGTTTTTGGATTACTATATTGATCCCCCTCGTTATACTATCGAAGAGTGTATTGAGCGTGGCTTGACCTATAGCGTTCCTTTAAAAGCAAAACTCAAATTGTACTGTACCGACCCTGAACACGAGGATTTCGATACAGTGATTCAAGATGTGTATTTGGGTCCTATTCCATATATGACTGCCAAAGGCACATTCGTTATCAATGGTGCAGAGCGTGTGGTTGTGTCGCAACTTCACCGTTCGCCGGGCGTGTTCTTCGGACAAAGCGTCCACGCCAACGGAACCAAATTATATTCGGCGCGGATTATTCCTTTCAAAGGTTCGTGGATTGAGTTTGCAACTGATATTAACAGCGTGATGTACGCGTATATCGACCGTAAGAAAAAGCTTCCGGTTACCACTTTGTTGCGTGCAATCGGCTTTGAAAGCGATAAAGATATATTGGAAATCTTTGGTTTGGCTGAAGAATTCAAGGTTAATAAAACCAATCTTAAAAAAGTAGTGGGTCGCAAGTTGGCAGCTCGTGTGCTTAAAACATGGGTAGAAGATTTTGTGGATGAAGATACCGGTGAGGTAACCACTATTGAGCGAAACGAAATCATTATCGACCGCGAAACTGTGATTGAAAACAATCATTTGGACGATATTTTGGAGTCGGGTGTTCAAACTATTCTTCTTCACAAAGAAGATCAAAATTTGAACGATTTCGCTATCATTTATAATACATTACAGAAAGATCCAAGTAACTCCGAAAAAGAAGCGGTATTATACATTTATCGTCAGTTGCGTAACGCAGAACCTGCCGATGATGCTTCTGCTCGTGAGGTTATCAATGGTCTGTTCTTCTCAGAAAAACGCTACGATTTGGGTGATGTAGGTCGTTATCGTATCAACAAAAAGTTGAATTTGACTACCGACATGGAAGTTCGCGTTTTGACGAAAGAAGATATTATCGAAATCATCAAATATCTGATTCAGCTGATTAACTCGAAAGCAGATGTGGATGATATTGATCACTTAAGCAACCGTCGTGTGCGTACGGTTGGCGAGCAGTTGCACAACCAATTTGGCGTAGGTTTGGCGCGTATGGCGCGTACTATTCGCGAGCGTATGAATGTGCGCGACAATGAGGTGTTTACGCCAATTGATTTGATTAATGCCAAAACTATTTCATCGGTTATCAATTCATTCTTTGGGACAAATGCTTTGTCGCAATTTATGGATCAAACCAATCCATTGGCAGAAATTACTCACAAGCGCCGTATGTCGGCACTTGGTCCCGGTGGCCTTTCGCGTGAGCGTGCCGGTTTCGAGGTGCGAGATGTACACTATACGCACTACGGTCGTCTGTGTCCGATTGAAACGCCAGAAGGCCCGAACATTGGTTTGATTTCTTCTCTTTGTGTATATGCAAAAATCAACGAACTTGGATTTATTGAAACACCTTACCGCAAGGTAAATAACGGTATGGTAGATTTAACTCCGGAAGGAGTTGAATATTTTACTGCCGAAGAAGAAGAAGAAAAAACAGTAGCACAAGGAAACGCACCGCTTGACGAAAACGGTAAATTTATCCGTACAAGTGTAAAATCGCGTTTCGAAGCAGATTTCCCTGTGGTGGCTCCTGAAAATGTAGATTTGATGGATGTGTCGCCAACACAAATTGCTTCTATTGCGGCTTCGTTGATTCCGTTCTTGGAACATGATGATGCGAACCGTGCGCTGATGGGCTCTAACATGATGCGTCAAGCAGTGCCTTTATTGCGCTGCGAAGCTCCGATTGTGGGTACAGGTATCGAACGCCAATTGGTGAAAGATTCTCGTACTCAACTTGCTGTAGAACGCGATGGAGAAGTGGTATTTGTTGATGCTTCTTGCATTAAAATAAAATATGACCGTACGGAAGATGAAGAATTTGTAAGTTTCGACAGCAATATTGTTACTTATAATATTCCTAAATTCCAAAAAACAAACCAAAGTACAACTATTGACTTGCGTCCGATTGTAAATCGTGGTGATCGCGTGGTTGCCGGACAAATCTTGACCGAAGGTTATTCTTCGCAAGACGGCGAATTAGCTATCGGTAAAAATCTGTTAGTAGCGTTCATGCCTTGGAAAGGGTACAACTTCGAGGATGCGATTGTAATCAATGAGCGTGTGGTAAAGGAAGATATCTTTACTTCTGTGCATGTAGATGAATATTCGCTCGAAGTACGCGAGACCAAACGAGGTATGGAAGAGTTGACTTCGGATATCCCGAATGTGAGCGAAGAAGCTACCAAAGATTTGGACGAAAATGGTATCGTGCGCATTGGTGCGAAAATCGTTCCGGGCGATATTTTGATTGGTAAAATTACTCCGAAAGGAGAATCTGACCCATCGCCGGAAGAAAAACTACTTCGTGCTATCTTTGGTGATAAAGCCGGCGATGTGAAAGATGCTTCGTTGAAAGCTACTCCATCATTATCGGGTACGGTTATCGACAAAAAATTATTCTCAAAAGCAATCAAGAATAAAAAATCAAAACTTTCGGACAAAGCTATTTTACCGAAACTCGATGAAGAATTCGATGAAGAAGTAGCTAAGTTGAAAGCTATTTTGATTGACAAATTGATGGTGTTGACCAATGGAAAAACTTCGCAAGGAGTAAAAGATTATTTAGGTAATGAAATTATTGCAAAAGGGGCTAAATTCACGCAAAAGTCGCTTAATGATATTGACTTTACAACCGTTCATATCACTAAATGGACAACTGATAACCATAAAAATGATATGATTCGCGATGTGATTGTTAATTTCTTGAAAAAATATAAAGAACTTGATGCTCAATTAAAACGCAAAAAATTCAATATCACTATTGGTGACGAGCTTCCTGCAGGAACAGTTCAATTGGCAAAAGTTTATATTGCTAAGAAACGCAAAATCCGCGTGGGAGATAAGATGGCAGGTCGCCATGGAAACAAAGGTATTGTGTCGCGTATTGTTCGTCAGGAAGACATGCCGTTCTTGGAAGACGGAACTCCGGTTGATATCGTGTTGAACCCGCTTGGGGTACCTTCGCGTATGAACTTGGGGCAGATTTTCGAAACAGTGCTTGGTTGGGCAGGGAAGAAAATGGGAGTAAAGTTTGCTACACCTATTTTTGATGGAGCAAGCCTTGACGATTTGAATGAATGGACTGAAAAAGCCGAACTTCCGATGTACGGTCGTACATTCCTTCGCGATGGTGGAACGGGAGATCAATTTGACCAACCAGCGACTGTCGGCGTGATTTACATGCTGAAACTCGGTCACATGGTAGAAGACAAAATGCACGCTCGTTCTATCGGTCCTTACTCGCTTATTACGCAACAACCACTTGGAGGTAAAGCTCAATTTGGAGGTCAGCGTTTCGGAGAAATGGAGGTTTGGGCGCTTGAGGCGTTTGGTGCTGCGCATATCTTACAAGAAATTTTGACAATCAAGTCGGATGATGTTATGGGTCGTGCACGCGCTTACGAAGCTATCGTTAAAGGTGATCCTATGCCAAATCCGGGAATTCCTGAATCACTTAATGTATTATTACACGAGTTAAAAGGATTGGCTTTAAGTATTAATTTGGAATAATTTTATTATAGTTACAAAGTAACGAGTTACAAGTTACAAGAAATGTGAAATTTGCTTTGCAAATTTTTTACTCGTAACTCGTAACTTGTCACTCGTAACTGAAAAAATACAATTTTATGGCTTTCAGAAAAGAGAATAAAGTAAAAACTAATTTTACTAAGATTTCGATTGGATTGGCTTCGCCCGAAGAGATTTTGGAACAATCGAGCGGCGAGGTGTTAAAACCCGAAACCATTAATTATCGTACTTACAAACCTGAACGAGACGGTTTGTTTTGCGAACGGATATTTGGTCCCGTAAAAGACTATGAATGCCATTGCGGAAAATACAAACGCATTCGCTACAAAGGCATTGTGTGCGACCGTTGTGGTGTGGAAGTTACCGAAAAGAAAGTGCGTCGCGAACGCGTTGGACACATTCAGTTGGTAGTTCCTGTAGCTCATATTTGGTATTTCAAATCGTTGCCAAACAAAATTGGTTATCTGTTGGGAATGCCGTCTAAAAAATTAGATACAATCGTTTATTACGAAAAATATGTAATTATCAATCCGGGTATTTTGTCCGACCGTGAAGGTATGGAAGTAGGCGAATTGCTTACCGAGGAAGAATATTTAGACATCATTGATGCGTTGCCACGCGAAAATCAATTGTTGGAAGACTCTGATCCTAATAAATTTATTGCAAAAATGGGAGCAGAGGCAATCCACAATTTGTTGGCTCGTTTGGATTTGGATAAGTTGTCGTACGAATTGCGTCACAAAGCTGATACAGACAGCTCACAACAACGCAAAAACGAAGCTTTGAAACGCCTTCAAGTAGTGGAGTCGTTCCGTGCTTCCAAACAACGCAACCGTCCTGAATGGATGATTGTAAAAATCGTTCCGGTTATTCCGCCTGAATTGCGTCCGTTGGTGCCGCTTGATGGTGGTCGTTTTGCTACTTCGGATTTGAACGATTTATATCGTCGTGTGATTATTCGTAACAATCGTTTGAAACGATTAATCGAAATCAAAGCTCCTGAAGTGATTTTGCGTAACGAAAAGCGCATGTTGCAAGAGGCAGTTGATTCATTGTTCGACAACTCACGCAAGTCAAGTGCGGTAAAAACAGACGCTAATCGTCCTTTGAAATCGCTTTCTGATAGTTTGAAAGGTAAACAAGGTCGTTTCCGTCAAAATTTGTTAGGTAAGCGTGTAGATTATTCGGCTCGTTCGGTAATTGTCGTTGGTCCGGAATTGAAAATGCATGAGTGCGGTTTACCGAAAGAAATGGCGGCAGAGCTTTACAAACCGTTTATTATTCGTAAATTAATCGAACGCGGAATTGTAAAAACCGTAAAATCGGCTAAAAAGATTATTGATAGAAAAGATCCTGTTGTTTGGGATATTTTGGAATATGTGATGAAAGGACATCCGGTGTTATTAAACCGTGCTCCGACGCTTCACCGTTTGGGCATTCAAGCCTTCCAACCTCGTATGATCGAGGGTAAGGCAATTCAGTTGCACCCACTTTCATGTACAGCGTTCAATGCCGACTTCGATGGTGACCAGATGGCAGTTCACTTACCACTTGGCAACGAAGCGATTTTGGAAGCTCAATTGTTGATGTTGGCTTCGCACAATATTTTGAATCCAGCGAATGGGGCACCGATCACAGTGCCATCACAAGACATGGTGTTGGGGCTTTATTATATCACTAAAACTCGTGAGGGAGCAAAAGGTGAAAATATTGTATTCTACGGACCAGAAGAAGCTGAAATTGCTTACAACGAGGGTAAAGTAGCATTGCACGCTAATATTAAAATTAAAGTGCAAGATTTGGACGAAAACGGTGTGTTAGTCGATAAAATGATTGAAACTACTGTTGGTCGTGTGATTGTAAACAAATATGTACCGAAAGAAGTTGGATTTATTAACGAACTTTTGTCTAAAAAATCGTTGCGTGATATTATCGGAAATATTATTAAAGTATGTGGTGTGGCTCGCACAGCACAATTCTTGGACGATATTAAAGATTTGGGTTACCAAATGGCGTTTCGTGGAGGTTTATCATTCAACTTAGGTGATGTAATTATTCCTGAAGAAAAAGATGCTTTGGTAAAAGAAGGTTACGCTGAAGTGGATGAGATTATGGGTAACTATAACATGGGATTCATAACCAACAACGAGCGTTACAACCAAATTATCGATACTTGGACGCATGTTAATGCGAAGTTGTCGAACATTTTAATGAAACAACTTTCCTCAGACAATCAAGGATTTAATCCTGTGTACATGATGCTCGATTCGGGCGCTCGTGGATCTAAGGAGCAAATTCGTCAGCTTTCGGGTATGCGTGGTTTGATGGCAAAACCTCAAAAATCAGGTGCCGAAGGCGGACAAATTATCGAAAACCCTATCCTTTCGAACTTTAAAGAAGGCTTGTCGGTATTGGAGTACTTTATTTCTACCCATGGTGCTCGTAAAGGTTTGGCGGATACGGCATTGAAAACTGCCGATGCGGGTTATTTGACCCGTCGTTTGGTAGATGTGTCGCAAGATGTGATTGTGTCCGAAGAGGACTGCGGAACACTTCGTGGTTTAGTTGCTACCGAATTGAAAAACAATGAAGAAGTGGTTGCTTCTCTTTACGAAAGAATATTAGGTCGTGTTTCTGTACATGATATCGCTCACCCACAAACAGGTGATTTGATTGTAGCTTCGGGCGAAGAAATTACCGAAGATGCTGCTAAAGCTATTCAAGATTCACCAATCGAACGCGTAGAAATTCGTTCGGTACTTACTTGCGAATCTCGTCAAGGGGTTTGTGCTAAATGTTACGGTCGTAACTTGGCTACCGGACGCATGGTTCAAAAAGGTGAAACTGTCGGCGTAATTGCTGCTCAATCAATCGGAGAGCCGGGTACACAGCTTACACTTCGTACATTCCATGTCGGAGGGGTTGCTTCAAATGTGGGTGCCGAGTCGGGCGTAACTTCTAAATACGATGGTATTGTTGAGTTTGATGAACTTCGTATCGTGGAAGTGAAAGATGATTCGGGCACATATCAAGTGGTAGTGGGTCGTTTGGCGGAAATGCGTATTATTGATCCTCATACTCAAATCGTTTTGACTACTCAAAATATTCCGTATGGTTCTAAATTATTTGTGAAGAACAAAGAATTGGTTGCTAAGGGAACTCGTATTTGTGAGTGGGACCCTTTCAATGCGGTGATTGTATCTGAAATGTCGGGTAAAATCAAATTTGAAGATGTGGTTGAAGGTGTTACTTTCAAAACTGAATCGGACGAAGCTACAGGCTTGAAAGAAAAGGTAATTATTGAAACGAAGGATAAAACAAAAATTCCTTCGGCTCATATTATGGATGAAAAAGGTAATGTATTGAAAACATACAGTTTACCTGTGGGTGCTCATTTGGTAGTAGAAGAGAAAAATAAGATTACTGCCGGGCAATTATTAGTGAAGATTCCTCGTGCCGTTGGCAAAGCAGGAGATATCACAGGAGGTCTTCCTCGTGTAACTGAATTATTTGAAGCGCGTAACCCATCAAACCCTGCTGTGGTTGCTGAAATTGATGGAGAAATCAGTTTTGGTAAGATTAAACGCGGTAACCGCGAAATTGCTGTTACTTCAAAATCTGGTGAAGTGAAAAAATATTTGGTGCCACTTGCAAAACAAATATTGGTTCAAGAGAACGATTATGTGCGTGCCGGTACACCGATTTCGGATGGTGCTATTACGCCTTCGGATATTTTGGCAATCAAAGGACCTACTGCTGTGCAAGAATATATTGTAAACGAAGTACAAGATGTGTATCGTTTGCAAGGGGTGAAAATCAATGATAAACATTTTGAAGTGATAGTTCGCCAAATGATGCGTAAAGTAGAAATACTTGAGCCGGGAGATACCCGTTTTCTTGAAAAACAAATGGTTGACAAACATGAGTTTATGGAAGAGAACGACCGTATTTGGGGTAAGAAAGTGGTTGTTGATGCAGGTGATTCACAAAATTTCTTGCCGGGACAAATTGTTACAGTTCGCAAATTACGCGATGAAAACAGTGTTCTTAAGCGCAAAGACTTGAAACTAGTAGAGGTTCGTGACGCTGTTCCTGCTACTTCGAACCAAATTTTACAAGGTATTACCCGTGCTGCATTACAAACAACCAGTTTCATGTCTGCTGCATCATTCCAAGAAACAACTAAAGTATTGAACGAAGCTGCGATCAACGGTAAAGTAGATAGATTAGAAGGGCTGAAAGAAAATGTAATTTGCGGACACTTGATACCTGCCGGTACAGGTTTGCGTGAGTACGATAAGATTGTCGTAGGTTCTATGGATGAATACGACAAGTTGGTAGAGGCTCGTAAAGCAGGAGAAGAATTAGTTGAAATAGAAGAAATCTAATTCATATGATTATTAAAGAAAAGACTGTTTTTTTAAGGCAGTCTTTCTTTTTTTGAAAAGGGTCATAATGATAAACAGATTTGTCAATAAAAATATTATATGTATATTTGCAACTGAAAAGAGAGGGGGACAAGTCAGTCCCCTTTTTTAATATCGTAATTGAAAAAATAAAATGATTGATAAATCGCTTGTAATACAGCTTGTTGAGGAGAAGTTGAGGGGAACTGATTATTTTATTGTAGAGGTAAAAGTATCTACAGACAATTCGATTGTTATTGAGATAGACAATAATCAGGGTGTTGATATTGATTTTTGTGCAAATTTAACGCGATTTATCGAATCAAAAATCGACCGTGATATTGAAGATTATGCTCTTGAAATTGGCTCTGCCGGACTTACTCAACCTTTTAAGGTGTTTAAACAATATCTTAAAAATATAGGTAATGAGGTAGAGATTCTTACCAAATCAGGAAAAAAAATTGAAGGTATATTACTTGCTGCCGATGAAAATCATTTTGAAGTAGAAATAGAAAAACAAGTAAAACCGGAAGGTGCAAAGCGAAAAATAACTATAAAGGAAAAAATATTGTTTACTTACGAAGAAATAAAATATACTAAATACCTTATCAGATTCAAATAATTGAACAAAATGAGCAAAACAGGAAACAACATCAATTTAATTGATACATTTTCAGAATTTAATGAATTAAAGAATATTGATCGCGCTACTATGGTAGGTGTTTTGGAAGAGTCATTCCGTAGCGTAATTGTAAAAATGTTTGGAAGTGATACTAACTATGATGTGATTATCAATCCGGATAAAGGCGACTTTGAAATATGGAGAAATCGTGAGGTAGTTGCAGATAAGGATTTTAACGATCCGAATACGCAAATATCCCTTACCGAGGCAAAAAAGATAGATGAAGACTATGAAGTTGGAGAAGAGGTAACTGATGCTGTTAATTTCCTTTCATTTGGTCGTCGTGCTATTTTAAATCTTCGTCAAACGCTTTCATCGCGTATTTTAGATTTGCAGAAGGATGCCCTTTATGCAAAATATAGCGAAATGATAGGACAGATTGTTTCCGGAGAAGTATATCAAGTATGGAAAAAAGAGCTTTTGTTGCTTGATGATGAAGGTAATGAAATGCTTTTGCCTAAAACAGAGCAAATACCTTCTGATTTCTTTCGTAAGGGAGAAACGGTACGAGCTGTTGTAGCTAAAGTGGATAATAAAAATAACAATCCTAAAATTATGCTTTCGCGTACATCGCCCGTTTTTTTACAACGATTGTTTGAATTGGAAGTTCCTGAAATCCATGAAGGATTGATCACTATTAAGAAAATAGTTCGTATTCCCGGGGAACGGGCAAAAGTAGCCGTAGAATCATACGATGACCGTATTGATCCGGTAGGAGCTTGTGTTGGTATTAAAGGAGCACGCATACATGGTATTGTACGAGAGCTTCGTAACGAAAATATAGATGTAATTAATTACACTCCTAATGTTAGTTTGTTTATTTCGAGAGCTTTAAGTCCGGCAAAAATATCATCTATTAAATTAGATGAAACCAATAAACGCGCTGAAGTTTATTTAAAACCTGATGAAGTATCACAAGCTATCGGAAAAGGAGGTTCTAATATTAAATTAGCCAGTATGTTGACCGATTATGTGATAGATGTATATCGCGAACTTGATGAAGAAGACGAAGAAGATATTTACTTGGATGAATTTAGTGATGAAATTGATTCTTGGGTAATTGATGCTCTTAAAGCTATCGGTTGTGATACGGCGAAAAGTGTTTTGGCAATTCCTCGTGAAACCTTGATTGCCCGCACAGATTTGGAAGAAGAAACGATTGATGATGTGTTAGAAATTCTTCGTTCTGAATTTGAAGACTAGTAAGCAATTGTTTATTTTTGAATAATTTAAACTAAAATAATAAATTGCGCATAATTAGTATCCGTTTAATAAAGTGGAGAGAATCCACTCTAAAAATTCTCAGTAAAATATATGTCGATAAGATTAAGTAAAATAGTAAAAGATTTAAATGTGGGACTTTCTACAGCTGTAGAATTCTTGCATAAGAAAGGACATGCAGATGTAGAAGCAAATCCTAATTTTAAGATTTCGGAAGAGCAATACAATTTGCTTATAATGGAGTTTAGCAAGGATAAAAGTCTTAAAATTGAATCTGAAAAAGTAAGTCAACAACGGTTGACTAAAGAAAAGGTTCATGGTGTGGTGGTTATCGAAGGTTTCGAAGAAGAAAAACAAATCTTGAAAAGAAAGGAAAGCGAATTTGTTTCTGTTAAAATTGAAAAAGAAAATATTCCTCAAGTAAAGACTGTTGGTAAAATTGATTTAGATAGTCTTAATAAAAAGCCGGAGCCTAAAAAAGAGCTTGAATCGGAGTCAGCAGTTGTTGAAGTTGTTAAGAAAGAGAAGAAAAAAACAAAGCCAAAAGAAGAAATTATTGCTGTACAAATTGATAAAAAAGATATTTCACAAATAAAAACGGTTGGAAAAATCGAGTTGAATAAAAAGCCGGAAAAAATTCAGCCAAAACCGGAATCTAAAATTGAGCAACTAATTGAACCGGACAAAGAACCAATTCTCTCTAAAAGAAAAGAAGTAGAAATATTTACTCTTAATGCCCCAAAAACACTTTCCGGTCCGAAGATTGTAAATAAAATTGATTTATCATCCATTAATGATAAAACACGCCCAGACAAGAAAACAAAAGAAGAAAAGCGTAAAGAGCGTGACGAACGCGATGGAAAAAAGAAAAAGCGCAACCGTATCGGTCAAGAAAAGATTGATATAACAAAAGGTGGTAATTTTGTAAGTCAAAAAATCCAACATTCTAAATCGGAAAAACAAAATGCTGGCGGAAACAAAAATAAATTTAAGAAAACCGCTAAAGCTGAGGTTAGCGAAGAAGATGTACAAAAACAAGTAAAAGAAACTTTAGCTCGTCTTACGGAGAAAAAAGTAAAAGGAGCTAAATATCGTAAAGATAAACGCGAGAATCTGACAGCCCGTCGTGAAGAGCAAGAAGAGCTCGATCGTTTGGAGGACAAAACGCTAAAACTTACTGAGTTTGTTACCGCCAATGATTTGGCTGCCATGATGAATGTGTCTATAAATCAAATTATTGCCACTTGCATGAGCCTTGGTTTGATGGTATCAATTAATCAACGCTTGGATGCTGAAACTATCAATATTGTAGCCGAAGAGTTCGGATTTAAAACTGAATTTGTAAGTGCCGAAGTAATTGAAGCTATTGCTGATGAAGAAGACCGTCCGGAAGATTTAATACCTCGTCCGCCAATTGTAACTGTGATGGGGCATGTAGACCACGGAAAAACATCACTTCTTGACTATATTCGTAAAGCTAATGTGATTGCAGGCGAAGCAGGAGGTATCACTCAACACATCGGGGCGTATAATGTAAAATTACCAAATGAGCAACGCATCACTTTTCTTGATACTCCCGGACACGAAGCCTTTACCGCTATGCGTGCGCGTGGGGCTAAAGTAACCGACATTGCTATCATTATCGTAGCTGCGGATGATGCTGTGATGCCTCAAACGATAGAAGCTATAAATCACGCTTCGGCAGCAGGTGTTCCTATTGTCTTTGCAATCAACAAGGTAGATAAGGAAAATGCCAACCCTGATAAGATTAAAGAAGCGTTGGCAAATATGAATTATTTGATTGAAGAATGGGGCGGAAAATACCAATCACAGGACATATCGGCAAAAAGTGGATTGAATGTAAAAGAATTACTTGAAAAGGTATTACTTGAAGCCGAATTACTTGATCTGAAAGCTAATCCTAAGCGAAAAGCAGTTGGTTCTATTATCGAATCATCGTTGGATAAAGGTCGTGGTTATGTGGCAACCATTTTGGTAGAAACAGGAACGCTTCATGTTGGCGATGTCGTTATTGCCGGACATTATTTCGGGAAAGTAAAAGCGATGTTTAACGAGCGTAACCAGCGCATTACGGAGGCAGGACCATCGACTCCGGCATTGATTCTCGGGTTGAACGGTGCACCGCAAGCCGGTGATAATATCCATGTGATGAACAGCGAAAGTGAAGCCCGCGAAATTGCCAACAAACGCGAACAATTACAGCGTGAGCAAGGCTTGCGTACTTCTCGCCATTTAACTCTGGACGAAATTGGTCGTCGTATTGCATTAGGTAACTTCCAAGAGTTGAATATAATAGTAAAAGGAGATGTGGATGGCTCAGTAGAAGCACTTTCTGATTCGTTAATTAAACTTTCGACAGAAGAAATTCAAGTCAATGTTATCCATAAAGCTGTGGGAGCTATCTCCGAATCGGATATTATGTTGGCTGCCGCTTCGAATGCAATTATTGTCGGATTCCAGGTGCGTCCGGTAGCTTCGGCTCGGAAATTGGCAGAAAAAGAAGAAATTGATATTCGCTTGTATTCAATCATCTATGATGCTATTGAAGAAATCAAAGCCGCGATGGAAGGAATGCTTTCTCCTGATTATAAAGAGGAAATCACGGCAACAGTAGAAGTTCGCGAGGTATTTAAAATTACTAAAGTCGGGACGGTTGCCGGATGTATGGTGAAAGAAGGAAAAATCAAGCGAAATTCGAAAGTTCGTCTTATCCGTGATGGCATTGTAATTTACTCCGGCGAACTTGGGTCGCTTAAACGCTTCAAAGATGATGTGAAAGAAGTAACTCACGGTTACGAATGTGGTTTGAATATTACAAACTATAACGATATCCGTATTGGAGACTTAATCGAAGGTTACGAATTGGTTGAAGTAAAAAAGACTTTATAAATTTTTAGTTCATTGATATTGAATGCACTGTAATGAAAGTATTATGGTGCATTTTTTATATAACTATTATAACTATGGAAAAGGTGAATAGGATAGAATGGCTTGATACTCTGCGTGCAGTTGCTATTATTGCCGTTATTTTAGTACACACATCGACTCCGGTAGTAAAGATGATTTATGGCGTTAATATGCCTTATTGGTGGATTGGAAATCTGTATGATAGTATGGTACGGTTTTGTGTGCCTGCGTTTTTAATGTTAACCGGTGCTACTTTGCTTGGTCGAGATTATCAAATTCTTGATTTTTACAAAAAGCGTTTGATGCGTATTGCTGTACCTTTTGCCTTTTGGTTTATTGCTTATTTGGTTTTTAATTGGGCAGTTCTTCGCCCTCATTTACAGCCACATGGATTTGAGAATATCCTGCATTGGGCATCTCAGTTAATTATAAATAAGGGTGTTTCTACACACTTTTGGTATATTTATATGATTTTGGTTCTATATGCAGTGATGCCTTTTATTAATTGTTTTGTGAAATGGCTCAATCAAAAAGAATTATTGTTTTTGTTAGGCTTTTGGTTTATGATAAATACTTTATATGCAGCCGGGTTCTTTAGATCGGATAACTTCTGGATAGAGAAAATAACAAGTTATGCTCGTTATGCCGGATATATCATTTTGGGGTTTTATTTAGCGAAAAAAGATTTTAAATCATTAACAATTACATCTGTATTTCTTTTGTTTATTCTGACGGTTATTATCTCATCTTTTGGTGCTTTTTATTTGAGTAAGTTTGATGGGAAGTTGAATCTTGCTTTCTATGGCTATCTTCACCCAAATACTATTTTTCAATCCATAGCTGTATTTATTTTGGCAAAGAAAACCGTTATAAAGAACAGAATTATAAGTTATCTACGCAATGTTATTAGTGATTATAGTTTTGGAATTTATTTTGTGCATATAATGGTTATAGGAATATTCTTTTTAAACGGTTTCTTTTGGACGATGGCGCATCCTCTTGTTTCTGTTCCCATAGTAACAATTTCGGTGTTATTAGTTTCTTGGTTTATTATTTTTATAATGCGGAAACTACCATTTGGAAAATATATTTCAGGCTAAACAAAAAATCCTAACCGTTCAATTGGTTAGGATTTTTAGCAAAATATAGTTTTGTTTTTTTTTAATCTATCATCTCAAATCCGCAGTAAGGCACTAACACTCTCGGGATATGAATACCTTCGGGTGTTTGGTTATTTTCAAGCAAAGCAGCCACAATACGAGGCAAAGCAAGCGCGCTACCATTGAGCGTATGGCAAAGCTCGATTTTCTTCTCTTCCCTGCGATAACGGCATTTTAGGCGGTTTGCCTGATAGCTTTCAAAATTCGATACCGAACTAACCTCTAACCAGCGTTTTTGTGCAGACGAATATACTTCGAAGTCGAATGTAAGAGCCGAAGTAAAGCTCATGTCACCACCACACAAGCGAAGAATACGCCAAGGTAATTCCAATTTATCAATTAATGATTGCACATAATTTACCATTTCGGTAAGCGATTCGTACGAATGCTCTGGTGTATCGATACGAACAATCTCCACTTTATCGAATTGGTGCAAACGATTTAATCCGCGTACATCCTTACCATACGAGCCTGCTTCACGGCGAAAACAAGCTGAATAAGCTGTATTTTTAATCGGGAGGTTTTTCTTGTCCAAAATAACATCGCGGTAGATATTTGTTACAGGCACTTCGGCAGTTGGAATAAGGTACAGATCATCTGCAGTGGCATGATACATTTGTCCTTCTTTATCGGGTAATTGTCCCGTTCCATAACCCGAAGTCGCGTTTACTATATAAGGGGGTTGCACCTCGAGATAACCTGCATTACGGGCTTCATCAAGGAAGAAATTAATCAAAGCCCGTTGTAAGCGAGCACCTTTTCCTTTGTACACAGGAAAACCTGCTCCGGTAATTTTTACCCCCAATTCGAAATCAATCAGATCGTATTTTTGTGCTAAATCCCAGTGTGGAAGTGCATCCGAGTGGAGTGTAGGTATTATACCGCCTGTTTTTTCTACTACATTATCTTCAGCATGTTTGCCTTCGGGAACTTCTTCGCTTGGCAGGTTGGGAATGGTGCAAAGTAGTTCGGTTAGCTTTTCTTCCACCTCTTTCATATCTGCTTCCAGCTGTTTGTTTCTTCCTTTTATTTCGGCTACTTTAGTGCGAGCTGCTTCAGCTTCGGAGATTTTACTTTCTTTCATTAAGCCACCGATACTTTTTGAGAGATTATTTAACTCTGCCAGATTACTGTCTAATACAGATTGTGTGCTTTTTCGTTTTTCGTTCAGAGTAATTACTTGTTCAATAGGTGCTTTTGCCTCAAAATGTTTTTTAGCTAACCGGCGAATTACTTCGTCTTTATTTTCGGTGATAAATTTTAGTGTAAGCATATAATATTATTTTTTGCAAATATAATGTAGTAAAAAATAAAACTCGATTTTTTCAGAATAGAAAAATCGAGTTTTATTTATAAAGAGGAATCTGTCAATTCGATTAGTTCGCTTCTGCAACAGGTTGAATTGAGATATACGATTTATTATCTTTTTTCTTGCGGAACACAACGATGCCTGAAGTAAGAGCAAAAAGCGTGTGATCTTTACCTATACCTACATTTTCGCCTGCATTATGCACAGTACCGCGTTGACGAACAAGGATATTACCTGCTTTGGCAAATTGTCCGCCGAAGATTTTTACACCAAGTCGTTTACTTTCCGACTCGCGACCGTTCTTGGAGCTACCAACTCCTTTCTTATGTGCCATTTTCTAAATAATTTTAATAAGTTAACCAATAATTTCCTTGATTGACAATTCTGTAAAATCTTGACGGTGACCGTTCAACTTACGATACCCTTTGCGGCGTTTTTTGTGAAAAACCAATACTTTGTCGCCTCTCAGGTGTGAAACTACTTCGGCTGTTACTTTAGCGCCAGCTACAGTTGGAGCTCCTACAGTTACTTTCCCTTTCTTCTCGATTAACAATACTTTGTCAAACTCTAATTCTGAGCCTTTTTCAGCTTCATTCATGCGGTGAACAAACAATTTTTGTCCTTTTTCTACCTTAAATTGCTGTCCTAAAATTTCAACAATTGCGTACATATAAATATTTATGTATTAATTAAGTCCGGGAGGTGAGATGCTACCATCATTTGGTAACAGCGCTGCTTTAATTTAAATAGTTACCTCTTTGCGAAACGGCTGCAAATCTACAAATATTTTTTTGATTGGCAAAAGTTTTATTGTTTTTATTTAATGTTTTCACGCACCTTAGTAAGGTAAGCTTTAATCCTGTCTATGTCTTTAGTCTTGATTATGTCTAAGAGTAAAGTAAGTTGTTCTTGAATTTTTTCTACTTGCCCTTGTGTGAATGGATTAAAAAGAATCTCTGATAACAAATAATCGTCTTCGGAAAGTAATCCGCGAGCTATATCCATATGTTTTTTAAATGTGGTCCCGGGCGCATCTTGCTTTTTCATTACGGATGCAAAAACCAAAGTTGAAGCGAACGGAATCGAAAGCGAATAAGCCGTAGTTTCGTCATGCTCCAAAAAAGAGTATTCAAAAATATTTAATCGCAATGATGAATAAAAATCGCGAAAGAAAGCTTTGCCCATATCATCTGATTCTTTGATGATGATGGTGCTTTGTGTGTTCAGATTATCCAAATTGGCAAATGTAGGACCAAACATGGGGTGTGTAGAAACAAAACGCTTTCCTGCTTTTTTGTAAAACTCCGGTAATCCGTTTTTTACTGAAGCAATGTCAGATAGCATGCAATTCTCGGGCAAAAAAGGCATTACCATTTCAAATGCTTCGATGGTATATTTCAATGTGGTAGCATTGATGAGTAATTCTGGAGCAAATTTTTTTATTTCTTCCAATTGGGTAAGTCGTTGTGTGTTAAAAACAAAACGAAGTCGACTAGGGTCTATGTCAAACAATGCTACTTCATGTTTTAGGCATAAAGCATCAGTAAAGAAAGTCCCCATTTTTCCGGCGCCGAGGATTAGTATTTTCATATTGTTTCGGTTTAGATGGCGAGATAGTAAGATGGTGAACAAAAGAAAAGTCAGCTTTGTTGATTTCTTACTCACTAACTCGCCATCTAACTATCTCACTATTTAGTTACTTACTAACGATTTCCATTTGTTTGCGTACCGATTCTTCGTGTACCGCTTCGAGAAATGCGCGCATAAATGCCTCGCTTAGTCCGAGCTTAGCTCCTTTTTTAACGCCGCGTTGCAAGATTTCGTCGTAGCGGGTAGTTTGTAAGATGGTAATGTTATGTTCTTTTTTATAAATACCGATTTCTTCGGACACACGCATGCGTTTTGCTAAAGTTTCTAACAGTTGATTGTCTATTTCGTCGATTTGGGCACGCAGGTCGGTAAGACTTTCGGTAGTTTGGTCCATATCGCGAATAATAAGTTTGTTCATTAACTTTTTCAATGTATCGGGAGTGATTTGTTGGTCCTTATCGCTCCAAGCACAATTGGGATTGCAATGAGTTTCGATAATTAATCCGTCAAAGTGCATATCCATGGCTTGTTGTGAAAGAGGTTGAATTAACTCGCGTGTTCCTCCGATATGACTTGGATCGCAAAAGAGTGGTAAATTCGGATAACGGCGTTTCAACTCAACAGGTAAATGCCACTGAGGAAGGTTGCGATAGATCTTTTTATCATACGAGCTGAACCCCCGATGAATAGCGCCTAACTGACGGATACCTGCATTGTAGATGCGTTCGATTGCTCCAATCCACAATTCTAAATCAGGATTTACGGGATTTTTTATCAACACAGGAATGTCCACGCCTTCCAAAGCATCGGCAATTTCTTGTACTGCAAACGGATTTGCCGTAGTACGAGCTCCAATCCAAAGAATATCCACACCGTATTTCAGAGCTTCGTATACATGCTTGGCTGTAGCTACTTCGGTAGCAACATACATGCCAGTTTCTTTTTTTACGCGTTTAAGCCAGTTTAAACCCACACTGCCTACACCTTCGAAACCGCCTGGTTTAGTGCGTGGTTTCCATATTCCGGCACGGAAAATTTTTATGCCATTTTCTGCCAATTGTTTGGCGGTTTCCATTACTTGTTCTTCGGTCTCGGCACTGCATGGACCGGCAATCAACATGGGGCGCTCATTTGAAACTCCTTCGAGGACTATCTTTTCTAATTCTAAGTTCATGGTTTTATTTTTAATTAATTATTTTAGATTCAATTTTTTAATTCTATTAAGAGCTTCCTGTAATCTCTCTTCCGTAGCACAAAGTGAAATCCGTACAAAGCGTTTTCCTTTACTACCGAAAATAAATCCGGGTGTAATAAATACATTGGCATCATAAAGCACTTTGTCGGCTAATTTTCCACTGTCGGCATAATTATCAGGAATTCTTCCCCAGAGAAATAAACCAACTTGCTTAGGGTCAAAAGTACAACCTAATTCGGTCATAATTTGTTCCGCAATCAATCGGCGTTTGGCATACAAGTCGATATTCATAGTTTTGTGCCATGTGTCTGAATTGCTCAACGCCTTTACTGCTGCCACTTGCAATGGGCGAAAAATACCTGAATCCATATTGGTTTTTACCTGTAAAATCCATTTCATAAATTGTGCATTGCATGTAACAACACCTATACGCCACCCCGGCATGTTATGCGATTTACTCATCGAGTTCAACTCAATACATATATCTTTAGCGCCTTCGACAGCTAAGATGCTCAATTGTTCCTCATTTAAAATAAAACTGTAAGGGTTGTCATTCACAATTACAATGCTGTGTCTTTTGCCAAAAGCAACCAGTTTTTCAAACAATTCCATCGTAGCAGGCGCACCGGTCGGCATGTTGGGGTAGTTTATCCACATGAGTTTTACATTTGACAAATCGAGCTTTTCCAACGCTTCGAAATCGGGATACCAGCCGTTTGCTTCGTCCAATTCGTAAGGAATTACACGAGCTTGCACCAAATTGCTAACTGATGAGTATGTCGGATATCCCGGATTGGGGATTAACACACTATCACCCGGATTGACGAACGCCAAGGAAATGTGCATAATTCCTTCTTTTGAACCGATAAGAGGTTGGACTTCGGTTTCTGGATTCAATTCCACATGAAACCATTTTTTATACCAATCGGCAAAAGCACGGCGCAATTTAGGAATACCTACATAGCTTTGATAACCGTGCGTATTTGTTTTTTGTGCTTCCTCGCAAAGGGCTTTAATCGTTTCGGCAGACGGCGGCATATCCGGTCCGCCTACGCCGAGTTCCACAATGTTTTTTCCTTGCGCTTTTAGTTCAGCTATTTCTTTCAGTTTGGTTGAAAACCAATATTCTTGGACTGAATTTAATCTTGTTGCGGGTTTTATTTCTTTGTTCATATCTTTTTGTTTAAGGTTCAAAGTTCAAAATTAAAAACTCCTGAAACTTTGAACATAGAACTTTGAACTTTTATATCGTTTGTTCCTCTTCCGAATAATCGCCAAGACTTACTAAATCTTTTGTCAATGGACCAATGGCTTTGAGCGATTGTAAATAGCGTTCGTAATTGTCATATTGCAGGTCGATATAAAACTGATACTCCCACTCACGCCCAACAATGGGTAAGGATTGTATTTTAGTAAGATTAATATCATAAAAAGTAAATATGGAAAGCACTTTAGACAAAGCTCCGGCTGTATGTGATACCGAAAAAACGATAGAACTTTTATTAATATTCTTTCCTTTTTTCAACTCTTCGGCTTGTAGCGGAGAAGCTAAAACTAAAAAACGGGTAAAATTGCGTTTATTTGTTTCAATACCGTCTTGTAACACTTCCAAACCATATATTTGTGCTGCGTAATTGCTGCAAATGGCTGCCGCTCCCATTAGTTTTTTTTCAGCAATCATACGAGCGCTCAATGCTGTATCTTCGTATTCAATTACTTTGAGTTGGTTATTTTTGTCTAAAAAATCACCGCATTGCATCAATGCCATAGGGTGTGAATAAACTTCTTTCAGCTCTTTTAGATTTTGTCCGGGTAAAGCACAAATACAATGTTTGATGCGTAATTTATGTTCACCAATAATACTCAAACCACTACTACGAATTAAATCATAGTTAGGTAATAAACTTCCGGCAATGGTATTTTCAATAGCAATAACAGCAATTGTTTTGGGGGCTTTTTTTACCGTTTTAAACACATCTTTAAAAGTAGAACAAGGGATTATATTCATTTCTTCGTTTGCAAAAAATAATCGTGCGGCAATTTCGTGAAATGAACCTTGAATCCCTTGAATAGCGATAGAAAGCTCCCCAGTCTCCGCCGATTGGCGGAAGGATTTGACGGAAGAATTAGGTTTATTAGTTGTCATATATTTTTAGTTGAAAAATTACTCTCGTTGGTCGTGACCTTCGATTCAAAGTTTAAAAATTTAATAATTATCAGTTCGTAAAAGCCTTCCGCCAATCGGCGGAGAGGTTACAGGGGCTACAAAAAAAAGTCCCGCCTTAAGAGCGGGACTTTATATTTTATTATCAATTAATTTTTTATACAACAATAATATACATACACCTTCCCGCTCTTATTTTTTAAAATAAAAGTAAAAATAAAAGAAGAAATATGTAGGCGAAGACATCATCGTTTTACATCTATGCTTATAGGGTGCAAAGGTAATTAATAATTTGTTTTATCAAAGCAATGATAAAAAATATTTTTAAGTCAGTTGTATTTTTTACTTTTGCGTTTTCAAGAATTTATATGCAAACTATTTTTATAAGGGTTTACGATTGCGTAAAAGAAGCTTTTCCTAAAGCTAAAAAAACGGCGCTTTGGATTTTTAAATATATGTTTCCTATTTCTTTGGCAGTGGGATTATTGCAACAAACGCCTTTTTTTGATTATCTGTCCGAATATGTAAGTCCGGTTTTCTGTTATATAGGCTTGTCGGGCGAGGCTTCGGTAGCTTTTGTAAGTAGTATTTTTGTTACACTTTATACACCAATTGCCATTATAGCATCACTTGGATTGGAGGTACGACAAATTATTATTCTTGGATCTATGTGCTTGATTTCGCATAATTTGCCTTTTGAAACTTTGGTGCAGAAGAAAACAGGCTCGTCTGTTTGGAAGATTGTTGTATTGCGTTTGTCGATGAGCTTTATAACTGCTTTTGTGCTCAATCTTATTTTGCCTCAAAATGGATTCGGAGAGCCTTTGTTTGAAGTTACACAGTTGGCTTATGATGATATTACCGTATTTTTATCAGTATGGTTAACATCTTCGTTATGGCTTTCGTTAAAAATATTTTTAATCATATTCGGATTAATAGTTTTACAGAATATATTAAAAGAATTTTATGTTATAGATTGGCTTTCGAGCAGGGTAGCGCCATTGATGAAAATGATGGGTTTATCAAAAGATACTTCTTTTCTTTGGGTGGTAGGTCAAACTTTAGGGCTTACTTACGGTTCGGGAATTTTGATGGAAGAAATGAACAACGGGCTTATAGGAGAAGAAGAAGCTAAGGCGCTTAATTATCATTTAGCTCTTAATCACTCTCAGATAGAAGATACAATGCTTTTTGTGGCTATTGGTGCACCTTATTTGTGGGTAGCTTTGCCTCGTGTTGTAGGGGCGATAGTTGTGTTGTGGGGTAGGAGAATTTGGTTAAAATATAAATAAGGTTAAATTTTTTTTACTTTTGTAATAAAAACATTTTATCAAGATGATACGAAATAAAAAAATAGTAGTGGTGTTTCCGGCTTATAATGCTGCCTCAACTTTACAACAAACTTACGATGAAATTCCTTTTGATATTGTAGATTATGTTATTTTGGTGGACGATTGCAGTTACGATGAAACAGTATTGTTAGCTAAACAATTAGGTATAAATGAAATAATTGTGCACGAAGAAAACAAAGGTTATGGTGGAAATCAAAAAACTTGTTATGACCGGGCGCTGGAAGTAGGTGCGGATATTGTTGTAATGCTTCATCCGGATTATCAATATACGCCGAAACTATTGGCGTCAATGTGTTATGTGATTGCAAATGATGTATATCCGGTGGTTATCGGTTCGCGCATTCTGGGAAAAGGCGCTTTGAAAGGAGGAATGCCTATTTATAAATATATTGCTAATCGTTTTTTAACCTTAGCACAGAATTTATTAATGCATCAAAAACTTAGTGAATATCATACCGGATATAGAGCTTTCTCGGCAGAAACATTAAAAAGGATACAGTATAAAAAAAATTCGGACGATTTTGTTTTTGATAATCAAATGTTGGCACAAATTTTTGATGCCGGATTTGAAATAGGAGAGATAACTTGTCCCACAAAATATTTTGATGAGGCTTCTTCCATTAATTTTCGCCGTAGTGTAAAATATGGTTTAGGTGTATTGGGTGTGTCCGTTCGTTATTTTTTACATCGGTTAAAAATTAAAAAATATCATATTTTGCAATAAAAAAAACGATACTCTTCTGAGGATCGTTTTTTTATTACTTTCTAAAAGTCATGAATTTATTCAAACAAAACTGTAGTATCCCTACTATAACGAGCGCTACCAATTTAGCATATATTTCATACCATTGATTACAAGTTATTAAGAAGTATAGTATGGAAGAACTTAGTAACAAGCCGATCATAGCAGTTAGGTAAAATAAAAGAAAACGCCTCTTTATTTTGTCTTTTACTTTAAAATTAAAATATCTGTTAAGCGTAAAACTGCAAATAATACCACAATGAACACTTATTACATTTGCGATCAGATAAGGAATCTCCAGTTTGCATAATATTGTAAAAACGGAAAAATCGAGCAGAGCACTAATCCCACCTATTATAGCATAAAACACAAATTCGCGATATAGGCAATATTGTTTTCGAACAAATGTGATTAAGTTTTCCATTTTTTCGATTTTTATTTATTGCCGCATAATTCATATATTGGCAAGAATGCTTCTTGTTTACCTAAACGAAGTGATTCTCTGAAATCTTGACAAGCCAAGGCTCTTTGTTCCAGTAAAAGATGCAGATTTCCTCTGTTATAAAAATATTCGGCATTGTTGGGATTCATTAAGATGGCTATGTTCATATCTTCTAAAGCTAATTCGTATTCGTGTGCGTGAAAATAAATTTCGGCGCGTAAGAAATAAACACTTGGTTTATGTGGCTCTAATACCAAAGCATTATTTACATTAACTAATGCGCTTTGAAAATCTTGTCTGAAAATATCATCCTGGGCTGCTTGCATTAGTTTATCAAAATCCGGTTTAGAAGTGGATTCCCTCATTTTTTCTTTAGTCCTTTTTATACTATTTATAATGGTTGTATCTCCAGGGTGGTGCTTTAATGCAATTTCATAATTTACCAATGCGCTGTCTAAACTGCCGAAATGGTCTAATAAATCGGCTTTGTAGAAATAACAGCGATAAGCGGACTCTTTATCTTTCCGTGCAGTAGCGGTTAATCCCATTTCGATAGAGCGATTCAGATCTTTGAATGCTCCCGTATAGTCATTAAACTTAGCACGCGCAAATCCACGGTTCATAAATGAAAGCATGTTAGGTTGAATGCGGATACTTTGAGAATAATCAATAATGGCTTTCTCTATATTTTCTTCGCAGCCCATACCAAAAAGCCACGCATTGCCGCGCATAAAATATGCAGAAAAGTTCCACGGACATTTTTTTATCCCGTCATCGCTGAGTTCATAGGTGTTTTTCCAAACTTTGTTTCTTTCCCAAGATAAATAGCCCAAAATAAGACTTCCTATAGTTAATAGTATAACCGGAATAAAGCGCCATTTCGGATTAACTTTATAATAAATCACACCTAATATAAATGCTAAGCCAATGTAAGGTACATACGCATAACGCTCCGATACAACTGCCATACCAACAGGGAATATATGCAGCGTCAGACCAATAGTGATAAGATAAAACCCAAGACCAAAAATAAGTGCCCGGCGGTAGGATTTGGCAAATATGAAAATAAGTAATAATACTATCCACACCGCCGGAGCCGCATAATACTCCCAAGTAAGATTAAATGTAAACGGATGCAGGTAATTCAGGTTGATCGGGATTAAGAAAGCTATAATGTAATATACCGATGCATAGATAACAATAAGAGCGTGTTTCCATATTCCAATACCCGAAAAATCCGATATAGCATCAGCTTGTGTGTACATCGATACTATGGCAAAGGATGCTGAAACTACAAAGAAAGGCAATTTCTCCAGTCCTATTTTCCACCATGACAGAGGAATAAATAAATATTCTTTTACCTCTTCTTTATTTATATCAAAACGGTGAAGGAAATAATCGAAAAGTAACAATAAGACCGGAAGTGTAACTGCTGCCGATTTGGAAAAACAAGATAGTACAAAGCTACCTACTGCTATCCAAAGATATTTTATTGACTTGGTAGTACAATATTTTATATAGAGCAACAATGTCATCAAGTAAAAGAATGTATATACCACATCCTTACGCTCGGCTATCCACGAAACGGACTCTACATGCATAGGATGGATAGCAAAGAATAATGCTACAATTGTAGCAATAGCTTTTTTTTGTGTAAGTCGATAAAAAAGAAAAAATGCTAATATGACATTAGCTAAGTGAAACAACAAGTTAGTTAAATGATATCCGTAAGGGTTATTGCCCCATATCTGATAATCGAACGCGTAAGTAACCATAGCTAATGGCGAATACATACCCACATACGGGCGTGTAAACAAATGTGCTAAGCTGCTTGGCGATATGGATCGAATATCTTCGTTTTGATATACATATTCATTATCGTCCCATTCTACAAAATCGTTGTGTAGAGAATTGTAGAATACAATAAAAGTGAAGACCAGAAGGGCAGTTAAAATGAACCAGTTTTTTGTGTAGAAGAGGTCGGTATTTTTTTTGATAGCTTTCTTTCCTTTTTTCTGTTTCATGTCAATATATTATTTTTTCCTTTGGTGCAAAAATACATTTTTTATTAAATAATACTGTCAATAATGCGTTTTGTATAATTATTTCTAAATCATATTTTGCTCAATCCCTCTTCATATATGTCATTTATGACTGTCCGCTAAAACAGTTGGCAATAAAAATTGGTTTTATCATTGTCGTTTTTATGGATTAAAATAAAAAACGAGATTTTAATTTTTGTTATGAAATTATTAAAAACAATTAAATAATTAATATTTAATAACAATATATTTTTAAAAGATGTATAATGCTTATGGGGCTTTTTTTGCTTGTTTGAATTTTTATTTACTGATTTTTATCTCCTTTTTCAAGCAATCTTTTATATATTTTGTTCTTATAAAGAAACTCTTATAGGGTGTTCCCTTTTGTTTTTGTGTTTTTGGAAGGACTTATCCCAAACGGGAGAGATGCCCGAGCAGGATAAATTAGATAAAGGTGTATCGGGATATTGTCTTAAGTTATTATCAGTTAAAAAGATAACTTAATGATTGAGATTTTTAACTATTAATATTTTAATTGGGTGCATAATTTAATAAATTTTATATTTTTCAGCATATTTCTTGTTTTTTATTTATAAAATATGCATCTTTGTAGGCTAAAAATAATAATTTTTTGTGTAAAAAAATCAAAAACAATAAGGTATAAGTGCTTTAATGTTAGGAAGTTTAAATTGAATCATCCTTATATTGTGCCTATTTAGAGATAAGTGGCAAAGAAAAAATAATTTAATCTTTAATAAGATTCATGCGTATGAAAACAATTTTACAACAAGCTAATGCGTTTATCTTGCGCAAAAGCTTAATTAAAAGCAGATGGCTATCTGTTTTATGTTTAATCACGGCTTTTTGGCTGGGTGCTCTGGTGCAGGTAAATGCACAATTTAACTCAGGAATGTATGGGTTTGAAAGCGGTGCTACCGGTACTCCTTGGAAAAACACCGGAAATCCTGTTAACACAGGAGGTGCTATTGCTTCCGGATCCGATGCAAGAACCGGACTTTATGCTGCAAAAGCTGAATGGGCTAGGACACAAACCAACTCTCAAACTTTTGCCGTTGCCGCTGCTTGGAGTGAGTATATTCCAGTAAATTCTACAATCCATATTATAGCTTGGATAAAAAGTTCTCCCGCAATGCCTGAAAGAGCTGGCGTGTATGGTTTGATGATAGCTACAAGCAATAAATCTGGTACATTTGCTACTACTAATATAGCAGCATCGGCGGCATCGAATAATTCATACACAACAGACTACGAGCGATATTCTATTTCTTGGAAAAGGACTAATACTGGTGTCACTGCCACAGCGGCCGGTAGATTTAACCCCAAGATTGCAGGAGGTACTTTCCCTGGTACAGCGGGAGGACATTATTGGCAATTCTTTTACGACGATGTGATTATGTACGCGTCCACCAATGACAATCCTACTGACTTGACAGCGCCAAGTGCCCCAACAGGCTCTTCGGTGCAGGATGCGGGCAGTTCTGTTGCCTTTACTTGCGGTATTGATAGCAATACTGGCGTTCAATCCAGCCTTTTTATGGAAGAAAACAGGTTCCGGCGATACCTTTATCCTGAACGATCAGGGTGTTTATAGCATTGGCGGTGGTTCTTCCGGGCCTAATAAGGACCAAACGGGCAACTGGACGCTGGTAGCACAAAATACGAGCACCCTTAGCGGGTCAGCGAGCATTTCTTATACTACTTTAGCGAATGAAGTTTATAAGATCGTTCACCGTGATTTGGCGTACAACTATTCAGAGGCATTGACCGTAGTAGTAAGCTCTTCCTCTTCACCTCGGATCATTCCCGGAGGAAGCACCAACC
>CAZJHO010000015.1:0-9894 GCA_964546015.1 uncultured Paludibacter sp.
ATTGGTATATAATAACAGCGGATGAGCTTGAAAAACCTATAAGAGGATATGTATCGCTTAAACGAGGTACGGATTAAGTAAATGTAAGAATCATTCTTCTTTTTGAAACATTCCAAGTTTTTATGACTTGGAATGTTTTTGTTTAAATAAATGTTTGTTTTGCAAGATTGTTACAAAGCGCTTTTATTATTATGTCTAATGGAACGAAGTAAATTCGAGGTATCGCCGATAGAGAAAAAATCGCATAAATTAAAAACTGAAAATTCTCCGTATATTTGAATACTATTTTTCAGGAGATTAAAATTCTTTTAAAATGCCCAATTCGCAAAAATATACTTGTTTGCTTGGAATGTCGGGAGGAACTGATAGTTCGGTTGCGGCAATGTTGCTATTGGAACAGGGATACAAAGTTATTGGGGTAACTTTTCGTTTTTGGGACGATGAGAATGCTCAAAAACATTTGTTTGATGCACGAGAGACAGCCCAAGAATTAGGAATCGAACATTTTATTTATGATGCTCGTGATAAGTTTCAAATACAGGTGGTCGATTATTTTGTTCAAGAATATCTTAATGGGCGTACGCCCGTTCCTTGTACACATTGCAATACAGAACTAAAATGGAAATTGCTTTTTTCTTTGGCAGAAAAGTATGATTGCGAACGCATTGCAACCGGACATTATTGTCGTATTACGGAACGGAATAGTCATTTTTACATCACACAAGGTGCGGATCAAGAAAAAGACCAGTCATTCTTTTTATGGGGATTGTCGCAAGAGATTTTATCAAAAATAATTTTTCCATTAGGTGAACTAACTAAAACTGAGGTTCGACAAATAGCTTCTTTTAAAGGTTTTACGCGCATTGCAAACAAAAAAGATAGCATCGGTGTTTGCTTTTGTCCGCGTGATTATCGCTCATTTTTGAAAAACCGGCTTCCTAACTACACTTTCTCAAAAGGTAATTTTGTGGATGAAGCAGGCAATGTGATTGGGACTCATGAAGGCTATCCGTTTTATACGATTGGTCAGCGTAGAGGATTAGGCTTGCAGTTGAATAAACCCGTTTTTGTCAAAGAAATCTATCCTGAGAAAAATACAATTATTTTGGCTTCATTAGCAAGTTTATACAAAACACAGTTTTCGGTGCATACTCATAACATAATCAATCCGGCTGATTTTTCACACGATTTTAATATAATAGTAAAAATTCGATACCGTAAGCAAGCTACACCTTGCAGGGTTATTATAAAAGATAATTTAGAGCTGATGGTTAAACTTTCCGAACCGTTAGAAGCAATAGCTCCGGGGCAAGCAGCTGTTTTTTATCGAGATGGTATAGTGCTTGGAGGAGGTATAATTTTTTGATAATTGACAATTTATAATCAACAATGTTATTAAGAAACTGTTTTCTGATGAAAAGATTAGGCTTTTTTATATTGTTTTCCATAGGATTACACACACTATCGGCACAATCAGAATGGGGTTCTGTTCCGAAGTTTAAAACACTTCCTCAGGAGAAAATTTACTTACATTTTGATAAGCCCTACTATATTGCAGGTGATCGAATGTGGTTTCGGGCTTATTTGGTCGATGCTAATACACATCATACCGATTCTGCCAGTCGTGCTGTTTATGTTGAATTGATTAACGCTGCCGATTCGCTTATTCAACGCATAAAAATACCTTATTGGAAAGGAATGTTTACAGGAAGTATCCTTTTGAATGAGATGTTACCTGAAGGTATTTATACAATAAGGGCTTATACTAACTGGATGCGTAATATCGGCGAGGATTTTTTCTATAAACAATCGTTTCATATTGCTAACAGTATTACCAGTCAGGTAACTTCGAGTATAAATTATCATTTTGTTGATGCACAAAAGGTTATAGCTACAGTTCGTTTTTCCATACGCGATACACCTTTAGAAAATACACAGATTTTTTATGTTCTCAATCTGAAAGGGAAACAACTGCGTCGGCAAACAAAAACCACAAATATTAATGGAGAAATAACCATAACTTATGATCCTCGTCAGATAGAATTACATAAACCGACGCTGAAAGTTCAGTATAATGGTGGAATGAGTCATTATGAGCGTGTTTTTGTGTTGCCATCCAAAAATGATTTTGATATTCAGTTTTTTGCTGAAGGTGGTCGGCTTATAGCGGGAATAGGCAATTGTGTCGCTTTTAAAGCTGTGGCTCCCAATGGATTATCTATAGATGTGAGTGGAAAAGTTTTTAATAATACTAACAAACAAGTAGCTACTTTAACGAGTTTTTATTTGGGCATGGGTAAGTTTTATCTTTTCCCGGAGTCAGGTCAATCCTACTATGTTTTGATAAAAAACGCTTCCGGAGCAGAAAAAAGGGTAGAACTTCCTGTTGTGAATTCTGATGGAAATGCTTTAGAACTAAGCATGCGAAATGGAAAAGTAAATGTAGGATTAAAAGGAACATTCAAAGATTCGTTATTATTGATAGGGCATAGTCGCGGGAGTATTTTTTATTCGTCGTTGTTGAAAAAAGGAAAATCGGTATCATTGAAAATGAGTGATTTACGACCGGGTATTGTTTCATTTTTATTGCTGGATAAAGATAAAAAACCTCTCTCGGAGAGACTATTGTTTGTTTTTCCTTCGGATAAAAATAAGTTGAAAATACAATCGGATAAACACTTGTATAGTAAACGCGATTCTGTAAATCTGGATTTTTATATTATAGATCATAATAATTTGCCGGTAGAAGGTAGCTTTTCTGTTTCTATTACTGATGCTGATGATGTAAAAATAGATTCTACTGTGGCAACCATCGTGTCGAGCCTGTTTCTTTCGTCCGACTTAAAAGGATATGTGGAAAATCCGGGAGCATATTTTAGCGGATATTTGGAAAATGCAGCAGAAAAGATTGATTTGTTGATGCTTACGCAAGGTTGGAAACGATTCGATGTTACTCGAATTTTAAGTGGAGAACGGGAAAAGGCAACTTATTTTTTAGAAAAAGGGCAGACTATTTCGGGTAAAATAACTACAGGATTGCTTAATAAGCCTGAAAAAGGAGTGATGGTTTCTATGCTCGCTCCGAGTTTAAATTTGTTTGACATACAGCCGACTGATATAGAGGGGCGTTTTACTTTTTCGGGTTTTATGGCACCGGACAGTACTCAATTTATCATTCAGGCAAAAAGAAAAAAAGGATTGAAAAATGCGATAGAGATTCATCTTGAACAGGATTCATTCCCTTCTTTGGAAAAAGAAATTGTCATTACCGATAAGGCGATAACTTTTCCTGATAATTATTTGGAAGCAGCCAACCAGAAATTTATTTATGAAAATGGAGTTCTTAATTTTAATTTACAGGAATTGGTGGTGTATGGATATAAAACCGTTGATCCGGAGATTTATGCCGATCTTAACTATTTTAGCAGTATCGAAACATATTCTTTGGAGGGAGAGGCGTTGAGACGATATTATAATCAGCCATTCAGTAATTTATTGAAGATGTTGCCGGGCATGACCTCGTGGGACGAAAACCGATTGTTGCAATATAACCAGCAGGCGGCTTACGCTATGGAAGGTGAAGTGAATGAAGACCCCGGACCTCATTTTGCCTGGGAAGGAAATATTTATACTTATAACGAGGTACAAAACATTCAAACCAACACATTAGAGTCGGTACAGGTATTGCGTTCAATGAATCCTTTACATCGTCAAATAAGTCCGTTGGACGATATCTTGATCGTACTTAATTTTAAAAACGGTTATTCTTTGTACTCTGTACCGAAACCTCCTACTATTGTTTATTATACTCCGCTGGGATATGCTTATCCGGCAGAATTTTATCAGCCTAAATATGATGTACAAGCAGTTCACGAAAATCCGAACCCTGATTTACGAACTACTATTGCATGGATTCCCGATTTGAGGACTGATTCTGAAGGTTGGGCAAAATGTTGGTTCTATACGGCAGACCGTTCATCTTTATATAACATTACTGTAGAGGGAATTGATAACAATGGTAATGTGTATTACTTTACTCAGAAAAAACAATTTGTTGAAAAGTAAGTTTGTTTATCCGTATATTTTTTCATTCTTTTGTAGTTAGTAAAATTAATTAAAAAAAGAAAAATAAGTATGGCAGCAATTATTACAGATGCAACATTTAATGAAATAATCAGTTCAAACAAAGTAGTTGTGATTGACTTTTGGGCAGAATGGTGTGGACCGTGTAAAGCCATTTCACCGATAGTTGACGAATTAGCTACCGAATTTGAAGGAAAAGCACTTGTTGGAAAAGTAGATGTAGATGAAAATGTAGAAGTGTGTGAAAAATATGGTATTCGAAACATTCCTACTTTATTATTTTTTAAAAATGGAGAATTGGTAAATAAAGTAGTTGGTGCTGCTCAAAAAGCACAATTAAAAACAGAAATAGATAATTTGTTGTAAGAGATTATTTGTCTATCAAAAAAGTTTTATTCTTTGCGAAAAATCACAATTAATTTTTAAAAGGAGAGTTAATTGTGATTTCTTTTTATACTTTAGATTCTACATTCATATATATTTTAAAAAGCTTATTCATATTTTTTGAACAAATTTTTTTATGCAATTTATATGAAAAAACTAAAAGATATTTATGTGAGACAAGGTAAATAAAATCATAAATTTGTCTTGTTTTTTTATCAAATATTGTTCTTCCGATGTACGCCGACATCATTTTACCATTGCCTTTGGCAAATACATATACTTATGCAATTCCTGTTGATTTTCAAAAAAGATTGCAGGTAGGAATGCGTGTTATGGTACCTGTTCAGCGAAAAATATACACGGGAATCGTATATGCCGTTCATCATTTGAAGCCCGAAGGCTATGAGGTAAAAAAGATTTATTCCTTATTGGATGATTATCCGATCGTACGGCGTCCTCAATTGCAGTTTTGGGAATGGATTTCATCTTACTATCAGTCATTCTTAGGCGATGTATATAAAGCCGCTCTTCCTTCCGGACTAAAGCTCGAGAGTGAAACGCATATTGCTTTGAATCCGGATTTTGACAAAGAGTTAACTGCGCTTACAGATAAAGAAATGACTGTTGTTTCTATCTTGCAAAAAGAAAAAAATCCTTCTATACAAGAGATAGAGAAGCAATTAGGAATAAAAAATGCATTACCTTTACTCAAGTCCATGCTTGAGCGGGAGATGATTTTTATTGATGAAAAAGTAATTGAATCATATAAACCACGCCGCGAAGATTTTGTAAGATTAACTCCTCGAATGCATGAAAAAGAGAGCCTCCAGAATGCATTCGAATCTATAAAGAAAGCAAAGAAGCAAGAAAGTTTGCTGCTTCATTATCTTAACCTCTCGCACAATTCCTCTCATTCTCAAATCAAAGAAGTAAGTAAGAAGCAATTACTTGAGTCGGCTTCTGTCGGATTAAATATTTTAAATGGACTGATAGAAAAAAATATCCTTGAAATTTATAAAAAAGAAGTTGGTCGGTTGGATTTATCCCTTATTGATACACAAAAATCAAATCCACTTAACTTCCATCAGCAAAAAGCATTCAATGCAATTTTAAATTCATTCGCCCAAAAACAAGTAATACTTTTGCACGGAGTAACTTCAGGTGGAAAAACGGAAATTTATATACATCTTATCGAAGAAACTTTGAAGTTGGGTAGACAAGTGTTATACCTTTTGCCGGAAATTGCTCTTACAGTACAGCTTACTTCTCGATTGAAACAAGTCTTTGGGAATAAAATAGGGGTTTATCACTCAAAATTTCCCGATGCCGAACGGGTTGAAATCTGGAATAGTTTACTTCAAAACGGAGGATATGAAGTCGTTATCGGAGTTCGTTCATCTGTTTTTTTGCCTTTTCGCGATTTGGGTCTTATCATTGTTGATGAAGAACACGAAACTACCTATAAACAATTTGATCCTGCTCCTCGTTACCATGCGCGCAATGCTGCTATTATGCTGGCAAAGATGCACGGAGGGAAAGTGTTGCTTGGTACGGCTACTCCTTCAATCGAATCATATAATAATGCTATCAGTGGAAAATTTGGATTAGTGGAGCTTACAGAACGATACGAATCAATAAAATTACCCCAAATTATTGCTGTAGATACCAAAGAATTACGGCGGAAAAAACAAATGAAGTCCTTGTTTTCACCTTTGTTGTTAGATAAGATGACTGAAGCTCTGTCGAATAACGAACAGGTGATTTTATTTCAGAACCGCCGTGGATATGCTCCTTATATCGAATGTCTGGCTTGTGCGTATGTACCGCACTGCAAAAATTGCGATGTCAGCTTAACGGTTCACAAAGCATTTCATTCGCTTGCTTGTCATTATTGTGGTTATACGGAAAATATTCCCTCAAAATGTCCTCAGTGTGGTTCGGATAATATAGATTCGAGGGGCTTTGGTACGGAGCGTATTCAGGATGAAATACAGGATTTATTTCCTGAGGCGCGTATCGGTCGATTGGATTTAGATACAGCCCGTACACGCAATTCGTACGAAAAAATAATTGCTGATTTCGAATTGCAAAAAATAGATATTCTAGTTGGCACTCAGATGATTTCCAAAGGATTGGATTTTGCCCATGTATCGTTAGTGGGAATTCTTAATGCCGATAATTTACTTAATTATCCTGATTTCAGAGCACATGAACGGGCATTTCAGCTAATGGCACAGGTAAGTGGTAGGGCAGGACGAAAAAATAAACAAGGAACAGTAATTTTGCAAACATCAAATCCTGAGCATCCGGTTATAAAGCAAGTAATGGCTAATGATTACAAAGCAATGTTCAGCACACAAATGCAAGAAAGGGAATTGTTTAATTATCCGCCGTATTTCCGGCTGATTTCTATCATGATGAAATGCCGTGATTTACCAATATTAAATAAGGCGGCTAATCAAATGGCACACGAACTGCGAGTCGTTTTCGGAAACAGGGTATTAGGACCGGATAATCCTCCGATAACAAGAGTTCAGAACTTGTTTATCAAGCAGATTTTACTGAAAATAGAAGCACAATCATCCAACGAAAAAGCGAAAGATTTAATCAATCAGGTTTCGCAACACATTCGTAGTTTGGATTTATTTAGATCCTTGCAAATTAATTTGGATGTAGATCCGATGTAATATCTAAAAGCTTGTCTAAATTTTCTTAAAAAAAACAGCTATAATTTAAGGCGAAGATTGATTTTATTAGTTCATTTGGGGGAAATTTAGACAAGCTTTTAGAAAAAAGAAACCACAAAATATCCAATACAAGCAGCCATTAGTAAATAAAATATGATTTGATTGTTTTGGGTTTCAAAAAAGTTGGTGTAAAGAATAGAACAAAATACAATACTGATAAGATATAGCGTATTAGTTTCGTTTGGGAAGAAAGTAAATAAAATAAGAGTGCACAGGTATAGCAAAGCACTTACATTGAGTATGCGTTTCACTTTTATTTTGTTGGCGCGACTATTGCCAAGTAAGGCAAAGACCAGTAAAACAGAAAATAAAGCCATTAAAAGAATAAACGGAATGCTATATGATAACTGTAATCCGAAATAAAATTGATTTGCAAAAGCATTAAAATAAACCTCTAAGTCGCCATGTAAGAAAGCAATACCAAAAGTAAAGCAATACGGAATCAACGCTCCGATAATAGTAGCAACTAAAGTGCGAAATGAAAAACTACTGAAGATTATCATTGCAACCCAAAAAAGTGGAATATAGAACAATAATTCCACGGTAAACAAAGAACCGAAAGACAAAAGAAAGCCAATATTAAAAGCTTGTTTTATGGAGTTTTGTTTTTGATAAGATGAAAATAACTGTCCGAGTGCAACGATGAAAAAAAAACAGCAAATTTGATCTATAAAAAATTCGTGCGTGTTAGTATTGATACCCATCAATAAAATAAAGAAAAAATAAGGCAACATTGTTCGCTGCCTAACAAAAGAATGTGATTCATTGAGAAAAAACAACGAAACCGCAATTAATAAAGTAAAAGCAAATCCCAATAAATGGGAAATTCCACTGCCCGGAACAATAAAAGTGTGAATCCAATCTGCGAGCCATGAGTCGTTGACAGAAATGGTAGCTTGCGGGTTGAACTGAAAAACCAAAATCCAACAAGCGATTCCTATTAATAAAGGAAATGAGATTCCAAAAAAGGTTGGTCCCGAAAAACTTCTTATTATATTTTTCATTGGGCTGAATTATAATAAATAATTTATTACAGCTTGTTTGTCTTTTTCCAATTGCTTAACAAGATCTTCTGTTGAGTTGAATTTAATTTCATCTCTCAGTTTGTGCAAAAATAATATTTCGATCGAATGTCCGTAAATCTGTTCGGAAAAATCTAATAGATGAACCTCAATCTGGACAGATTTTTTCTCTGTTACCGTTGGTCTATAACCTATATTGAGCATTCCTTTGTAAATCTTTTTCTCATTTAAAGCTACTTTGACCACATATACTCCGTTTGCAGGAATTAATTTGTTATTTGTTGGCTTTATATTAGCTGTTGGAAAACCGAGTTTTCTGCCAAGTTGCTGACCGTTTATTACCGTTCCTGATATTTGATAAGGGCGGCTTAGCATTTTATTGGCTTCTTCTATTTGTCCACTCAATAATAGTTTTCTTATTTGCGAAGAACTCACATGAATACGGTCTCCATTAAAAGGTTCAACAGGAATGATTTGTATGCCTAACTGATTGCCGTAGCGTACATAATCCTCAAAGCCTTCTTCGCGGTTTCGTCCGAATCGGTGGTCGTATCCAACCAATAACTTATGTACTCCCAGTTTTTTCAAAATGATTTTATTCAAAAATTCGTATGCCGTAAGACTCGCCATTGCTTTATCGAACGGAAGCACTACGCAAGCATCAATCCCGATTTCGTTTAATAACGCAATTTTTTCGTCGTTGGTAGTGAGCAACGATATATGAAAATCTGAGGAAATAACACTTCTCGGATGATTTTGAAACGAAATAACCAACGATTTTTTGCCTAATAATTTAGCTTCATCTTTAAGTCGTTGCAACAAAAAGCGATGACCAAGATGTACCCCGTCAAAGAATCCGATGGTAGCTACAAATTGGTCAGTTTGCGTTTGTGATATATCGGTTATTATTTTCACAAGTATTATTCAAATAGATGTCGGAAGTCTTCTTTTTCGTTTACTAAATAAGTATGAAATCCTAAGGATTCTGCAACTTTAATATTCTTTTCCCCATCGTCGAGAAATAGAACTTCGTTGGCTTTTACCTTTTCATTTTCTAAGATATATTGAAAAATTTCGGGTTGAGGTTTTGCCATTTTTAATTCGTATGACAAATAACACTTATCAAAATAATCGGACAAATGTAAGCCTTGTTTTTCGAATTCTTCGCGTCCTTTTTGTGTAAAATGAATGATGTTTGTATTGCTAAGCAAAAGCACACGATAATTTTTTTTTAGTTTGCGGAGTAAATCCAGTTTGTATTCCGGAATATCAATTAAAAAAGCATTCCAAGCCTTATCTAATTGCTGATCGGTAAGATTTTTATTGCTGTAATTACGAATTTCATTGCGAAAATCTTCGGGAGATATTAATCCTTTTTCAAAATCAAGAAAGAATCCGGTTTGAGTATAATTTCCAATATATTGTTCAACTTCGGGAAACCCTAATTGACTAAATGCTTCTATACATTTTTCGCGTTTGATATCAATCAACACCCCGCCAAAATCAAATAAAACAGCTCTTATATTCGACATAAACAGAAAAAGATTAAAACTGATTTTTTATTTTCGCAAAAATAATTACTTTTGCAAACGCTTTGCAAAGGTAATACAATTTTTGCAATAGCAGGGGCCCATAGCTCAGTTGGTTAGTAGCACCTG